>NZ_JACBYP010000154.1 GCF_018982965.1 Streptomyces mayonensis | reverse complement strand
CCCGCCGCCCCCTCCGGAGCCGCCGCCTCGGCCTCCGGGACCTCCCCCGGGACGGCCGCCGCGGCCTTCGCCTCCCCGGGCGCCGCAGGCTCCCCGGGCTGCGCCGCTGCCTCCTCGGGCGTCGTCGGCACCGGGTCCCCCGTGAGCCGGCTCGCGCCGTCCGGATCGACCGTGAGCGGAACGGAGTAGCCGACGCGCCGGTCGTGGATCGTGGCGAGGACGGGGCGCCCGGCGGCGAGGGCGAGGCGGTGGAGGTGGTTCAGCACGGCGTGCTGGATCTCCTCGCCGGGAGCCGCGACGACCGTCGCACCGTCGACGGAAGCACTGTCCGCGCCGGACCCGCCGCCCGGCACCCTGACGTCGATCGGCGTCGCCGCGCGATCGGCCGGGCGTCCGGCACCCTCGTGATCGCGCCGCTCGTCGCGGCCGAGTCGAGACATCGTTCCCCCACTCATCGGCGGCTTCCGTCGGCGGTCCGCATCTCCGTACCGTCCAGAGCCTGTCATGCCTGTCGTGCACCTACTGTCTGTCGTGCACCTACTGTCGAGTCTCTCCGCTCCCCGGCGATTCTCACGTCACCGAGGTGTCACAGGCTCGTTCCAGAGGTCACGCAACCTACGAGGTGATGTCCTTCGTCGTGAACCGCGCCCAGGCCGCCGATCCGAAGACCGCAGCGTAGAGGGCCTGGAGACCGAGGTTCTTCATCAGGTCGTCCCAGTAGACCGGTTCGCGCATCAGGTCGGCGAAGGACAGCCAGTGGTGCGAGAAGAAGTACGGGTGCAGCGCGTGCAGCTGCGGGATCTGGTCGAGGATCTGGACCGTGATCAGCAGCCCGACCGTGGTCGCCATCGCCGCGATGCCGCTGCCCGTCAGCGTCGAGACGAACAGGCCCAGGGCCGCGACGCCGATCAGTGAGGCGGCCACGACCAGGGCGATCAGCAGCGCCCGGCCCAGGCCCTCGCCGTACGTGATCCGGGTGCCGGAGATGGTGGTCAGGTCGCCGACCGGGAACAGCAGTGCCCCGACCGCCAGCGCCGAGGCCGCGACCACCAGGGTGGCCGCGAGGCAGAAGAGGATCACCGTCGTGTACTTGGTGAGCAGCAGCCGGGTGCGCCCGGCCGGGGCGACCAGGAGGTAGCGGAGCGTGCCCCCGTTCGCCTCGCCCGCGATCGCGTCGCCCGCGACGACGCCCACGGCCATCGGCAGGAAGAAGGGGAGGGTCGCGGCGAGCGCGGTGAAGACCAGGAACAGACCGTTGTTGCTGATCTGCGAGATGAAGGCCGGTCCCCCGCCGCCTCCGCCACCGCCACCGCCCAGTGAGGAGCCGTCGCTCGTCTCGATCTTCACGGCGATGCCGACCAGGACCGGCACGGCCGCCAGCACGCCCAGCAGGGCGAGGGTCCGCCAGCGCCGGAAGGTGGTCAGCAGTTCACTGCGGAGCAGCCCGAGGGCCCACGCCGGTCGCGGTGCCCGCCCCGCGGCCGGCCCTCCGGCCCGTCCCTCCGACCCGCCCGGACCGACCGGACCGACCGGCCCATCTGTTCCGTCCGGCCCGTCCGGTTCATTCGGCCCACCTGTTCCGTCCGGCCCGTCCGGCCCGTTCCGGGTCTGTGGCTCAGCCCGCGACATCGAACCCCTCTCCCGTCAGCGCCACGAACGCGTCCTCCAGGGAGGCCCGTTCCAGGCCGAAGCCGCGGACCCGGACACCGGCCGCGACGAGGGCGGCGTTCACCTCGGCGAGGTCCTGGTCCGGAGCTTCCGCCGTCACGCGGTCCTCGGCGACGACGACGTCCCCGGCGCCCTGTTCCTTCAGCACCCGCGCCGCGTCGCCCGGGTCCGGTGTGGTCACCACCAGCCTGCCGCGCGCCCCGGCCGAGAGGTCGGCGACCGGGCCCTGGGTGATCAGTCGCCCCTGGGCCATCACGGCGGCGTGGGTGCACACCTGCTCGATCTCGTCCAGCAGGTGGGAGGAGAGGAAGACGGTGGTGCCGTCGGAGGCCAGCTCGCGGACGAGGGCGCGGATCTCGCGCATGCCCTGGGGGTCGAGTCCGTTGGTGGGCTCGTCCAGGACGAGCAGGCGGCGCGGCTGGAGCAGTGCCGCGGCGAGGCCGAGCCGCTGCTTCATGCCGAGCGAGTACGCCTTGGCCTTCTTCCCCGCGGCGGCCGCCAGGCCCACCCGGTCCAGCGCCGCCGACACCCGGGCGCGCCGGGTGCGCGGGTCGGCGGTCGGGTCGGCGGCGTCGTAGCGCAGCAGGTTGTCGCGGCCGGAGAGGAAGCCGTACAGGGCCGGGCCCTCGATGAGGGCGCCGACCCGGGGCAGTACGGTGCGGGCCGCGCGCGGCATGGGCCGGCCCAGCACCCGGGCGCTGCCCGAGGTGGGTTCGATCAGGCCCATCAGCATGCGGATGGTGGTGGTCTTGCCGGAGCCGTTGGGGCCGAGGAAGCCGAAGACGCTGCCCGCCGGGACGGTCAGGTCGAGACCGTCGACGGCGAGTTGTCCGCCGCGGTAGCGCTTGGTGAGCGCGCGGGTGGCGATGACGGCGCCGTCCGCGCTCTCCCGGTCCCGGCTCTCCGGCTCCGCGGCGGACACTTCGGCCATCGGCTCCCTCTCTTCATGCGTTCGTCCCGCGGGGCTCGGTGACTCCTCGCCCCGCGGAACCCGGCAGGCCGTGCCCCGCGGCCGTCCCTGCTGCTACTTCGCGGCGTCGGCCGCCTTCACCAGGGCGTCCTTGGTGACCGCACCGGCGTAGACCTTGCCGTCGTCCGTGATCAGGGCGTTGACCAGGCGGGTCTTGAAGACCGTACCCGAGCCGAAGTCGCCCTTGACCTGGTCGCCGAGGGAGCCAAGGAAGCCTCCGAGGTCACCCATGCCGTCCAGGTCGCCGCCCGCCGCGCCCGCGGGCAGGCCCTTGGCGCCGGTGTCGAAGGCGGCGATGGAGTTCCAGCCCTCACCGATGACCTTCATGCCCTCCATGCCGGACGCTTCGGCCTTGCCGGGCGTGCCCCTGCCGGGGCCGCGGTCGCCCTTGCGCCCGTGCTCCGGTGCCTTCGCCGCCTCGTCGCCCTCGGTGACCTTCGCGCCCTCGGGCGGGGTGAAGTCGAACGTCGACGCGTCCGGCTTGTCGAAGCTGACCTTGGTGAAGCCCGCGTCCACCACCGCGGCGCCGCCGCTCGCGGGGGTCAGCGTGAACTTCAGCGGCGTACCGGTCTCGGCGTCCACGGCCACGGTGATGGCGCCGACGGTGGACCCCTCCTGCTTGGGCTCGACCACGAGCCGGTACGCGTCCCGGCCGGCCACCTGCGCGGTGCCGCCGACCGTGACGGACGTGGTGTCGTCGACCGACTTCAGTGCTTCTTCGGCGAAGTCCTTCGGAGTGGCCGGCACGTCCTTCCGGGACTGCTCGGTGCCCTCGGGGGCGGCGGAGTGGTAGACCTCGTCGGACTCGCTGTCGTAGCCCCAGACGTCCTTGCCATTGTGGATCAGGCTGTACTCGGCGGCGTCCTCCAGCAGGGAGACCTTCTGCTTGTCGGGGCCGTCGGCCGCGACGCGCAGCGTGTGGCTGCCGGACGCCAGCTCGGTGAGCCTGGCCGACGGGTCGGCGGCCGAGCCGTCCTCCTTGCCGCCACCGCCCGGTCCGCCGGACATCCCGGACATCAGGCCGCTCTCCAGGCCGCCGAGGTCCGGCAGGCCCAGGTCGGTGTTGATCCGGACCGTGCCGGACAGCTGCTCGGTGTCCGACTCGGCCATCTTCTGGAGGAGTTGCTCGGCCGTGACCTTCGGCAGGTCGGGGTCTCCCGAGTCGGCGAGCGCGGGGACGAGCCCGATCGTCGCGGCCGCCACTCCCATCACCGCGACCGGGACCACGTACCGCGCGGCCCTGCGCCGTCCGGCCCGCAGCTCCTCGCCCTCCCCGGCGGTGGTGTTGTCGTCGGTATCGATCGGTGCCATGTGTGCCCTACCTCCGTCGTCGGCGGCGGCTGTCCCGCGGTCCCGCACTCCTTCGCCCGTGCGCGCACTGCTACCCGTGAGCCGCCATTCTCACCCGAATCGGTGAGGATTGGTGTTTTTCCTTGGTGTCCATCTGACCAAATCACCGGAGCGGAATCGTCAGACCGCGGACTCAACTCCGCCTACTCCTACGGGATGACACGCAGGGCTCGACACCACACCGGCCCGTAGGGGTCGAACACGCCGTCCGGGTACGGGCGGCATCCACGCCCGTGACGCAGGTCACAGCGGACCGGACGGCGCGGCGGAAGACACGGCGGCGGGCGGTGGGCACGGGGGGCCGTTCAGCCGACCCGGTGTACCGCGGCTCAGCCAGCCCGGCACACCATGACTCAACCCGCCCGGTGCATCATGGCTCAACCCGCCCGGCACACCATGACCACGACTCGACCGGCCCGGCGCACCACGGCTCAACCGGCCCGGTGCACCACGGCTCAACCGGCCCGGTGCACCACGGCTCAACCGGCCCGGTGCACCACGGCGTCGCACAGCTCCACCAGTGCGACCTTCGCCTCGCACTCCCGCAGCGGGGCCAGCGCCGCCCGGGCGTCCTTGGCGTACCGGACGGTGTCCCGCCGGGCCTGCTCCAGCGCCGGGTGGGCCCGCAGCAGCCGCAGCGCCTCGGCGTGCCGGGCGTCGTCGCTCAGGTCGGAGGCGAGCAGGTCGGAGAGGGCGACGTCCTCGGCGAGTCCCAGCCGTTCGGCGCGTTCGCGCAGCCGCAGCACCGGCAGGGTCGGGATGCCCTCGCGCAGGTCCGTGCCGGGCGTCTTGCCCGACTCGTGGGAGTCGGAGGCGATGTCGAGTACGTCGTCCGCGAGCTGGAAGGCGACGCCGAGCCGCTCGCCGTACTGGGTGAGCACGTCCACCACCGTCTCGTCGGCGCCGGACATCATCGCGCCGAAGCGGCAGGAGACCGCCACCAGCGAGCCCGTCTTGCCGCCCAGCACGTCCAGGTAGTGGTCGACCGGGTCGCGGCCGTCCTGCGGTCCCGCGGTCTCCAGGATCTGGCCGGTGACCAGCCGCTCGAACGCGAGAGCCTGTACCCGCACCGCCTCGGGCCCGAGGTCGGCGAGGATCTGCGAGGCGCGGGCGAAGAGGAAGTCCCCGGTGAGGACCGCGACCGAGTTGTCCCATCGGGCGTTCGCGCTGGACACGCCGCGCCGCACGGCCGCCTCGTCCATCACGTCGTCGTGGTACAGCGTGGCGAGGTGGGTCAGCTCCACGACCACGGCCGAGGGCACGATGCCAGGGGCGTAGGGGTCGCCGAACTGGGCCGAGAGCATCACCAGCAGCGGCCGGAACCGTTTGCCACCCGCTCGCACCAGGTGCTGGGCGGCCTCCGTGATGAACGGGACCTCACTCTTGGTTGCCTCAAGCAACCCTTCCTCGACCGCGACCAATCCGGCCTGGACATCGGCTTCCAGAGCCTGGTCCCGCACGCTCAGCCCGAACGGCCCGACGACGGTCACGAGGGGTCTCCTGTCTGCTGGTGTCTACTGGCGATTACCTGGTATGTCGATAGGTCGCTGCCACCACTCGAGTCAGCGTATCCGGTCACCTTTCGATCACCGCTAGCGCCCACCGTTGCAGGCCGGTCGGTATCGGATCATGCACGGTATGTTTTTGATCAGGTGATATGAGCAGATATTGAACGATATGGCCATGGCGCGCGGAGAGGGGCGCGGACGGACCGGCGGCCGCCGCAGAAGATCCCATCACCCCTCCCGACGGAGCGCACTCCGAGTGCATCACCCACTCGGCGGAGAGCCCGCCCCGACCGGCGTTCGATTGAAGCCCAGTTGAGTCGAATGCCCTTTTTGCCGCACTTGTTGAGCCGGGTGAGTTGACTCACTCGTCACCGCCTCGGAGCAACCCCGCCGCAACCTGTGCCCTCCCTTTGCCCCGCAAGCCAGTTGGGGCTTGGCAGACGCAAAGGATCAAGGGCACCAAATGCCTCAGACCAAGGTCAACATGCTCGTTGGGTGACACCTGCACTTGTTCCGGACATGTGCTCTCGCATACGTTCCCGGCCTGTCGGGCGGACGCCGAATCCTGCCACCGCCCGATCGCACCGTCATCCACCCAACACACTCGCCGGCAGGAGCGGGGGACCCAGGTAAGTCGCCGCACCGGTCACCACCGGAGCGGCTCGGGGTGAAGCCGTACCCGTCAGGGACACGGCCGGGCACCTCCCCGCCCGAACCCGACAGCTCACCTCGCAGGCGTAAGGAGAGGGACACCACATGTCTGCCATCAGTCACATCTGTCACGCCCGCACCAACCGCCTCGCCCGGAAGCTCGCCGTGGCCGGCACCGGTGCCGCGGTGCTCGCGCTGCCGCTCATCGGCGCCACCACCGCCTCCGCGGCCACCCCGGCCGCCGCCACGACCGCCACCACGGCGGCGACGGCGTACCCGGACACGCTCGACGGCTGGATCCGCGAGTCGCTCGACGTCATGGCGCAGCACGGCATCCCCGGCACCTACGAGGGCATCCACCGCAACATCATGCGGGAGTCGTCGGGCAACCCGCTCGCCATCAACAACTGGGACATCAACGCCGTCAACGGCACCCCGTCCAAGGGCCTGCTGCAGGTGATCGACCCGACCTTCCAGGCGTACCACGTGGAGGGCACCTCCTGGGACCCGTACGACCCGGTCGCCAACATCACCGCCGCCTGCAACTACGCGGCGGACCGGTACGGCTCGATGGACAACGTCTTCAGCGCGTACTGAGCCGCACCGTGCGTCACGGGTGCCCCGGCCCCTGACGGGCAGAGGCACCGAAGACCCGCTCGAGGACGACGGCCACGCCGTCGTCCTCGTTCGTGAGGGTGACCTCGTCGGCGACCGCCTTGAGTTCCGGGTGGGCGTCGGCCATGGCGACCCCGCGGGCCGCCCAGTCGAACATGGGGATGTCGTTGGGCATGTCCCCGAAGGCGATCGTCCGCCGCCGGGTCACCCCCAGGTGCTCGGCCGCGAGCGCCAGGCCGGTCGCCTTGGTGATGCCGCAGGGCTGCAGCTCCACCGTGCCGGGCCCCGACATCGTGACCGTCGCGAGGGAGCCCACCACCGCGCGCGCGGCGGCCGCCAGCGCGTCGTCGCCGAGCTCCGGGTGGCGCAGCAGCACCTTGCTGATCGGGGTGCGCCACAGGTCGTCGCGCCGCCCGACCCGCACCGCGGGCAGCGTGGGGTGGGACATCAGGTACTCCGGCTCGATCAGGGTGAGGCCGTCGACGCCGTCCTGGTCGACGGCGGCGTGCACCTGGCCCACCTCGGCCTCGATCTTGCCGAGCGCGGTCTCGGCCAGTTCCCGGTCCAGGGTGACCGACCACAGCATCCGGTGCGCACCGGCGTCGTACACCTGGGCCCCCTGGCCGCACACCGCGAGTCCCGTGCAGCCGAGCGCGGCGAGCAGCGGCCGCACCCGGGGCGCCGGCCGTCCGGTCACCACGAGGTGCCGCGCACCCGCCTCGGCGGCCCGCGCCAGCGCGGCCAGCGACCGGTCGGAGACGGTGTCGTCGCCGCGGAGCAGCGTGCCGTCGAGGTCGGTGGCGACGAGGGAGTATGCGGTGCGGTCCATGATCAGAGAATACGGACACCGCACCTGTCCGACTCACCCGCGACCGCTTCCGAACGAGGACGTGGCGAGTGCGTTCGAAGGCGCCCGAGGACACTGCCGTACGTGTCCGAAACCTGGCGCATCATCTGCTAAAGCCGGTTGAAGGCCTGTGCACCGGTTGGCAACAACATGGTGGGCTACCTACCCCCGGGGCTCCCCTCGGAGGTACCTTCCTGTTGTTCAGGGCCGTGGTCCGGGGGGACTTGATCGGGGGGTCGGGTTGAACAGCGGGCGTGTGCGTGTGCTCAGGCCGGAGGAGCTGGGCGAGGGGGAACGGGAGCACTGGCGGGAGCTGCGCGCCAAGTCACAGGCGCCGCGCAACCCGTTCATGGAGCCGGAGTTCACCGGCGTCGTGGGCCGGGTGCGGCCGCGGGCGCGGGTGGCGGTGGTGTACGACGGCGGCGAGGCGGCCGGTTTCCTGCCGCACGAGCGCGGAACGCTGGGCCAGGGCCGGGCGATCGGGCTCGGCGTCTCGGACTGCCAGGGCGCGGTCCTGCGCCAGGACTTCGCCCCGCACCCGCGGGAACTGCTGCGGGCCTGCTCCCTGTCGAGCCTCGCCTTCGACAACCTCGAGGCCGGCCAGGAACTCCTCGTGCCCTACGCGGCCGAGGAGCACACCACCTACGTCATCGACGTGGGACAGGGCTACGAGGCGTACGAGGAGGCTCTGCGCGAGCGCTCACCGAAGTTTCTGAAGACGACCCTCGCCAAGGAGCGCAGGCTCGGCCGCCAGGTCGGGGACGTGCGGTTCGTCTTCGACGAGCGCGATCCGGCCGCGCTGCGCACGCTCATGGAGTGGAAGTCGGCGCAGTACCGCAGGACGGGGCGCCGGGACCGTTTCGCGCAGGAGTGGATCAGCCGGCTCGTCGCGCGGCTGGCCGAGACCCGCGCCCCGGAGTGCACGGGCACGCTGTCCGTGCTCTACGCCGGGGGCCGGCCGGTCGCCGCGCACTTCGGGCTGCGCTCGGCGACCGTTCTGGCCTGCTGGTTCCCGGCGTACGACCCGGAGTTCGGGAAGTACTCGCCGGGTCTCGTGCTGCATCTGCGGATGGCCCGGGCCGCTGCCGCCGAGGGCATCGGGCTGCTCGACATGGGGAGGGGACCCGCCGAGTACAAGGACTCGCTGAAGACCGGCGAACTGCCCGTGTACGAGGGGGCGGCGACCCGTCCTGGGGTGGGCGCCGCGCTGCACCGGCTCGGCCGCGAACCCGCCCGCCGCGCGCACGGCTTCGTGCGCGAACGGCCCCGGCTGGCGTCGCTGGCGGCACGCACGTTGAGGGGCGCGGCCCGGCTGCGCCGGTCATGACGAGGGGCTACCACGAGGGGGCGGGGCATGGCCGGTTCACGGCGTGCGCGGCGGGAGAAAGAACAGCGGGAGAAGACACAGCGGGAGATAGCCGGCTTCCTGGGCCTCGGGCCCGTACAGGTGGCCGAACTGGACCTCGACGACGCCACCGGCGCGGGCGGTGACGGTGCGGGGGGTGGTGGTCCGGAGGGTGACGGTCCGCGGGGCCACGGCGCGGAGGGCGGCGGCGCGGAGGGCGGCGGCGCCGTGCTCAGACCGGGGCCCGGCAGTCCGCCGGTCGCGTCCGGCTCGGTGTTCGTCCTGGTCCGGCGGGCGGGCGTACCCGTCGGCACGCTGCTCGGCCAGGTACCGGAGGGCGCGGACCCGGTCCGGGTACTGGCGCCACTCGCACGGCGGCTCCCCCGTACCGCACCGCCCGCGGCGCTGCCCGTGCCGCCCGCCGCCAGTGTCGTGGTCGCCACCCGGGAACGCGCGGACCAGCTCGCCCGCGCCCTCGACTCCCTGCTCGCGCAGGACCACCCGGACTTCGAGGTCGTCGTCGTCGACAACGCGCCGGTGACCGGCTCGGCCCGGGACCTCGTCGAGCAGAAGTACGCCGGGCGCGTGCGGTACGTGTGCGAGCCCGTGCCCGGCCTCGCCGTCGCGCACAACCGGGGTCTTGAGGCGGTGCGCGGCGAGGTGGTGGCCTTCACCGACGACGACGTGGTCGCCGATCCGCGCTGGCTCACCGAGCTGACCGCGCCCTTCGCCGCCGACCCCCGCCTGGGCTGCGCCACGGGCCTGATCCTGCCCGCCCGGCTGCGCACTCCCGCGCAGGTGCTCCTGGAGAGCCACGGCGGCTTCGCCAAGGGCTTCGCTCCGCGCACGTACGACCCGGCGCAGCCGCCCGCCGACGAGCCGCTGTTCCCGTTCACCGCGGGCCGCTTCGGCTCCGGCGCCAACATGGCGTTCCGTACGGAGGTGCTGCGGGCGGTCGGCGGCTTCGACCCGGCGACCGGAGCGGGCACCCCCGCACGCGGCGGCGACGACCTGTACGGGTTCGTCCGCGTCCTCGCCCACGGGCGGCGGCTGCGCTACACGCCCCGGGCGCTGGTCTGGCACCACCACCGGGAGACCTGGCGGGATTTGGAGACCCAGGCGTACGGCTACGGCGCGGGGCTCACCGCGTACCTCACCGCGATCCTGGTCGACCGGCCGGCCCTGCTGCCGGCCTTCCTCGCGCGGGTGCCGGGCGGGCTGGCCCACGCGCGCGCACTGACCGCCGTACGCACTTCCGGCGCCGACAGGGACGGGGGCGGGCGCGGAGGCAGGGGCGAGGACAGGGGCGGCGGCGGAGGCCGGGACCGGGGAGGGGCGGCGCCGGGCGGGTACGGCTCCCGAACGCATCCCTGGCCGCGCCGCCTGGCCCGGCTGCAGCGCCGGGGCATGCTGTACGGCCCCGTCGGCTACCTGCGGGCCCGCCGTGCGCGGCGCGCGAGAGGAGTGGGGGCGCGGTGAGCGGCGGGGCGAAGAGCGGAGGCCCGACCAGTGGAGGCCCGGTGAGCGGAAGCCCGACCAGCGGAGGCCCGATGAGCGGTGCCGGGGCAGACACGGGGAACGGGTCGGAGCCGGGCGGCGGGCGCTGCGTCCCCGTTTTCCTGTACCACGCGGTGATGGACGATCCGCCCGCGTGGATCGCCGAGTTCACCGTCACGCCGAAGACGTTCGCCGCCCACCTGGACGCGATCGTCGACAGCGGCCGGACCCCCGTCACCATCGGCGTGCTCGCCGACCATCTCGCGGGCCGGGCGCCACTGCCGCCCCGCCCGGTGCTGCTCACCTTCGACGACGGCTTCGCCGACCTGCCGGGTCCGACCGCCGAGGCGCTCGCCGCACGGTCGCTGCCCGCCACCGCCTATCTGACCACCGGGGCCCTCGTGCCGGGCGGTCGCAGTCTGCTGCCGCCCGCGCCGATGATGACGCTGGACGCGGTGGCCGGGCTGGAACGTTCCGGCATGGAGGTCGGCAGCCACACCGTCACCCACGCCCAGCTCGACACCCTGCCCGGCAAGGACCTGGCGTACGAACTGCGCACGTCCAAGGCCGTACTGGAGGACGCCCTGGGGCACCCGGTACGCCACCTCGCCTACCCGCACGGCTACAACAGCGCGAGGGTGCGGTCGTGGTCGGCCCGCGCCGGGTACGAGACGGCGACGGCCGTGCGGCACGCCCTCAGTTCGGAGTACGACGAGCGGTACCGCATCGCGCGGCTCATCGTGCGGCGCGGTCACACGGTCGCCGACGTCGAGACCTGGCTGGCGGGCGGGGGCGTACGGACCGCCCCCTATCGCGACGGTCCGAAGACGGTGGCGTGGCGGTGGTACCGGCGGGGGCGGGCGATGCTGCGGGGACCCGAGTTCGCCGGATAGGCGGGCGGGCCCGTCTTTCTCGCTTCCCCTCTCGCTGCCTCTCACTCCGTCCGTCTCACCCTCCCTCCCGTTCGAGCGGCTGGTTGAGGTAGGGGTCGGCGGCCGCCTTCCGCAGGCTGGCCCAGGCCCGGTCGTTGGCCACGGCCAGGTCGCAGTGCGGTCCCGGGTCGCGGTAGTTCCACTGGAGTGCGGCCCTGACGCCGTCCAGGTCCTTGAGCACCCGGGGCACCTGCGCGTACCAGTCGGCCTGCCGCTGCGGGCGTTCCGCGTCGGAGGCGCTGCCGAACTCCGAGAGCATCAGGGGTTTGTCGTCGGAGATGTGGGTGCGGATCCAGTCGTGGCTGGCGTACTGGGTCTGCGCGAAGCTCAGCCACTCCGTGTTGTGGCAGCGGTAGTAGTTGTACTGGTTGTAGCCGATCCAGTCGACGTAGCCGTCGCCCGGGTACATGCGCTCGAACAGGTCGGAGTGGTTCAGGTAGCCGGTGATGATCCACGTCCACACGACGTTGTCGACGCCCAGGTCCCGGAACCGGTCGTGGATGTGGCGGTAGGCGCGGACGTAGTCGGCCGGGGTGCCGTTGTCGGGCGTGCGGGTGTCCATCTCCAGGTCGAAGGAGAGGAACACCTTCTTGCCCGTGCGCTCGCCGTACTCCTTGACGCGCTGTGCCTGGGCGTCGATCACGGCCTCGTCCAGCTCGCCCGCGGCGATCTCCTTCCAGGTGGGCTGCTGGGCCGCGGTGCCGCCCCACCACTTGCTCTCCCAGGAGAGCAGCAGCATGCGGTCCTCGCCGACCTGCTGCTCCTGTTCGGTGAGCAGCTGACCCTCCAGACGGGTCTCCGTGACGGCGGACATGTCGTGGTACGTGTACACGATGTCGAGCCTGCGGTCGACGTGCCTCTCGTACTCCTCCACCTTGTCGGCCAGGTCGGCCTTGTCGTGGGGCACGAAGGCGCCGAACCAGGCGCCGCAGGGAGGTTCGAGGAGCGCGGTCGGTCGGCAGCCCGGGTCACCGGCCCCTCCGGCCCCGCCGGCCGGGTCGGAGGGGCCGGAGGCGTCGCGCAGGGCGAGCACCGCGACGAGGACCGCGCAGATCGCCGTCACGGAGGTGATCAGCAGGCGGCGCCTGCGGGGATCGCCGGGGCCTTTGAGGCGGGTGCTGGTGGGGCGCGTGGGGCGGCGGTGCTGGCCGGTCGTCGGGTCCGCGTGGGCGCGGCGGCCGGGGCGGGCGAACCTCACAGAGTGGAACCCTTCCATGTCGGCGGCGCGGCGCCCGGCGCCGTCCCGGGCGCCGGGCGGGCACGCAGGGCCGGGCAGAACGCGGCGAGCGTGGTCAGCAGGGTGAGCGTCAGCAGGACGCGGTCCCCGCTCAGGGCGTGCGCGGCGATCAGCACCGTGGCCAGGAGTATCGCGACGCTCACGCTCAACAGGACGGCCAGCATCAGCCGTTCGAGAAGGTCGGAGTGGTGTGCGAAGGCCGCGTCCCCGGCTTCGTCCGTGCCCTCGGAGGTGTCCTCGGAGGTGTCCTCGACGGGGCCCTCGGCGCTGCGCGCCCCGAGCGCGGGCCCGCAGATTCTGACCAGGGCGGCGCCCGGACCGACGGCCAGGAACGCGGCCACGGCCGCACCGCGCAGCGGGGAGCCGCCGGGCAGGGCGAGCGAGGCGAGCGCCAGCCAGCCGCCGAACGGGGGCAGCATGCGGATCATGAGGTCCTGCGGTGTCATGGTGCGCGCCCCCTCAGCTCGCCGGTTTCAGTACGTAGAGCACGCCCGCGCCGTTCTCCGCCACGCGCTCGAAGCGCGGCGAGCCGGCCACGGACTCCCGGACACGTCTCAACTGGGCCTCGTTCAGCTGCCCGTTCATCTCCGAGTTGGCGACCTGCCCCTGGGTGAGCAGGAAGTAGGCGCGGGCCGGTGGGTCCACCGCGGCCATGTCGCGGGCGAGGACACCGGCCGGATCGCGCACGATCTCGTCGACGTGGCGCCGGTCGTCGTCGAGGAACCAGTAGTGGTCGACCCGCCAGTACTGCTCGTAGGCGAGCGGGTAGTTACGGTTGGCGGCGACGACCAGGGAGTCGTCGGGTGCCTGGTCGAAGAGCCGCTGCACGAGGGCCACCTCCCGGGGCGGGAAGTAGTTGATCCGGTCCTTGCCCGAGTAGCTCGGCACGAACGCCAGGGTCCCGGCCAGCAGCACGAGCGGAGCCAGCCATGCGCCGTACCGGAGGGGCGGCGGAGCGGGCAGGGAAAGTCGGCGGCGGCGAGCGGGGGCGGACGGCCGTTTGATCGCGCGCGCGGTGGCGTTGGCGGGGCCGGATACCTCGGCGGCCGACGCGCGGACGGTGGGCAGCAGCGCGGCGGCGGCGAAGAAGGCCGCGCCGGGGAGCATGAACATCAGGACCCGGAAGATCATCTCGCTGCCGTAGCTGCTCGCCACGAACATCGGCAGCGGGGCCGCCGCCAGCAGCAGGAGCGGGAACGCCCGGTGCCTCAGCACCCGCCGGCGCAGGACGCCGGCCAGCGCGAGCAGCAGCACGGAGCCCGAAAGGAGCCGGGCCGCCCACGACATCGCCACCGCTCCGGTGCCGGTGGGCGTGGTGCCGTACCCGGTCTCGACGTTGGCGCCCACGTCGCCGACGGAGCGGATCATGTCCGGCATGGCGGCGGACAGGAACGGCAGGGCGGCCGTCAGGCACCAGGCCAGGAAGATGACGACGGTCGTGATCAGCGGGATCCAGTCCCGGTGCCGCCGGGTGAGGGCCAGGGCCAGGAGCGTGACGACGAGCATGCCGGGGGTCAGCTGGTGTGAGACGACGACGGCGACGACCAGCATGCTGAGCAGCACCGTCCACACCGCCTGCCCCTGCCGCACACCGCGCCCGTCCGCACCGTCGCCCGCGGTGCCGGATGTACCGGCAGTGCCCGCGGTGCCCGGCACCCCCGTACGGCCGTACCGGCGCAGGACGATCGCGAGGACGCCCAGGTGCAGGGCGAACGCGACGGACTGCGGGGAGAAGTAGTCCTGGCCCACCCAGTTGGCGACGCAGAACAGCCACACGGCGGTCCAGATCAGCCGCCGGTCCGTGGTGAAGGTCCGGTAGATCAGCAGCAGCGGCAGGAGCAGCAGCACGCTGGAGACCAGCGGCCACCACGCCATGTACATCGCGGTGTTGTCCACGCCCAGCAGCCGCACCAGCGCGGCCTGCGCGGCGAAGAAGCCGGGCCACTGGTCGTACACGGCCATGTCGCCGAGCCGGTCGGCGCCCTGGAGTCCGCCGGACGTCAGCAGGTGGTCGACGACCGCGTCGTGCTTCCATGCCCACGCGTACAGCGGGGTGGGGTAGAGGAGGGCCTGGGTGGCCCGTTCCATCACCAGCAGGCCCAGCACGTGGGCGAGGGGCCAGCGGCTCCGGCGGCGCGGGTCGCGGACCGTGAACCAGAAGCCGGCGGTGAGCACGGCGAGGCCCGCCCAGAAGGCAGGGTGGAGCGCGCCGACGAGTCCGTAGTCGTCCAGGGCGGACACATCGGTGTGCCGTACCGCGTAGACCCACAGGGCCAGCGCGGTGAGCAGGGGCACGGCGGGCCAGGCGGCCGCCGCGCGGGCCGGCCGGGTGGCGGGGGCGAGGTCGGAGGGATCAGACACGGGCGGCTCGGCACCTGAGCCGGAGCCGGAGCCGGGCGGTTCCGGGGTGGCCGGACGGTCCACGCGCTCGGCGCCGCCCGGTTCCGGCCGGGCGGAGACCTCCTCCGGTGACTCGGCGGCCGACTCCTGCGACGTGCGCGTGGTGGACTCCTCCCGCAACGTGCGCTCGGTTGGTTCGTCCTGCGAGGTGTGCGCGGCCGGTTCGTCCCGCGACGTGCGCTCGGTCGGTACGTCCCGCGAGGTGTGCGCGGTCGGTACGTCCCGCGACGTGCGCTCGGTCGTTACGTCCCGCGAGGTGTGTGCGGTCGGCGCCTCCCGCGTGCGCGAGTCGTGTGCGGGAGCCTCGTCCGCCTGCGGCGCGTCCGGGTCGTACTTCCCGGACGCGGGCTCTGGTGCGGATCTCTCCCGTGGAGTTGCTGGCGGACGCACGACGGTTCCCCCCTGAGACGATTCGGCTCCGTGCTCGATCAGTGCCTGGACGTGCCGTTCGGTCTGTTACGCGGTGAAGCCGGCGGCAGCTCCGCGAGGGCCGGCCGGTCCGTCCCGGCGGGCCGGCGGCGCACCGACGCGAGCAGCGCGGCGAGGCCCAGCAACAGGAGGACCGGCGGCGCGGCCGGCGCGAGTTCCTCCCGCCAGACCCAGCCGCCGACCGCGGCGAGGTACAGCACTCCCCAGCGTCCCTGCCACGGCAGGGACAGCCGGTCGCCCACCCTGTCGAGGAGCAGCCACAGCGGTATGAGACACAGCAGTTGGAGGACGAGCGGCCCCCAGCGCAGCACCGGGCCGGGGCCGTCCAGCCCCAACGCGTCCGCGAGGAAACCGGCTGCCCCGGCGTACGCAGCGCCGCCGACCGGCTCCGGTTCTCTGCCCAGGGCAACGGGTGCCGCGTGCAGCGCGAGCACGGCGGCGCCGAGCGCGGTGCCGGGCAGCCACGGGTCGGGAGTGGCGCACAGGGTCACGGCCGCGACGAACACCACGAGCAGCACGGCTCCGGCGGCCAGCGCGGACAGGGGCAGCTCCCGCAGGAGTTCCTGTCCGGTGAGCCCGGCCCCGACGTCGGGCGCGCCGTCCAGCCACGCCAGGTGACGCAGGGCCACCAGGAAGGCGACGGTCGCCAGGCCGAGCAGCAGCCACAGGGCGGGCCGCAGACGCCGCTGGGGGACGGGGCCGCCGTCGGCGCCGGCACGTGTACCGGCGCGACCGTCGGTCCCCGCGCCGCTGTCGGCCCCCGCGGCGGCCTCCGTTCCGCCCCCGGCCCCGGCCCCGGCGCCGGAACCGCCACCGC
>NZ_JACBYP010000153.1 GCF_018982965.1 Streptomyces mayonensis | reverse complement strand
CGCCCCAACCTCCTCCGCCCCCGCCCCGACCGCGGCCGTCGTCGGCCGTGCTGCGGGTGGTGCCGGTGCTGCCGGCCCGGAGGCGGGTTCCCGGGCCGGCAGCGGTCAAGGAGCGGGCGCGGCCGCGGGGGCGGGGCTCGCCTCCGAGCCCCCACCGGCCGCCGCCGCAGCCGGGGACGTGGCGCAGGCAGCCGTCCGCGAGGGCGGGCCGCGGGTCGCCGGGGCGCCCGGCGGAACCGACGTACACGCACACACCCATGAGGGGACGTCATGCTGAGGGAAACCGCCGCCCGAGGGCCGCGCGGCGCCGGGGTCCCGGCCGACCGTGCCGCCGGACCGGCCCGGCGCACGGCGCAGGAGAGCGCCGTCCGGGCCAGGATCGCCGATCTCGAGAAACGGTTCGGGGATCCCGACGACCCCGCCAACCCGCTCGGCGCCGCCGGACTGCTTGCCGCCGACGAGGCCGGTGAACTCCCCGCCGCCGGAGAGCAGTTGCTGGACGACTTCGGTCTCAACGCCGAGTTCGTACCCACCGGCCTCGGCGGCCGGCTGGACCGCCTCGACACCCTCGTACGGGTGATGCGGCAGGTGTTCCGGCGCGACGTCGCGCTCGGCCTCGGCTACGGAGTCACCTCCTTCATGGCGGCCGTCAACGTGTGGACGGCCGGCAACGAGCAGCAGCGGCGCCGGCTGTCCGAGCTGCTGCTCGACGGCTCCAAGGTCTCCATCGCCTACCACGAACTGCCGCACGGCAACGACTTCGTGCGCAACGAGTTCCGAGCCGACCCGGTGCCCGGCGGCTACCGCCTCAACGGCCGCAAGGAGGTCATCAACAACGCCGACCGCGCCGCCGCGTTCGCCCTGTTCAGCCGCACCGACGACGGCCCCGGCAGCCGCAGCCACTCCGTGCTGCTCGCGGAGCGGGACCAGCTCGACCCCGAACGTTTCTCGGTCCTGCCCCGCTACAGCGCCGTCGGTGTGCGCGGCTGCCGGCTGTCCGGCCTCGACTTCACCGACTGCCCCGTCCCCGACAGCGCCCTGGTCGGCGCAACCGGCCAGGGCGTCGAACTCGCCCTGCGCTCCTTCCAGATCACCCGCAGCGCCATCCCCAGCATGGCCGTCGGGGCCCTCGACACCAGCCTGCGCACCGTCGTGCGGTTCGCCGTCGGCCGTCAGCTGTACCGGCGTCCGGTGATGGAGATCCCGCACGCCGCCGCCACCCTCGGCGGCGTCTTCCTCGATCTGCTGATCTGCGACAGCATGGCGACCGTGGGCACCCGGGCGGTGCATCTGCTGCCCGACGAGACCAGCGTGTACGCGGCCGCCGTGAAGTACCTGGTGCCCAGGATGCTCACCGACACCATGTACGACCTGTCCATCGTGCTCGGCGCCCGGTTCTACGTCCGCGAGGGCGAGTTCGGCCTGTTCCAGAAGCACGTCCGCGACCTGCCCGTGCTCAGCCTCGGCCACGCCGGCTCCGCGGCCTGCCAGGCCACCATCATCCCGCAGCTGTCCCGGCTGGCCCGGCGCGCCTGGTTCGCCGGCGACGAGGCCCCGCCGGAACTGTTCCGCCCCCGGGAGCCGTTGTCCGGCATCGCGTTCGACGCGCTGACCCTGGCCAGCGGCAAGGACAGCCTGAGCGCCTCACTGGTCGCCGCCGTCGACGGCCTGCCCAGCGGTTCCCCCGAGGAACTCGCCGTGCAGGCGCTCGTCATGCGGATGCTGGACCAGCTGCGCCAGCTCCAGGAGGACAGCCTCAGCCTCTCCCCGCTGGACCGCACCGCCCTCGCCAGCCCGGCCAGCTTCGCCCTCGCCGACCGCTACGCGGTGTTCCTCGCGGCGGCCTCCGTCCTCGGCGTCTGGCGCGGCGCGCGGGGCGGCGACGACCCGTTCCTGGCCGACCCGGCCTGGGTGGCCGCCGCCCTGCACCGGCTGGCGCGCCGGCTCGGACAGCGCCCCGCGGACCTGCCGCCCGGATGCGAGGGCCGGGTGCACGAGGAAGTGCTCCGCCGCTTCCACGAACGCCGCAGCTACGACCTCTACGACACCCCGCTGGCCGGCTGAACCGGCCGGACCCCTACGCACCTTCACCGAGGAGTTGCACCATGTCCGTTCCCGCGACCGACCGCACACGCGCCGAGCACACCGTCGAGTCGATGAGTAGCTGGCTCGCCGACCGGATCGCCCTGTACCTCAAGCGGACACCGTCGGAGATCGTGCCCACCGTCCCGCTGGCCGAGTACGGGCTGGACTCCGTGGCCGCGCTGAGCCTGTGCGGTGACATCGAGGAGGACTTCGACCTCGTCCTCGAACCCACCGTGGCCTGGGACTACCCGACCGTCGAGGCCCTGGCCGGCCACATCGTGGAGGAGTTCGGGGCCCTGGAGGGAGGGGACCGATGAGGCCCGTCGCCATCGTCGGCCTCGACTGCCGGTTCCCCGGGGCACCGGACGCCGAGGCCTACTGGGACCTGCTGATGCGCTCCGGTGACGGCGTGGGGAAGGTGCCCGACGGCCGCTGGGCGGCCGGTGACTTCCACTCGCCCACCGGGGCGGAGGGCCACACCAACACGACCGAGGGCGGATTCGTGTCCGACCCGGACGTCTTCGACAACGAGTTCTTCACCGTCTCCCCGCGCGAGGCCGCGGCGATGGACCCGCAGCAGCGGCTGCTGCTCCAGTGCGCCTGGCGCGCCGTCGAGGACTCCGGCACCGCGCCCCAGCGGCTGGCGGGCACCCCCACGGGCGTGTTCGTCGGCATCATGGGCAACGAGTGGGCCCATCTGCACATGACCGACTACGCCCGTGTCACCGCCCAGCTCGGCTCCGGCAACGGCTACTGCATGACCGCCAACCGGATCTCCTACCACCTCGACCTCAAGGGCCCCAGCCTGGCCGTGGACACCGCCTGCTCGTCCTCGCTGGTCGCCGTCCACCTCGCCTGCAACGCCCTGCTCTCCGGGGAGTGCGACACCGCCATCGCGGCGGGCGTGAACGTGGCGCTCACCCCCGCGCTCGGCATCTTCTACACCCAGGCCGGGCTGTCCGCCCCCGACGGCCGCTGCAAGCCGTTCAGCGCCGGTGCCGACGGCATCGGCCGCGGCGAGGGCGTCGGCGCGGTGGTGCTGCGCCGGCTGGAGGACGCGGTCGCCGACGGCCAGCCGGTGTACGCGGTGATCCGCGGCACCGCCGTCAACCAGGACGGCCGCAGCAACGGCATCACCGCCCCCAACCGCTGGTCCCAGGAGGAGGTGCTGTCCGCCGCCTACCGCCGGGCCGGTGTCGAACCGTCCGAGGTCGCCTTCACCGAGGCCCACGGCACCGGCACCGTCCTCGGCGACATGATCGAGGCCAAGGCGCTCGGCCGGCTGCACTCCGGCCGTTCGGGACGCCCCCTGGCGATCGGCTCCGTCAAGGGGAACATCGGGCACACCGAGGGCGCGGCCGGGATCGCGGGACTCATCAAGGTCGCCCTGTCCCTGCACCACCGGGTGGTCCCCGCGAGCCGCTTCGCGGCCAAGGAGAACCCCGCCCTGAAACTCGCCCAGCAGGGTCTCAGGCTCCTCAAGGCCCCGCTGCGGCTGCGGTCCGGGCCGGCCCTCGGCGGTCTCAGCAGCTTCGGCATGGGCGGCACCAACGCCCACGCCGTGCTGGAGTCCGCACCCCCGCACGCCGCCCGCCCCGAGCCGGCGAACACCGGTGCGGGCAGCGGCCGTACGGGCCTGGGCGCCGGAATCTTCACCCTCACCGCGCCCTCGACGGCCGCGCTGCGCCGCAACCTGCTCGTCCAGGCCGACGCGGTACGGCGCCGCAGGGCACCGGTGGGCCCGCTGTCCTGGAGCAGCAACCGCTCCCGGACGGGCCACCGTTACCGCTTCGCGGTACCCGCCCGCGACACCGGGGAACTGGCCGCGACGCTGCGCGAGGCCGCCACCGACGACGACGTGCTGGCCCGGCTGTCCGGCGGACCCTCGGGCAAGCCGCTGCCGGCGCTGCTGTTCACCGGGCAGGGCTCGCAGTACCCGGCGATGACCGCCCGACTCTACGAGGACGCGCCGCTGTACCGGCGGTTCCTCGACGAGGCCGACGCGGCCCTCGCCCCGTACACGCCCGGCTCGGTGCGGGACCTGCTGCTGGCCGGGGACCCGGCGGTGCACCGCACCGGCTGGGCCCAGCCCGCCCTGTTCGCCGTCGAGTACGCCCTGGCGGCGAGCCTCGCCGAACTCGGTGTGCGGCCCGCGCTCCTGCTGGGCCACAGCGTCGGCGAGTACGCCGCGGCCGTCATGGCGGAGGTCTTCCCGCTGGAGCACGCGGCCCGGCTGATCGCCGCCCGGGGCGCCCTGATGGAGGCACTGCCCGAGGGCGGCGGGATGCTCGCCGTACGGGCGTCCCTGGCGGACGTCGCCGAACTGGCCGACGCCGAACCGCTCGTCGGGGTCGGCGCGGTGAACGGCCCCCGGGCCACCGTGCTCTCCGGCGACCTGGCCGCCCTCGGGCGGATCGAGGACGTGCTCGGCCGGCGTGGGACGCGCACCAGGCGCCTGGAGGTGTCGCACGCCTTCCACTCGCCGCTGATGGAACCCGTCCTGGACCGGTTCGCCGCCGTTGCGGACGAGACCGGCGGCGGCGTCCCCAAGCTTCCCGTGTACTCGACGCTGCGCGGGCGGCTGCTGGAGGCCGAACCGATGGACGCCAAGTACTGGGTCGAACACATCGGCGCCCCCGTCCTGTTCGGCGACGCCATGGCGCGGCTGCTGGAGGCCGGGCCCACCCACCTCGTGGAGACCGGCCCGTGCCCGGTGCTCACCGGCATGGCGCGCCCCCTGCGCTCCTCCGCCGGCGCGACCACGCACACCGTGGCCCCCGTCCCGGCCGAGGGGGCGGGAGGCACGGAGTTCGCCGAGGCGGTGGCGGCACTCTTCCGCAGCGGCGTCGACCCCCGGTGGGACGCCGCCTACCCGGAGGAGGAGCGCACACCGCAGCGGCTCGTCCCGTACGCCTTCTCCGGCACCAGCCGCTACTGGACCCGCGGCCCCGTCCGCGCCACCCCGGCGGCCGCCATCGGTCCCGCGCAGGCGGCGGCGCCCTCCCCGCTGCGGCAGGCCGAGCGGCCGGACCGGGCGGGCGGCGGGGCGGTTCCGCCGGGCGGCGGGGCGGTCCTGACGGCCGTACTGCCCGCGGCCGGTCAGGACCGGGCCGATCCGGTGGCCCGGTCTGTCACCGAGGCGGTCGCCGAGGTCGGCGGCTACGCCCCCGACGAGGTGTCGCGCCTGTCCCTGCTCTACGAGGACCTGGGGTTTGACTCGGTGATGGTCATGGAGCTGAAGGACCGGCTCCAGGAACGGCTGAGCGGCCTGGAGGCGATGAGCGTGCAGGACCTGCTGCCGCGGCTCTCCTCGGTCGGCGACCTCATCGACTACCTCCAGGACCGGATCGGCTCCGCCGTCGCCTGAACGCCCCGCGCCAACCCCGTCGTCCGTACCCGGTCGTCCGTACCCCGTCGTCCGTACCCCGGCCGTCCGTCCAGCCGGCCACCAGGCCGTCGACCCGGCCACCAGGCCGTCCGCACACAGGCCGTCCCCGCCGTCCGCAGAACCCGCCCTCCGTACACCCGGCCGCCCGCAGCGGCGCTCGTGGAAAGGGAAGCAGCCCGATGCAGCCATCGCAGTCACCACCGCCGACGCCCCCGTCACCCGGGGCGTACCTCGCCGCCGTCGGTACCGCCCTGCCGGGCGAACCCGTCGACAACGCCATGCTGGCCCGTACCTTCGGAGTCAGCGAGGAGTGGGTCGACGTCTTCATCGGCACCCGCACCCGGCACTTCGCCCGCGACCTGACCAGCGGCGAGACGCGCTGGTCGCTGGCCGAGCTGTGCGCCCGGGCCGGCGAGCAGGCCCTCACCGCCTCCGGAGTCGCCGCCGACGAGATCGACTTCGTCGTCATGGGCACCGCGACCCCGGACCACCTGATGCCGGCCACCGTCAACCACGTCGCCGACCAGCTCGGCCTGGACCAGATCCCCACCTACCAGCTCCAGTCCGGCTGCGCCGGCGCCGTACAGGCGCTCGAACTGGGCCGCACCCTCGTCACGGCCGGCGGACACCGGGCCGGCCTGGTCGTCGGCGGCGACGTCTGCAGCAAGCACCTCGACCTCGACTGGGACCTGTCGGGGGCGGCGCCCAGCGACCTCGTCAACTACGTGCTCTTCGGCGACGGAGCGGGCGCGGCCGTGGTCACCGCCGAACCGCGCGGACACCGGGTGGCCCTCCGCGGGGTCCTCAACCGGTTCACCGGCCTCGGCCGGCAGCCCGGCCAGGTCATCGAATGGTTCGGCATGGCCGACCGGCACGAGGACCGGCAGGCGGTGCACGAGGACTACAAGGCCATCGAGGAGTCCGTCCCGGTGATGGCCCTGGAGATCCTCTGGGAACTGCTGGAGGACCTCGGCTGGGACCCCGGGGACGTGGACTTCCTGCTGCCCCCGCAGCTGTCCGGCCGGATGACCCGGCGCATCGCCGAACAGCTCGGCCTGCCGGACGCGGTGGAGGTGTCCTGCGTCGCCGACACCGGCAACAACGGCAACGCCCTGCCGTTCCTCCAGCTCGAGGCGCTGCTGGGGAAGATCGGCGCGGGGCAGCGGGCGCTGGCCGTCGCCGTCGAGTCCAGCAAATGGATCAAGTCCGGTTTCGCACTCGAGAAGCTCTGACCCGCACCGAGCCCGGGAGGGCCGTACCCATGCAGACCATCGACGACTTCGTCCGCCTCGTCAGGGACGAGCTCGGCATGCCGCTCGCGGAGCACCAGGTCTCCGCCGACCTCGACCAGCTGCCCGACTGGGACTCGCTCTACCTGCTGAAACTCGTCACCGCCCTGGAGCAGGCCACCGGCCGTCAGCTGCCCGTCGGCCGACTCCTCGAGGCCCGCAGCCTCAGCGAGATCTACCGGCTGGCGGCGGGCACATGACCGGCCCGCGGCCCGGCCCGGACGCCGCCCCCGCCCTGGTGACCGCCCCCGCGCGGGTCCACCCCGAGCGCCGGCGCCGGCACACCCTGTACTTCCTGGAGCACGCGGCCCGGCAGCGGCCCGTCCACCTCGACACCGACATCGACATGACCCGGGTCGAGGCGCACCGGGCGGCCGCCCGCGCGGCCGGCCGGCGGTACTCGGTCGTCACCTACCTGCTGCACGCCACCGGCCGGGTGCTCCACCGCCACCCGCAGGCCAACGCGGCGCCGGCCCCCGGCCGGCTCCCCGGGCTGCGCGGACCGCGCAGCGTACGGTTCGCCGAGGTGACCGCCAAACTGGCGCTGGACCGCACGGTGGACGGGGAGCGCACCGTGCTGTCCGCGCTGCTGCCCCGTCTGGAGAGCGCCGGACTCGAGGACATCCAGCAGCGGATCGAACGCTACCGGGGGCCGGGCACCGACCGGCTTCCCGAGTTCCGCGGCGTGCGGCTGCTGAACCGGCTGCCGGCGCCGCTCGGGCGGCTCGCCTTCGCGGCGGCCGTGCGCAGCCCGGCCCGGCGTCCGGCCGTGCTGGGCACCGTCGCGGTCAGCTCGCTCGGCCACCGGCCGGTCGACGGCTTCCACTCCAGTGGCGGCACCGCGGTCACCCTGTGCGCGGGCCGTGTCGTCGAGCGGCCCGTCGTCCGGGGCGGGGAGGTGGCGGTCGCCCCCGTGATGCGGCTCGGACTCACCTTCGACCACCGGGTCCTCGACGGCGCGGCCGCCGCCGACGTCCTGGACGATCTCAAGCAGACCCTGGAGGACTTCGATGACGGCGCGAAGGAGGACGGCATCAAGTCCCTCGTTCGGGGAGCCGATCCGCATCCTGGGCCGTGACGGAGCTTGGGACCGGGTCCGCGCCGACCTCGAGGAGAACGCGGTCGCCGTGCTGCACGCCCGGCTCGCCGACTGGCGGCCTGACCGGGCGGGCGGCCCCCGGCTGCGGGCCCTGCTGGGCCGGGACTGGGAGCGGTACCTGGACATGACGCACCCGGACGTGCGGACGCGGTTCGCCGCCTCCCGGGTGCTGCTGAAGTTCGCCGCCGCGGTGGCGCTGCGCGTGCCGCCGCAGGTCGTCGAACTCGGGTACGGCCCCACGGGCCGGCCCTATCTGCGCGGGTACGACGCGGTGGACGTCAGTCTCAGCCACACGGAGGACCTGCTGCTGATCGGCCTCAGCACCAAGGGACTGATCGGCGTGGACGCCGAACGGGCGGACCGCCCCCTGTACACCAGGGGGCTGCACCGCCATGTCTGCACACCGTACGAGATGAGGCTCCTGGACCGGCTTCCGCCGCATCGGCGGGAAGCCGTCCTGGTGCGCCTGTGGACACTCAAGGAGGCCTACAGCAAGGCGATCGGCCAGGGACTGCGCTTCCGGTTCACCGACTTCGGTTTCGGCGGCGACGGCGGACCGCCGAGGGTGCTGGCCCCGGACGGGGCACCCGGCACCGGGGTCGAGTGGGAGTTCCGCACCGACTCGGTGGACGGCGGATACGTCGTCAGCGTCGCGGTGAGCAACACCGGGTTCGGCGGTACGCGGGACACGGCCGCGCACACGATGCTCGACCCCAAGGTGGTCGCGGCCGTGGCGGAGGCCCTCGGGGAGGACCCGGAGGACGACGACGGCGCCGCGGAGGCCGAACTGCTGGACTGGTGAGGACGGAGGACCGCTGCCGGTGACACGTGCCGGGGTGTGGAGACGAGCGTGTCTCCACGCCCCGGCACGTGGCGTCGGGGGGCGTGGCGCGCGGGAAGGCCCCGGTGCGGGGGCGGAGAGGCCCCTGTGCGAGAGAGGCACTGTGCCGGGGGTCATGCGGTCCGCAAGCGGGGCTCAAGGGGGCGTGGACAGCATGTTCCTGGGCGGGAGCCCGGCCGGGGGACGTCCCCCGCTCCCGGCACGGGCGCCCGTCCGCACCTCGTGAGGACAGGACGACTTCGCACCTCGTAGGACCGCACAGGGCCCGTGTGCCGCACCCCTCCCCGGGGCCGCGCCCCGGAACCCGGGCGCAGACGGAGGAGAGTCATGAACCATCTCGACGAGCTGAAGCAGTTCGCCCGGCTGCACGCCCGCGGCCAGGGCATCGGCGAACGCCAGGTCGCGGCCGTACTGCCGCGGATCACCAACGACGAACCGGGCCACCCCGAGTCCTGGGCCCGGGTGTGGACCGCCGAGGCCGACCGGCTGGCCTTCGCGGGCCGCCCGCTGGACGCCTGCCGCCGGTACGCCCTCGCCCGCTTCCCGTACCACGGCGACGACGACCGCAGGAGGGCCCAGGACAACTGCGTACGCACGTTTGACGACTGGCGGCGCCGGCGCGGGATCCAGCGGCTGGTCCTGGAGCATCCCGGCGGCACCGTCGCCTGCTGGACGAGCGGACTCGGACCCGGCGGCCGGCGGCCCCTCGTGCTGATCACGGGCGGCATCGTGAGCGTGAAGGAGCAGTGGGCGCCCCTGCTGCCCCGGCTCGCCCGCCTCGGCTACGCGGCCGTGGTCACCGAGATGCCGGGCGTCGGCGAGAACACCCTGCGCTACCACGCGGACTCCTGGCGGCTGCTGCCCTTCCTGCTGGACCGGCTGTCCGGCCGGGCCCGGGTCACGGACACCTCGGTGCTCGGCCTGAGCTTCAGCGGACACCTCGCGCTGCGCGCCGCGGCCGAGGACCCGCGGATCCGCAGCGTCCACACCGTCGGCGCCCCGGTGGCCGGCTTCTTCACCGACCCCGCCTGGTGGCCCCGCGTGCCCGGCGTCACCGTGGACACCCTGTGCGCGCTCACCGGGTCCACCGGCCGCGAACAACTGCGGACGCTGCTGGCGGAGTTCCCGCTCGGCCCCGAGACCCTGGCCGCCGTCGGCATCCCGGTCGGCTACGTGGTCAGTTCCCGGGACGAGATCATCCCGCGTACGGAGCGGGACCTGCTCGCGCGGACCCTGCCCCGGGTGCGGTTCAAGGAGTTCGACGACGTCCACGGCTCGCCCGCCCACCTCGGCGCGATGCGCGCCTGGCTGGTGCGGTCACTGCTGCGGGCCCGGCTCGCGGGGCGGGCTCGGCTCACGGGGCGGGCTCGGCTCACCGGGCGCGCGCGGGGAGCGGGCGCGGGCCGCACGCCGGTCGCCGGTGCGCCGGCCACGGCGCCGGCCGCGCGCCAGCGGGACACCACGTCCGTCGAGTAGCCAGGCCCGGCGGGGGCCTGCCGGGCCTCCTTTTGGCGCAGCTCCTGACGCACCTCGCTCACGCAGTCTCGCCCGACCTGTACCTCGCACGCTCCCGTATCCGCGCGAACACCGACCCCGAGGCGGTTGCCATGCCCTCTGTGAAGACCCCACGCCCTCCTGCGCCCCGGTTCGCCCCGTGGCGCGCCCCGGCGCGGACCGGTGTCCCGGCCTGGCGCACTCTGGCGTCGCTGGGAATCGCACCGGACCTGGACGGCCCGGCCGGCGACGGTCCCGTCCGCGGCCGCAGCGCCGAGCCGGACACCGCTGCCGTACCGGACACCGTCGCCGTGCCGGAGACCGACAGCGCGCCGGCGGAGCGGGAGGCCTGACCGTGTCCGGCACCGCCCATACCGGCATGTGGTCCCGGTCGTACCGACCGGGGCCGCGCGCCGTGGCCGTCAACGAGGTCCGCCTCCGCTCCCGCGAGCTGCACGGGTACCGCCACGCGTACCGGATGGCGGGCAGGGGCCCGGCCGTGGTGCTGATCCACGGTATCGGGGACTCCTCGTCGACCTGGGCCGAGATCATCCCCGGCCTGGCCTCCCGCTACCGGGTCGTCGCCCCCGACCTGCTCGGTCACGGGGCGTCCGCCAAACCGCGGGGCGACTACTCGCCCGGCGCGTACGCCAACGGGCTGCGCGACCTGCTCAGCGCCCTCGGCATCGAGCGGGCGACCCTGGTCGGGCACTCCCTCGGCGGCGCGGTCGCCGCACAGTTCGCCTACCAGTTCCCGGAGCGCACCGAGCGGTTGGCGCTGGTCGGGAGCGGAGGCATCGGACGCCAGGTCACCCCGCTGCTGCGGGCGGCCACGCTGCCGGGGGCCGAGCTGCTCCTCGCCGCCCTGCAGTTGCCCACGGTGCGCTGGCAACTGAGCCAGTGGGTCCGGCTGTTCAAGGCCCTCGACACCGGCCTCGGGGTGGACGCGCCCGACCTGCTGCGGGTGGTCGACGCACTGCCCGACGCCACCTCCCGCAGCGCCTTCGTACGGACACTGCGGGCCGTCGTCGACTGGCGCGGGCAGGTCGGTACGCTGCTCGACCGCTCCTATCTGACGCAGGGGATGCCGACGATGCTGGTGTGGGGCGGCCGGGACATGGTGGTGCCGGCGCTCCACGCGGGGCTGGGGCACGTGTCCATGCCGGGGAGCCGGCTGGAGATCTTCGAGGAGGCGGGGCACTTCCCGTTCCGGGCCGACCCCGAGCGCTTCCTCGCCGTGCTGCACGACTTCGTCGCCGGGACCGAACCCGCGCGGTTCAGCGCGGAGGAGTGGCGACGGCTGCTGCGGACGCGGCGGACGGAGGCGGGACGCCGGCGCGCCGCGGGGTGAGGCACCAGGCCGCGGGGCCTGCCGGGTGAGCAGGCCGGTGAGCAAACCGGGCGAGCAGGCCGGGCGAGCAGGCCGGGCGAGCCGGGAGAAGCCACCGGCGTACGGCACACCCGGGCCCCCGTGCACGGCGGCCCGGGGGCCCGGGGTACGGGACACCGGGACCGGGTGCCGGTCCCGGTGCCGGGTCCGTCAGGCCGGGGCGGAGTGGGGAGCGGCGGCGATGAGCCAGATGCCGGGCTGGACTTCCACCGCATGCGGCGTCGGCGTGGTGAGGCGGACGGTGGTGCGGCGGAGGTACTCCGTCCAGCGGCGGTCGCCCAGGCGCTCCGCCGAGCCCCGGCACTGCGCCAGTTGGGCCGCCGCCGTCTCCTCCCGGCCGAGCTGCAGATTGACCAGGGCCAGCCCGTTCAGCGCGGCCACCCCGCCCCGCAGGTCGCCGCCCGCCGAGCACAGCGCCAGCGCCCGCCCGTAGCGCCGCGCGGCGGCCCCGGGCCGGCCCCGGCCCAGCAGGATGTCCGCCGCGCCGATCCGGCAGCGCGCCGCGCCGATCCGGTCACCGGCCAGGCCGAACGCGTGCTGGGCGGCGGTGTAGTAGGCCATCGCGCGGTCCGCGTCGCGGCGCTGCCAGGCGAGGTCGCCCAGCGAGTACCGGACCGTGGCCAGCGCCGCCAGGTCCCCGGCGCGCAGGGCCGCGTCCAGCGCCAGCCGGTGGGTCTCCTCCCAGTCCTCCCAGGCGGCGCAGACGTGGAAGTAGCCCGCGGCGCTCCCGGCGAGCTGCCACACCAGGGGCCACAGTTCCGCCGTGTGCGCCTGCCGCACCGTCTCCACCAGCCCGGTGATCTCCTCCCGGAACCACCGCAGCGGGCTTGTGCCGACGACCGCCGCGACATCCCCCTCCGTAAGGGCGGATGCGGGACGCTCCAGTCGGTCTCCCCATACTTCCCGGTCTCCCCGTACTTCCCGGTCTTCCCGCTCTCCCCGGTCGCTCAGGTCTTCCTGCTCTCCCCACTCGCGTCCCGGGACCAACTGCTGGTCGGCGTACCGGGCGAGTGCCAGGTACGCCCCGCCCAGCCGCTCCAACGCGTCCCGGCGGGTCCGTTCGCCGTCGGGTTCCCCGGCCCGCAGTTCCGCGGCCAGGACGCGCAGCAGGGAGTGGAAGCGGTACCGGGGCACCGGTCCGTCCGTCCGGGCCTCCAGCAGGTGGGCCCGGACCAGTTCCTCGGCGCTCTCCCGGCCCGCCACGGGACCGGTGCCCAGCAGGACCGCGGCCGTCCACCCCGCGAAGTCCGGTCCGGGAGCCAGGGAGAGCAGCCGGAAGGCCTGCTGCTGCTCGGCTCCCGCCTCCTGGAAGCCGGTCAGCAGGCTCGACCGCAGATCGAGGTCGCCCTCCCGCAGCACACCGAGCCGGGTGCGTTCGTCGCGCAGCCGTTCCGCCAGCGCGGCCGCCGTGGTGTGCGGACGGGCCGTCAGGGCGGCCGCGGCCACCCGCAGCGCGAGCGGGAAGTACCCGCAGAGACGGGCGATCTCCCCGGCCGTGACCGGGTCCCGCGCCATCCGCTCCCCGCCGGCGGTCATCAGCAGCTCCACCGCCTCGTCCGGGCGCACGGTGTCCAGCGCGATGTGCTCCGCGGCGTCGAGCGCGGGCAGACCGCGCCGGCCGGTGACGATCACCGCGGACGTGTCGCCGGGCGGCAGCAGCGGCCGTATCTGCTCCTCCGACACCGCGTCGTCGAGGACGATCAGCAGCCGGCGCCCCCGCAGGGCCCGTCGCAGCCGGTCCGTCACCTCCTCCGGGTCGGTGAGCCAGGAGCCGGGAACCTCGTCCACCAGACGGCGCAGCAGCGCCGCAGCCGCCTGGGCGGCGGTCAGCGGACTGCCGTGGGGCCCCCGCAGGGACACGAACACCTGGCCGTCCGGGAACAGCCCGGCCAGCCGGTGCGCCAGATGCAGGGCGAACGCGGTCTTGCCGACACCGGCGGGACCGGACACCGCCAGCACCGGTGCCCGGTCCGGTCCCGCCCGCAACACGCCCTCGCCCTGGGCCAGTTCGCCGTGCCGCCCGACGAACCCGGGCGTCGCGGCCGGGAGCACCGGCGGTGGCGGGCCCGGGACCGCGTGGACACGGCCCTCCGAGTCCGCGGGGGCCCCGGACCCGACGGCCCGGTCCCCCCGCGGACTCGGAGGGCCGTGCGGCGCCCGCCCCGCGGAACCGCCCCCTTCGCGGTCCGGACGCCAGTCCAGCGCCGGGTCCCGACGCAGGACGCGTTCGTGCAGGCGGGCCAGCGCGGGCCCCGGCTCCACGCCCAGCTCCTCCACCAGCGAGTGCCGCAGCCTGCCGTACACCCGCAGCGCGTCCGACCCGCGGCCCGTCCGGTACAGCGCCACCATCAGATGGCCGTGCACGCTCTCCCGCAGCGGGTGCTCGTTGGCCAGGGCCAGCAGTTCCCCGGCGAGTTCCTGGTGGCGACCCAGCCGCAGATCGGCGAGGATCCGCTGCTCCAGGACATCCATCCGCAGCTCGTCGAGCCGGATGGCGGCGGACTCCAGCCGGACACCGTGCGGTATCCCCGACAGGGCGGGGCCCGTCCACAGTGCGAGAGCCTCGTGCAACAGCCAGGAGGCGTGCACGTAGTCCCGCTCCTGCAGCGTCGTACGGCCCTGGGCGCGCAGCCGCTCGAAGCGGGGCAGGTCGAACTCCTGCTCGGGGACCTCCAGCAGATAGCCGGGTGCCCGGGTCAGCAGCGCCCCCGCCCGCTCGTCGGACCCGCCCTCGCCGAGCACCTTGCGCAGCTGGGACACGTACACCTGGAGTGTGGTCGTCGCGGTGCGCGGCGGCTCGGTTCCCCACAGTTCGTCGATCAGGGCGGGTGCGGGGACCACCTCGCCGGCCTGGGTCAGCAGCGTGGCGAGCAGCGCCCGCGGTTTCGCCGCGGACGGGGTGCGGGGCGCCAGGCTCACCGGCCCCAGTACCCGGAAGCGCATGACAGGGCTCCTTACGAGACACGGTGGAGAAGAAGGAGCGGGCGCGCGCGGATGCCCGTGGCGGCCCGCCGTCGGTCAGCGGCGTCGGTCAGCAGTCCTGGAGCAGCGTGGCGGAGGCGGTGCAGAGCACCCGGCTGCCCTGGCCGAAGGCCAGCCGGGTACGCACCGACGGCCGCCCCGCCTCGTCGCGCATCGGATCGTCGGCGGCGACCGTGCAGGTCATCGGGAGGTCGGCGTCACCGAACCCGCGGAAGGACACCTGCCACCGGGTCAGCACCGCGTGGGCCGCCTCGAACCCGTGCAGTTCCGCGGCGGCGATCAGGGTGGCCTGCCGGGACGCCTCCAGGAACACCGGCCCCGGTACGTGTCCACCGGGCCGGGCCCGGAAGACCTCGTGCTCCGGCGCGACCACCACGGGCAGCACGAACTCCCCGTCGAACGCGCCGAGCGGCGGACCCACGACCACGTTGTCGGGCCGGCCCCGCCCCACCCGCCCGGGCCGTACGGCGGCCGGCTCCGGCCCTGCGGTACCGGCCGCCGCCCGGGGCGTGGCGGGCGAGGTGCTGTACAGGCTCTCCCGGCGTCCCAGAGCGCGGTGCGACTCGTACACCTTGGGCATCAGGAACAGCAGCCGCGCCCGGGCACTCCCGCAGGCCACGCCCTCGATCGCCACCTCGCCCCGGCAGTCGAGGCCGCGCGGTATCCCGTGGACCACGTCGAGCGGGGTCAGCGTGATGTCCAGTGACACGTGGGCCGGGCCGCCGGTGTCGCGCCAGGGTGCGAGGCGGAGGACGTCCAGCCCGCTGGAGACGAACACGGCGGGGCGGTCGGCCGGCACCCGGAAGTACTGGTGGGCCGCGAAGTGCGTGGCCTGGCGGAGGCATTCCGCCACGAAGAGGAGATCGTGGAAGTCACCCGGCCCGTCGTTGAACGTGGCGTGCCCGCGCGGAAGTTCGGCGGAGAGGACGAAATGCTGCTCCGCCGGCGCGGTGGCGTCCAGCAGGAACCCCTCGGGCGTCTCGGGTCTGTACAGCAGATGGAGAGGCGCCACAAAACCCTGGTCGGCCGGAGGGTACGGGTCCGGGGCGAGGGACGTGGCGGCGGTGGCGGCCGCGAGCGTGCTGTCCATCATCAACTCCTGTGTGAGTGTGCTCCGGGGAACGGGGGCGCGGTCGGCGCGCGCAAACGCCGCAGAGGCGACAGCGAAAGGTTTCCGCCATCGCCCCTACGGTGTCCCAGGCCACTGCAATCGGCCTGGAACGGGACTGGACCATGAGCCGCGCGCGGACTACGCGGACTGCGCCGACTACGCGGCCTGCCTCGTCTGTGCCGAGACCAGCGGGTGGTCGGCGGCGAGCAGACCCGCCGCGCTCGCCCCGCCCGGCGAGCCGAGTTCGCTGAAGACCTCGGCGTCCGCGGTGCGGTAGTCGGTCCAGCCGTCCGGTACGTCGGTCTCGAAGAAGATCGCCTCCACGGGGCACACCGGTTCGCAGGCACCGCAGTCCACGCATTCGTCCGGGTGGATGTAGAGCTTTCTGGGGCCCTCGTAGATGCAGTCGACCGGGCATTCGTCGATGCACGCCCGGTCCTTGACGTCGACACAGGGCTGCGCGATCACGTACGTCATGCCTTCTACTCCCGGATTCGGCGATGCGGCGATTCGGCGATTCGGTGCATTCGTCCGGGTGGATGTAGAGCTTTCTGGGGCCCTCGTAGATGCAGTCGACCGGGCATTCGTCGATGCACGCCC
>NZ_JACBYP010000152.1 GCF_018982965.1 Streptomyces mayonensis | reverse complement strand
GGCGGGGCGCCGCCCGGCGCGCCCCCCCCCCCCCCCCCCCCCCCCCCCCCCCCCCGCGGCCGCGCCCCCGGCCCCCCCCCCCCCGCGCCCCCCCCCCCCGCCCCCCCCCCCCCCCGCCCCCCCCCCCCCCCCCCCCGCGCCCCCCCCCCCCCCCCCCCCCCCCCGCGCCGCCGCCCCCCCGCGCCCCGCCCGCGCGGGGGGGGGGGGGGGGGGGGTGTCCTTCCGGTGCGGTTGCGGATGCAGATGAGGATGCGGATGAGGGCGGGGGCGGGGCTTCGGCTTCTCCCTGGGTTTCGGCTTCAACCTGGGCTTCGGTTTTTCCCCGGGTTTCGGCTTCGGTGAAGGTTTCGACGAGGGTGAGGAGCGTGGCCAGGTCGGCGCGGCGGGTGTGGGGGTTGAGGAGGGTGGCCTTGAGCCAGAGGCGGCCGTCGGCGCGGGCCCGGCCGAGGACGGCGCGGCCGGTGGTGAGCAGGGTGCGGCGTACGGCGGCGACGGTGGCGTCGGTGGCGCGGGTGGGCCGGAAGAGGACGGTGCTGAGGGTGGGCGGGGCGTGCAGTGCGAGCCCGGGGCGGTCGTGGATGAGGGAGGCGAGCTCCTCGGCCAGGTCGCAGACCGTGTCGACGAGCGCGCCGAGGCCGGTGCGGCCGAGGGTCTTGAGGGTGACGGCGGCCTTGAGGACGTCGGGGCGGCGGCTGGTGCGCGGGGAGCGGGCGAGGAGGTCGGGGAGTCCGGCGTCGGTGTCGTCGTCGGCGTTGAGGTAGTCGGCGCGGTGGTGGAGGGCGGCGAGGTCGCGGGTGTCCTTGACGGTGAGGAGGCCGGCGGGGATCGGCTGCCAGCCGAGTTTGTGCAGGTCGAGGGCGACGGTGTCGGCGGCTTCCAGTCCCGTGAGCAGGGTTCGGCGCCGTTCGCTGAAGAGGAGGCCGGCGCCGTAGGCGGCGTCGGTGTGCAGGCGGGCGCGGTGGGCGGCGCAGCGGTCGGCGATCTGGGGCAGGCCGAGGAGCCAGGCGGCGCGGTGTACGGAGTGGTGGGCGGCTGCGCCGTGGACCACGCGCAGTCCGGTGCCGAGGGCTTCGCGGGCGAGCAGGACGGCGAGGTGGTTGGACTCGGTGCCGCCGGTGGTGACGAGCGCGTCGGCGGCACCGGTCTCCCGGGCGAGGGCGCGGGTGAAGAGGGCTTCCAGGGCGGTGGCGGCGGGCGCCTGGTCCCAGGAGTCGAGGGAGGGGTTGAGGACGCTGGCGGCGAGGTCGGCGGCGCCCTCGGCCAGGGCGGTGACCAGGACGCGGAGCGCCTCGGGGTCTCCGTGGCGGGGCAGGATGTCGCCGACGGCGTCCGCCACCTGGGCGACGACGGCGTCGGGCCCGCCCGGGGGCAGTGGGCCGCGGCGTGCTGCCGTACCGGTGCGCAGGGCGTCGAGCACGGTGTCCAGCAGGGCCGGCAGGGCGTCGGTGCCCTGCGGGCCCGAGGCGAGGGGCGGGATGCCCATGGGCGGTCCTCCGGGCGCGGGACTGGGACTCCAGCTTGTACGCGAACGTGTGCGTACACCCGGACAGCCCAACGATCACTACCCGAAAGGGGGACCCGTCGACGGGTCTCCCCCGCTTACCTTCCCTCTGCCCTTCTCTCCTCTGCCCTTCTCTCCTTCTCTCCTTCTCTCCCTCTCCTCCCCCTCCTCGCTCTCCTCCCTTTTCCGTCTCCCCCGCTCCCTGCTCCCCCGCTCTCCGCTCTCCGCTCTTTTCCCCTGTCCGCCGTCCGTCCCGGGTCAGCGTGTGGCCGCCTCGCGGACCCGCAGCGCGCGTGCCAGGTCGTCGAGCTGGTCGGTGAGCTTGCGGCGCAGGGCGGGGACGGGGTCGGCGTCGGCGAGGCACTGCTCGCCCAGGCGGAGGGTGTCGGCGTCGACGGCGTGGCCGGGGAAGGCCCAGCGGCCGGCGGCGTCGGCGATGGCGGGGCCGCGGCGGGCGGCGACCGCGACGGCCTCGGCGAAGTAGCGCGGTACGTAGTCCCGTACGAGGTCGGCCTGTTCGGGCTGCCAGAAGCCCTGGGCGGTGGCGGTGAACAGGTAGTTGGAGAGGTCGTCGGTGGCGAACATGGCCTCCCAGGCGCGGCTCTTGGCCTCGGCGTCGGGCAGTGCGGCGCGGCAGCGGGCGGCGCCCTCCTGGCCGGTGGCGCTCGGGTCGCGGGCGAGTTCGGCGGCGATGGCGGCCTCGTCGGTGGCGCCGAGTACGGCGAGGCGGGTGAGGATGCGCCAGCGCAGTTCGGGGTCGAGTTCGGGGCCGCCGGGCACGGTGCCGTCGGTGAGCCAGGCGGCGATGGTGTCGGGGTGGGCGGCGGCGTCGATGCGGTGGCGTACGGCGATCAGGCGCAGGCCGGGGTTGTCGCCGTCCTCGGTGCGGCGGATGAGGTCGCGGCAGAGTTCGGCGAGGACGGTGAGGGCGGCGGGCCGCTGCTCGGGGGTGACGTAGCGGTCGGCGACCTGGCCGGCGGCGAAGGCGAGGACGCCGTCGACGAGTGCGAGGTCGGTCTCGTGGGGGAGGTGGGCGCGGGCGATCTCCTGGTAGGTGGCGGCGGGGAGTTCACCGTCGCGGACGGCGTCCCTCAGGGCGTTCCAGACCACGGCCCGGGTGAGGGGGTCGGGGAGGCCGGAGAGGCTCTCGCGGATCGTCCGGAAGGACTCGGTGTCGAAGCGGACCTTGGCGTAGCTCAGGTCGCCGTCGTTGAGGACGACGAGTGCGGGGAGTTTGCCGATGGGCCGGGGTTCGTCCTGGGGGAGGTCGAGGTCGAGGCGTTCGCGCAGGCTGAGGCGGCCTTCGTCGGTGTGGTCGCGGTCGTAGAGGCCGACGGCGATGCGGTGGGGGCGTTCGCCGCGCCGGCCGGCTTCGAGTACGCGGTCGCCGTTGTCGCCGGTGACGCGGGGGGTGAGGGTGTCGACTCCGGTGGTGCGCAGCCAGGCGTCGGCCCAGGCGTGGACGTCGCGGTCGGTGGCGGCGGCGAGGGAGTCGATGAAATCGGCGAGGGAGGCGTTGGCGAACTTGTGGCGTTCGAAGTGGGTGTTGATGCCGGCCAGGAAGTCCTTCTCGCCGAGCCAGTGGACGAGCTGGCGCAGGGCGGAGGCGCCCTTGGCGTAGGAGATGCCGTCGAAGTTGAGGAGGGCGGAGGCGGTGTCCTCGACGTTTTCGGGGGCGACGGGGTGGGTGGAGGGGCGCTGGTCGGCGTCGTAGCCCCAGGCTTTGCGGCTGACGCCGAAGTCGGTCCAGGTGTGGACGCCCCACTTTCTGGGGGGAGTCCCCCCAGACCCCCCAAGGCTGACTTCGGCGGTGGTCTGGTAGCCCATGTACTCGGCGAAGGACTCGTTCAGCCAGATGTCGTCCCACCAGCGCAGGGTGACCAGGTCGCCGAACCACATGTGGGCCATCTCGTGGGCGATGACCATGGCCCGGGTCTGCCGCTGGGTGTCGGTGACGGCGGAGCGGAAGACGAACTCGTCGCGGAAGGTGACCAGTCCGGGGTTCTCCATGGCGCCGGCGTTGAACTCGGGGACGAACGCCTGGTCGTAGGAGTCGAAGGGGTAGGGCTCGTCGAACTTCTCGTGGTACCGGTCGAAGCAGGCGCGGGTGATCTCGAAGAGTTCGTCGGCGTCGGTGTCCAGGTGTTCGGCGAGGGAGCGGCGGCAGTGGATGCCGAAGGGCAGGCCGCGGTGTTCGGTGCGCAGGGAGTGCCAGGGGCCGGCGGCGAGGGCGACGAGGTAGGTGGAGATGAGGGGGGTGGTGGCGGCCTTCCAGTGGCCGTCGCCGGTGTGTTCGGTGGTGCCGTTGGCGAGGACGGTCCAGCCTTCGGGTGCGGTGACGGTCAGGTCGAAGACGGCTTTGAGGTCGGGCTGGTCGAAGGCGGCGAAGACGCGCTGGACGTCGTCCAGGAACATCTGGGTGTAGAGGTAGGTCTCGTCGTCGGCGGGGTCGGTGAAGCGGTGCATGCCCTCGCCGGTGCGGGAGTAGCGCATGGCGGCGTCGACGCGCAGTTCGTGTTCGCCGGGGGCGAGGTTCTTCAGGGTGAGCCGGTTGTCGTCGAGGCCGGCCGGGTCGAGGGGTTGTCCGTCGAGGGTGACGGAGCGCAGTTCCGCGGGCTTGACCTCGACGAACGTGTCCGTGGTGCCGGTGTCGCCGCGGACGGTGAACCGGATGACGGTACGGGAGTCGAAGGTCTCGTCACCACGGGTCAGATCGAGGTCGATCGCGTAGTGGTGGACGTCGAGGAGCCGGGAGCGGGTCTGCGCTTCGTCGCGCGTCAGTACGGACATGCACGACATGCTGCCTGATGCGGTGGGCAGCGCACAGAGGCGGTTCGGTACGTGGCGTATGTCCGGTCCGCCGCGGCGTGCGCCCCGGGGGCGCGCGCCGGGTGGCTGGGGTCTCAGCCGGTGGCGGGGCGGGTGCCGTTCGGGCCGGTGCGGGTGTTGCCGTCGGTGTGGGCGTTGCTGTTGAGGTCACTGTTGCCGTTGCCGTTGTCGTCCGCGATGCGCTCGTGGTGGTGGATCACCTCGGCGATGATGAAGTTGAGGAACTTCTCGGCGAACGCCGGATCCAGCTTGGCGCTCTCGGCGAGGGTCCGCAGCCGGGCGATCTGCTTGGCCTCGCGGGTCGGGTCGGCGGGCGGCAGCTGGTGGTGGGCCTTGAGGAGGCCGACTTGCTGGGTGCACTTGAAGCGCTCGGCGAGCATGTGGACGACGGCCGCGTCGATGTTGTCGATGCTGTCCCGCAACCGGGCCAGTTCCTCGCGGACGGCGGGGTCGTCGGCTCCGGTACCGGTGTTGCTGGTGGTCATGGGCGCACACCCTACGGGCGCCGGGCCCGGCGTCGCAGGCCGTCTCGTACAGTGGAGGCAGGGTTCAGGCGTCTTGGGGGTCGGGCGTGGCGAACGGTGGACCGGTGGAGCACGGCTTTCCGCACCTGGAGACGGTACGGCAGGCGGTGACCGCCCTGTACAGACGGCTGTCGTACGACACGGTGCAGGCGTTCTCGGTCAGCGTGCCGCCGGCCGACGTGGCGTTCTGCGACACCGACGACCTGTATCTGGGCGCGCAGCGGGTGGCGCACGAGTTGGTGCGGCACTACCGGTTGCCCGACGCCCGCATGATCGTTTCCTTTCGTGAGATGACGCATGCGGCGAACGTGGAGCTGACGGCGGGGCCTGAGTACTTCATCGAGCTGAACGACCGCTTCCGCACCCACCGCCGGGACATCGGCGCGGCCCTCGCCCACGAGGTGATGCACGTCTATCTGCACCGTCTCGACCTGTCCTTCCCCGGCACCCGGGACAACGAGATCCTCACCGACACGGCGACGACGTACCTGGGCGCGGGCTGGCTGCTCCTCGACGCCTTCCGGGAGGACGGGGCGTCCTCGCAGAAGCTCGGGTACCTGACGCCGGAGGAGTTCGGGTACGTGCTGGCCAAGCGGGCGCTGCTGTTCGGTGAGGATCCGTCGGTCTGGTTCACGAGCCCGCAGGCGTACACGGCGTACGGCAAGGGCCTTGCGCGGGCCCGGCGGGACGAGCAGCAGCCGCCGCTGACGGCGGCCGGCTGGACGGGCCGCCGCCGTTACGCGCGGGACCGGCGGCACGCCCAGGATCGGCATCCGCGCGGCGCCGCTGTTCTTCCGGCGGGCGGACCGTACTCGTTCACGTCGCAGGACCGGGGCCCGCTGCGGGTGTCGTTCCCGTGCCCGACGTGTCATCAGCGGATCAGGGTGCCGGTGCGGGGGCGGGTCCGGGCGCGGTGCGGGCTGTGCCGGACGGTGCTGGAGTGCGACACGTAGGGTGCGGGGCGCGGCGCTGCCTGCGTGCCGGGGCGGCCGGGCGTCAGGGCGGCGGGCGTCAGGGCCGTACGATGCCCTGGGCGCGCGCGTCCACGAGCCACTTGGGGAATTCGCCGACCAGCCGGTCGTACAGTTCGGCGTCGCTCACCTCGCGCGGGTCGCGGCCCGCGTGGAAGAAGCCCGCGTTGTCGACGACCCGCTTGTCCGGCACGGCCAGTTCGTCGAGCTTGCGCAGGTACTCGAACTGCCGGCTGCCCGGGTCGCCGAAGCCGACGAACTGCCAGAACAGCGGCAGGCGTGCCGCCTTGCACAGGTAGCGCTCGGCGGCGAGCCGGCTGACCGGGCCGCCGTCGGTCTGGAAGACGACCAGGGCGGGGTGGCGGGCGCCGCTGTCGAGGTAGTGGTCGATGACGGCGTCCATGGCCAGGTGGTAGCTGGTCTTCCCCATGTGTCCGAGGCCGGCCACGATCTGCTCGATCCGTCCGTGGTGGTCGGCGAGGGCGATCTCGGTGACCGCGTCGACGTCGGTGGAGAAGAACACCACCGGGACGGTGCCGTCGTCGTCGAGGTGGGCGGAGAGGCCGAGCACCCGGTCGGCGAGGGCCTGCACGGTGCCGTCCTTGTAGTACGGCTTCATCGACCCGGAGTAGTCGACGACGAGGTAGACCGCGGCGCGGGTCTCCTGCAGTCCGTGCTTGGTCAGCGACACCCCGGCGCTCTTGTACAGGTCGACGAGCGCGGGTGCCGTCTCCTGCACCTTGGTGAGACTGATCGCGGCCATGCGGATTCCCCCGTCACCCCTGGACTTGCGGCTTCGGCTGCCGAGGGTACGCCACGGCCGACCCCGCCTCCCGGCCCGTCCACCGGCATTCGCTATTTTGTTCGCCGCCGCCCCCGTCGGCTGTACGCCGCCGTTCCCATCGGCTGTACGCAGCCGTCCCCACCGGCTTGTCCGTCGCCGTCCCCACCGGCTCACCGTCCGTCCAGCGGAGGTATCCCGCAGTGAAACGTGCCGGAGTGCTGCTCCTGGCGGCCGTCCCCGTGATCGCGACGGGGGTGTACTTCGTGCTGCCGTCGGACTCGGCCAACGCCCCGGTCACCCCGCCCGCGGCCACGGCGCAGTCCCGCGAGGACGCCAAGAACCGGGCGGAGAAGGAGCGCGAGGCGGACGACGAGCTGATCGCCGACCTGCCGCCCGGGCTGGCCGCCCCGGCGAAGAAGGAACTGGCCCAGCAGCTGGTGTCCAGCGCCGAGAACTCGACGACCGAGTGGCGCACCGCCTACGGCACCATCGAGGACCCCGGGGAGGGCGACGGCTACACCGCGGGCATCATCGGTTTCTGCACCGGCACCCACGACCTGCTCACCCTGGTCGAGCGCTACACCGAGGACCACCCGGACAACGGCCTGGCGAGGTACCTGCCCGCTCTGCGCGAGGTCGACGGCAGCGACTCGCACGAGGGGCTGGACCCGGGGTTCACGGCGGCCTGGCAGGCCGAGGCGGAGGTCCCGGCGTTCCGCGAGGCGCAGGAGGAGGAGCGCGACCGGGTCTACTTCGAACCGGCGGTCCGCCTGGCCAAGCTGGACGGCCTGGGCACGCTGGGCCAGTTCGTGTACTTCGACGCGATGGTCTTCCACGGCCCGGACACGGACGCCGAGGGGTTCTACGGGGTGCGCGAGCAGGCCCTGCGGGAGGCGAGGACGCCGGGGCAGGGCGGCTCGGAGAAGGCCTTCCTGAAGACCTTCCTGGACGTGCGCCGCGCCGCCATGGAGTCCAAGCGTCCGGGCATCGACGCGTCCCGGATCGACACGGCCCAGCGGCGCTTCCTGAAGGCCGGGAACCTGGATCTGTCGACGCCGCTGGTGTGGGAGATGTACGGGGACACCTACAAGGTGCCGTAGGGCACACCTGCAAGGTGCCGCAGGGGGCACCTGCAAGATGCCGTAGGGGGCGCCGCGCCAGGTGCCTCCCCCTTGGGGCACCGCGCCAGGTGCCTCCCCTTGGGACGGCGCGCCGGGTGCCCGTTGGGGCGGCGCGCCGGGTGCCCCGAGCATGCGACAGCGCCTGCCCGGTGTCCGGTCGGGGACGGGGCAGGCGCCATCAGTGTTCCGCACGCCATTGTGCGGGACGCTTTTCGGTTGTCCGGCTCCGGTCGGCCCGTGTCCGGGCGTTCCGGCTCCGGTCGTGCCCGGCCCCGGCTGTCCCCTCTCGGGGCGTGCCGGCTCCGGCGTGTCCCGTCCGTCAGACCGCGAGGGCGCGGTCGGTCGGGCGGATCGGGGCCGGCAGGTCGCTGGCCCCGGTCAGGAAGCGGTCGGCGCCGCGCGCGGCCGAGCGGCCCTCGGCGATCGCCCAGACGATGAGCGACTGGCCGCGGCCGGCGTCACCGGCGACGAACACACCCGGCACGTTGGTCTGGAAGTCGGCGTCGCGGGCGATGTTACCGCGTGCGTCGAGCTCCAGGCCGAACTGGTCGACGAGGCCGTTCTCCTTGTCGGTGCCGGTGAAGCCCATGGCGAGGGTGACCAGCTGGGCGGGGATCTTGCGCTCGGTGCCCGGCTTCGGGGTGAGCTTGCCGTCGACGAACTCGACCTCGGTCAGGTGCAGCCACTGGACGTTGCCGTCCTCGTCGCCCTCGAAGTGGGTGGTGGAGACGGCGTAGACGCGCTCGCCGCCCTCCTCGTGGGCGCTGGTGACCTTGTACAGCATCGGGAAGGTCGGCCACGGCTGTGCGAGCGGGTTCCGCTCCTCGCCCGGCCGGGGCATGATCTCCAGCTGGGTGACGGAGGCCGCGCCCTGGCGGTGGGCGGTGCCCACGCAGTCGGCGCCGGTGTCGCCGCCGCCGATGACGACGACGTGCTTGCCCTCGGCGGTCAGGGGCGGGGAGACGTAGTCGCCCTCCTGGACCTTGTTGGCCAGGGGCAGGTACTCCATCGCCTGGTGGATGCCGTTCAGCTCGCGGCCGGGGACGGGCAGGTCGCGGGCGGTGGTGGAGCCGGCGGCGACGACGACCGCGTCGTAGCGCTTCTTGAGGTCGGTGGCGCTCAGGTCGCGGCCGATCTCGACGCCGGTGCGGAAGCGGGTGCCCTCGGCGCGCATCTGCTCGATGCGCCGGTTGATGTGCCGCTTCTCCATCTTGAACTCGGGGATGCCGTACCGCAGGAGGCCGCCGATGCGGTCCGCGCGCTCGTAGACGGCGACGGTGTGGCCGGCCCGGGTGAGCTGCTGGGCGGCGGCGAGACCGGCGGGTCCCGAGCCGATGACGGCGACGGTCTTGCCGGACAGGCGCTCGGGGATGCGCGGGGCGACGTCCCCGGTCTCCCACGCCTTGTCGATGATGGAGACCTCGACGTTCTTGATGGTGACCGGCGGCTGGTTGATGCCGAGGACGCACGCCGACTCGCACGGGGCCGGGCACAGGCGGCCGGTGAACTCCGGGAAGTTGTTGGTGGCGTGCAGCCGCTCGGACGCCGCCGACCAGTCCTCTCGGTAGGCGTAGTCGTTCCACTCGGGGATCAGGTTCCCGAGGGGGCAGCCGTTGTGGCAGAACGGGATGCCGCAGTCCATGCAGCGGCTGGCCTGCTTGCTGATGATCGGCAGCAGGGAGCCGGGGACGTAGACCTCGTTCCAGTCCTTGACGCGTTCGTCGACCGGCCGGGACGTGGCGACTTCGCGGCCGTGGTTCAGAAAGCCCTTGGGGTCAGCCATTGGTCGCCGCCTCCATCATCTTCTCGGTGATCTCGGACTCGGAGAGACCGTCTCGCTCGGCGGCGTCCTTGGCGGCGAGCACTGCCTGGTACGTGCTGGGGATGATCTTGCTGAAGCGCCGCACGGCGGCGGACCAGTCGGCGAGCAGCTTCCGGGCGACCGTGGACCCGGTCTCCTCGGCGTGGCGGCGCACCACGTCGTGCAGCCAGTCCTGGTCGGCGTCGTCCAGGGTCTGTACGGCGCCGGCGTTGCCGGCGTTGACGTTGTCCGGGTCGAGGTCGACGACGTAGGCGATGCCGCCGGACATGCCGGCCGCGAAGTTGCGGCCGGTCTCGCCGAGGACGACGGCGTGGCCGCCGGTCATGTACTCGCAGCCGTGGTCGCCGACGCCCTCGGAGACGACCAGTGCGCCGGAGTTGCGGACGCAGAAGCGTTCGCCGACCTTGCCGCGCAGGAACATCTCGCCGCCGGTGGCGCCGTAGCCGATGGTGTTGCCGGCGATGGTGGAGTACTCGGCGAGGTGGTCGGCGCCGCGGTCGGGGCGGACGATCACGCGGCCGCCGGAGAGGCCCTTGCCGACGTAGTCGTTGGCGTCGCCCTCCAGGCGCAGCGTGACGCCGCGGGGGACGAAGGCGCCGAAGGACTGGCCGGCGGAGCCGGTGAAGGTGATGTCGACGGTGTCGTCGGGCAGGCCGGCGCCGCCGAACTTCTTGGTCACCTCGTGGCCGAGCATGGTGCCGACGGTGCGGTTGATGTTGCGGATGGCGACCTGGGCGCGCACGGGGGAGGCCTGGGCGGCGTCCGCGGCGGACAGGGCGTCGGAGGCGAGCTTGATCAGCTCGTTGTCGAGTGCCTTCTCCAGGCCGTGGTCCTGGCCGACGGCCTGGTGGCGGGCCGCGCCCTCGGCCAGCGCGGGCACGTGGAACAGCGGTTCCAGGTCGAGGCCCTGTGCCTTCCAGTGGTCGACGGCGCGGGTCACGTCGAGGGTCTCGGCGTGGCCGACGGCCTCCTCGATGGAGCGGTAGCCCAGCTCGGCGAGGATCTCGCGGACCTCTTCGGCGATGAACCGGAAGAAGTTCACGATGTACTCGGCCTTGCCGGAGAACCGGTCGCGCAGGACCGGGTTCTGGGTGGCGATGCCGACGGGGCAGGTGTCCAGGTGGCAGACGCGCATCATGACGCAGCCGGAGACGACGAGCGGCGCGGTGGCGAAGCCGAACTCCTCGGCGCCGAGCAGCGCGGCGATGACGACGTCGCGGCCGGTCTTGAGCTGGCCGTCGGTCTGCACGACGATGCGGTCGCGCAGGCCGTTGAGGAGCAGGGTCTGCTGGGTCTCGGCGAGGCCCAGCTCCCAGGGGCCGCCCGCGTGCTTGAGCGAGGTCAGCGGGGAGGCGCCGGTGCCGCCGTCGTGGCCGGAGATGAGCACCACGTCCGCGTGCGCCTTGGACACGCCCGCGGCGACCGTGCCGACGCCGACCTCGGAGACCAGCTTGACGTGGATCCGCGCCTGCGGGTTCGCGTTCTTCAGGTCGTGGATCAGCTGGGCGAGGTCCTCGATGGAGTAGATGTCGTGGTGCGGCGGCGGGGAGATCAGCCCGACGCCGGGGGTGCTGTGCCGGGTCTTGGCGACCCAGGGGTACACCTTGTGGCCGGGCAGCTGGCCGCCCTCGCCGGGCTTGGCGCCCTGGGCCATCTTGATCTGGATGTCGTCGGCGTTGACCAGGTACTCGCTGGTGACGCCGAAGCGGCCGGAGGCGACCTGCTTGATGCTGGAGCGGCGCGCCGGGTCGTACAGGCGCTCGGGGTCCTCGCCGCCCTCACCGGTGTTGGACTTGCCGCCCAGCTGGTTCATGGCGATGGCGAGGGTCTCGTGCGCCTCCTGGGAGATGGAGCCGTACGACATGGCGCCGGTGGAGAAGCGCTTGACGATCTCGGAGACGGGCTCGACCTCGTCGAGCGGGACCGGCTGCCGGTCCGACGTGAAGCCGAAGAGGCCGCGCAGCGTCATCAGCCGCTCGGACTGCTCGTTGACGCGCTCGGTGTACTTCTTGAAGATGTCGTACTCGCCGGAGCGCGTGGAGTGCTGGAGGCGGAAGACCGTCTCCGGGTCGAACAGGTGGGGTTCGCCCTCGCGGCGCCACTGGTACTCGCCGCCGATCTCCAGGGTGCGGTGGGCGGGCGCGATGCCGCTGGCCGGGTACGCCTTGGCGTGGCGGGCGGCGACCTCCTGGGCGACGACGTCGATGCCGACGCCGCCGATCTTGGTGGTGGTGCCGTTGAAGTACTTCTCGACGAACTCCTCGTCCAGGCCGACGGCCTCGAAGACCTGGGCACCGCGGTAGGAGGCGACGGTGGAGATGCCCATCTTGGACATGACCTTGAGGACGCCCTTGCCGAGGGCGTGGATCAGGTTGCGGATGGCCTGCTCGGGCTCGGCGCCGGGCAGGAAGGTGCCGGCCCGGACCAGGTCCTCGACGGACTCCATGGCGAGGTAGGGGTTGACCGCGGCGGCGCCGAAGCCGATGAGCAGGGCGACGTGGTGGACCTCGCGGACGTCGCCGGCCTCGACCAGCAGGCCCACCTCGGTGCGCTGCTTGGTGCGGATGAGGTGGTGGTGGACGGCGGCGGTGAGCAGCAGCGACGGGATCGGCGCGTGCTCGGCGTCGGAGTGGCGGTCGGACAGGACGATCAGCCGGGCGCCGTTCTCGATGGCGGCGTCGGTCTCGGCGCAGATCTCCTGGATGCGGGCGGCCAGCGAGTCGCCGCCGCCGTGCACGCGGTAGAGGCCGGAGAGGGTGGCGGCCTTGAAGCCGGGCATGTCGCCGTCGGCGTTGATGTGGATGAGCTTGGCCAGCTCGTCGTTGTCGATGACCGGGAAGGGCAGCAGGACGCTGCGGCAGGAGGCGGCCGTCGGGTCGAGCAGGTTGCCCTGGGGGCCCAGTGAGGAGCGCAGCGAGGTGACCAGTTCCTCGCGGATGGCGTCCAGCGGCGGGTTGGTGACCTGCGCGAAGAGCTGGGTGAAGTAGTCGAAGAGCAGCCGGGGGCGGTCGGAGAGCGCGGCGATGGGCGAGTCGGTGCCCATGGAGCCGATCGGCTCGGCGCCGGCCTTGGCCATCGGCGCGAGGATGACGCGCAGCTCCTCCTCGGTGTACCCGAAGGTCTGCTGGCGGCGGGTGACCGAGGCGTGGGTGTGCACGATGTGCTCGCGCTCGGGCAGGTCGGACAGCTCGATCTCGCCGGCGTCGATCCACTCGGCGTAGGGCTGCTCGGCGGCGAGCTGTGCCTTGATCTCGTCGTCCTCGATGATGCGGTGCTCGGCGGTGTCCACGAGGAACATGCGGCCGGGCTGCAGGCGGCCCTTGCGGACGACCTTGGCGGGGTCGATGTCGAGGACGCCGACCTCGGAGCCGAGGACGACGAGGCCGTCGTCGGTGACCCAGTAGCGGCCGGGGCGCAGACCGTTGCGGTCGAGTACGGCGCCGACCTGGGTGCCGTCGGTGAAGGTGACGCAGGCGGGGCCGTCCCAGGGTTCCATCATCGTGGAGTGGAACTGGTAGAAGGCGCGCCGGTCCGCGTCCATCGAGTCGTGGTTCTCCCACGCCTCCGGGATCATCATCAGCACGGAGTGCGGCAGCGAACGCCCGCCGAGGTGGAGCAGCTCCAGGACCTCGTCGAAGGAGGCGGAGTCGGAGGCGTCCGGCGTACAGACCGGGAAGATCCGCTCGAGGTCGGAGGACGAGCCGAACAGGCCGGAGGCGAGCTGGGACTCGCGGGCGCGCATCCAGTTGCGGTTGCCCTTGACCGTGTTGATCTCGCCGTTGTGCGCGACGAAGCGGTACGGGTGGGCGAGCGGCCAGCTCGGGAAGGTGTTGGTGGAGAACCGGGAGTGCACGAGCGCGATCGCGGAGGCGAAGCGGCGGTCGGACAGGTCCGGGAAGAAGGGCTCCAGCTGGCCGGTGGTGAGCATGCCCTTGTAGACGATGGTCCGCGCGGACAGTGACGGGAAGTAGACGCCCGCCTCGCGCTCGGCGCGCTTGCGCAGCGCGAAGGCGTGGCGGTCGAGCGCGATGCCGTGCGAGGTGCCGTCGCTGACGAAGATCTGGCGGAAGACCGGCATGGTCGAGCGGGCGGTGGCGCCGAGCAGCTGCGGGGCGACCGGGACCTCGCGCCAGCCGAGGACGGTGAGGCCCTCCTCGGCCGCGATCGCCTCGATCCGGGCGACGGCGTCCTCGGTGCCGTCGCCGGGCAGGAAGGCGATGCCGGCGGCGTACGCGCCGGCCTCGGGCAGTTGGAATCCGGCCACCTCGCGGAAGAAGGCGTCCGGCACCTGGGAGAGGATGCCCGCGCCGTCGCCCGAGTCCGGTTCGGAGCCGGTGGCGCCGCGGTGCTCCAGGTTGCGCAGCACGGTGAGTGCCTGGTCGACCAGGGTGTGGGACGCCTCGCCGGTGAGAGTGGCGACGAAACCGACGCCGCAGGCGTCGTGCTCGTTGCGGGGGTCGTACATACCCTGCGCGGCAGGGCGAGCATCCATGAAGGACCAGTTCTGGCCACTCGCGGAATGCTGGGACGGCTGGCGCGGCGTACGCATCGGCTCTCCCGTCGTCGTCATCTGGCATGTGCGGGTGCCGAGGGACGACGCTGGCCCTCTGCGGTTCGGTGCAAAAGCTGGTGCAGGTTACATGATGGATTGGTTCTCGGTAAACGGGACAATCCGTTCCAACATGCGGACGCCGGAGGGGTGCGGCGGGGGTACCGCGCCCGGCGGGGAAAGCTGTGGAGACCGAAGCGCACAGATCGATGTCCGTCGGTCCGAGAGGGTGGAGGAAGCGTCGTCGCCCGCTCCACGGGCGCGCGGCGAGCTTCTTTGCCCGCAGCGCTTACGGCTCATGCCCGGAGATTACGCACTCGAAACCAGCCAGTAACGGCTACTTATGCGGTCCCTCGCATAAGTTCGGGGCCGGACTATCCTACGGCCGTCCCGAACAGGCTGCCCAGGGCGTACGTCACACCGGCCGCCGCGCCGCCGAGCGCGAGCTGCCGCAGGCCGCTGTACCACCAGCTGCGGGCCGTCACCTTGGCGACCACCGCTCCGCACAGGAAGAGCCCGGCCAGCGCGAGCAGCACCGCGGGCCACAGCGCACCGGCGCCGAGCAGGAACGGCAGGACGGGCAGCAGGGCGCCCAGCGCGAAGGACCCGAACGACGACACGGCCGCGACCAGCGGCGACGGCAGGTCGGAGGGGTCGATGCCGAGTTCCTCGCGGGCGTGTATCTCCAGCGCCTGCTCGGGGTCGCTGGACAGCTGGCGGGCCACCTGGCGCGCGAGGTGCGGCTCGACGCCGCGGGCCTCGTAGAGCGCGGCCAGCTCGGCCTCCTCGTCCGCCGGGTGCTTGCGCAGCTCGCGGCGCTCCACGTCCAGCTCGGCCTCGACCAGCTCGCGCTGGGAGGCGACGGAGGTGTACTCGCCGGCGGCCATGGAGAAGGCGCCGGCGGCGAGCCCGGCGAGGCCGCTGATCACCACGGTCTGCTGACTGGCCGTACCGCCCGCCACACCGGTCATCAGGGCGAGGTTGGAGACGAGGCCGTCCATCGCGCCGAAGACGGCGGGGCGCAGCCAGCCGCCGTTCACGTCGCGGTGGGTGTGGTTGTCACGGTGCGCCTCGTGCAGCGGCGCCTCGGTTTCGATGATGGCCATGGGATTCCCCCGGGGGACTGGTGGGGCCGGCCGAGCCAGCCACTTTGGACTCGTTCTATCTTTCGACAACACTCAATCTACGCCGTTCATTTCCGCGCCGCCAGCAAGGAAAGGCTGGGCTTACCTGCGGTTTTACCCTTCCGGACCGCTGCGTGATCTTGCTCGTGGGGATGTCGACCGGGTGACGCTGCGGCCCGGGAGGCTGCGGCACCCGACGCACCGGGGACAGATGCGCAGAGGGAGAGGCAGAGGGAGAGGAGAGGCCGCATGGCATCCATCGCCTGCATTCCCCCGGCCCCCGCACCCCGGGGCGACGCCGGACCGGTCGAACGGGCCCGGGGCGCACTGCTCGGACTGGCCGTCGGGGACGCCCTCGGGGCACCGGCCGAGAACATGAAGCCCTCCGAGATCCGCGCCCGCTGGGGCCGCATCACGGGATACGTGGCCGAGCGGCCCGCCGGTACCGACGACACCGAGTACGCGATCTTCTCGGGCCTGCTGCTGGCCCGGTACGGCTCCGGGCTCACACCGGCCCGGGTGGGGGCGGCCTGGCACGAGTGGATCGCGGACCGGGACGAGGGGCCGTTCCGGGGCGCCGGCTTCAGCGAACGCGGCACCCTGGAGAACCTGCGCCGCGGCCTCGCCGCCCCCATCTCCGCCCAGCACCGCCATGCCTGGAGCGACGGACTGGCGATGCGGGCCGCGCCGCACGGCGTGTTCGCGGCGGGCCGGCCCGCCGAAGCCGCCCGGCTCGCGGCGATCGACGGCTCGGTCAGCCACGACGGCGAGGGCATCTACGGAGGCCAGGCGGTGGCGGCGGGCGTCGCGGCGGCGATGGCGGGGGCGCCGCCGGTCGCGGTCGTCGCCGCCGCGCTGGCCGTCGTGCCGGAGGACTCCTGGACGGCCCGCTCCCTGCGCCGCGCGCTCACCGCGGCCCACCGGGGCGAACGCGCGGTCCGCTCCGCGGTGGTCATCGGCGGCTACCCCTGGACCGACCTGGCTCCCGAGGCGGTCGCCCTGGCCTTCGGCGCGTACGCGGCGGCCGACGGCGACTTCACGGACGCGGTGCTGACGGCCGTCAACATGGGCCGCGACGCCGACACCACGGCCGCGGTCGCCGGTGCCCTGGCCGGCGCGACCCACGGCGCCGCCGCGATCCCGGCCGACTGGGCGGCGGCCATCGGCCCGGCCCGCGGCACCTGCCTGCCGACGATCGCCGGCCACCACGTCCTGGAGGTGGCGGACCTGCTGACGCGGGCGGCGGGGCGGGGAGCGGAGGCGGGAGCGGGG
>NZ_JACBYP010000151.1 GCF_018982965.1 Streptomyces mayonensis | reverse complement strand
CCCCCCCCCCCCCCCCCCCCCCCCCCCCCGCCCCCCCCCCCCCCCCCCCCCCCCCCCCGCCCCCCCCCCCCCCCCCCACGGCGTTGGCAGGCGTGCGGCCCGCCCGCTCCCTCTTCCTCCCGCTTCCTCCCGCTTCCTCCCTCTCCCGCCCGTCCCCGGCGCCCTCCCCGGCACCCGGCAGCCGCTGCCCGATAGCCTCTGCGACGTGAGCAGGAACGCCGCCTTCAGTCCGCCCCCGGGCGCCCGCACGTACCGGATGCGTACCGCGCGCGGTGAGTTCGCCGTCGTCGACTCAGCCGTGCCCGGCCCGGAGGAGGCGAGGGGGACGGTGTTGATGCTGCCCGGGTTCACGGGCAGCAAGGAGGACTTCACGCTGCTGCACGAACCGCTCGGTGCGCGCGGCTACCGCACGGTCGCCGTGGACGGGCGGGGGCAGTACGAGTCGGACGGACCCGAGCACGACGAGACCGGCTACGCCCAGCCCGAACTGGCCCGGGACGTGCTCGCGCAGGTCGCGGCGCTCGGTGGCCGGGTGCATCTCGTCGGGCACTCCCTCGGCGGCCAGATCGCGCGGGCCGCCGTACTGCTGGACCGGGCCCCCTTCGTGTCCCTCACGCTGGTGTCGTCGGGCCCGGCCCGGATCTCCGCATCCCAGCGGCAGCGCGTGAAACTGCTGCGCGACGCCCTGGACACCATGACGATGGCCGAGGTCTGGGAGGTCATGCAGGCGATGGGGCCGCCGGAGGAAGCCGGTGCTCCGGCGCCCGCCCACGGTACGGAGGAGCCCGAGCGGCTGCGCGCCCGCTGGCTGGGCACCAGGCCGGCCCAGCTCCGCGCGACGGGACGTCAGCTGTGCACCGAGCCGGACCGGGTCGGTGAGCTCGCCGGCCTGACGCTGCCGTGCCACGTGCTGTCGGGCGCCCACGACGACACCTGGCCCGTGCCCCTGCTGGACGAGATGGCCGTACGTCTGGACGCGCACCGCACCGTCGTGGCCGGAGCCGAGCACTCCCCCAACACCGATCAGCCGCTGCCCACGGCCCACGCGCTCGCCGACTTCTGGGACACACTTCCCCTGGTCCCGGCCCCGGCGCCGCGCACGGAGCCCGGCGGCCTCTAGTCGGTACCGCGCGTCAGTACTGGGCCCGCAGGTGCTCCCAGAAGCCGTCCCGCAGGGCCCGCCGCAGGTCGGCCTGGCCGCGCAGTGAGTACTGCAGCAGGCCCTCGGCCTCCACGAGCAGGTCCTGGTCGACGGAGCCGGGCAGGTAGGGGTGGCCGGGGAGGAGTTCGAGCAGGGGGCCGCGCCCCTTGGCCGCCAGCCACTTCGCGGCGATCTGGGCGCCCACGAAACGGACGTCCTCCCGGGCAGGCCGCGCCGCGCCCGTCGCGTCGAGGGCTTGGGCGGCCGTGCGTCTGGAGACGTACGGCTTGAAGAAGTCCAGGTCGAAGGAGCGCTGGCTGTCGACCTCCCAGAGCAGCGGGTCGGCCTGGTTGCGGCCCTCGGGCGCCTCGATGCCCCACAGGTGGACGCGGGCGCCGTACCCCTGCGCGGCCTCGACGGCGGAGACGAGGTCCTCGTCTCCGCCGAGCAGGGCCGCGTCGCTGAGGGCGCGGTACCGGGCGAGGGACTCCAGGTCGGTGCGGATGAGGGAGTCGACGCCCTTCTGCTGGTTGTTGGCGTTGAGGTTGCCCAGGCGCACCTTGACGTCCGGCAGCTCGGCGATGGACTGCTGCTCGGCGGTGTGGATGCGGCGGCGGGCGCCGTCGTACCAGTACACGCGCAGCAGGCGGCTGTCCGCGAAGATGGTGCGTGCCGTGTCGATGAACGACTCGATCAGTCCCTCGGCGTCCAGGTCGAAGGCCCGGCGGTCCTCGGTCCCGGCCACCAGCCGCCCCGCCGCCGCGTAGAGGTATCCGGCGTCGACGAAGATCGCGTGGGTCGAGGGCGTCTTCGCCACCTCGGCGAGCATGCGGTGCAGCAGCTCGTTGGTGCGATCGATGCGAGCGTTCAGGGACGCGAGGTCGTCGTTCATCGCCTCCATTGTCCCGGCGGTCACGCTACGAACACAACCGGTCCCGGTCAGTCTGTATCGAGCACCTGGCAGCCCGTAACAAGCGACTTACCTGTCAGTAATTAGTTGTTCGAAAAATTTCTTTAGCGTAGGGAATGTTTGCAGAGAGCATCTCGTTGACTCAGTCGGAAGCCCGGGCACCGACGACCCAGGAGCCACACCAGTAGTTCTCCTCAGGAGGATGACCAGATCAAGGGAGAGGCCATGCGCTTTGAAGTCATGCGACTCGACGACGTCGACGGAACCCCCGTGGACACGACTGTCGTGGACGCCGCCTCCGTGAACCGCATCGTTCAGCAGGCCGCCGCCATAGGGCAGCGCCTGTGGATCCGCCCCGCCGACACCTCGGCCTCGTAGCGCGGACAGCACGCACTTCGGCCCCTCGCACGGCGCGTTCCGTGCGAGGGGCCTTTGCGTGTGCTCACGCGCCCGGGGGCCTCGGCCTCAGGCGCCCCGGATCACCTGCGTGACCCCGTTGATGATCTGCTGCACGGCGATCGCGGAGAGCATCATGCCGGCGAGGCGGGTCACCAGGACCACGCCGCCGTCCTTGATGACCCGGATGATCAGCAGCGAGTACCGCATCACCAGCCACAGCACCACGTGGATCGCGAGGATCGCCGCCCACACGGAGACCTGCCCGGTGACGCCGTCCGCCTTCTGCACCGCGAGGATGACCGACACGATCGCGCCGGGCCCGGCGAGCAGCGGCATGCCCAGGGGTACGAGCGCGACGTTGACGTCCTTGGTCTGCTTGGGTTCGTCGGTCTTACCGGTGAGCAGGTCGAGCGCGATCAGCAGGAGCAGCAGCCCGCCCGCGATCATGAGGGCGGGCACGGACACGTGCAGGTAGTCCAGGATCTGGTGCCCGAGCAGCCCGAACACCGTGATCACGCCGCCGGCGACACACACGGCCTGGAGGGCCATCCGCCGCTGCGCCTTGGCGGGGCGGCCGGAGGTCAGCGCGAGGAAGATCGGGGTGATCCCGGGGGGATCCATGATGACGAAAAGGGTCAGGAAGAGGGAGCCGAAGACGGCGACATCGAACACGGGTGAGCTACTGGCCTTGCGGGAGAGGGCGGGAGAGGGCGAGAGAGGGAAGGGGACGGGCGGGGGGACGGAGGCTCAGGCCCCGCCGGCGCCCGGCACGGGGAACGCCCCGAACGCCCGTCGCGTGATCTCGCCGTACACCTCGGGGTCCGTCGTGTACTCGCCGAGCACGCAGGTCTTCCGGCTGCCGTGGTAGTCGCTGGAGCCGGTCGCCAGGAGCCCCAGGTCCTTCGCGAGGCCCCGCAGCCGGACCTGCGTGTCCGCGTCGTGGTCCATGTGGTCGACCTCGATGCCGTCGAGCCCGGCGGCGGCCAGTTCGGCGATCGAGTCCTCCGGCACGGTGCGGCCCCGCTTGGCGGCGGCGGGGTGGGCGAACACGGCCACGCCGCCCGCCCCCTTGATCAGCCGGAGCGCCTCGAAGGGGTCGGTCTCGTGCTTCTCCACGAAGGCCCGGCCCCCGTCGGCCAGCCAGTCCTGGGTGAAGGCGTCGCTCACGGTCGGCACGACGCCGAGTTCGACGAGCGCGGAGGCGACGTGCGGCCGGCCGACGGATCCGTCGCCGGCGATCCGGGCGACCTGTTCCCAGGTGACGGGGACGCCCAGCTCGTTGAGTTTGGCGACCATGCTCCGGGCCCGCGGCACACGGTCGTCCCGGACCAGCTCGCGCTCGGCGAGCAGGGCGGGCTCCTCGGGGTCGAAGAGGTAGGCTAGCATGTGCATGCTGACGCCGTCGAGGCGACAGGAGAGTTCGGCGCCGGTGACCAGGGTCACTTCCTCGGGGAGCGCGGCCCGGGCCTCGGCGTGCCCGCGGGTGGTGTCGTGGTCGGTCAGCGCGACGACGTCGAGACCGGCCGCGGCGGCGTTGCGCACCAGCTCGGCCGGGGTGTCCGTGCCGTCGGACGCGGTGGAGTGGGTGTGCAGATCGATGCGCACGACGCTGACTCCAAGCGAGGACGGGACGGAAGGGGACGCTCAAGGATAACCGGAACCCGACCCGCCGCTGTCACACCCGCAGACCACGCTCGCCCCCTACACCGGCGTTAACCCCTACGCGCCTGCCCCCTGCACCGGCATACCCCGGCACGTCGGCATCACCTCCCCGAGCCCGGGAGGCCCCCCACGCTCCCGAGGCCTCTACGCCGTGGTCGGCCGGATGAGCCGGGGCGACAGCGCGCCGCAGGGCACCAGCTCCACCTCGGCGCCCGCGTCCCGCAGGTCGGTCAGCACCAGCTCCTCGTACATCAGCAGTGCCGCCTGCTCGGGCCACGCGACGGCCCACAGCCACATGCCGAGTGCCTCCCCGGCGAAGACGGCACGGTCGACGGGTGCGCCGGGGACGTGCCAGAGGGGGGTCGGACGGCCGGCGGCCAGGACCTTGGCCTGAGGCGGTTTCTCCACGTCCAGGTACGGTCCGGGGTCCGGGGCGTCGAGCCCCGCGTAGAAGGCGCCGAGACCGACGCCCAACTCCTCGGCGACCAGGATCAGCTCACCGATGCCGCCGAGCGGTCCGGGCCCCGAACAGGCCACGGCGGTCGCCCGGCCACCGCTGCGGTCGTCGCCCGCGCAGGCCACGCCGGTGAACAGCCAGCCGACCGGCAACGGCCAGGGCATCCACAAGGGCACCTGCGTGCGGTGCACCACGACGCCGAGCTCCTCGACGCTGGGCGGGAGCACGGGCTGGAGCGGATGCACCGTGCCGTGCAGGTCGCACTGCCAGGTGTCGGCGAAGAGGCCGGGAGCCCTGACCCGGCCACCGCACTTCGGGCAACTGGGTTCGCCCCTCATACAGCCCCACGGTCCTACCCTCGTTCCCCCGCGTCAAGGACGATCACCCGTCCGGACGGGGGCCTGACCGGCGAAAACTAGATGTACTTTGCATCAATTAGCAGAGCTAACTTACTATGTGTATACACCAACCATCTCGTCGGCATTGGAGCACTGCATGGACACCCTCGACGCAGGTGCGGGCAGCATCCTGCGGCAGCCCAAGGCGGTGTGGGCGACCGCCGGCGCGTCCGTCGTGGCCTTCATGGGCATCGGGCTCGTCGACCCGATCCTGCCGTCCATCGCCAAGGGCCTGGACGCGAGCGCCAGCCAGGTCTCCCTCCTCTTCACCTCGTACTTCCTGATCACCGCGCTGGCGATGCTCGTCACCGGCTTCGTCTCCAGCCGCATCGGCGGGCGCAGGACGCTGCTGCTCGGGCTCGCCTTCGTCGTGGTCTTCGCGGGCCTCGCGGGCACCTCGGACACCGTCGGCCAGCTCGTCGGCTACCGGGCCGGCTGGGGCCTCGGCAACGCGCTCTTCGTCTCGACGGCCCTCGCGGTCATCGTCGGCGCCGCGGCCGGCGGCAGCGCCGCCGCGATCCTGCTCTACGAGTCCGCCCTCGGCCTCGGCATGGCGTGCGGCCCGCTGCTGGGCGCGCTGCTCGGCGACGCGAGCTGGCGCTACCCGTTCTTCGGCACGGCCTTCCTGATGGCCGTCGGTTTCCTGTGCATCGCGGCGTTCCTCAAGGACCAGCCCAGGCCTGCCCGCAGGACCTCGCTGCTGGACCCGGTCAGGGCGCTGGGCCACGGCGGTCTGGCCTCCGCCGCGGTCTCGGCGTTCTTCTACAACTACACGTTCTTCACCGTGCTGGCCTTCACCCCCTTCGTGCTGGACATGACGCCGTACAGGTCGGGCGCCGTGTTCTTCGCCTGGGGTGTGCTGCTCGCCGTCTTCTCGGTCCTGGTGGCCCCGCGGATGCAGCGGCGCTTCGGCTCGCTGAAGGTGCTCGGCGGCTCACTGGTGCTGCTCGCGGCCGACGTGCTCGTGCTGGGCTACGGCAACCACGCCACGGCGGTCGTCTGCACCATCCTGTCCGGCGCGTTCATCGGCGTGAACAACACCGTCTACACCGAGCTGGCCCTGGGCGTGTCGGACGCCCCGCGGCCGGTGGCGAGCGCGGGCTACAACTTCGTGCGCTGGTTCGCCGCGGCGGCGGCACCGTTCTTCGCGCCGAAGATCGAGGAGTGGACCGACATCCACATCCCCTTCGTGGTGGCGGCCGTCACCGCCGTACTGGGCGCGGCCGTGGTCCTGGTACGGCGCCGGGCGCTCACCCACCGGGCCGAGGAACTGGCGCCCGCGCACGCGACCGAGGACTCGGTCACGGTCTTCGCCAATTGACCGGAGCCTCCGCGACTCACGGTCTTCGCCAACTGACCGGGAAATCCCGTGAGTTGCATCACCTCTCAGTCGCTCCTCACTCCAGTGGAACGGACCTGCGGGACGGATCGCGCAGGTCCGTCCCCTGCGTCAGCCAGCGCTCCTGGAGGGCCTGAGCCCCGTGCACGCGCTTGAAGGCGGCCTCGTTCGGCGTCATCGGCAGCAGCGGCAGGAACCGTACGGCCTCCAGCGGGGCGTCCAGCTCCAGGTCCTCGACCAGGCCGCCGGGCTCGGCGACCAGGACCGAGGTGAAGGGCGCCCCCGGCCACAGCGGCCCGCCGACGTCGAGCGAGGCACCGGGCGCCACGATCACCCCTTCCACCTGCGGGGACGCGGCCAGCACGGCGAGCGGACGCAGCGCCTTGTCGGTGTCGGCCACCCCGGCGCGCACCGAGAGCAGCAGTTCGGCGCGGGGGCCCTTGACCGGGTCGGCGAGCACTGCCGTGGGGTCCGCCATGGGCTGCGCCGACATGCCGAGGGTGGCGTAGCGGACGAGGTCGCCCTCCTGGCCGACGGCGGGGAAACGCAGCACCTCGATGCGGTCGGTGCCCAGGAAGGTGACCGCCGCGCGCGCGTCCGGCTCGCCCAGCGCGCTGCGCAACCGGGCCTCGACCAGAGGAAGAACATCAACCATGCGGCGAGCATAGAACTCGTCCGGAACTGGCAAAGCGGCACCTTGACACGTCGCGTGACTGGTACTCTGGGTCAGCGGTTCGGGGCAGCACGCAGGGCATCGCGGCCACACCCCGACGCTGTGAACACTCCCCTACGGGGAACCCCTTCAAACAAGGGGAATGGATCGTCCCTCACGAGGGACCGGCCGGAGGAGGTGGGCGGCATGGACCGAAGTCGACCGTGCAGTACCACCCGCTCTTCCCGCCGCTGACGGCTGTTCCGGTCTTCCGGGTCTCCGGGATCTTCCGGCCGCCGCCTCCCGCAGCACCACTTCTCGCGGAAGAGCACTTCGTCTCGTTGTGCCTGATCCGGCCCGTCCGCGTCTGCTCGTGCGACGCGCGGCCCGCCGGCCCGATCAGCAGCTGAACCAGCAGCGAAGCCGGCCACCGCGACGGTGCGGTGCCCCCCGCTTTGTGGACGCGCCGAACACGCGTGGTCAGGACGTCCTCATTCCGGGTGGTTCCATCCGTCACGGCCCCGTTCGCTGCCCGTAGCGAAGGAGCCTGCCATGTCGATGATCCGTGACCTGCGCGCCGCGGTCCGCCCGTCCCGCGTCTCGCTGCGCAAGGAGAGCGGTGCCTACGACACCACCCGCGACCCGGCGACGCCATCCGCCGTCGTCGACTGCGCCGTCTACCGCGACGGCGCCCGCGTCGAGACCGACGTGCCGCTGACCCCGCACACGGCGATGCGTCAGGTGCGCCGCGACGGCGGCTTCGTGTGGATCGGCCTGCACGAGCCCACCGAGGACGAGTTCGCCGGTATCGCCCGGGAGTTCGGACTGCATCCGCTGGCCGTGGAGGACGCCGTCCAGGCTCACCAGCGGCCCAAGCTGGAGCGCTACGACGACTCCCTGTTCACCGTCTTCAAGACCATCCACTACGTCGACCACGACGAACTGACCGCGAACAGCGAGGTCGTCGAGACCGGCGAGGTCATGTGCTTCACCGGACGGGACTACTTCATCACCGTCCGGCACGGCGGGCAGGGCTCGCTGCGTGCGCTGCGGCACCGGCTGCAGGCGGACCCGGAGCTGCTGGCCAAGGGCCCCTCCGCGGTGCTGCACGCCATCGCCGACCACGTCGTAGACGGCTACATCGCGGTCGCCGACGCGGTGCAGGACGACATCGACGAGGTCGAGACCGAGGTGTTCTCGCCGGGCCGCAAGGGCACCTCGCGCGGCACGGACGCCGGACGGATCTACCAGCTCAAGCGTGAGGTACTGGAGTTCAAGCGGGCGGTGGCGCCGCTGCTGCGTCCCATGCAGCTGCTCAGCGAGCGGCCGATGCGGCTGGTCGACCCGGAGATCCAGAAGTACTTCCGCGACGTCGCCGACCACGTGGCGCGAGTGCAGGAGCAGGTCGTCGGCTTCGACGAGCTGCTGAACTCCATCCTCCAGGCCAACCTCGCGCAGGCGTCCGTCGCGCAGAACGAGGACATGCGCAAGATCACCTCGTGGGCCGCGATCGTCGCCGTACCGACGATGGTCTGCGGCGTGTACGGGATGAACTTCGACTACATGCCGGAGACGCACTGGAAGTACGGCTACCCGCTGGTGCTGTCGGTCACGGTCGCGATCTGCCTGGGCATCCACCGCACCCTCAAGCGCAACGGCTGGCTCTGAACCGGGCCGGGGGCGCCGGTCCACGGGTGCTGGTCCACGGACTCCGGTCGACGAACGCCGGTCGACGAACGCCGGTCCACGGGCTCCGGTCGACGGGCTCCGGTTCACGGGCTCCTGGATAGGCTGACCGCATGACAAGCGAGCTGCTCGGCCAGGCCCTCGTCGAGGAGGCCACGAAGAAGTCCGGCCTCATCTGGGTCAAGGGTCCCGGGGTGCCCGCCCGGGCCCTGTGGCACGTCTGGCACGAGGGCGCGGCCTGCGTCGTCGGCGACGGGCCGGGCGAGCAGCCGCTGCCCGGACTGGCCGACGGCGCCGCGGCCGAGGTGACGGTGCGCAGCAAGGACAAGGGCGGCCGGGTGGTCTCCTGGGCCGCCCGGGTCGTGGAGCTGCCGTCCGGTTCCGAGGCGTGGCAGGAGGCGGTCGCGAACCTCAAGGGCAAGCGGCTCAACGCCCCGGACGGCGAGGCCATGACCGGCCGCTGGGCCCGCGAGTGCCGGGTGCTGCGCCTGGAGCCTACGGGGTCCACGGCGCCGCTGCCCGACGGCCCGCTGGCCGAGGCGCCGCTGCCGAGCCCGGCCACGACCCGGCAGCCGGGGCCGGCGGGGCTGCCCCGGCTGCTGCTGAAGCGGCGCCGCCGGTAGCGGGGCGGGCTTCAGGACGTCGGCAGCTGCTTGCCGTAGTCCAGGGTGTCGTCCTTGGCCGGCTGCTCGAGCTCGAAGTCCTTGTTCCAGTCGGAGAAGTCGAGGGTGCCCGCGCTGCCCGCCCGCACCAGGCGCAGCGGGTACGGCGCGCCCTCCAGGGAGACGTCGAGCGAGCCGCCGTCGCCCTCGTCGCCGGTGATCCGGACGGTGCGCACGCCCGCCTGCTCGTGGCGGCCGTCCGTCTGAACGGTGCCGTGCAGGGTCAGCAGACCGCCGAGGAGGACGTCCTTGTCCGTGAAACCGCTGAACTTCTTGTACACGGGGTCGCTCTGCGGCACCTTCACGTACTTGCCGGCCAGCTTGTCGGCGGCCTTGGCGTCGCCGCCGTCGTGGCTCCAGAAACCGGCGTCGGCCTTGAGGAAGAGCTGCTCGCCGACGCGCAGCAGCCCGAACGTCGTGCCCTGTGCCGCGACCGACCCGGTACCCCCGTCGGCCTTCAGCCGCATGTCGAGGGTGTACCTGTTGCCGCCCGCCTCCACCGTGCCGTGCAGGCGGACCGTGTCGGCCGCCTGCGCGGCGGTACGGGCCTTGGCCTGGATCTTGTCGGCCGGGAGCTTTCCGAGGCCGTTGGTGCCCGCGTCCGGATCCCCGCTGCTGCATCCCGTCAGCCCGGCTCCCGTCACCGCCAGGGCGCACACCGCGCCCGTCAGAGCGGCCCTGCGGATTCGACGCCGGGGAGTCACAGACACAGGCGGGACTGCCTTTCTCACAGAACGGACACGGGGCACGGCAGGCGGACCGGCGGACGCCGGCGACGAGCCGACCGGGCCCGGGCGCAGCGTACCGGGGCCGCGGACGGCGAACGGAGCCAGTCCGTCCGGACCGGCCGCCGGGGCGAGGCCGATCGGGACGGGCTAGCCTGAAGCCCGTCCGAGCGGGCAATTCGGAAAAGAGACACCGTACGAATCAGCCTTCACACACGCTCCGCCCCGTCCGCGCAGGGTGCGGAGCAGGGTGAGGAAAGGAGCCGCCTCCATGGCAGCGGGCGCCCCCCGGATCTTCGTCTCCCACCTCTCCGGCATCGCCGTGTTCGACCCGGCCGGTGACCAGGTGGGCCGCGTCCGCGACCTGGTCGTCATGCTCCGGGTCGGCCGCAAACCCCCGCGGGTGCTCGGACTGGTCGTCGAACTCACCACCCGCCGCCGCATCTTCCTGCCCATGACCCGGGTCACCGGCATCGAGTCCGGCCAGGTGATCACCACGGGCGTGCTCAACGTCCGGCGCTTCGAGCAGCGGCCCACCGAGCGCCTCGTCTTCGGCGAGCTGCTCGACCGGCGGGTCACACTCACCGAGACGGACGAGGAGGTCACGGTGCTCGACCTGTCGGTGCAGCAGCTGCCCGCCCGCCGGGACTGGGAGATCGACAAGGTCTTCGTGCGCAAGGGCCGGAAGGGCGGCGCGTTCCGGCGCAGCAGGGGCGAGACCCTCACCGTCGAGTGGTCGGGCGTCACCGGTTTCTCCGTGGAGGAGCAGGGGCAGGGCGCCGAGAACCTGCTGGCCACCTTCGAACAGCTGCGCCCCGCCGACCTCGCCAACGTCCTGCACCACCTGTCCGCCAAGCGCCGCGCCGAGGTCGCCGCCGCCCTCGACGACGACCGGCTGGCCGACGTGCTGGAAGAGCTGCCGGAGGACGACCAGATCGAGATCCTCGGCAAGCTCAAGGAGGAACGCGCCGCGGACGTCCTGGAGGCGATGGACCCCGACGACGCGGCCGACCTGCTCGGTGAGCTGCCGGAGGCGGACAAGGAGCGGCTGCTGAGCCTGATGCAGCCCTCCGACGCGGCGGACGTGCGGCGGCTGATGGCCTACGAGGAGCACACGGCCGGCGGCCTGATGACGACCGAGCCGATCGTGCTGCGGCCCGACGCGACCGTCGCCGACGCCCTGGCCCGCATCCGCAACCCCGACCTGTCCCCGGCGCACGCCGCCCAGGTCTACGTCTGCCGCCCGCCGGAGGAGACCCCGACCGGCAAGTACCTGGGCACCGTCCACTTCCAGCGCCTGCTGCGCGACCCCCCGTACACGCTGGTCGGCTCGATCCTCGACGACGACCTGCAGCCCCTGGAACCGGAGGCCGCGCTGCCCGTGGTCGCCGGGTTCTTCGCCGCGTACGACATGGTCGCGGCGCCGGTCGTCGACGACTCGGGTTCGCTGCTCGGCGCGGTCACCGTGGACGACGTACTGGACCACATGCTGCCCGACGACTGGCGGGAGACCGAGTACCACCTGGACGAGACGGCGGGGGAGGCGGGCACCGATGGCGCCTGAGCGCGAGACGACGGCCCGCGAGCGCGCCGCGTCGGGCGCCACAGCGGCCTCCCGGACCCGGGCCCGCCTGGACCAGCCCCGTGCGCCGCGGCGCAGGCTGCTGCCCGAGTGGGACCCGGAGTCCTTCGGGCGGCTGTCGGAACGCGTCGCGCGCTTCCTGGGCACGGGGCGGTTCATCGTCTGGATGACGGTCGTCATCATCGTGTGGGTGGTGTGGAACGTGGCGGCCCCGAGCGGCCTGCGGTTCGACGAGTACCCGTTCATCTTCCTGACGCTGGCGCTGTCTCTGCAGGCCTCCTACGCCGCCCCGCTGATCCTGCTGGCGCAGAACCGGCAGGACGACCGCGACCGCGTCAACCTGGAGCAGGACCGCAAGCAGAACGAGCGGTCGATCGCGGACACCGAGTACCTGACCCGGGAGATCGCCGCCCTGCGCATCGGTCTCGGCGAGGTCGCGACGCGGGACTGGATCCGCTCCGAGCTGCAGGACGCGCTCAAGGAGCTGGAGGAGCGGCAGAACGGCCACCGTGCCGATCGCGGGGTATTCCCGGCGGATCGGCCCGCGGGGCGTGACGTACACGACCGGTGACGGGGCTTTCCGCGCCCCGTGGGCGGCGCCGTACCATCGTCGTATGGCTACGGAAGACGCGGTGCGCGAGGCACTGGCGACGGTGAACGACCCCGAGATCAACCGGCCCGTCACCGAACTCGGGATGGTCAAGTCGGTGCAGATCGGCGCGGACGGAGCGGTCGCGGTCGCGGTGTACCTGACAGTCTCCGGCTGCCCCATGCGGGACACCATCACGCAGCGCGTCTCGGACGCGGTGTCCCAGGTCGAGGGCGTCACGCGCGTCGACGTCGAGCTGGACGTGATGAGCGACGAGCAGCGCAAGGAGCTGGCCACCGCGCTGCGCGGCGGGCAGACCGAGCGCGAGGTGCCCTTCGCCAAGCCGGGCAGCCTGACCCGGGTGTACGCGGTGGCGTCCGGCAAGGGCGGCGTCGGCAAGTCGTCGGTGACGGTGAACCTGGCGGCGGCGATGGCGGCCGACGGCCTGAAGGTCGGCGTCGTCGACGCGGACATCTACGGCCACTCCGTGCCCCGCATGCTGGGCGCCGACGGGCGGCCCACCCAGGTCGAGAACATGATCATGCCTCCGTCGGCGAACGGCGTGAAGGTCATCTCGATCGGCATGTTCACCCCGGGCAACGCGCCGGTCGTCTGGCGCGGACCGATGCTGCACCGCGCGCTCCAGCAGTTCCTGGCCGACGTGTACTGGGGCGACCTGGACGTCCTGCTGCTCGACCTGCCGCCCGGCACCGGCGACATCGCGATCTCGGTGGCGCAGCTCGTGCCGAACGCCGAGATCCTGGTCGTGACGACCCCTCAGCAGGCCGCCGCCGAGGTGGCGGAGCGGGCCGGCGCCATCGCCGTGCAGACCCACCAGAAGATCGTCGGCGTCGTCGAGAACATGTCGGGCCTGCCCTGCCCGCACTGCGGCGAGATGGTCGACGTCTTCGGCACCGGCGGCGGCCAGACCGTCGCCGACGGCCTCACCCGCACGACCGGCGCCTCGGTGCCGGTGCTCGGCTCCATCCCGATCGACGTGCGGCTGCGCGAGGGCGGCGACGACGGCAGGCCGGTCGTGCTGACCGACCCGGAGTCCCCGGCGGGCGCCGCCCTGCGCTCGATCGCGGGCAAGCTCGGAGGGCGGCAGCGGGGGCTGTCGGGGCTGTCCCTGGGCATCACGCCGAAGAACAAGTTCTGACGTCCCGTACGGGAGAGTGGGGGCGCTGTCCGGCGGGACGGCGCCCCTCGCCGTAGGCACGGCGGCCGACCGAGCCCCTGGGGGCCATCGTTTGGATCAGGTCGGCTCCGGGCGGCGGCGCCTTGCTGCCGGCCCGAGCGGGGGCGACGGGCCCCCTCCCCCGCACGAGCGAGCGAAGCCGAGCGTGGGGAAGTCGGCAACCGACGGCCACGCCGCTGGGGGCACCCCCACGCCCTCAAGGCAGTGGGGAGTGCGTGCCAGACCAGACCCCGCGCCCTCCGGCAAGATCCAGACGACGCCCCTAGAGGGCGTAGGCGGCGATGTCCTTGACGACGGAGAAGGCCAGACCGTAGGCGCTCATGCCCCGCCCGTACGCGCCCAGGTGCACGCCCTGTTCGGTGGAGCCGGCCAGCACCCAGCCGAACTCGGACTCCCGGTAGTGGAAGGACGTCGGCACACCGTCCACGGGGAGGGACAGCGTGGTCCAGTCCTCACCCTCCAGGTCGTCCGCCAGGACCCACGCCGTCTCCGTCTGCTGCTCCAGCCAGTCGTCGCGCAGCGAGTGGTCCATCTGGCCCGGCCAGGTGAAGGACAGCAGGCCCACACCGGCCAGCCAGGCCGCGGAGGAGACCGAGGTGGCCTCCAGCAGGCCGGTGCCGTCGGCGCTGCGCCGGTCCGGGTTGGCCGCGACGGTCACGACGACCGCGAACTTCTCCTTGGCGTCCTTGTCGTCGCCCGCCACGTGCTCGTTGCGCACGGACGGCTCGTCGCCGTGCCCGATCGAGCCGTGCTCCACGGCCCCGTCGGCCGCCGTACCGATCTGCATCAGCCAGCGCCGCCCCGTGAAGGCCTCGTCGAGGCCGTACCACGGGAAGGGCGCACGCAGGTAGCCGTCGACCGTACTCCGGCCTGCGGGGGACTCGGGTCCGCCCTCCGCGGCCGGCGTCTGCGCGACTGCCCGACTCGTCGTCTCCATGTGCCCGGACGCCTCCTCGCTCTGGTCGGAACGGAACGGCCCGCCCCCCTTCGGGCGCACTCGTCCGGTCCGCACAACAACTCGGGCAGCATAGCCACACCTCTGGCGGCAGCCGGGAAACCGCCCGGCGCGTGGGTCGCCCGGACGGCGCGTACGGGTCCCTGGCGCTCCGTCCGGAGTATGAGACGCGTCACACGGACGGGCCTGCGGCCGGACTCGGGGCCGCCCCGGGGTGCGCTCGGGGGTGTGGCTCAGGTGGCGTCGACGTCGAAGGGCGGGCGCTCGTCGGCGGCGGACTTCTCGTCCTTCGCCGGCGCCTTCGACAGGTCGGCCTTCTTCGACAGGTCGGCCCTCTTCGCCATGTCGACACGGCCCCCGCCGGACGCGGAGGAGCCGGACGACGAGGAGGGCTCCGGGTCACGGCCGTGCACCGCGTCGGTGACCTCGGCCATCTCCTTCTTCAGGTCGAAGCCGTTCCGGATCTCCTTGAGCCCCAGTTCGTCGTTGTCCAGCTGCTTGCGGATGAACGTCTTGGGGTTCAGGTCCTCGAACTCGAAGTCCTTGAACTCGGGGCCGAGCTCCTCACGGATGTCCTGCTTGGCGCTGTCCGAGAACTCCCTGATCTTCCGGATGGTGCGCGTGACGTCCTGGATGACCTTGGGGAGCTTGTCCGGACCGAAGACGAGCACGGCGAGGACGACGAGCGTCACCAGCTCGAGTGCGCCTATGTCATTGAACACCTGAAGCTCCTTGGGATGTCCGGGCCGCCACCACGGTACCCGCCGATCCCGTCCGACCGGTACCGTCCCGTGAGCCCCGAGTGCGTGTATACGAGCGCTTTCCGAATTGTTTGCCTTTCCGGCCCGTTGCCTGCTCAGTCCCCGTCCGAGGAGCCGAGCACCAGGGACGCCTGCGTCTCCTCGCCGTCCCGCTCCAGCGTCAGTTCGAGACGGTCGCCCGGGCGGTGGGCGCGGATCTTGACGATGAGTTCCTCGCCGGAGTGCACCCGCTGTCCGTCGACGGCGGTGATCACGTCGCCCGGCTCGATGCCGGCCTGCGCACCGGGGCCGCCCGCGGTGACCGCCGGTCCGCCGTCGCTGCCCTTGGCGCCCACGCGGGCGCCGTCACCGGCGAAGTTCATGTCGAGGGTGATGCCGATGACCGGGTGGGTGGCCTTGCCGGTGTTGATCAGCTCCTCGGCCACGCGCTTGCCCTGGTTGACGGGGATGGCGAAGCCGAGCCCTATCGAACCGGCCTGGCCGCCGTCGGACTCGGCGCTGCCGCTGTCGGCGGAGCGGATGGCGGAGTTGATGCCGATGGCCCGGCCCCGGGCGTCGAGGAGGGGGCCGCCGGAGTTGCCGGGGTTGATGGGCGCGTCGGTCTGCAGGGCGTCGACGTACGACACGTCGCTGCCGTCGGTCTTCTCGCCGCCCGCGGTGATGGGCCGCTCCTTGGCGCTGATGATGCCGGAGGTGACCGTGCCGGCCAGGTCGAAGGGGGCGCCGATGGCGACGACGGGGTCACCGACCTGCACGTTGTCGGAGTTGCCGAGGGGCATCGGGGTGAGGCCCTTGACGCCCTTGACCTCCACCACGGCCAGGTCGTACCCGCCGTCGCGGCCGACGACCTCGGCCTCGGCGGTGTCGCCGCTGTTGAAGGTCACGGTGATGTCGCCGCCGGAACCGGCGGGTTCGACGACGTGGTTGTTGGTCAGGATGTGACCGCGGTCGTCGAGCACGAACCCGGTGCCGGTGCCCGCGGCGTCGCTGCCGCTCACGTGCAGGGTCACCACGCTGGGCAGGGCCCGGGCGGCGATGCCCGCGACGCTGTCGGGTGCCCGCTCCGCGGATTCGGCTCCGGCCTGCGGCAGTTCGACCGTGCCGACGCCGCCGTTGCGCTCCAGGTACGTGCCGAGGACGCCGCCGAGGGCGCCGGAGACCAGGGCGACGAGCAGCGCCCCGCCGACGAGCGCCCTCCGTCGCCGCCCGCGCCGTTCCTTCGGCGTCCAGACGTCCGAGCCGTCGTTCTGGAGGGGCGCGGCGGCCGCGGCGGCCCAGGGGTCGTAGCGTCCCCACGGGTCGGGTGCGGGTTCACCGCCCGGTGCGGGGGCCTCGGCCGTCTCGGCCGCCTCGGACTGCGGGGCCGGTGCGTTCGCCGGGGCCGGGGCCGGGGCCGTGTGGGACGCCGGTGGCGGGAGCGGCTGGGGTGACCGGGGC
>NZ_JACBYP010000150.1 GCF_018982965.1 Streptomyces mayonensis | reverse complement strand
CCCGGCATCCCCGCTCCCGCCCCCGCCGGCGTCCGCACCGGCGCTCCCACCGGCGTCCGCACCGCCGTCAGTACCCCGGCCGTCAGCATCAGCAGGGCCGCCGCCGCACCCAGCAGCCACACCCGCCCGTCCAGCTCCGTCAGCCTCCCCAGCGTGACCGGTTCACCGGTGCCGGAGCCCAGCAGGTCGTCCAGGGGAGCGGGGAGCACCCCGGTCAGCGTACCGGTGGCCCGCCCGTCCCACGGCACGAAGAGGCCGAGGGGGACGCCGAGCCAGACCCCGTTCGGCGCGCCCAGCAGTGCGGCCCCGGCGATCCGCCGCGGATGGTCGTCGCCCACCGCCGCCCAGGCCGCCGCCGCGAGTCCCGCCGCCACCGCCGTCAGCGCCACCGTGACCAGCGCGGAGACGGCCGGCCGCACCACGCGGTGCACGGCCTGCCAGCCGCGCGGCAGGGGAGTACGGCGCGAGGCCAGCAGCGCCACCAGCAGCACCCCGGTGGACCAGAGCAGCCCGCCCAGCAGCGTCGGCACGGTGTCGACGGTGAAGCCGACCGAGGCGTGGGCGTCGACGAGATCACCGACCCGGTCGGGCAGCAGCCCGCCGATGTCACCCACGTCCCCCAGCCCCGGAATCTCCAGACCGCCACCGCCACCGCCACCGTCACCGTCACCGTCACCGTCACCCCCGCTGCCGGGCAGCCCGTCGAGCCCCAGCGAGCCGCCGTCGATCGTGACGACGTCGTGCCCGGCCCAGGCCAGCCCGCCCGTCATCGCCACGAAGAGCGCGACCACCGCCCCCGCCCGGGCGAGGAGTTCGGCCGGCGCGACGACGACTCCGGCGGCCCGCAGGGAGCGCAGAAAGAAGAACGACAGCAGCAGCGCCCCGACCAGGCCCACGCCCAGTGGCGTGATCTCGATGGCCGTGTGCGCCTCCGCGCCCTTCAGACCGAAGGCGGACACGTCGCCGGACGGCGTGACCGACCCACCCGCCCCGAGCGCCACGACCGCCGCGGTCATCGTGCCCAGCGAGCCCGCCGCGTCCGCGTCCAGCAGATGCAGGCCCAGCGCCGCCGTACCCGCCATGCCGATCAACGCCCAGCTCACGGAGGCCACCGCGGACAGCAGTACGTCGCCCCACGGAACCCTGCCGCCGTACCCCTCGGTGCCGGCCTTCACGGACATGCTCATGGCAGACCCCCCGATCCGCTGCGCGGCCCGGTTGCCGCGCATGTCCCCCTCGCGTGGAATACCACTCTCCGAGCAGGTTTCAACCCCGCCGACCACAACGGCCGATGGGCGCCTACGCACTCTTCACAAGGCCCGACTTTCGGTCAGGGCCCCGAGCCTGAAATAGTTCCCCCCGATGTTCGACATCCCTAGACTCCCCGCGACGGGGGTACATCGGGGGACAACTCAGTGGGGCATGGAGTGCCGGAACTCGTACTGGAATCCAATGGACAGACCTGGACGCTCGACCCGTCCCGGTCGTACGCGCTAGGACGCGATCCGCAGGGGGAGCTTGTTTTTGACGACGCCAGGGTCTCCTGGCGGCATGCCACGATCAGTTTCAACGGCCGCAGTTGGGTGGTCGAGGATCACGGCAGCACCAACGGCACCTTCGTGCACGGGCAGCGTGTACAGCACATGGAGCTCGGCGCCGGCACGGTGCTGAACCTGGGCAACGCGACCGACGGGCCGCGCGTGAACCTGACCGGCGCCCAGTCCGCCGTCGGCACGCCGCAGGCACAGCCGCAGCAGCAGCCGTACGCCGCGCAGGGCGCGAACGCGGGCTGGGCCCAGCAGGCCCCGGCCCAGCAGCCGCCGCCGCAGCAGGTCCCGCAGCACGGGCAGCCGCAGGCGCCGCAACCCGGCTGGCAGCAGCAGGCCGCACCGCAGCCGCAGCAGGCGGCCGCGCCGCACTTCCCGCAGCAACAGGGACCCGGCGGCGCGGCGGGGGCGCCACCGTCACACGGCGACCGCAGCCCGACCACGTTCCACCAGTTCTCGCTCGGGCGCGTGATGCGCATCGGCCGTGCCCTGGAGAACGACCTGGTCGTCTCCGACCTGCAGGTCTCCCGCAACCACGCGGAGTTCCACGCCACGCCCGACGGGCGCATGGAGATCCGCGACCTGGGGTCGCACAACGGCACGTACGTCAACGGTCTGCCGATCGCCAAGGGCGGCTCCCAGCTGCTGGGTCCGACCGACATCGTGGGCGTCGGCCACTCGACGTTCCGGATCGTCGGCGACCGGCTCGAGGAGTTCGTCGACACCGGTGAGGTGTCCTTGTCCGCCCGCCACCTGACCGTCACGGTCGACGGCGGCAAGCAGATCCTGAAGGACGTCTCCTTCGGCGTGCCCGAGAAGTCGCTGATCGCGGTGATCGGCCCGTCGGGTTCCGGCAAGTCGACCCTGCTCAAGGCGCTCACCGGGTACCGGCCCGCCGACCAGGGCGAGGTCCTCTACGACAACCGGAACCTGTACAAGCAGTTCGCCGAGCTGCGCCAGCGCATCGGTCTGGTCCCCCAGGACGACATCCTGCACAAGGAGCTGACCGTCAAGCGCGCCCTCAAGTACGCGGCGAAGCTCCGCTTCCCGGCCGACACCACGGCCGCCGAGCGCGACTCCCGCATCGACGAGGTGCTGCGCGAGCTGAAGCTGGACATCCACAAGGACAAGAAGGTCACGTCCCTGTCCGGCGGTCAGCGCAAGCGGGTGTCCGTCGCCCTGGAGCTGCTCACCAAGCCGTCGCTGATCTTCCTGGACGAGCCGACCTCCGGTCTCGACCCGGGCATGGACCGCGACGTGATGCAGCTGCTGCGCGGCCTGGCCGACGACGGCCGCACGGTCCTCGTCGTGACCCACTCGGTGGCCGAGCTGGCGATCTGCGACAAGCTCCTCGTGATGGCGCCGGGCGGCTCGGTCGCGTACTTCGGCCCGCCCGAGGAGGCGCTGAACTTCTTCGGCTACGACACCTGGGCCGACGTCTTCTCCGCCTTCGAGAACTACCGCGACTACGACTGGGCGGGCCGCTGGAAGGGCTCGCAGCACTACCAGATGTACGCCGCGGACATCGACGCGGTGGCGCCGCAGTCCGTACAGGTGCCCGCGATGCAGGCCATGAAGCCGCCGAAGCCGCAGGGCTGGATGTCCCAGTTCGTCACCCTCGTGCGGCGCTATGTCTCGGTGATCGTCTCCGACAAGGGCTTCCTGGCCCTGACCGTGATCCTGCCCGCGGTGCTGGGCGCGGTGAGCCTGCTCATCGATCCGGACAAGGGCCTGCTGCCCAATCCGGCCAACCCGCAGACCGGCCGGATCATTCCCAACGGCACCGCCACCACGGTCCTGCTGATCCTCGCGGTCGGCGCCTGCTTCGCGGGCGCCGCGAACTCGGTCCGTGAGCTGATCAAGGAACGGGTCATCTACGAGCGGGAACGCGCGACCGGCCTCTCCCGGTCCGCGTACCTGATGTCCAAGGTCTTCGTGCTCGGCACGGTCACCGTGCTGCAGGGCCTGCTGGTCGGCGTGATCGGCTTCGCCAGCCGGGAGATCCCCGACGAGGGCCTGGTGCTGGGCGGCCTGACCCTGGTCGAGCTGTCGCTGCCGATCATGGCGCTCGGCTTCACCTCGATGATGTTCGGCCTGATCATCTCCTCGCTGGTCAAGACCGCCGAGAAGACCATGCCGCTGCTGGTCATGTTCGCGATCATCCAGGTCGTCTTCACCGGCTGCCTCTTCGCGCTGAACGACGCGGTGGGCGTCAACCAGTTCTCGTACCTGATGCCGTCCCGCTGGGCGGTCGCCGCGGCCGGTGCCACGCTGGACTTCAACAAGATCAGCCCGCCCGAGCAGGGGTCCGACGCCGACCCGCTGTGGGAGCACACCCTGGGCGCCTGGAGCCTGGACATGGCGGCCCTGATCGTCCTCGGCGTGATCTGCGGCTTCTTCGTGGCCCGCTTCCTGCGCCGCCACGAGCCCGAGGTCATGCGCAAGTAACAGGTGGCCGGGCGGCGCGAGCCCCCCGTACGCCCCGAAGGGCGGCACCCCCCTCAGGAGGGTGCCGCCCTTCGGCGTGGAAACCGGCGTCGGCGACGTCGTGAAGAGGTCCGCGCCGACCTCAGTACGCGCTGTCGACGTTGTCCATGGTGCCGTACTTGTCCGCGGCGTAGTTGCACGCGGCGGCGATGTTGGCTACCGGGTCGTAGATGTCCCAGGACGTGCCGGGCACGTGGTACGCCTTGAACGTCGGCGGGATGACCTGCAGCAGGCCCTTCGACGGGACGCCGTTGATGGCGTTGATGTCCCAGTCGTTGATGGCCTTCGGGTCGCCGGCCGACTCCCGGATGATGTTGCGGTGGATGCCGTCGTAGCTGCCCGGGATGTCGTGCTTGGCCAGGACGGCCCGGGCCTCGCGGATCCAGCCGTCGAGGTTGTCCGGGTAGGACTTCGCGGCCTTCTTGACCTCGGTGCGCTCGGCGGAGCGGCTGGTGGACTTCTTCGTCTCGTGCTTCTCGACGGCCTTCTTCGGGGTGGCGGCCTTCTTCGAGGCCGCCTCCTTCTTGGCGTCGATCGCGGCGACCTTCTGGCTCGCGCCGGCGAGCTGGCCGGTGACGCCGGCGTCGACGTCCTTGATCTGCTTGGTGCTGTACTCCACCTTGGCCGTGGGAGCGGCCTCGCTGGTGGTCGACTGGCCGCTGGCCGGGACGGCGGTGAGGGCGACGGCGGCGGCGCCGAGCGTGCCGACACCGGCTATCGCGGCCTTCTGGGTGCGGTTCAGGCTGCGACTGCGACCACGGGGAAGGATGTTCTTGAGCATGGCGGGATAGACCTCTTCGAATAGCGCGGAGGTCGCTCTCGTCCGGTGGGGACAGTTGGTGCTTGGGGCACAAACACCGCGGGTCCGAACCCGCAGTGCTGAGCGACGAGAGCAATTCTTAGCGGCCGCAAAATTCGGTGGCAAAGGTGTGACGTACGATCCGAGATAGTGGATCAGGGTCGGGCGAAAAAGGACAGAGAGGACTGTTCGCCCCGGTCAAAACGGACGAGTCGCTCTCCTAATCCTCTTCGTACGTGACGTGCGCCCTATGTGCGGGCTCACATCCGACCCCCGCGGTTCTCACGTTTGGTTGCTAGAGCAATGCGATGCGTGAGGGTTTCCCAGCCCCCCTCGCACCGCAGCACCCGCACCCCGCCTACGGCAGCAGGAGATGCACGTCGCCGAACTCGTGCCACAGGTAGCGCCCGCGCACCGCGGCCTCGTACCCGCGGTCGATCGCCGCCCGCCCCGCCACCGCCTCCAGCATCAGCAGGTGCGACGCCTCGGGCTCGTGCAGCCCCGTGAGCAGACCGTCCACCACCCGCACCCCGCGCTCCGGAGTCACGACCAGGTCCGTCCACCCCGCCGCCGCACGTACGACGCCGTCGGCCCCTGCCGCCGACTCCACCGCCCGCACCGCGGTCGTCCCCACCGCGATCACCCGCCCGTCACCGGCCCCGGCCGCGTTGATCAGCCGCGCCGACGCCGCCGGCACCGAGAACCGCTCCGGGTACGGCGGCTCGTGCGCCTCCGCCGAGGCCACCCCCGTGTGCAGCGTCACCGGCGCGAACTGCACCCCGCGGCTCACCAGCTCCGCCACCCGCCGCGCCGTGAAGGGCCGCGCCGCACTCGGCATCTCCGCGCTGCCCGCCCCGTCCGCGGACGGCAGCGCGAACACCGTCTGGTACGCCGACAGCGGCTGGTCCCGCTCCGTGTAGGAGTAACGAATGGCCCGCCCGTGCTCCCGCAGCACCACCGGCACCTCCGCCCCCGACACCCGCGCCCACCACAGCCTCTCCCCGCGCGCGCTCACCGGCTCCTCGAGCACCAGCCGCCCACCGCCCGGCAGCAGTACCTCCGGCTCCGCCCCCGCCGGACCGCCGGCGCCCGAACGCCCCGCCCGGCGCCTCCCGCGCTCCGCGTGCCCTTCTTCTTCTGGTCCCGCTACCTCCCTTTCTTCCGCACGCGCGCGCGTGCGGCCCTCCACCCCGGCACGCGCGCGCGTGGTGCCCCTCCCGTCCGGTTCCCGCAGCTCGACGGCCCACCGTCCGTCGTCCCCGCGTGTGGAGAAATGCACCACCACGCGCGCGTGCCCGACCCGGCCGTCGACGGCGGCGGCCAGCGTGGGCGAGGTGTTGACCACCAGCAGGTCCCCGGCCCGCAGCAGCCCCGGCAGCTCCCCGAAGACGTGGTGCGACACCTCGGTGCCGTGCGACACCAGCAGCCGGACCCCGTCCCGGTCCAGGCCGGGCCCCCGCTGCTCGGCCGGCACCCGCGCCGACAGCTCCTCCGGGACCCTCAGCGCCAGCGCCATCACCGCGCTCCCAGCAGCGCCGGAGCCCCGTAGCGCCCGCTGGCCGGCCGCTCGTCCAGCAGCCGCAGCAGCGCCGGTACGACGCTCACCGGATCGGGCCGCGGACCGTCGTCGTCCGGCACGGCGGCGGCGTACAGATCGGTGGCCATGTCCCCCGGATCGACCGCCCAGACCCGCAGCCCCGGCTCCTCCGCGCCCAGCACCGCCGCCAGCTGGTCCAGGGCCGCCTTGGACGCCCCGTAACCGCCCCACGTCTCGTACGCCTCGGCCGCCGCGTCCGAGCTGACCGTCAGCACCGCGCCCGCGGGCGCCGCCCTGAGCGACGGCAACGCCTGACGCACCAGGCCCAGCGCGGCCACGACGTTCACCTCCAGGGCCCGCCGCAGCCCGTCCAGCGGCAGCTCCGCCAGTCGCACCAGCGGCTCAGCGCCCAGCGCGCTCGCATTGCTCACCAGCAGGTCCACCCCGCCCAGCAGCCCGGCCCGCTCCACCAGACCCGTACGGTGCCGGGAGTCGGTGACGTCCCCCGGCAACGCCACGACGCGCGTGCCGTACGCCTCCAGCGCCGTCGCCGTCTCCTGCAGCACCTCGGCGTTCCTGGCGTCGAGCACCAGGTCCCAGCCGCGCGCCGCCAGGGCCTCGGCGAACGCCCTGCCCAGCCCCTTCGACGCCCCCGTGATGATCGCAACCGGCATGACACACGTCCCCTTCGTCGTCCCCGCCGACCGGTCGGCCCGGCGTGATCCTCAACGTAGGAACCGGGCCCCGCCGGCCGCCTCGGGCACGGGCCCCAACCGTGCGGGGCCCTTCGCCCTAGGCCCGGCCGACCCTCGCCCTAGGCCCGGCGGGCGGGACCCCCGACCTAGGTCCACCGTCCTAGGCGGCGGCGGTCACAGGCCCGATCCCGCTGTCACACCCCGCCGGTACCGTGAGGACATGAGCCACGGCCCCCGGTCCGGCCTCGCGGCGGTCAGTTCCGCGCTGCTGGCCATGAGCAGGCACCTCGAGGTGCGCGACGTCCTCAAGACGATCGTCGCCTCGGCCCGCGAGCTGCTCGACGCGCAGTACGCCGCCCTCGGCGTCCCCGACGACCACGGCGGCTTCGCCCAGTTCGTGGTCGACGGCGTCAGCGACGAGCAGTGGAAGGCCATCGGCCCCCTCCCGCGCCAGCACGGCATCCTGGCCGCGATGCTCCACGGGGCCACCCCCGAGCGCCTCGCCGACGTGCGCAAGGACCCGCGCTTCGAGGGCTGGCCCGCCGCCCACCCCGACCTCGTCGACTTCCTGGGCCTGCCGATCCGCGACGGCGACGAGGTCATCGGGGCCCTGTTCCTGGCCAACAAGGTGCGCCCCGCGGAGGGACCCCGCCCGTGCCCCGAGCCCGACGGCACCTGCGGCTTCACCGCGGACGACGAGGATCTGCTCGGCATCCTCGCCCAGCACGCCGCGATCGCCCTCACCAACGCGCGCCTGTACGAGCGCAGCCGTGAGCTGACCATCGCCGAGGAGCGCTCCCGCCTCGCCCACGAGCTGCACGACGCGGTCAGCCAGAAGCTGTTCTCCCTGCGCCTGACCGCCCAGGCCGCCACCGCCCTGGTCGACCGCGACCCCGCGCGGGCCAAGGGCGAGCTGCAGCAGGTCGCCACCCTGGCCGCGGAGGCCGCCGACGAGCTGCGCGCCGCCGTCGTCGAGCTGCGCCCCGCGGCCCTGGAGGAGGACGGACTCGTGGCCACCCTGCGCACCCAGATCCAGGTCCTCGACCGGGCCCACGCCGCGCGCGTGACCTTCGCCGGGCACGGCGTCAAGGCGCTGCCCGCCGCCCAGGAGGAGGCCCTGCTGCGCGTCGCCCAGGAGGCCCTGCACAACGCCCTGCGCCACTCCGGGGCCGAGCATGTCGGGGTGACCCTGCACCGGCGTGGCACCGGAGCCGTCCTGCGGGTCACCGACGACGGCGGCGGCTTCGACCCGCGCGCGGTCCGCCGCGCCGGACGCCACCTGGGCCTGGTCTCGATGCGCGACCGGGCGGGGGGCACCGGCGGCAGGCTGACCGTGCGGTCCGCGCCCGGCGAGGGCACCACGATCGAGATGGAGGTTCCCGGTGGCTGACGCGATCAGGGTGCTGCTCGTCGACGACCACCAGGTCGTCCGCCGGGGCCTGCGCACCTTCCTGGAGGTGCAGGACGACATCGAGGTGGTGGGCGAGGCCGCGGACGGCGCCGAGGGCGTCGACCGCGCCCAGGAGCTGCGGCCCGACGTGATCCTCATGGACGTCAAGATGCCGGGCATGGACGGCGTCGACGCGCTGCGCAGACTCCGCGAGCTGGACAACGACGCGCGCGTGCTGGTCGTCACCAGCTTCACCGAGCAGCGCACCGTGGTCCCGGCCCTGCGCGCGGGCGCCGCCGGGTACGTCTACAAGGACGTCGACCCCGACGCGCTCGCGGGCGCCATCCGCTCCGTCCACGCCGGCCACATCCTGCTCCAGCCCGAGGTCGCCGGCGCCCTCCTGAGCCAGGAGGAGAACAACTCCGGGCAGGGCAGGGCGGGTTCCCTCACCGAGCGGGAGCGAGAGGTGCTGGGCCTGATAGCGGACGGCCGCTCCAACCGGGAGATCGCCCGCGCGCTGGTGCTGTCCGAGAAGACCGTGAAGACCCACGTCTCGAACATCCTGATGAAACTCGACCTGGCGGACCGCACCCAGGCCGCCCTGTGGGCCGTACGCCACGGCGTGACCGGTTGACAGGCTGACCTGCTGACCGCGGCCGGAGGGGGAGGGGGCAGCGGCCAGCGCGTGCCCGCAGGGGCCGTACGCGGCGGCCCGGCGGAGAGTTCCCCTGCGGTCGGAGATTCATACCGTCGTGGGAATGTCCCCCACATGGCGCATCCTTCGAGGGGGCCGGCCGTTCTCCAGTGCATGCCGCGGCGACTGCCGCGGTGATCGCGAGGAGGGCTTGCAAGTGAAGAACCTGAAGAAGGCAGCGGCCGTGACGATGGTGGCCGGCGGGCTGATGGCCGCGGGTGCGGGCATGGCCTCCGCCACCGACGGCGGCGCCCACGCCCACGGCAAGGCCGTCGGCTCCCCGGGCGTCGCCTCCGGCAACCTGGTCCAGGCCCCGGTCCACATCCCGGTCAACGCCGTCGGCAACAGTGTCAACGTCATCGGCGTCCTGAACCCGGCCTTCGGCAACCTGGGCGTCAACCACTGACCCGGACCACCCCAACGCCGCCCCTCGGCCCTCCCGCCCCAGCTGGCGGGAGTCGTGCCTCCCTCAGTGCCAAAAAGGCCTGGGAGGTACCCCCAGGGGCGGCACGGGCGGGCGCTGGGGTGCACCTCCCGCCTCCCAGGCCGTTTCAGGCACTGGGGGGAGGCACCCGGTCGGCGCCGGTTCGCCGCACCCCGCCCCGGCCGGCACCGGCGCAGGGCACCCCGGCGGGAAACGGTCACCGCATCCCCCGCTCCACCACAACGGAGTTGTACGCCGCGACCTGCGCCCGCCGAGCCACCCGCTCCACCGGCCTCAGCGCCTCCCCCCGCGCCGCGATCTCGGACGCGCTCACCGCACCCCCGTGCCCGTTCTCCGAGGCCAGCGTCACCAGGGCCGCCACCCGCTGCGCCAACTCCAGCACCCGCACCGCCCGCGGCGGATACCCCGGCGCCAGCACCTCCCGCCCCTGCTCGGCCCGCGCCCGGTACGCCTCGATCGCCGCCTCCGCCACCGGCCCCGACCCGGCCACGTCCAGCCGCGTCAGCACCTCCGTCGCGTCGCGCAGCGCCTCCGCCAGCTCCCGCTCCGCCTCACCGAGCGACGGCACATCCGCCGGCGGAGCCTCCCGCACCGGCAGACAGCGCCAGACGACCTCGACGTGCACATCGCCCTCCGGCCCGGCCTCGTGCACCTCCGGCACCAGACCCAGTGCCGCCCCCTCGCAGATCACCGCCTCCTCGGCCTCCAGCGCCCGGGCGTTGAAGTCCGGCGGGCCGCTGAGCCCCAGCGGATGCCCCGGCGCGGGCAGCGCGACCCGCAGCCCACTCGCCCCGAGCGCCCGCAGCCGCCCCAGCGCCAGCGTGAGACCGACCGGCGCCGATTCGCCGGGCAGCCCCTCCACCCGGTGCACCGCGTCCTCACCGACGATCGCCACCACGGCGTCGTCCGGCGAGACCATGTGGGCAATAAGGGCATTTCCCCAGGCGGCAAGGCGCCCTGCACGTGGTTCCGAGAGCATCCCCCCACCCTAAGGACCGGACCGATGGAACGGTGAAGCCGACCGGTGGCGTAGATTTCCTGGAGGGGCCTGCGCCCACCGGCGCCGCGGTCCGAGCCACAGGTGTACGCGACAGCCGAGACCGGCCACAACGCAAGGGGAGACAACGCGCTCATGAGCGATGTTCTGGAGCTTCAGGACGTATCCGTGGTCCGCGAGGGCCGGGCTCTGGTGGACCAGGTCTCCTGGTCGGTCAAGGAGGGCGAGCGCTGGGTCATCCTCGGCCCCAACGGCGCCGGCAAGACCACCCTCCTCAACGTCGCGTCCAGCTACCTCTACCCGAGCAACGGCACCGCCACCATCCTCGGCGAGACCCTCGGCAGGCCCGGCACCGACGTCTTCGAACTGCGCCCGCGGATCGGTATCGCCGGCATCGCCATGGCCGACAAGCTGCCCAAGCGCCAGACCGTCCTGCAGACCGTGCTGACCGCCGCGTACGGTATGACCGCCGGCTGGCAGGAGGAGTACGAGGACGTCGACGAGCAGCGCGCCCGCGCCTTCCTCGACCGACTGGGCATGACCGAGTACCTGGACCGCAGGTTCGGCACCCTCTCCGAGGGCGAGCGCAAGCGCACCCTGATCGCCCGCGCCCTGATGACCGACCCCGAGCTGCTGCTCCTCGACGAGCCGGCCGCCGGCCTCGACCTCGGCGGCCGGGAGGACCTCGTGCGCCGCCTCGGCCGCCTCGCCCGCGACCCGATCGCGCCCTCCATGATCATGGTGACCCACCACGTCGAGGAGATCGCCCCGGGCTTCACCCACGTCCTGATGATCCGTCAGGGCAAGGTCATGGCCGCCGGTCCGCTGGAGCTCGAACTCACCTCCCGCAACCTGTCCCGCTGCTTCGGACTCCCGCTCGTCGTGGAGCAGACCGGCGACCGGTGGACCGCCAAGGGGCTCCCCCTGTCCTGAGCCGCCCCCCGTGCGCCCTGTCCCCGGCAGGCCCAACCGACCTACCATGACAGCGTGAACGACATCGACGCATGGGTGTGGTGGCTCGTCGCCGCGGCAGCGCTCGGAATTCCGCTCGTCGTGACCGCGATGCCGGAGTTCGGGATGTTCGGCGTCGGCGCGGTCGCCGCCGCCGTGACCGCCGGGCTCGGCGCGGGCGTCGTCGCCCAGGTACTCGTCTTCGTCATCGTCTCGGTCGCCCTCATCGCCGTCGTACGGCCCATCGCCGCCCGGCACCGCTCCCAACAGCCGCAACTGGCCTCGGGCGTGGACGCCCTGAAGGGCAGACAGGCCGTCGTCCTGGAACGGGTCGACGGCACCGGCGGGCGGATCAAACTCGCCGGGGAGGTCTGGTCGGCACGCGCCCTGGACTCCGGGCGCGCCTTCGAGGCGGGTGAGGAAGTGGACGTGGTGGAGATCGACGGGGCCACGGCCGTCATCATGTGACCCCGGCACACCAGCCCGACGTACGACCCCGACATGTGACTTCGACGTGCACAAGTGGGCCGAACGACTCCCGAGTCGTGCGACGGTCTGTCAGACTCGACCAGCAAGATCCTCAACAGCCGTAGGATCAGCAGTAGTCAGGACCAGCCGGATCACCAGGATCCGGGCAACGCGAACTGGTCAACAGGATCTGCCGGAGCGCCGAGGCGGAGAAGGGGACGGACAACCACGATGGAACCGGTCATCATCGTCTTGATCATCCTGGTGGTGTTGGTCTTCATCGCCCTGATCAAGACCATCCAGGTCATTCCACAGGCCAGCGCGGCCATCGTCGAGCGCTTCGGACGCTACACGCGGACCCTCAACGCGGGCCTCAACATCGTGGTCCCGTTCATCGACACCATCCGCAACCGCATCGACCTGCGCGAACAGGTCGTCCCCTTCCCGCCGCAGCCGGTCATCACCCAGGACAACCTGGTCGTCAACATCGACACCGTCATCTACTACCAGGTGACGGACGCCCGCGCCGCGACCTACGAGGTCGCCAGCTACATCCAGGCGATCGAGCAGCTCACCGTCACCACGCTGCGGAACATCATCGGCGGCATGGACCTGGAACGGACCCTGACCTCCCGCGAGGAGATCAACGCGGCCCTGCGCGGCGTCCTCGACGAGGCCACCGGCAAGTGGGGCATCCGCGTCAACCGCGTCGAGCTCAAGGCCATCGAACCGCCCACCTCCATCCAGGACTCGATGGAGAAGCAGATGCGCGCCGACCGGGACAAGCGCGCCGCGATCCTCCAGGCCGAAGGTGTCCGGCAGTCCGAGATCCTGCGCGCCGAGGGCGAGAAGCAGTCCCAGATCCTGCGTGCCGAGGGTGAGGCCAAGGCCGCCGCCCTGCGCGCCGAGGGCGAGGCCCAGGCCGTCCGCACCGTCTTCGAGGCCATCCACGCCGGCGACCCGGACCAGAAGCTGCTCTCCTACCAGTACCTCCAGATGCTCCCGAAGATCGCCGAGGGCGACGCCAACAAGCTCTGGATCGTCCCCAGCGAAATCGGCGACGCCCTCAAGGGCCTGTCCGGCGCCATGGGCAACATCGGCGGCCTGGGCGGCGGCTCGGGCAGCGGCAACGGCGGCGCCACGGTCCCGCCCCAGGAACGCCGCGAGAAGCCGTCGATCGACTGACGGCACGCACCGGATGCCGGACGCGCGGGGCCGTACCGACGTACGGCCCCGTCGCGCGGCCACGACCAGCCACGAACGCGGACGCCCCGGGCTCAGCCGCGGAGACCACGAACCCCTACGGCGGAGCCGTCACGCGGCCTCCAGAGCCAACCACTCCGGCAGCGCCGCGAAGTCGTCCCGGGCCAGCGCCAGCAGCATCGCATCCGCGGGAGTCGGCTCGAACGGCTCCCGCAGCAACGGCATCCCCGCCTGCTCCGGCGTCCGGTTCGCCTTGCGGTGATTGTCCTGCGCACACGAGGCCACCGTGTTCAGCCACGTGTCCTGACCTCCGTGCGAGCGCGGCACCACGTGGTCGACGGTCGTCGCCCGCCGCCCGCAGTACGCGCACCGGTGCCGGTCCCGGACCAGCACACCTCGCCGCGACCACGGAGCACGTCTTCGGAACGGCACCCGTACGTACTGGCACAGCCTGATCACCCGGGGCGCGGGTATGTCGAGCGCGGCTCCGCGCATCCGCAGCGAGGGGTGGGCCTGCTCGACGACGGCCTTGTCCTGGAGCACCAGAACGACGGCTCGGTTCAACGTCACCGTCGACAACGGCTCGAAGCTCGCGTTCAGCACCAGCGTGTCCCGCATACCAGCCCACCTCCCGTGTGCACCGGCCCACCCCCTGGCGGGCTGGGATCAACTCTGGCCGGGCACGCCGAGATGGACAACGCAATATCTGCAGCTCCACGGGGCAACGTCCCCCCGCCACTCCTGGCAACAAAAATGCCCGCCCCTGATCCATTCCAAGACCAGGGGCGGGCAAACGTTCCATGAACGCTCGGAACGCTCAGCCCTCCGCGGGCACCTCGTACTCACCGATCAGCTGGGCCCGCGCGATCGTGTGGAACCGGAGGTTGAAACCGACGAAGGCGGGAGTGCCTTCCGAGTCCGGCCCGAGCTTCTCCTGGTCCACGGCGTACACCGTGAACACGTACCGGTGCGGACCGTCCCCGGCCGGCGGCGCGGCACCACCGAACTCCTTGGTGCCGTAGTCGTTGCGCGCCTGCACGGCACCCTCGGGCAGTCCCTCGAACGTGCCGCTGCCCGCGCCCACCGGCAGCTCGGTCACCGAGGCCGGAATGTCGAACACCACCCAGTGCCAGAACCCGCTTCCCGTCGGCGCGTCCGGGTCGTAGCACGTCACGGCGAAGCTCTTGGTCTCGGCGGGGAAACCCTCCCAGCGCAGCTGCGGAGAGGTGTTGCCGGCCGCGTGGACCTGAGCGTCCTTGAGCGTCCCGCCCTCCCGGACGTCCTCGCTCGTGACCGTGAACGACGGCACGGGCGGATGGAAGTCGTGGGGGAGTGGACGCCGCTTCAGCTCGGTCACCTCGGTACCTCCTGAATGGTCTGGTGCAGAGACGACCGAGCCTAGATCTTCTAGAACCAGTTCCGCTTGCTGCCGACCTCCGACAGCCACTGGTTGAGGTACGCCGCCCAGTCGGTGCCCCGGTAGTCGTCCAGACCCACCTGGAAGGAACGGAACGTGTCGCTGCCCTCGCTGAACAGCCCCGGCTTCTTGTCCATCTCCAGCACGACGTCCATCGCCCGGGAGTCGGCCACGAAGCTCAGCTCGACCTGGTTCAGCCCGCGGTACTGCTGCGGCGGGAAGAACTCGATCTCCTGGTAGAAGGGGAGCTGCTGCCGCGTGCCCCGGATGTGCCCCCGCTCCATGTCCGCGTTCTTGAAGCGGAAGCCCAGCTGGATGAACGCGTCCAGGATCGCCTTCTGCGCCGGAAGCGGGTGCACGGCCACAGGGTCCAGGTCGCTGGAGTCCACGGCCCGGGCGATCGCCAGCTCGGTGCTCACACCGATGTGCATCCCGCGCAGCGACTGCCCGTCGATCATCGTGATCGGCGTCTCCCACGGGATCTCGAGCCCGAACGGCACCGCGTGCACCGCCTCGGCCTGCAGCTGGAAGGCGCCGCCGAGCTGCACCTTGGTGAACTCGATGTCCTGCTTGTACTCCTGGTCGCCGCTCTCCACCTCGACCTTGGCCTGGAGCCCGACCGACAGCCCCTGGATCTCCTGGTCGATGGACCCGCCCTGGATCCGCACCTCGCCCTGGACGACACCTCCCGGAACGACGTTGACCTCGCTCAGCACGGTCTCCACCGAAGCCCCGCCGGCCCCCAGGCTCGCGAGCAGCTTCTTGAACGCCATGTCTCTCCCTCTCCAGGCATACGTGTGAATCGCAGACGTGCGAATCCTCGATCCCTACAAACGCGATCCGGCCGTGGCCGGTTCCGCGACCCACACCCTGGCAAGGCGGACGCCCCCTGACCACCCCGCGGACGAACCCGGCTGCGTTACGCTCGGACGGCATGATCGCGAGCCCCGACCGTACGCCCCTGCCCAGGGAATTCTTCGACCGCCCCATCCTCGAAGTCGCCCCTGACCTCCTGGGCCGCATCCTGGTCCGCAACACCCCGGACGGTCCGATCGCCCTCCGCCTGACGGAGGTCGAGGCCTACGACGGGCAGAACGACCCCGGCTCGCACGCCTACCGCGGACGCACACCCCGCAACGACGTGATGTTCGGTCCCCCCGGACACGTGTACGTCTACTTCACCTACGGCATGTGGTTCTGCATGAACCTGGTCTGCGGCCCCGAGGGCAGGGCGAGCGCCGTACTGCTCCGCGCAGGCGAGATCATCGAGGGAGCGGAGCTGGCCCGGGTGCGACGTCATTCCGCCCGCAGTGACAAGGAACTGGCCAAAGGCCCGGCCCGCCTCGCCACCGCCCTGGACGTGGACCGCGCCCTGAACGGCACGGACGCCTGCACGACCGACGACACCCCGCTGCGCATCCTGACCGGCACCCCGATCCCCGGTGACCAGGTACGCAACGGACCACGGACCGGCGTCGCCGGCGAGGGCGGTGTCCATCCCTGGCGCTACTGGGCCGCCGACGACCCGACGGTGAGCCCCTACAGGGCCCACGTCCCGAGGCGCCGCCGAAGTTGACTCGCCTTTGGGATACGCGTAACGTGGCCCGAGCCGCTTGACCCGGGTACGGCAATCGCCTGCAGCCGGAAGCGGCCAACCCACTACCTACGACTTCCCTCAGCGGGAGTGAATCCGGCGTGCCCGCATGCCTGAATTCAATCTCGCCGGACCCGATTATGAGTCCGCAGAGGAATCGGCTAACGTAGTGAATGTCGAAAGGCCGACGGGCGAAAGTCCGGAAACCGCGACGAATCCCGCCGACAGGGAATCGGACCGAAAAGGTCTGATAGAGTCGGAAACGCAAGAACAGCAAGACAGTAGGACCGAAGGGAAGCGCCCGGAGGAAAGCCCGAGAGGGTGAGTACGAAGGAAGCGTCCGTTCCTTGAGAACTCAACAGC
>NZ_JACBYP010000014.1 GCF_018982965.1 Streptomyces mayonensis | reverse complement strand
GGGAGGGGTTTTCGGGGTTCGGGGTTCGGGGTTCGGAGGTCAGGGTCGGGCCGACGCTCCGACTCGTCCGTGGTGCGCCCTCTCTCCGGTGCCGTCCCCTCCGGGACCACTCGCCGGCCGGGGCATTTCACTGGCCGAGGTCATTCGCCGGCCGGTGCCGCTCATCCGGCCGGTGCCGCTCATCCGTAGGTGTCGCCCGGCCCCCGGCTTCCGGGCGCCCGCAGCGGGCCGTACCGGCGGCCGGGTCCGCCGGGGCCCAGCACCTTGATCATCCGCACCGAACCGTGGCCCAGGTCCTCGTTGAGCCGGGCCACGAGGGTCGGGGCGAGCAGGCGCAGGTTCGTCGCCCAGGCCGTCGAGTCGCAGCGCACCACCAGCACCCGCTCGTCCTCGTCGTACCGCTCCGGCACGCAGTGCTTGGCCACGTCCGCCCCGACGATCTCCGGCCAGCGGCCCATCACCCCGCCCACCGCGGCAGGCGTCTCCCAGCCCCGCTCGGTGATCAGCCGGTTGATCGCCGCACCCAGCGCCATGGGGTCACGCCCGTCGGCCCGCGCGCCGGACCGCAGCCCACCGCGACGCGCCTGCTTCTTCTGCTGGGCGGCGTCCCCGCGCGCGCGTGCGGCCTCCCGCGCCGCTCTGAGCGCCACGCGCGCAAGGTCGACACCGGACGGTTCCGGACGCTGTGGGCCGCCTGCCCCGGGGCCGCCTGCCGTGTGCCCGCCCGAGGAATCTTCGGGGCCCTGGCCCGGCGCGTCGGCGCTCATACGCGCTCCACCGTGCCCTCCGCCACCGTGAAGCGCGCCCCCGCCAGCACGTGCGGGACGTCGTCGTCGACCGCGGCCGTCACCAGCACCTGCTCGCCGGGCGCCACCAGCTCGGCCAGCCGCTCCCGGCGCCGCGCGTCCAGCTCGGCGAAGACGTCGTCCAGCACCAGCACCGGTTCGTTGCCCTCGGCCCGCAGCAGGTCGAACGACGCCAGCCGCAGCGCCAGCGCGTACGACCACGACTCGCCGTGGGAGGCGTAGCCCTTGGCGGGCAGCGACCCGAGTTTGAGCAGCAGGTCGTCCCGGTGCGGACCGACCAGGGTGACGCCCCGCTCGATCTCCTGCTTGCGCGCCTCGGCGAGCGCGGCCATGAGCTGCTCGTACAGGTCCTCGCGAGTGTGCGCCTCGCCCGGCGCCGACGGCTTGTACTCCAGGGCGACGGGACCGCCGCCCGGGGCCAGCTGCTCGTACGCCTTGTCCGCCAGCGGCTGCACGGCCGCGATCAGGTCGAGGCGCTGCGCGAGCAGTTCGGCGCCCGCGCGCGCGAGGTGCTGGTCCCAGACGTCGAGTGTGGACAGATCCATCGTCCGGCCGCCGTGCCGGCGGGCCAGCGCAGCCGACTTCAGCAGGGTGTTGCGCTGCTTGAGGACCCGGTCGTAGTCGGAGCGCACGCCGGCCATCCGCGGGGAGCGAGCCGTGATCAGCTCGTCCAGGAACCGGCGCCGCTCACCCGGGTCGCCCTTCACCAGCGCGAGGTCCTCCGGTGCGAACAGGACGGTGCGCACGATGCCGAGCACGTCGCGGGGCCTGACCTGCGAGGACCTGTTGATGCGGGCACGGTTGGCCTTGCCCGGGTTCAGCTCCAGCTCGATCAGCTGCTGCCGCTCCCCCTGTCTGACCTGGGCGCGGATCACGGCACGCTCGGCGCCCATGCGCACCAGGGGGGCGTCGGAGGAGACCCGGTGGCTGCCGAGGGTGGCGAGGTAGCCGACGGCCTCGACGAGGTTCGTCTTGCCCTGCCCGTTCGGGCCGATGAACGCGGTGACGCCCGGGTCCAGGGGCACCTCGACCCGGGCGTACGAACGGAAGTCGGCCAGCGACAGATGCGTGACGTGCATGGTCGTGCGCCGACCTCCCTGGTGTCCGGTCCGCGGGCGGGTGCCCCTCGGTGCTGCCTGCTTCTTCCCTGTCTACTTCTTCTCGTTCTTCTCGACCGCGTGGCCGCCGAACTGATTGCGCAGCGCGGCGATCATCTTCATCTGCGGCGAGTCCTCCTGCCGGGACGCGAACCGTGCGAAGAGGGAGGCCGTGATCGCGGGCAGCGGCACCGCGTTGTCGATCGCCGCCTCCACCGTCCAGCGTCCCTCACCGGAGTCCTGTGCATAACCCCGGAGCCCGTCGAGGTGCTGGTCGTCGTCGAGCGCGTTGACGGCGAGGTCGAGGAGCCAGGAGCGGATCACCGTGCCCTCCTGCCAGGACCGGAAGACCTCGCGGACGTTGTCCACGGAGTCGACCTTCTCCAGCAGCTCCCAGCCCTCGGCGTAGGCCTGCATCATCGCGTACTCGATGCCGTTGTGGACCATCTTGGCGAAGTGGCCCGCGCCCACCTTGCCGGCGTGCACGGCGCCGAAGTCGCCCTCCGGCTTGAGGGCGTCGAAGACCGGCTGCACCCGGGCGACGTGCTCGGTGTCGCCGCCGTACATCAGGGCGTAGCCGTTCTCCAGGCCCCAGACTCCGCCGGAGACACCGCAGTCGACGAAACCTATGCCCTTGGCGGCCAGCTCCTCGGCGTGCTTCTCGTCGTCCGTCCAGCGGGAGTTGCCGCCGTCCACGACGACGTCGCCGGGCTCCAGCAGCTCGCCGAGCCGGTCGACGGTGGCCTGGGTGGCCTCGCCCGCCGGGACCATCACCCAGACCACGCGCGGGGCGCTGAGCTTGCCCACAAGCTCTTCCAGGCTCTGGACGTCGGCGAGGTCCGGATTGCGGTCGTATCCGACGACGGTGTGGCCCGCGCGGCGGATCCGCTCGCGCATGTTGCCGCCCATCTTGCCGAGGCCGACGAGACCGAGCTCCATCAGTTGCGTTCCTTAGGTGTGCGAGGTGGCGAGGCGGCACCTCCGTACCCGCCGGATGCGTGCCGCGGCACTTTCGTACCGCTCCGAGCCTAAACCCGGACGCCCGTGCACAGCTGTGGGCACAGGCGCTCAGACGTAGGCCCCCACCTGCGGGTTCGTCCCCACCCTGTGGACAGCCGCCGACGCCACGGCCGGCCGGGGCGCGGCTCAGCCGCACCCCGCGTACTGCGGTCCTGCGGGGACGGCCCCCGCCCCCCGACAGGCTGTCGGCAGGCAGCGGCGGAAGGGCTCAGCCGCTCAGCCGCACCGGCATGATCAGGTACTTGTAGGCCTCGTCCGCCTCCGCGTCCAGCGCGGGCTTGCCGCTCAGCAGCGCCGGCTTCGTGGACGTCGTGAAGGACAGCTGGGCGACCGGGGAGTCGATGGCGCTCAGGCCGTCCAGCAGGAAGGTCGGGTTGAAGGCGATCGAGATGTCGTCGCCCTCCAGCTGGGCGTCGACCCTTTCCACAGCCTGTGCGTCGTCGCTGGACCCGGCCTCCAGGATGAGGACACCCTGCTCGAAGCTGAGCCGCACCGGGGTGTTGCGCTCGGCGACCAGGGCCACGCGCTTGACGGCCTCCACGAAGGGGGCGGTCTCGATCACGGCGACGCTGTTGAACTCCGTCGGGAACAGCGTCTTGTACTTCGGGAGGTCACCCTCCAGAAGACGCGTCGTCGTCCGGCGGCCGGCGCCCTCGAAACCGATCAGGCCCTCGCCCGCACCCGACCCGGCCAACGCCAGAATCACCTGGTCGCCGCTGGTCAGCGCCTTGGCGGTGTCCTGGAGCGTCTTGGCGGGCACCAGGGCGACCGCGGAGACCTCAGGATTCTCCGGCTTCCACAGGAACTCGCGGACCGCGAAGCGGTAGCGGTCGGTGGAGGCCAGCGTCACCGAGTCGCCCTCGATCTCGATGCGCACACCGGTGAGCACGGGCAGCGTGTCGTCACGGCCCGCGGCGATCGCGACCTGCTGGACCGCCGAGGCGAAGACCTCGCCGGGGACGGTGCCCGTGGCCTCCGGCATCTGCGGCAGCGCCGGGTACTCCTCGACCGGCAGGGTGTGGAGGGTGAACCGCGAGGAGCCGCACACCACAGTCGCCCGTACACCGTCTGTGGAAATCTCCACCGGCCGGTTGGGGAGGGCACGGGAGATGTCGGCGAGCAGGCGGCCGGAGACGAGGACGGTGCCCTCCTCCTCGATCTCCGCCTCCACCGACACCCGCGCGGAGACCTCGTAGTCGAAGCTGGACAGGCTCAGCTGTCCCTCCTCGGCCTTCAGCAGCAGGCCCGCGAGGACCGGCGCCGGCGGACGGGCCGGGAGGCTGCGCGCGGCCCAGGCCACTGCCTCCGCGAGTACGTCGCGTTCCACCCGGATCTTCACTGTTGCCGCCTCCTGCTGTTGCCGGCGCTGCTCGCCCTGCTTCGCCTTCGTCGTCTGACCGGTGTCGCCCGCCGCTGTGAGGGGCAGAACACCGGGACCAGTCTGACGCACCCCACTGACAGTAGGTGCCGTTCGGGGTCAAGTCGTGACGAGGGGCAGTTGGGCCCGAGAGAGCGAGTTGTGCACAGGACCCGCTTCGAAACGGATTCCGCTCTCTCTATGGTCGTCAGTAGTAGTAGGGCCTGTGGATACCGTGGATAACCTCGTTTGCGCAGGTCAGACCCAAGATTTTGTCCACGGGGCCTGTGGGCGGAGCCGGTGGACAACCGGGCGTATCTGTGGAGAACAGAAAGTTCTGCACACTCCGTGCACAGGCAGGGGCGAGTTCTCCCCAGCGCCGTCCCCAGCTTTACCCACCTTTCCCACAGCCCAACCCGGCACCTTGATGTGACGCCTTTCACTCGACGCGGTGACAGGGCGCGTCACGTTGCCGAACAGTGGACAGGCATGTGGAGAAGCTGGGGATCGCTGGGGACAACTGGCTCCAGCCTGTGGGTTGCCCGTGGACAACTTGATGCACAGCCTGTGGATCACTTCTTTGTCCACAGCCTGTGGAGATCCTTCGTCCACGAATCCACAGGGAGGTGACCTGCCCTGATGATCCCTCACCAGCCTGACCTGTGGACAGGATCGGGACAACTTCCCAGTCCCCAAGGTGTGGACGGAAAAAAGTGGCCGAATCTGTGGAGGAAGCCCGTAACCCGGCAGGTATTCGAACAGCGGACAGGACAGCCGTACGAGGGCGGCCGGAGGCCACTGGGGCGCGGCAGGGGAACGACAAGGGGCGGCAGGGGCGGCGTCAGGGAATGACGAGGGCGCGGGACAGGTGCCGCCGGGCATGAAGAAGGCGCCCACTGGTGTCCAGAAGGCGCCTGTGCGGGCGGTGCGGGCGGGCGTCAGCCGTTCTTGATGCGGTTGGTCAGCTCGGTCACCTGGTTGTAGATGGAGCGCCGCTCGGCCATCAGGTTGCGGATCTTGCGGTCGGCGTGCATCACGGTGGTGTGGTCCCGGCCGCCGAACAGCGCGCCGATCTTCGGCAGCGACAGGTCCGTCAGCTCCCGGCACAGGTACATGGCGATCTGCCGCGCGGTCACCAGCGCCCGCCCGCGCGAGGTGCCGCACAGGTCCTCGACGGTGAGGCCGAAGTAGTCGGCGGTCGCACCCATGATGGCCGTGGAGGTGATCTCCGGGGCCGAGTCCTCGCCGCCGGGGATCAGGTCCTTGAGGACGATCTCCGTCAGGCCCAGGTCGACCGGCTGCCGGTTGAGCGAGGCGAAGGCCGTCACCCGGATCAGGGCGCCCTCCAGCTCGCGGATGTTGCGCGAGATCCGCGAGGCGATGAACTCCAGTACCTCCGGCGGGGCGTTGAGCTGTTCCTGCACCGCCTTCTTGCGCAGGATCGCGATGCGCGTCTCGAGTTCGGGCGGCTGGACGTCGGTGGTCAGGCCCCACTCGAAACGGTTGCGCAGCCGGTCCTCCAGCGTCACCAGCTGCCGGGGCGGCCGGTCGGAGGACAGCACGATCTGCTTGTTGGCGTTGTGCAGTGTGTTGAAGGTGTGGAAGAACTCCTCCTGCGTCGACTCCTTGTCCGCCAGGAACTGGATGTCGTCGACGAGCAGGATGTCCATCTCGCGGTAGCGCTTGCGGAAGCTGTCGCCCTTGCCGTCGCGGATGGAGTTGATGAACTCGTTGGTGAACTCCTCGGAGCTCACGTACCGCACCCGTGTGCCCGGGTAGAGGCTGCGCGCGTAGTGCCCGATGGCGTGCAGGAGGTGGGTCTTGCCGAGCCCCGACTCCCCGTAGATGAAGAGCGGGTTGTAGGCCTTCGCGGGCGCCTCTGCGACGGCGACGGCCGCCGCGTGGGCGAAGCGGTTGGAGGCGCCGATGACGAACGTGTCGAAGAGGTACTTCGGGTTCAGGCGCGCGGTCGGCTCACCCGGACCGGTCGCCGGCGCGGGCTGTGCGGCCAGCGGTCCGGGCGCGCCCGTGGCGGGCCCGGGGCCCACGGGGCCGCCACGGTGGACGTGCCCGGAGCCCGGCGGGGGCTCGGGGAGGTCCCGCCGGGGGCCGCGCTGGTCGTAGTCGCCCCGCGGCTGGTCGTAGTCCGGGCGGGGTTTGTCGTAGTCGCCGCGTGGCTGGTCGTAGTCACCCCGGGACTGCTCGTAGTCGCCGCGGGGCGCGTCGTAGTCGGGCCGCGGCTGGTCGTAGTCGACGCGCGGGGTGTCGTACGAGGGGCGCTCCGGGGATGGGCGGCGGTAGTCCTGCTCGTAGGAGTCGTGGGAGTACCGGGACGGCTCCTGGCCGTAGGGCTCCTGGGAGGGCGACGCGTAGGGGTCCCGCTCCGGGAAGCCGAGGCGCTGCTGCTGCCAGCCGTAGTCGTCCTGCGGGGCGGGGCGGGGCCAGGAGCCGGGCTCGGGGCGCTGGTACTCCTGCGGATACGCAGGGCGGGCGGTCGGGAGCTGGTCGGCGCGGGCGGTCGGGAGCTGGTCGGCGCGGGCGGTCGGGAGCTGGTCGGCGCGGGAGCGGCCGTATCCCTCGTACTCGTCGCGGTAGTCCTCGCGGCCCTGTCCCGGAGCGGGGAGTTCCGGCTCCTCGTAGCGGGACGGCGGGCGGCCGGGCGACGACTGAGGTGCCGGGGCCGGGGCCGGAGCGGGGCCGACGGGCTCGCCGGCGGTCTCGTCGACGGTGATCGCGATGCGGATCGGCCGGCCGCACTCGCGGCTCAGCGTCTCGCCGACGACGGGGGCGAGACGCCCCTCCAGCACGCCTTTGGCGAATTCGTTGGGCACGGCGAGCAGGGCGGTGTCGGCGACCAGCGCGAGCGGCTGGCAGCGCCGGATCCAGTGCTCGTCCTTCGACTCGACGCCCTGCCCGCGGGTGTCCCCGAGAAGTTGTTCCAGTACGCGTGGCCACACTGCGGCAAGATCGGCAGGTACGTCAGCCACAGGGCACGCTCTCTCACGAGTCCCTCGAAGGTGTGATTCGGGGACGGGTCGGGATGAAACTCGGGTGGGGCAGGGATAAGGGAACGAATCGGAGTTCAGCCACGGTAGTCAGGGCGGCCGGTAGGGTTCAAGTTGTTGTCCCCAGCCTGTGGACAAGTGTCTCCCGGTCACCGCTGGTTTGACCGAATGGCGCAGTCCCACGTACCGTGACGAGGTCGAGTTGTCGATGGCTGCTGCCGCCTGCCTCCGATGGGCACAGGTCACGTCCAAGGTGATCGAAAAGCGGTGCACTCGGGCGTAACGCGAGCTACTCGTGGGCGCACGGTGACAGCCAGGACGGCACCCCGCCAACCCCGAATCTTTCTGGAGCCCCCGAGTGAGCAAGCGCACCTTCCAGCCGAACAACCGCCGTCGTGCGAAGACCCACGGTTTCCGGCTGCGTATGCGTACCCGTGCCGGCCGCGCGATTCTGGCGACCCGCCGCAGCAAGGGTCGCGCCCGTCTGTCCGCCTGATCCCGGTCAGGTCATGACATCGTGCTGCCCACCGAGAACCGGCTGAGGCGGCGCGAGGACTTCGCGACCGCGGTACGACGGGGGCGCCGGGCCGGTCGCCCGGCCCTTGTCGTCCATCTTCGAAGCGGTGCCACGGACCCGCACGCGCCTGGGGAGAGCGCTCCCCGGACACGTGCGGGTTTCGTCGTGAGCAAAGCCGTGGGTGGCGCGGTCGTGCGCAACACGGTGAAGCGCAGGCTTCGCCATCTGATGCGCGACCGGATCGACCTGTTTCCCCCCGGTAGCCTGGTAGTCGTACGAGCGCTGCCCGGTGCGGGCGACGCCGACCATGCACAGCTGGCCCGAGACCTGGACGCCGCCCTGGCGCGGCTACTGGGAGGGGGCGCGCGATGAAGTACCCACTGCTGGCACTGATCAAGCTCTACCAGTGGACGATCAGTCCGCTGCTGGGGCCGGTGTGCAAGTACTACCCGTCGTGTTCCCACTACGGCTACACGGCCATCGACCGGCACGGAGCCGTCAAGGGCACAGCGCTGACCGCCTGGCGCATCCTGCGGTGCAATCCGTGGTCGCTGGGCGGCGTGGACCATGTTCCGCCGCGCAAGCGCCCGCGGTGGCACGAACAACTGCGTGCCGCTTGGCGGGCACGCAAGGGCGGGACCTCCGCCGCCGAACCGGCCACCGAAGGACGGCCGGCTCCCACGAGCCAGTCCGGTCCCCCGGGCCCGGCCGCAGAGACCTCGCCCCATGCCCAAGGAGCATGATTAGTGGACACGATTGCCAGCCTCTTCAGCTTCATCACCTGGCCCGTCTCCTGGGTCATCGTCCAGTTCCACACGGTGTACGGGGCGATCTTCGGACCTGACACCGGATGGGCCTGGGGCCTGTCCATCGTGTCCCTGGTGATCCTCATCCGTATCTGCCTGATCCCGCTCTTCGTGAAGCAGATCAAGGCGACGCGCGGGATGCAGACGCTCCAGCCGGAGATGAAGAAGATCCAGGAGCGCTACAAGAACGACAAGCAGCGTCAGTCCGAAGAGATGATGAAGCTGTACAAGGAGACGGGTACGAACCCGCTCTCCTCGTGCCTTCCCATCCTGGCGCAGTCCCCGTTCTTCTTCGCCCTCTACCACGTGCTCAACGGCATCGCGTCCGGGGACACCATCGGCGCGGTCAACCAGGACCTGCTGGAGAGCGCGCAGAAGGCACACATCTTCGGGGCCCCGCTGGCCTCCAAGTTCTTCAGCAGCGAGAGCGACGTCACCGCCCTCAGCGCCTCTCTGACCGACGTCCGCGTCGTCACCGCCATCATGATCGTGCTGATGTCGGCCTCGCAGTTCTTCACCCAGCGCCAGCTGATGACGAAGAACGTGGACACCACGGTGAAGACGCCGTTCATGCAGCAGCAGAAGATGCTGATGTACATCTTCCCCGTCATGTTCGCCGTCTTCGGTGTCAACTTCCCCGTCGGTGTCCTCGTCTACTGGCTGACCACCAACGTGTGGACCATGGGCCAGCAGATGTACGTCATCCGCAACAACCCGACTCCGGGCTCCAAGGCGCAGGCCTCCTACCTGGAGCGGCTGCACAAGAGCGTCATGGAGCACGGCAAGACGCGTGGCCGGGGCCAGAAGGCCGTCGTGAAGGCCATTGTCGCCAAGGGCCGCGACCGCAACGAGTTCGAGCGCAAGTTCATCAACGGCCTGAACAAGGCGGGCCTGGCCGCTCAGCCCGACGGCAACGTGGAGAAGAACGACACCGCCGTCGCCGCCCAGAGCGCGGACGGTACGCCGGCCGCGGCCACACCCAAGCGGCAGCAGCCCAAGCGGCAGAGCAAGTCCCAGCGCCAGGCCAGGACCGCCGGTGAGGCCGAGCCGAAGACGTCGCTCGACAAGTCGGACGAGCCGCAGGATGCCAAGCCCGGCAGCAAGCAGGACACCAAGCAGGGCAACAAGCCCGCCGCCGCTGCCAAGAAGCCGGCTCAGAAGTCCGGTGGCGGCCGCAGCAAGGCCCAGTCCGGACAGCGCAAGGGTCCACAGCGGCCCAAGTCCCCGTCGAAGAAGTAAGAAGGAGTCCATCCCGTGACGGAAGGCACCACCTCCGCCGCTGCCGAGGGCGCAGACACCCTCACCCGCCTCGAGCAGGAGGGCGAGATCGCCGCGGACTACCTGGAGGGTCTGCTCGACATCGCCGACCTCGACGGCGACATCGACATGGACGTCGAGGCCGACCGCGCCTCCGTCTCGATCATCAGCGACAGCAACAGCCGGGACCTGCAGAAGCTGGTCGGCCGGGACGGCGAGGTGCTGGAGGCTCTGCAGGAGCTCACGCGCCTGGCGGTGCACCGGGACACCGGCGACCGCAGCCGGCTGATGCTCGACGTCGCGGGCTACCGGGCCAAGAAGCGCACCGAGCTGTCCGAGCTGGGGGCCAAGGCCGCTGCCGAGGTCAAGAGCAGTGGCGAGTCCGTGCGGCTGAAGCCGATGACGCCGTTCGAGCGCAAGGTCGTGCACGACGCGGTCAAGGCGGCGGGACTGCGCAGTGAGTCCGAGGGCGAGGAGCCGGAGCGCTTCGTCGTCGTGCTTCCCGCCTGATCGGTCCTCTCGTTCTCCGGCCCCGTCTGTTGCGCAGACGGGGCCGAATTTTGTCAGCCTGATAGTTCTGGTGGTTCTGGCACCGACGCCTCGCGCGCCCGGTGCCGTACGGAAGGACGGTCCCCGTGTCGGAGGCAGCGGAGCTTCCCCCCGTGCCCGAGCAGGCACGCGACGTGTTCGGTGATCGCTACGCGGATGCGGTCCGCTATGCGGAACTGCTTGCCGAGGCGGGGGTGAAGCGCGGTCTGATCGGTCCGCGTGAAGTGCCTCGCCTGTGGGAGCGGCACCTGCTGAACTGCGCGGTGCTTTCGGAGGTCGTGCCCGAGGGAGTGACGGTGTGCGACGTCGGCTCGGGGGCCGGTCTGCCCGGCATTCCGCTGGCGCTGGTGCGGGACGATCTCAAGATCACGTTGCTGGAACCGCTGCTGCGACGCACGAACTTCCTGACCGAGGTCGTGGAGTTGCTGGGCCTGGACCATGTCACGGTGGTCCGCGGCCGGGCCGAGGAGGTCATGGGCAAGATGTCACCGGTGCACGTGGTGACGGCCCGTGCCGTCGCTCCGCTGGACCGCTTGGCCACATGGGGCATTCCCCTGCTGCGCCCCTACGGCGAGATGCTGGCGCTCAAGGGCGACACGGCCGAGGAGGAGCTCAAGGCCGCGACCGCGGCGCTGAGCAAGCTGGGCGCTGAGGAGACATCCATCGTTCAGGTCGGGCAGGGGGTCGTGGATCCTCTGTCCACCGTGGTGCGGGTCGAGGTCGGGGAGAGCCCCGGCGGCGTGCGTTTTGCCGCCAAGCGGGCCAAGGCGGCCCGGACGGGCCGGACGCGTCGGCGTCGCGGATAAGCTCGATCGTCGGTCGTACTCCACACAAGCTGCCCTGCCTGTGCGTGCCGGAGTGTCGCGGCAGTTCGGCATCTACTGCTGTGCATCGTGTTTCACGTGAAACGTCGCTCACTGCTGCACGGCATCATCAGTCGCGGCCGCGCCGCGGCAGACCCCCGCGACCGAAAGCCTCTCGGGTCGCTCGGAAAGAGCACGGAGTTGTCCACAGAGGTGGATTTCTCCACAGAACACCAGGCCTCACTGGTTCATGACCCCGAAGACATGGGAGGCTCTGTTCATTGCGAGCCTGAAGTCGAGGAGAGTGAATCCTTGCGGTCCGACGCCAATATCGCGGGACCGATGACCGATCCGGTCCCCGGTCCCCGTACCGAGTCGATGGGAGCGGATGTTTCACGTGAAACACCGCCTCCGATGGACGACACTCCGATCGGTCGAGCTGCCCAGCTGGCGGTGGAAGCTCTGGGCCGCGCCGGCGAAGGGCTGCCACGCCCGGAGCAGACCCGGGTCATGGTGGTGGCCAACCAGAAGGGAGGCGTGGGCAAGACGACGACGACTGTGAACCTTGCCGCGTCGCTCGCTCTGCATGGAGCCCGGGTTCTGGTCGTCGACCTTGACCCTCAGGGGAACGCCTCCACTGCTCTGGGCATCGACCATCACGCCGACGTCCCATCCATCTACGACGTACTGGTCGAGAGCCAGCCGCTCTCCGAAGTGGTCCAGCCGGTCCCCGATGTCGAGGGGCTCTTCTGTGCCCCCGCCACGATCGACCTCGCCGGTGCGGAGATCGAGCTGGTCTCGTTGGTTGCACGTGAGAGCCGGCTCCAGCGGGCGATCTCGGCCTATGAGCAGCCGCTGGACTACATCCTCATCGACTGCCCGCCCTCGCTTGGACTGCTGACCGTCAACGCGCTCGTCGCGGGCCAGGAAGTACTGATCCCGATCCAGTGCGAGTACTACGCGCTGGAAGGTCTGGGGCAGCTGCTGCGCAACGTCGACCTGGTCCGTGGGCACCTCAACCCCGCGCTGCACGTGTCGACCATCCTGCTCACCATGTACGACGGCCGGACGCGCCTCGCGTCCCAGGTCGCGGACGAGGTCCGCAGCCACTTCGGCGACGAGGTGCTGCGGACCAGCATTCCCCGCTCGGTCCGTATCTCCGAGGCTCCGAGCTATGGGCAGACGGTTCTGACATACGATCCAGGATCAAGTGGCGCCCTCTCCTATCTGGAGGCGGCACGTGAGATGGCACTGAAGGGGGTGGGCGTCGCCTATGACGCGACGCAGGCCCACCTCGGCGCCCAGAATGATCCGAACATGGTGGAGGGGATCCAGTGAGTGAGCGACGGAGGGGGCTGGGCCGTGGTCTGGGCGCACTGATCCCCAACGCTCCGACGGAGAAGTCCGTGGCGTCGGCGGCGCTGGGAAGCGCGGCTGCCGCGTCCACGGGGGCGGTGCCCCGGGTGCCGAACGAACGGGGAGTGGCCGCAGCGAAGGTAGCCACGCTGCCCGCTGTTTCACGTGAAACAGAGGAGCCGACGGCTCCCAGCGGCGCGGAGGGGCTCAGGGCTCCCATGGGCGCGCACTTCGCTGAGGTGCCGCTCGACGCCATCACACCGAACCCGAAGCAGCCGCGTAAGGACTTCGACGACGATGCGCTGGCCGAGCTGGTCACCTCCATCAGAGAGGTGGGGCTCCTCCAGCCGGTCGTGGTGCGGCCGACCGGACCGGGTCACTACGAGCTCATCATGGGCGAGCGTCGCTTTCGCGCCTGCCGCGAGCTGGAACTGGATGCCATTCCGGCGATCGTCCGGGCGACAGAGGACGAGAAGCTTCTTCTGGACGCCCTCCTGGAGAACCTTCACCGGGCGCAGCTGAACCCGTTGGAAGAGGCCTTCGCCTACGACCAGTTGCTGAAGGACTTCAACTGCACGCATGACCAGCTGGCGGACCGTATCGGGCGTTCCCGTCCCCAGGTCTCGAATACGCTGCGACTGCTCAAGCTCTCCCCGAAGGTCCAGACTCGTGTGGCCGCAGGTGTCCTGTCGGCCGGGCACGCACGAGCCCTGCTCTCTGTCGACGACCCGGAGGAGCAGGATCGGCTGGCCCACCGCATCGTGGCCGAGGGGCTCTCGGTGCGGTCGGTGGAGGAGATCGTGACCCTGATGGGTTCGCGGCCCCAGAAGCCCCAGCGTGCCAAGGGACCGAGGGCCGGTTCGCTGGTTTCACCGGCGCTCTCGGACCTGGCCACACGCCTTTCGGATCGCTTCGAGACACGCGTCAAGGTCGACCTCGGGCAGAAGAAGGGCAAGATCACCGTGGAGTTCGCCTCCATGGAAGACCTGGAGCGGATCCTCGGCAGCCTTGCTCCCGGGGAGGGTCCGGTGCTCCAGAAGGGCCTGCTGGAGGACGAGGAGCCGGACTCGTGATGTGGGGCTAGGCAGGCGTCCGACGGCGTTCCACTGACGGCAGGGCGGGCCGTGTCCGGTGCATACCGGAACACGGCCCGCCCTTTGCTTTGCGTCGGTGTCGGGGCCACCGCATCGTGGATACGATGCGCAGAGGATGGCTTTGTCACCTGGCAGTACCTCTGAAAGGAAGGCAGGGGCCATGCGAACGATGAGCCGTACCGAACTGGTGAGCGCGGGCCTGGGGCTGGGCGCGGTCGGTGGGTTCATCGGCAGCCTGCTCAGGGAACGGAGCGCTCTGACAGCCGCCCGCGACGCGGCGGGCGAAGGAAGCGAGGAACAGCCTTCATGGGGCGCCGGCTCGTACCGCTCACGCTGGACAACCTTCAGGACCTTCCCCAGCGCTGTCGCTCGTGTGTCTTCTGGGAACTGGATCCCGTCAGCGGTGAAGCCGCGGTAGAAGCAGGCACGTCGGCCCTGGAAAAGGAGTCCTGGATCTCGGCCGTCCTGCTGGACTGGGGGTCGTGCGGGCGGGTGGTCTACGTCGATGACGTTCCGGCGGGATTCGTTCTCTACGCACCGCCCGCGTACGTACCGCGTTCGACGGCGTTTCCCACCAGCCCCGTCTCACCCGATGCGGTGCAGCTGATGACCGCCTTCGTGATGCCCGGTTACCAGGGACAGGGACTGGGGCGGGTCATGGTGCAGACGGTCGCCAAGGATCTGCTGCGCCGTGGCTTCAAAGCGATCGAGGCCTTCGGCGACGCCCGCTGGAAGGAGCCCGCCTGCGTCCTGCCCGCAGATCATCTGCTGGCCGTGGGCTTCAAGACGGTCCGTCCCCATGCTCGTCATCCGCGACTGCGGCTCGACCTACGGTCGACGCTGTCCTGGAAGGAGGACGTGGAGATGGCACTGGACCGACTGCTTGGAGCCGTCCAGAAGGAGCCAGTGCTCCGACCTCTCTGACGGAAGGATCGGGAGCGTGTGCCGCCGTCGCAGGCTGCCGAAAAGCAATGGGCCGATCCGCTGGATCGGCCCATGCGTGTTTCACGTGAAACGTCAGTCGGCGATGAAGTCCTCAAGGTCGCGGATGATCGCGCCCTTCGCCTTGGCACCGACGATGGTCTTCGCGACCTCGCCACCCTGGTACACGTTCAGGGTCGGGATGGACATGACGCCGTACTTGGCAGCCGTTCCCGGGTTCTCGTCGATGTTCAGCTTGACGATCTCGATCTTGTCACCGTACTCGGCGGCGATCGCCTCGAGGGACGGCGCGATCTGGCGGCACGGACCGCACCAGGCGGCCCAGAAGTCCACCAGGACAGGCTTGTCGCTCTTGAGGACGTCCTCGTCGAAGGAGGCGTCGGTTACATGCTTGAGGGTGCCGGCCACGGCGGGCTCCTTAACTGGTTGGTGCGTGGGAGTGGGGGTCAGACAGCGGTCTTCTCGGGCTCCGCCTGGTCCTCGTCGCTCAGCGCGGCAAGGAAGCGCTCGGCGTCGAGAGCCGCGGAGCATCCGGTACCGGCGGCGGTGATCGCCTGGCGGTACGTGTGGTCGACCACGTCACCGGCGCCGAAGACACCGGTCAGATTGGTGCGGGTCGACGGGGCGTCGACCTTCAGGTAGCCCTCCGGGTCAAGGTCGAGCTGACCCTTGAAGAGCTCGGTGCGCGGGTCGTGGCCGATCGCGATGAACAGGCCGGTCACCGGCAGGTCCGAGAGTTCGCCGTTCTTGACGTTCCGCAGCTTCAGGCCCGACAGCTTCTGGTCGCCCTGGACCTCGGCGACCTCGCTGTCCCAGACGAACCTGATCTTGGGGTCGGCGAAAGCGCGCTCCTGCATCGCCTTGGAGGCGCGCAGAGTGTCCCGGCGGTGGACGATCGTCACGGACTTGGCGAAGCGGGAGAGGAACGTGGCCTCCTCCATCGCGGTGTCACCGCCACCGATCACGGCGATGTCCTGGTCCTTGAAGAAGAAGCCGTCGCAGGTCGCGCACCAGGAGACACCACGGCCGGAGAGGGCGTCCTCGTTCGGCAGACCGAGCTTGCGGTGCTGCGATCCGGTGGTGACGATGACGGCCTTGGCCTGGTGGACGGTGCCCGCGGTGTCGGTGACGGTCTTGATCTCACCGGACAGGTCGACGGCCACGACATCGTCCGGGATCAGTTCCGCACCGAAGCGCTCCGCCTGGGCCCGCATGTTGTCCATGAGCTCGGGGCCCATGACTCCGTCCTGGAATCCAGGGAAGTTCTCCACCTCGGTGGTGTTCATCAGTGCTCCGCCCGCAGTCACGGCACCCTCGAACACCAGCGGCTTCAGGGAGGCGCGCGCGGTGTAGAGCGCCGCCGTGTAGCCGGCGGGCCCGGAGCCGATGATGATCACGTTTCGGACGTCGCTCACGGCTTCATTCCTCGTCTCTGGACTGTGTCTTCAGGGCCGGGTGGAGCTGCACTCGGAACTCTCACCCGACCTAACGGATCCTACGGGGCGCGCATTCCCGCTGTGCCCGGGCGCACAGGGACGGAGCGGGGACGCCGCAGGGAATGCCGGAAGAAGAGGACGGTCAGCCGCTACGAGCGCGCGTAGGAACGGGTCAGGAGGATTTCGGCCTTGCCGACGGCGGGCTGCCTCACGCAGGCGGAATCGACGACGTAAGCAGTGACCCTGGTGTCGTTCGAGGTGTCGGGCAGCACTACGAGGAGTGCTTCCTTGCCTTTGTAGACGCCTTCCTCGGTGGCGATCACCGCGTCGTCGCGGCCGATCCCCCTCTGAATGCACTCCGGCACCGTCGGCTGCTTGAAGATGTGGTTCTCGGCACCCGTCTCCGTGCCGTTCTCCGACTCCACGCCGAAGCTGCGTGGTGTCCGCGACCCACTCTGCTGACCCGCGACGAGGCCGGTGACCTTGTCTTCGAGCCGGCCCTCGGAGAAGGTGTCGGCGAGTGCGGTCTGCTGCTCGTGGACGGTGCCCTCGGGAGTGGAGCCCTCAGTGAGGGCGGACACGATGACAGAGCCCAGTCCGATGGCGGCAGCGGCGGCCACGGCACCCAGGACTGCGACCCTGCGCCGCCCGCCTCGCCTGCGGCCCTTGCGTCCGGGGCCGGTGGAGGAGGAACGGGCGTGCCCGGCGGGTCGGTCCGCCGATGCCGATGTTTCACGTGAAACACGCGCATCGTCGTGGGCCGTCGGAGGTGTCTCCGGAGTGCCCGCGGTCAGCCGCGCCTCGGCGGCCAGAGCGGCGTCAATACGGTCGGCCACGTCGTCCGGCATGCGTGGGGGTGTCGGCGTGGTGCCGAGCAGCCCCCGGATCTCCTCCAGTGAGGCGTAGACGTCCGCGCAGAGCTCGCAGGTGTCCAGGTGCCGCTGTATGTCCGAGGTCCGCGCGGTCGGAAGGAGGCCCTCGGTGAGGTCGGAGAGCTCCGCGACATCGGGGTGTCCGGTCATGTCAGTCGTCGACGACGTCACGCTCGTCCACCTCCGCCCTTCACTGCGGTTGAATCGCTCGGCCCTGTTCCCGTCGGATCCGCACGGCGCGGTCCCGCTGCGGGTGGGACGGATGCCCCCGGCGTCCGGTTCCGCTCCGTGCCCCGTCTCGTCGTTCCGCCGCTGCCCTCCGGACGGAGATGGGTGAGGAGCGGAAGCAGTCTGGCTCTGCCGCGGGCGCATCGGCTCTTGATCGTGCCGGTCGGCACATCGAGGACCCGGGCGGCCTCAGCGACGGGGTAACCCTGCATGTCCACCAGGACCAGGGCGGCCCGCTGGTCCTCCGGCAGCGTGCCCAGGGCCTCCAGCAGCTGGCGGTGCAGGTCGTTGCGTTCGGCGGGAGCGGAGGCCGACTCGTGCGGCTCCAGGAGCTGCTCCAGGCGCTCGGTGTCGTCGACGGGCGCGGTCTTCCGTGAGGCGGCCTTGCGGGCACGGTCCAGACAGGCGTTCACGGTGATCCGGTGCAGCCAGGTGGTGACGGCTGCCTGCCCACGGAAGGTGTGGGCGGCCCGGTAGGCGGAGACGAGCGCGTCCTGGACGGCGTCAGCAGCTTCCTCACGGTCCCCGAGCGTCCGAAGGGCCACGGCCCACAGGCGGTCCCGGTGCCGGCGCACCAGCTCGCCGAAGGCGTCGGGGTCTCCCTCGACATGGCGGGCGAGCAGCTCCTGATCGGCCACGCCGTCATGACTCGTGCCGCTCGCCATCACACTCCCTCTTCGAGTCGGATGCCGTCAGCTGGTCACCTTGACGTCGGCCAGGCGGCCGCGCCATTCGCCGTTCGCCTGCATCGGCAGATCGGTGAGCCACACCAGGAGGTACCGGCTCTTGAGCGCCTTGCCCGGCTTGAGTTCCACCGTCGTGCCAGAGCCTTCGGCAACCTTCTGGAAGCCGTCGAAGGAGGTCGGCTCCCCTGCGGCGTCCGCGCTCGCGCTGCGCAGTTCGACGGACGTGTTCCCGAGGAAGGTGACGGTCACCTTTCCGACCTGCTGGACCTTGCCGAGGTCCAGGATGACGCCGACCCCGTCCTTGAGGCGGCCGAAGTCGGAGCTGAGATAGTAGTCCGTCTGCCAGTAGGTGGACGGGTCGTTGTCGTAGACGTTGCCCACCTCGGACGGCTTCTCGGACTGGTCGCCGAAGGGGTCGAAGTCCCGCGCCCCGGTGATCGAGACCGGTTTGCCGGACGTGGGTGCCTTCGGGCCCTTGTCGTTGTCGCCGTCCACCGTCTGTGTCCGGTCCGGGTCGTCGGCCTTGCCGCCCCGCTCCATGAGCGCGTCCGCCAGCTGCCAGCTGCCGAGGCCGAGCGCGGCGATCAGCAGTGCGGAGACGCCCCACTTGAGTGCCTTGCCGGTACGGCTCTGCAACGGAGGCGGCGGCGTCGGTGCCGGCTGGGCAGTGCCGGGGCGTGGTGCCGAGCGGCCGTAGGCGCCCTGCTGATAGGCCGTGCCCTGGTACGCGGGCGGGGCGGTGTACGCCGGTTCCGGCGGGCGGATGCGGGGCATCTCGCCGATCGCCTTCACCAGCTCCTCCGGCGTGGTGCACGGTGCCTCGTGCCGGGAAGCGGTCGCCCCGTCGTTGGCGAGCGCCCGCATGGCGAGCTCCGACAGGCCCCGGTGGACACCCGCACGCACCTGGTCCGGAGGGATGAGACCGATGTCCTTCGGCAGGCCGACCAGACCGTGGGCATCGTCCTCGTAGGGCCAGCGCTGGGTGAGCGTGGCGTACAGCAGGGCGCCGATGGCCTCGGTGTCGGTGCGCTGCGGGGTGTCGGAACTGATCCCGCGCAGCGCGGCGTTGACGGCGAGTCCGCGGATCCGCCACTGGCCCGTGGACGTGCGCAGTACCGCGTTGGGGCTCAGCCTCAGGTGGGACAGGCCCTCGCGATGGGCGGCCGCCATGGCTGCCGCGACCTGACTGACCATCTGGTAGGCGTCGTACACCTCCAGGGGTCCGGAGGCGAGCAGAGCGGTCAGCTCGGTGGCGTCGGGGAGCCATTCGTGAACGACGTAGACGAGGTCCTCGTCCTCCACGGCGTCCAGCACCTGGACGAAGCGGGGATCGCCGAGCAGGGCGGAGGAGCGTGCGGAGGCCAGCACCGACCGGGCCCGGGCATGGTCGGCCGGAAGGATGTGGACGCCGACGGCCCGGCGGAGCTTCTCGTCGACGGCGCGCCAACTGCTGAAGCCGTCCAGACGGGTGACGCATTCCTCGAGGCGGTAGCGTCTGGCGAGCTTGTGTCCGCTGTGCGGGTCGGGAGGCGAGGACGTGCCGGAGTCCTCGCCCGTGGGGGCCCCTTGTACCTCGTCGCTGTCCGTGTCCCGCTCCCGGTTGTTGGCCACCCCGTCGGCCGTGGACTGGTCCGCCTGTGCGGTCAGCGGTTCTTCACCGCTGTTGTCTGCCACGTCGACGGCAGCTGTGCTCCGTTCCGCCACCGTCGTTCCTGCCTCCCCATTCCGTGCGCGTCGTCCGACTTCCGATCAGCGCGTCCGACGCCGAACCCAATTGTGCCCACAGTCCGCCGCTATGCACGACACACGGCGGCGGACGATGGTTGTGCGCCTACCCCGGCTCTCAGCGTCCCAGGCGTCCGCGCACCATGCCGACCAGAGAGTTGACTTCCTCGATGCGCATGCGGCGGGCGGCCACGAAGAAGACACCGAACAGCAGCAGCCCGCCGGCCAGCAGCGCGGCGAGCGACCCCACGGCGCCCTGACCGAGCGCGTGGCCGATGGCGTAGCAGGCGGCACCGCTGATCAGGGCGGCCGGCACGGAGGCGATGCACAGCCGTGCGTACGTCCGCAGCACCCGGGCGCCGTCCAGGTCTCCGCCGAGCCGCTTGCGCAGCCTGCGCCAGGCGACACCCACGCCGATCACGTAGGCCAGGCCGTAGGAGGCGGCCATGCCGACAACGGCCCAGCGGGCGGGCAGCAGGAGGTAACACAGCCCGGAGGCGGAGGCATTGACGATTGCCACGATGACCGTGTTGTAGAAGGGGGTCCGCGTGTCCTCGTAGGCGTAGAAGGCGCGCAGGACGACGTACTGCACGGAGTACGGAATGAGACCGAGGCCGAAGGCCATCAGCATGTAGCCCATGTTGGTGGCTTCGCTGGTGCCCGAGGAGCCGAACATGAGGGTGCACATCGGGATGCCGAGGGCGAGGAAGCCGAAGGAGACGGGAATGATGGCGACGGCCGTCGTGCGCAGGCCCTGGGAGATGTCGTCCCGGACCGCACCGCCGTCCTCCTCGGCCGCCGAGCGGGAGATCCGGGGCAGCAGGGCGGCCATCAGCGAAACGGTGATGATGGCCTGGGGCAGGCCCCAGATGAGCTGTGCGTTGGCGTAGGCGGCGAAGCCGGTGCCGTCGACGGGAGACGCCTTGCCCGCCGCGGTGGAGAGCTGGATGACGATCATGGCGCCGGCCTGGTTGGCGAGCACGAACAGGACCGTCCACTTGGCGAGGGTGACGGCCTTGCCGAGTCCGTGCCCCCTCCAGTCGAAGCGAGGCCGCAGCCGGAAGCCCGTTTCCCGCAGGTACGGGATCATGGCCAGGGACTGCACGATGAGGCCCAGCAGCACACCGATGCCGAGCAGCCGCTCGCCCTCCGGCGGGATGCTCGTGACCTTCATGCCGGAGCTTTCCGCGGTGCCGTAGACCCAGATGAACATGCCCAGGGTCACGATGATGACGATGTTGTTCAGGACCGGGGTCCACATCATCGCGCCGAACCTGCCGCGGGCGTTGAGGACCTGTCCCATCACCACGTGCAGGCCCATGAAGAAGATGGACGGCAGGAAGTAGCGGACGAAGGTGATGCCGACTTCGTTCGCCGCCGGGTCACTGGCGACGGGGTTGGACAGCAGCCGGATCAGCAGGGGCGCGCCGAAGACCGTGAGCACGGTGAGCGCGCCGAGCGCCACCATGACCAGGGTCAGCAGGCGGTTCGCGTAGGCCTCGCCACCGTCGTCGTCATCCTTCATGGCCCGTACGAGCTGCGGTACGAAGACCGAGTTGAGGCCGCCGCCGACGGTGAGGATGTAGATCATCGTGGGCAGTTGGTAGGCGACCTGGAAGGTGTCGCCGAGCAGGCCCACGCCCAGTGCCGAGACGATCAGTGCCGACCGGATGAACCCGGTGAGCCGGGAGACCATCGTGCCGGCGGCCATCACGGCGCTCGACTTCAGCAGGCCGCCTGCACGTCCGCCCTTCTTGGGTGCGGCGGCCGGCTCCGGCTCCTCGAGCGGAGCCTCGGCCGCTTCCGGTGTCGGGGCAACCGCGTACTGGCCGGGCGCGGGCGCAGCGTGCTGCTCGTGCGGCGGGGAGGAGGCAGCCGGGTTGCCGTACGGGCCGGGGGCCGGGGGGTTCCCGTACGGCGCGGGTCCCTGGGGGCCCCCGTACTGGACCGGGCCCGGCGCCCCGCCGTACGGACCGGGCGCCGGGGCGGGCACCGAGGTGTGGTCGTCGTAGGAGGACCGGCCGTCGTAGGAGGGATGGCCGCCGCCGTGCTGCTGGTCGCGGAAGAGGTGGGCGAAGGCATCCGGTTCGTGGCGCTGGTCGCCGGCCTGGGAGACCAGGTCGTCCACGCCGACGAACCGGGTGGTCCGCGGGTCGTCGCCGTACGGCAGGTACTGCGTCGGGCCCTCGGGTTCCGGGGCCGGGGGCTGGGCCCACACGCGTGGGTCCGGGGCATGGGGGGACTGGGCGGGCTGTGAGTACAGCGGTTGCTGCGGGTGGGCGCCGGGTGGCGGCGGGGGGTGCGAGGCGCGGTCGTACAGCGCCTCGGAGACCGGGTCCTGCGCGGAGAGGTCCTGCGCCCGGTAGGGATCCTGGTCGTAGGCGTCCTGGAGGTACATGTCCGCAGGCGGTTGCGGCGGTGTCCGGCCGGGGTCCTGCGGCGGACCCTGGGGGTGCCCCGAGCCGTCCACGGCCTGACCGCGGTCACCGTCGTACGGCGCGTTCATGGTTACCCCACCTCATCGTCCCGGGCCCACCGGCCACGACATCCTCAACGGTCCACTCTCTCACCCGTGCCGGACGGGTCGGCGCTTTCCGCTGCGGTGTCCGGTGTCGGGTCACTCGGCTGCTCCGGGTCGCCTGCCCGCGCCGGTGCCCCGGACTCCTTCTTCAGACGTCCGTCGGCCCCGTTCGGGTTCTCCGTGCTCTCCGAGTCGTCCCCGGGATCCTCCGACCCCTCCGACCCCTCCGAATCGCCGGAGGCGGCCTTCTCGGCGTCCCTGGCCGCGGCGCGCTTGCGCTGCGTGTACATCCGGAAGCCGGCCAGGACGAGCAGCAGGACACCGCCGCCGATGACGAGCATCACGGTGGCGGTGATCTCGGTGACCTTGACGTCGAAGCTGACCGGCTCGCCGTACCTGCGGCCGTCCTGCGTGTACAGCTGGGCGATCACCGTCGCCCGGCCGTTGGCGTTGGCCGAGGTGGTGAACTTCACCGACTGGCTGTGGCCGCCCGAGACCGAGATCGGCTGCTCCTCGTAGTCGGCGCCGCCGATCTCGAGGCGGGTGGGACTGGTCGAGGTGAGTCGCAGCACCAGGGGGCCGACGTCCTGCACCAGGTTGTTCTGCACCGTCACGGGAATCGTTGCGCTGCGCCCGGAGAGCTTCGTCTCGGACTTGTCGATCAGTCTGACTCCGCCGGTGAGCCCGTCCAGATGCGACCTCACACCGGTGCGGAAGGACGCCGCCTCGGAGGCCCGGCCCCGCCAGGACGCGGACATCTCGCGGTTCAGGGCGCGTCCGAAGGGGGTCACCACTCGGGTCGGGTCCGACAGGACGACCTTGAAGTTCTCGAGCGCGTCCTGGGTCCGGGCGCTTGCCACGAACGCCGAGTGGGGCAGTTCGTTCTTGCGCAGAGCGGAGGGGTAGGACGAGGCCCTCGGCACCCTGGTGGTCGCGTCCGGGTCCGGCTTGGCCGAGGCGGCAGCCGCCAGTTTCTGGGGCTCGGACCAGGTGCCGCTCTGCAGGGCCCGAAGCGCCTCGGCCATCGCGCGGGCCTGGCTGCCCGAGGGCATGCGCTGCGGGGCGATGACGATGCTGCGCTGCTTCTCGGTCTGGAGGCCCAGGGAGAGGCTCTCGGCGAGGAAGCGCTGCACGGCCAGGGTGGACGACGATGCCTTCGTCAGGTCGCCGTCGAACGCCGTGGACAGCCGGGCGTCCGCGACGACGGCCGTGGTCCCGCCGCCGATGGGTCGGGCCGCCGATGGCGTGTACGGCAGGCCGCCGGTCTCCTGCATGCTGTCGCTGCGAGCGATCACCTTGTCGGCGCCGGCTGAGGTCGCGACCTTGACGATCGACTGGTCGACGGCGCCGTCCACGGGCCAGGCGAAGTCGGTGCTCGGTTTCACGTGGAGGATCGGCTCGACCGTGTTGTTGACGACGTCCGTCGCTTCCTTGAGCTGGCTCAGCGAGCCGGTGACGTCCGTGCCGTTGTGGGCCAGGGACGCCAGGTCGGGGTCGGCGAAGGGGAGGGCGACCACCTCCTTGTCGGCCACCGCGTCCTGCAGGTCGGCGAGCCACTGCTTGGCGACCGCCTGGTGGGTGCCGGCGGTGGTCGTGCCCTCGTCCTGCACGCTGTAGCTGCCGGTCATCGCGTCCACCGAGGCCAGCAGATCCGGGTCCACGACCCAGGTGACGTCGAGGTCCTTGCCCAGCGTCACCATCTGGTTCAGACGGCCGCCGGGGGAGATCTCCTTGGCCAGGTCGTCGTTGAGGAAGACCGGGGTCTGCTCCTCGTTCGGCCCGGTCTCGGCGGCCATGTGCGTGGTCGACACGAGCGGCCACAGGGCCGTGGTCTTGGTCCGGGTGCCGGCCCCGTCGGGCTGCCAGGGCAGGAAGGTCCGCTGGATCCCGAGGACCTGCTCCCACGGTTGCGCCGAGGTCTGTCCGGAGAGCGAGACGGCGAACTCGTAGACGCCGTCGGCGCCGAGGTCCAGGTCTTCGACCGGCACGGAGATGTTGAAGTGCTCGGCGACACCCGGAGCGAGCTTGGAGAACTTCTCGGTGTACTTGTCGGCGATCTCCGGGGAGATCGGGCCCCGGAGATCGTCGCCGTCCTTGGCGATCGCGTCGACGGACGACCGGGTGTCGACCTCGGGACCGACGCGCAGGCCCACGTGGGCGTCGGTGACGGCCCGCTTGCCGGTATTGGTCACGGTGCCGGACACCGTCACCGTGTCGCCGTCCGTGGGTGCCGAGGGGGTGAGCGAGTCCACGGCGACGGCCACCGGGCCGGCGTCGGCCTCGGCCCGGGCGCCGGCCCTGCCCTCGGCGTGCGCCGGGCCGGCGGCCGGCAGCTGCACGAGACCGGCCAGCAGGGGCGCCCCGGCGAGCAGTGCCGTGGTGCGCCGGAGCCACCGGCGGGCAGGAGAGGGACTGGTCCCCTGGAAGTCTGCCGCCTCGGCCACGCGCTCGCCCGTCCCTCGTCGTGATCAGTGGTCGTCGGAATGTGCGTCCACGCATGGTAACGATGTGCGCCGAGAGGAAGTGCCGCGGAGTGGGCCACAAGATCCGTCGCCGAACGAGGTCGCCGTGTATGTGCCCCTATAAGGGGAGCGGTGCAAAAAGGGTCGCATTCGGTGGGCGATCCGCCCAGGCGCCTGTCTCCGTCCGGGCCACGTACCCTTTTCTGTTGTGCCGAACGCCAATGAAGTCAGCCCCAGTGTCCTGAGTCGGGAGCAGTCCCCCGCGGTGAGTGAACCGCTGCGGATCGCCCCGGTCGCCGACGATCTCGCCCGCCGCTTCCAGGAGGCCGGGTTCTCCCTCGCCCTGGTCGGCGGATCGGTCAGGGATGCGTTGCTGGGCCGGCTCGGGAACGACCTGGACTTCACGACCGATGCCCGTCCCCAGGACGTACTGAAGATCCTGCGACCGTGGGCGGACGCGGTCTGGGAGGTCGGCATCGCCTTCGGCACGGTGGGGGCGCAGAAAGACTCTCGCGTCGGGGACGTCGACCGGAGCTGGCAGATCGAGGTGACCACCTACCGGTCGGAGGCGTACGACCGCACCTCGCGCAAGCCCGAGGTGGCCTACGGCGACTCCATCGAGGAAGATCTCGTCAGGCGCGACTTCACGGTGAACGCCATGGCGGTCGCGCTTCCCGAGCAGGTGTTCATCGACCCGCACGGCGGACTGGACGATCTGGCGGCGCGTGTGCTGCGGACTCCCGGCACTCCCGAGGACTCCTTCTCGGACGACCCGCTCAGGATGATGCGGGCAGCCAGGTTCGCCGCGCAGCTCGACTTCGAGGTGGCGCCCGAGGTGGTCAAGGCCATGAAGGACATGGCCGGGCGGATCGGCATCGTCTCCGCAGAGCGCGTCCGGGACGAACTGAACAAGCTCATCCTCTCCCCTCACCCCCGCAAGGGCCTGAGCCTGCTGGTGGAGACCGGGCTGGCCGAACACGTCCTCCCCGAGCTGCCTGCGCTGCGTCTGGAGCGGGACGAGCACCACCGGCACAAGGACGTCTACGACCACACGCTCATCGTCCTGGAGCAGGCGATGGCCCTGGAGAGCGAAGGGCCCGATCTGGCCCTGCGCCTGGCTGCCCTGCTGCACGACATCGGCAAGCCCCGCACCCGTCGCTTCGAGAAGGACGGCCGGGTCTCCTTCCACCACCACGAGGTGGTCGGGGCCAAGATGACGAAGAAGCGCATGACGGCGCTCAAGTACCCCAACGACCTCGTGAAGGACGTCTCCCGCCTGGTCGAACTGCACCTGCGCTTCCACGGGTACGGCACGGGAGAGTGGACGGACTCGGCGGTCCGCCGCTATGTCCGGGACGCCGGTCCCCTGCTGGACCGCCTCCACAAGCTGACCCGGTCCGACTGCACGACGCGCAACAAGCGCAAGGCCTCGGCGCTCTCCCGCGCGTATGACGGGCTGGAAGAGCGCATCGCTCAGCTGCAGGAGCAGGAGGAGCTGGACGCGATCCGCCCCGACCTGGACGGCAACCAGATCATGGAGATCCTCGACGTCCGTCCCGGACCGGCCGTGGGTCAGGCCTACAAGCACCTGTTGGAGCTTCGTCTGGAGAACGGTCCCATGGGGCACGACGCGGCGGTGGCAGCGTTGAAGGACTGGTGGGCCGCGCAGAAGTGAGTACTCGGGGGTTGTTTCACGTGAAACATCGCCCTCCGGCCACGCATGTGGGGCGGTGTTTCACGTGAAACACCGCCCCACATCGAGTCACTCAGGTGACTACTTGTTGTCTCCCAGGCACAGCGTGAAGGAGTCGCCGGTCTCCTCCCAGGTCAACGTCGCCGTCGTGCCTTCGACGCTCTGGCAGGTCAGCTGAGGGACCATGGAGCCGTCGGCCTTCTTCAGCACCGTGTGGGTGGCCTTGGAGTCGCTGCAGTCGACCTGGATGACCTCGGGGTCGCTGTCACTCCCCTTGTTGTACAGGCAGTCGCCGACAGCCAGCTTCTTCGCGTCCTCGGCATCACGGTTCACGTACCAGCCGACGCCGATGGAGACCAGGGCCACGACGGCCACCGCGATGCGCAGGTACTGTTTGAAGCCGCGCTTGGGCTGCTGCGGCTGCACCGGGGCGTGGGGAACTCCGCCCGGCGGGGGGAACCCCGGCTGGCCGGCCTGCTGGGGGAAGCCCTGCTGCTGGGCGTACGGGTTCTGTCCCTGGGGCTGCTGCGGGGCCTGCGGCTGGCCCTGCGCGAACGGATTGCCCTGGGGTGGCGGCTGAGTGGTCACTGGGGTCCCCCTGAGGAAATAGGTGCGTGTCGCGGCCGTGCCGCGAGATAAGACCCACGTAAGCTACCGGGTCCCAGTGACAACCCCGTACTCAGGAGAAGCTCTGTGTCATTGATGTGACACTTACTGGCTCTCAAACCGGACCATAGCTGTTGCAACTGCTCCGTAGACCGCGGTGACCGCGACGACCAGGGCTGCGGACCGGCCGTCCGGTGGCAGCATCAGTGCGGCCACCCCTGCGGCGCCCACGAAGGCGACGTTGAACAGCACGTCGTAGACGGAGAAGATCCGGCCGCGGAAGGCGTCCTCGACCGACGACTGCACCACCGTGTCGGTCGCGATCTTCGCCCCCTGCGTCGTCAGCCCCAGGACGAACGCACCGGCGAGCAGGGGAACCGTGGCGAACGGCAGCCCGAGTGCCGGCACCAGTACCGTGGCCGCTCCCGCACACACGGCCATCCAGCGGCCGGGGCCCAGCCGTCCCGCCGCCCAGGGAGTGACCACCGCGGCCGCGAAGAAGCCGGCCCCGGAGACACCCAGCACCAGCCCCAGCAGCGCGAGCCCCTCATCCGTGGTCGAGGTCAGGGCGTACCGGCAGAGCATCAGCAGCATGACCAGCAGCGCGCCGTAGCAGAACCGCATCAGGGTCATGCCCGCGAGTGCCCAGGCCGCCTCCCGGCGCGCGGGGGCGGCGAGATGACGTACGCCGGCCGTCAGGTCGCGGGCGATGCCGGCGAGTGCCGGGACCAGTCGCGGCGGCACCCGTGCGGGGTCGGGGCCCAGCAGTCCCACCGCGATGCGCAGCGACGCCAGGGCCCCGCACAGATAGAGGACGGCTCCGAGCAGCACCACGGCGGCGTCGGAGTCCGCGACCACCAGGCGGACGACGAAGGCGAGGCCGCCGCCCGCCGTGGCGGCCAGGGTGCCGGCGGTCGGCGAGAGCGAGTTGGCGATCACCAGCCGCTCGGTGTCGACGACTCGCGGCAGTGCCGCGGACAGGCCCGCGAGGACGAAGCGGTTGACGGCGGTGACGCAGAGGGCGGAGACGTAGAAGAGCCAGTCCGGGACGGACGCGATCATCAGCAGAGCCGTGACGGAGGCCAGTACGGCGCGCAGCAGGTTGCCGTGGAGAAGGACCTGACGGCGGCGCCAGCGGTCCAGCAGGGCCCCGGCGAAGGGCCCCACGAGGGAATAGGGGAGCAGCAGGACCGCCATCGCGGAGGCGACGGCGGCGGCCGACGTCTGTTTCTCCGGGGAGAAGACGACGTAGGTGGCCAGCGCGACCTGGTAGACCCCGTCGGCGCCCTGCGAGAGCAGACGGACGGCGAGCAGGTGCCGAAAACCCTTGAGGCGCAGCAGGACGCGCAGGTCACGGACGACGGCCATGGGGCACAGCCTCACATACGGGGAAGGTCCCCGGGTCACACGACCCGGGGACCTTCGGCTCGGCCGAGCCGGCGTGTGTCAGCGCTCGACCTCGCCGGCGATGAACTTCTCGACGTTGGCGCGGGCCTCGTCGTCGAAGTACTGGACCGGCGGGGACTTCATGAAGTAGCTCGACGCCGACAGGATCGGGCCGCCGATGCCGCGGTCCTTGGCGATCTTCGCGGCGCGCAGGGCGTCGATGATGACACCGGCCGAGTTCGGGGAGTCCCAGACCTCGAGCTTGTACTCCAGGTTCAGCGGGACGTCGCCGAAGGCGCGGCCCTCGAGACGGACGTACGCCCACTTGCGGTCGTCCAGCCAGGCGACGTAGTCGGACGGGCCGATGTGGACGTTGTCCGCACCCAGGTCGCGGTCGGGGATCTGGGAGGTGACGGCCTGCGTCTTGGAGATCTTCTTGGACTCCAGCCGCTCACGCTCGAGCATGTTCTTGAAGTCCATGTTGCCGCCGACGTTGAGCTGCATCGTGCGGTCCAGGACGACACCGCGGTCCTCGAACAGCTTGGCCATGACGCGGTGCGTGATGGTGGCACCGACCTGGGACTTGATGTCGTCGCCGACGATCGGGACGCCCGCCTCGGTGAACCTGTCGGCCCACTCCTTGGTGCCGGCGATGAAGACCGGGAGGGCGTTGACGAAGGCGACCTTCGCGTCGATGGCGCACTGGGCGTAGTACTTCGCCGCGTCCTCGGAACCGACGGGCAGGTAGCAGACGAGGACGTCGACCTGCTGGTCCTTGAGGACCTGGACGACGTCGACCGGCGCCTCGGCGGACTCCTCGATGGTCTGGCGGTAGTACTTGCCCAGACCGTCGTGTGTGTGGCCCCGCTGGACCTGGACGCCGGTGCTCGGCACGTCGCAGATCTTGATGGTGTTGTTCTCGGATGCGCCGATGGCGTCGGCCAGGTCGAGACCGACCTTCTTGGCGTCCACGTCGAAGGCGGCGACGAACTCGATGTCGCGGATGTGGTAGTCGCCGAACTGCACGTGCATCAGGCCGGGGACCTTGGACGCCGGGTCGGCGTCCTTGTAGTACTCGACGCCCTGCACCAGCGATGCGGCGCAGTTGCCCACACCGACGATGGCTACGCGAACCGAACTCATTCCGGTTGCTCCCTGTGTGTACGAGTGAGGCCCTGACGGGGCGCTCACGTGGCGGTGTCGTCGGGCGTATCCGGCCGGGGGTCGTCCCCGGGCCGGGGCAGGCCGCCCGTCGCTCCAGATGTCGTGTCCTGTTGAGCGGTCCCCTCGGCGGCGGAACCTCTGAGGTCCCGCCCCGCCCGCTCGCTCTCGATGAGCTCGTTCAGCCAGCGCACTTCGCGCTCCACGGACTCCATTCCGTGGCGCTGGAGCTCAAGCGTGTAGTCGTCGAGACGCTCCCGGGTGCGCGCCAGCGAGGCACGCATCTTCTCCAGACGCTCCTCCAGCCGGCTGCGCCGGCCCTCGAGCACGCGCATGCGTACGTCACGCGACGTCTGCCCGAAGAACGCGAAGCGAGCGGCGAAGGTCTCGTCCTCGTAGGCGTCCGGGCCCGTCTGTGAAAGAAGCTGCTCGAAATGTTCCTTGCCGTCGGCCGTCAACCGGTAGACGATCTTGGCGCGGCGGCCGGTGAGGGACGCCGCGGCCTCGTCGACGTTGCCCGGTTCCTCGATCAACCAGCCATGGGCGACCAGCGTCTTGAGGCAGGGATAGAGCGTTCCGTAGCTGAACGCCCGGAACACACCCAGTGACGTGTTGAGGCGTTTGCGCAGCTCATAGCCGTGCATGGGGGACTCACGGAGCAGGCCGAGTACGGCGAACTCGAGGATGCCGGATCGCCGGCTCATTGTCGCCTCCTCTCGCCCTTATGCCGCGCTGATGTATCGAGTCGATACATCAGAACGATAGAACGCGCCCCTGGATGCGACAAGAGGGGAACTGGTGAACGGGGTCACATCAGCGTTTCATCGCGAGCAAGTTGCCTGATTTGGGGTGAACTTCGGGCCTAGAGGGTTTTGGCGGTGCGTAGTCTGTGCGCCATGCAGACCACCGGGAACCGAGTGACGCGTGAGGGCGTCCCTGTCCCTGGTGCAGTACGGGTGAATGCGGGAGGGGCCGCATCCGTACTTCGGGGGGACCGGAAAACAGCCGCCTTTACCAGGCGCCCGAAGGTGCGCCTGCCCGAGGAGTAGTCGTTCGATGAGCGAGCACCGTCGCAAACCGCCGCAGCCGCAGGGAGGCGGACGTGCCGCGGCCCGACGCGGCCAGTCCGGCTCGTCCTCCGGCCGCCGTGCGGCACCGCGAGGCGCCACAGAGTCGCCGTCCGGCTCGTACGGTTCGGAGGGCGAGGAGCGTCCGCACGGCAGTCGTGCCGAAGCCCGGCGCGCAGCACAGCGCGGCGGAGGCAGCCGCCGCAGAGCGGCCGACCCCGGTCGTGGCGGCCGGCGGGCCGGCCGTGCGGCACCGCCCGGCAAGAAGCGGATGATCGACTACCCGCGCTACGACAAGGACGGCTGGCGCCGCTGGGTGCCCTCCTGGCGGCTCGTCTCCGGCCTGTGCATCGCCTTCTTCGGCGCCATGGTGGCCGCTGCCGGTCTCGCCTACGCCATGGTGGACGTGCCGGACCGCGACAAGACGGCCACGGCTCAGAACAACGTCTACTACTGGGAGGACGGCTCCCAGATGGTGGCCACGGGGGGTGAGCGCAATCGCCAGAGCGTCAACCTCGCCCAGATCCCCAAGGAGATGCAGTACGCCATCATCTCCCAGGAGAACAAGACCTTCTACACCGACAGCGGCATCGACCCCAAGGGCATCGCCCGCGCCGTGTTCAACATGGCCAAGGGCGGCGACACGCAGGGTGGCTCCACCATCACCCAGCAGTACGTGAAGAACGCGATGCTGAACGACCAGTCGCAGACGATCTCCCGCAAGGTGAAGGAGATCTTCGTATCGATCAAGGTCGGCTCCAAGGTGTCCAAGGACGACATCCTCGAGGGGTATCTGAACTCCGCGTACTACGGGCGCGGCGCGTACGGCATCCAGGCCGCCGCGCGTGCCTACTTCAACGTGGATGCCGTCGAACTCGACGCCGGGCAGTGCGCCTTCCTGTCGGCGATGCTCAAGGGCGCCACCTACTTCGACCCGGCGGGCGCGCAGTCGATCGACCCGGCTGCCACACCGCAGGCCAACAGCAAGCGGGCCAAGGCGCAGATGCAGGACACCCTCGACAAGATGGTCGAGTACGGGCATCTCAGCCAGGAGGAACGGGCCAAGCACACCGACCTCCCCAAGGTGGAGAATCCACGGTCGAACTCGCAGCTGGGCGGTCAGGTCGGCTACCTCGTCGACCTCGCCAAGGCTTCGGTGATCAAGAGCGGCAAGGTCACCCAGAAGCAGCTGGAGCGGGGTGGCTACTCGATCCACACGACCTTCAAGAAGAAGAAGGTCGAGAGTCTCAAGAACGCCGTCGAGAACGTCTACAAGAAGGAGATCGATCCCGAGAAGCGGCCCGAGACCGACACCCACGTCCAGTTCGGCGGGGCGTCCGTCAATCCCGAGACGGGAGCCATCGAGGCCATCTACGGCGGCCAGGACGCGACCAAGCACTTCACCAACAACGCCGACGTGACCGGTGCCCAGGTCGGTTCGACGTTCAAGCCGTACGTGCTCGCGGCGGCGATGAAGTGGGGCGTGCGCGACCCCGACCTGGGCGAGCAGCAGGCCCAGGACGAGCGCACCGTCGTCTCCCCGAAGAGCCGCTACAGCGGCAAGAACAACCTCAAGATCAAGGAGTACGACGGGACGATCTGGGAGAACGAGAAGGGCGAGCAGTGGCGTCAGGAGAACGACGGCCAGGACAACGCCTCCGCCGGTGCCCCGCCGGACTACATGATCGACCTTCGTGAGGCCATGCGTGAGTCGATCAACTCCGCGTTCGTCCAGCTCGGCATGGACGTCGGCCTGGACAAGGTGGCGGAGGCCGCCACCGACGCGGGGCTCCTGGAGGACAGCCTGGCGGGCTCCGGCTACCCGTCCTTCTCCATCGGTGTCTCGGATCCGAGTGCCATCCGCATGGCGGGCTCGTACGCCACCTTCGCGCAGAGCGGCAAGCAGCGTGAGCCCTTCTCCGTGACCAAGGTCGTGAACCAGGACGGCACGGTCTACACCCACAAGGTGGAGACCAAGCAGGCGTTCACCGCGAAGGTCGCCGACAACGTCACGGATGTCCTGAAGACCGTCGTCGAGAAGGGGACGGGTACCAATGCCCAGTTGCCCGGTCGCGAGGTGGCCGGCAAGACCGGTACCACCGACGGCAACAAGTCCGCCTGGTTCGTCGGCTACACCCCGCAGCTGTCGACCGCGATCAGCATGTTCCGCTACCCGGACGACGAGACCCTGAAGGACCGCAAGTTCCTGGAGATGTTCGGGACGGGTGGCGAGACGAAGGTCCACGGTGCCTCCTTCCCCTCCACGATCTGGCACAACTACATGGCAGAGGCGCTGAAGGGCACGAAGCCGGTGAAGTTCCCGAAGCCCGAGCCCATCGGCGAGGTCATCAACGACGTTCCACCGTCGAGCCCGCCCCCCTCGCCGTCCGAGACGGAGGAGGAGACGAGTCCGCCACCGTCGTCGTCGCCCAGCGAGAGTGAGACGGCCCCCTCGCCGCCGGCCTCGCCGAGCAACACCTGCGGCGTCTTCGAGTGGAACTGCGACGACGGGGAGGACGGCGGGCACGACTCCACGGGCAATGAGAACGGAGGCCCGGGGGGAAACACCGAGTCGCCGTCTTCTTCGCCCAGTGAGACGGGTGGAGAAGATGACGACGGCGGAGGCGGCCAGGAAGGCGGCGGCGGCTTGTTCGCCGGCCGGAACGGATAGCCGCCGGAACGTCCGGTCTGCGTGTTTCACGTGAAACACCCGCAAGTTTCACGTGAAACAGAGGCCGCCGCATCCACCAGGGTGCGGCGGCCTCCGCGTGTTCCCAGGTGCGTACGGCAGGATGTGCCCCATGCCCAGTGCAGAATCGACGCCAGCGAGCGTGCACGAGCCGGACGCGGTGCGGCCGACTCGGGAGGATCCGGTGGCCGCCGCAGGCAGCGAGCTGATCGGCGGCCCCGTCGGCAGACACGCACTGCTCGGCAGATCCTGGTGGACCCCCGTACGGGTGATCGCTCTGGTGGCGATCGGCATGTTCGCCCTCGGCATGGTCCAGAAGGCGCCCTGCTACAACGGCGCATGGTTCTTCGGTGCCAGCTCCCAGTACACCCACGCGTGCTACTCGGACATTCCGCACCTGTACCAGGGGCGTGGGTTCGTCGACGGGCTCGTGCCGTACTTCGACAAGCTCCCCGGTGACATGGAGTACCTCGAGTACCCCGTGCTGACCGGCGTCTTCATGGAGGTCGCATCCTGGCTCACCCCGGGCAGCGGCACCATCCAGGACCAGGAGCAGTGGTACTGGATGGTCAACGCGGGGATGCTGATGGTCTGCGCTGCGGTCATCGCCGTCTGTGTGACCAGGACGCACACCCGGCGCCCCTGGGACGGCCTGCTGGTCGCCCTCGCGCCGGCCTTCGCTCTGACGGCCACCGTCAACTGGGATCTCCTGGCGGTCGCGCTGACGGCCGCGGCGATGCTGATGTGGTCGCGGCGGCGTCCGCTCGCCTTCGGTGTTCTGCTCGGGTTGGCCACGGCCGCCAAGCTCTACCCGTTCCTGATCCTCGGTCCGTTGCTCGTCCTGTGCTGGCGGGCCGGCAAGTGGCGGGCGTTCGGCACGGCCCTGGGAGGCGCCGCCGTCGCCTGGCTCGTGGTGAACCTGCCCGTGATGCTGTTCGCCTTCGACGGGTGGTCGAAGTTCTACACGTTCAGCCAGGAACGAGGCGTGGACTTCGGTTCCTTCTGGCTGATCCTGGTCCAGAACTCCGACAACCCGCCCAGCACCGAGACCGTCAACACCCTTGCCACCGTTCTGATGCTGCTGTGCTGCGGTGCCGTCGCCGCACTCACGCTGACAGCCCCCAGACGGCCCCGCTTCGCTCAGCTGGCCTTCCTGGTCGTGGCCGCGTTCATCCTCACCAACAAGGTCTACTCACCGCAGTACGTGCTGTGGCTGGTGCCGCTGGCCGCGCTGGCCAGGCCGAAGTGGCGGGACTTCCTGATCTGGCAGGCATGCGAGGCGGCCTACTTCCTCGGGATCTGGATGTACCTCGCCTATACGACCAGCGGGGACGCCCACAAGGGGCTCCCGGCGGACGGCTACCACTGGGCCATCGCCCTGCATCTGCTGGGGACGCTGTTCCTGTGCGTCATGGTCGTGCGCGACATCCTGATGCCGGACCGGGACCCGGTACGGCGGACCGGTGACGACGACCCGTCGGGCGGCGTGCTCGACGGGGCACAGGACGTGTTCGTCCTCGGCCCCGCGGCCCGGCCCGAGCAGCCCGCGGCGTATTCCGAACCAGGGGCCCGGGTGAAGTGGGGCGCACACAGACAGGCAGACGGCTCACTCTGAGTGGACGCGTGATCTGCTCGATCGGTGTGATCACAACAGGGAGGCCGTGCACGCAGACGTCGTGCACGGCCTTCTCAGTCCCGCAGGGCCTTCTCCTCGGTACGCCTGTGGCGTGACCCGTTCGCTAGCGATCGAGAATGCGGTCGAACTGCGTGGTGGTGTGCCGCAGATGGGCCACCAACTCGTCCCCCACCGTGGGCTCCGCCGCGTCCGAGGGCACGAACAGGATCGACACCTGCATGTGCGGGGGCTCGGCGAACCAGCGCTGCTTGCCGCTCCACACGAACGGTGAGAGGTTTCGGTTGACCGTGGCCAGGCCGGCCCGTGCGACGCCCTTGGCGCGTGGCATGACGCCGTGCAGGGCCTTGGGAGCCTCCAGACCCACACCGTGCGACGTGCCGCCCGCCACGACCACCAGGAAGCCGTCGGAGGCCGCCCTCTGCTGCCGGTACCCGAAGCGCTCGCCCTTGGCCACACGGGTGACGTCCAGGACCGCTCCGCGGTACTCGGTGGCCTCGTGGTCGCCCAGCCACAGCCGGGTCCCGATGCGGGCGCGGAAGCGGGTCTGAGGGAACTGCTGCTGGAGCCGGGCCAGCTCGTCGGCCTTGAGATGGCTGACGAACATGGTGTGCAGCGGCAGCCGGGCCGCGCGCAGCCGGTCCATCCACCCGATGACCTCCTCGACGGCGTCCGAGCCGTCGGTGCGGTCCAGCGGCAGATGGATGGCGAAGCCCTCCAGTCGCACGTTCTCTATGGCGGCGTGCAGCTGGGGCAGGTCCTGCTCGGCGATGCCGTGACGCTTCATCGAGGACATCACCTCGATGACCACGCGCGCACCGACCAGGCCGTACACGCCGTCGATGGACGACACCGACCGCACGACCCGGTCGGGCAGCGGAACGGGCTCCTCACCGCGCCGGTACGGGGTCAGCACCAGCAGGTCACCGCCGAAGAAGTCCTTGATCCGGGCGGCCTCGTAGGTGGTGCCCACGGCCAGCACGTCCGAGCCCAGCCGCGTGGCCTCCTCCGCCAGCCGCTCGTGCCCGAAGCCGTAGCCGTTGCCCTTGCAGACCGGGACCAGCCCGGGGAACTGCTCCTGCACGTGCTTGTGGTGCGCCCGCCAGCGCGCGGTGTCGACGTAGAGCGTGAGCGCCATGGCCGGACCTGGAACCTTTCTGGTGGCTGTCAGGGGTACTGATCGGTCGGAGGTACTGATCGGTCGGTGTTGCCGGTCCGGGAAGGACGGGCAGTGGGTCAGCGGCGCGACATGTAGATGTCGAGCGCCTTGTGGAGCAGCTTGTTCAGCGGGAAGTCCCACTCGCCGAGGTACTCGGCCGCCTGCCCGCCCGTACCCACCTTGAACTGGATCAGGCCGAAGAGGTGGTCGCTCTCGTCCAGGGAGTCGGAGATGCCGCGCAGGTCGTAGACGGTGGCACCCAGGGCATAGGAATCGCGGAGCATGGCCCACTGCATGGCGTTCGAGGGCCGGACCTCGCGGCCGATGTTGTCGGAGGCCCCGTAGGAGTACCAGACGTGTCCGCCGACGACCAGCATGGTCGCCGCGGACAGGTTCACCCCGTTGTGCCGGGCGAAGTAGAGCCGCATGCGGTTGGGGTCCTCGTTGTTGAGCGCCGCCCACATGCGCTGGAAGTACGACAGCGGTCGCGGCCTGAAGCGGTCGCGCACGGCCGTGATCTCGTACAGGCGCTGCCACTCCTCGAGGTCGTGGTAGCCGCCCTGGACGACCTCGACGCCGGCCTTCTCGGCCTTCTTGATGTTGCGGCGCCACAGCTGGTTGAAGTTCTTGTGGACCTCTTCCAGGGAGCGGTTGGCCAGCGGCACCTGGAAGACGTACCGCGGCTGCACGTCGCCGAAGCCGGCGCCGCCGTCCTCACCCTGCTGCCAGCCCATGCGGCGGAGCTTGTCGGCCACCTCGAAGGCGCGCGGCTCGATGTGGTCCGCCTCTATGTCCCGCAGGCGCTTGACGTCCGGGTCCTGGATGCCCTTCTTGATGGATGCGGCGTCCCAGCGCCGGATGATGACCGGCGGACCCATCTTCACCGAGAAGGCGCCCTGCTGCTTGAGGTGGGCCAGCATCGGCTCCATCCAGTCCTGCAGGTTCGGCGAGTACCAGTTGATGACCGGGCCCTCGGGGAGGTACGCGAGGTAGCGCTTGATCTTGGGCAGCTGCCGGTAGAGGACGAGGCCGACGCCCACCAGCTCTCCGGTCCGGTCGTCGAACCAGCCCAGGTTCTCGGAGCGCCATTCCGCCTTGACGTCAGCCCATGCCGGGACCTGCATGTGGCTCGCCGCCGGCAGACTCTGGATGTGGGCCAGATGCTGCTCGCGGCTGATGGTCCTCAGGGTCAGGCTCATTCGGGGCGCTCCTCGGGCTGGTGTGTCCCCATGGGTACAGGGGCTCCGGCTCTCGCGCGAAGCCTACTGCGCCCCGTGAGCGCCCCGTCCGGCGTACGGGCCGGAAGGGCTTGCCTCCCGGGCGGGAGGCGGCGGGACTCAGCCGAAGAGCCCGCCGTGGTAGATGCCGAAGAACAGACCGAGCGCGGAGGCACCGAGCCCCAGCACGAGGCCGAAGCGTTCACGCGTCGTCGCGGAGATGTACTGGCCGTATCCGCCGGTCAGGACGCCCAGCAGCCCGGCCCAGGAGGTCAGGATGTGCAGCCCCCGGAAACTCGCCGTGGCCAGGGCGAGGACTCCCAGCACCAGGGTCACGGCCAGCAGCGCGTCCTGGAGCGGGTGCGGCTTGCCGTCGGTGGCCAGCAAGCCGGTCCGGGGCTTGGCGGGTCGCATGATCTGTGCCATGGAGAACCTCCTGCCGAAGGCAGTGTGTCTTCGCCCTCACATCCCTGACTACCGATTGTGCCCCCCGGGGGCCGGATTTCAACCGCGAGGCGACAGCCGGGTACGCTGTACCTTCCGCACCGGTGTCGGTTGCCGGCCACACCCGGGCCACCTCCTCGCAGGAGGCCCGATTGTCAGTGGGCCCTGGTTTACTCATTGATGCCGGTGCGAACGCATCGCAACCCTCCTGCCACGGAACGACCGTGGCCGCTGAGTCCAAAGGAGGTGGGTTCCACATGCGTCACTACGAGGTGATGGTCATCCTCGACCCCGATCTCGAGGAGCGCTCTGTCTCCCCGCTGATCGAGAACTTCCTCTCCGTCGTCCGTGACGGCGGCGGAAAGGTCGAGAAGGTCGACACCTGGGGCCGTCGTCGGCTCTCGTACGAGATCAAGAAGAAGCCCGAGGGCATCTACTCGGTCATCGACCTGCAGGCCGAGCCTGCGGTCGTCAAGGAGCTCGACCGCCAGATGAACCTGAACGAGTCGGTCCTCCGGACCAAGGTCCTCCGTCCCGAGACCCACTGAGCTCTGCCGCTCAGCTGATTCCGGGATTCGAGCAGCAGCAACCAAGCAGCCAGAGCAGCAAACCCGCCGAGAGGTTCCCCATGGCAGGCGAGACCGTCATCACGGTCGTCGGCAATCTTGTCGACGACCCCGAGCTGCGCTTCACCCCGTCCGGTGCGGCCGTCGCGAAGTTCCGTGTCGCGTCGACTCCCCGCACCTTCGACCGCCAGACGAACGAGTGGAAGGACGGCGAGAGCCTCTTCCTGACCTGCTCGGTCTGGCGCCAGGCGGCGGAGAACGTCGCCGAGTCGCTCCAGCGAGGCATGCGCGTCATCGTGCAGGGCCGGCTGAAGCAGCGGTCCTACGAGGACCGTGAGGGCGTCAAGCGCACGGTCTACGAGCTGGACGTCGACGAGGTCGGCGCGAGCCTCCGCAGCGCCACGGCCAAGGTCACCAAGACCTCGGGCCGCGGCGGCCAGGGTGGTTACGGCGGCGGCGGTGGCGGCGGCCAGGGTGGCGGCGGCTGGGGCGGCGGCCCCGGCGGCGGTCAGCAGGGCGGCGGCGCTCCGGCCGACGACCCCTGGGCGACCGGCGGTGCTCCCGCCGGCGGTCAGCAGGGCGGTGGCGGCTGGGGCGGTGGCTCCGGCGGCGGCGGTGGCGGCTACTCGGACGAGCCCCCTTTCTAAGCGGGCGGGCTCTACCCACACTTCTTGATCACACAGGAGAAACATCATGGCTAAGCCGCCTGTGCGCAAGCCGAAGAAGAAGGTCTGCGCGTTCTGCAAGGACAAGGTCACGTACGTGGACTACAAGGACACGAACATGCTGCGGAAGTTCATTTCCGACCGCGGCAAGATCCGTGCCCGCCGCGTGACCGGCAACTGCACCCAGCACCAGCGTGACGTCGCCACGGCAGTGAAGAACAGCCGTGAGATGGCGCTGCTGCCCTACACCTCCACCGCGCGATAAGGGAAGGGTGACCGAAACATGAAGATCATCCTCACCCACGAGGTCTCCGGCCTCGGTGCCGCGGGCGACGTCGTCGACGTCAAGGACGGCTACGCTCGCAACTACCTGATCCCGCGGAAGTTCGCGATCCGCTGGACCAAGGGTGGCGAGAAGGACGTCGAGCAGATCCGTCGTGCTCGCAAGATCCACGAGATCCAGACCATCGAGCAGGCCAACCAGGTGAAGGCCCAGCTCGAGGGTGTGAAGGTTCGTCTGGCCGTCCGCTCGGGCGACGCCGGTCGTCTCTTCGGCTCCGTCACTCCGGCCGATGTCGCCTCGGCGATCAAGGCTGCTGGTGGCCCCGAGGTCGACAAGCGTCGTATCGAGCTGGGCTCGCCGATCAAGACCCTGGGCGCTCACGAGACGTCCGTGCGTCTGCACCCCGAGGTTGACGCCAAGGTCAACGTCGAGGTCGTCGCTGCCTGAGCCCTGCGCTCGCCGAAGCGATGAGAGGGGCCGCATCCCCCAGCTTGGGGGATGCGGCCCCTCTGCCGCGTTTCACGTGAAACCGGTGTCCCCCGGGGAAGCGTGTCGTTTCACGTGAAACCGTCAGCCGAAGTCGTCAACGAGTGGCGCCGGTGACGATCCACCGCCCCGACCTCGTACGCCACCACAGGGTCACGAGCCGCATCGCCATCATCAGCGTCATGGCGGCCCACAGAGCGGTGAGCCCGCCACCGACGGTCGGGACGAGAAGTGCCGCGGGTGTGAAGACCGCGAGTGTCAGCAGCATGGCCCAGGCGAGGTACGGGCCGTCCCCGGCGCCCATGAGTACGCCGTCCAGGACGTAGACCACACCGCAGACGGGCTGCGCCACAGCCACGATCACCAGAGCGGGCAGTGCGGCGTCCATGACCGCGGAGTCGCCGGTGAACAACGGCAGGAAGACCGGACGCGACAGCACCACGAGCAGCCCGAGTACCACCCCGACCGCGACGCCCCACTCCACCATCCTGCGGCAGGCGTCGCGTGCACCCTGGTCGTCCCCTGCCCCCAGGTACCGTCCGATGATGGCCTGACCGGCGATCGCGATGGCGTCCAGGGCGAAGGCAAGCAGGCTCCACAGGGACAGGATGATCTGATGGGCCGCGATGTCGGCATCGCCGAGCCGCGCCGCCATGGCGGTGGTGATCATGAGAATGGCCCGCAGGGACAGAGTGCGCACGAGCAGTGGCGCTCCCGCCTGCGCGGAAGCCCTGATGCCGGCGGCGTCGGGGCGGAGGGAGGCACCGTGTCGTCGTGCGCCGCGGATCACCACCCACAGGTACACCGCGGCCATGCCGCACTGGGCGATGACGGTGCCCCAGGCAGACCCGGCGATGCCGAGACCGGCGCCGTAGACGAGCACGACGTTGAGGACGGCATTGGCGACGAAGCCCGCGACGGCCACATAGAGCGGCGTCCGGGTGTTCTGGAGGCCTCGGAGGACACCGGTGGCCGCCAGCACGATGAGCATGGCGGGGATACCGAGGGACGAGATGCGCAGATAGGTGATGGCGTGGGGGGCCGCCGTCTCGGAGGCGCCGAAGAGTTCGACGAGGGAGGGTGCCGTGGGCAGCACCACGGCTATGACGGCGGCGCCGAGCAGCAGCGCCAGCCAGATGCCATCCATGCCCTGACGGATGGCGGCCTGCAGGTCGCCTGCTCCTACGCGCCGCGACACGGCCGCAGTGGTGGCGTATGCGAGGAAGACGAAGACGCTGACAGCCGTGGTGAGAAGAGCCGAGGCGATGCCGAGACCCGCGAGCTGTGCGGTGCCGAGATGGCCGACGATGGCGCTGTCGGCCATGACGAACAGAGGCTCGGCGACGAGCGCGCCGAAGGCCGGAACGGCCAGCGCGACGATCTCTCGGTCGTGCCGGCGGCGGACTGTTCGGGAACGCTCGGGAGCCTGTGTCATGAGCACCAATCTAATCGTCCACAGGTAAGAGATGCAAAGGACTTCCACCCCTTACGTTCCGTCTCGCCGTGTGCACTTCCGGGCACGGTTCGAAGCGATCTTGATCTGCGTGGGAAAGTTTTTCTCCTGCACAGGCCGTGGATGACGAACGGGCAGGTCAGCGTAGCTTTTCTCGGTGTGGTCCGGGCTTGTTCACAGGGCTGTCCACCGGGTCGTGCACAGGTTTGACGGAGTTCTCCACAGCTTATGGCCCGTCGTCCACATGGCCTGTGGATAACCAGATTGGCTGACGGTGCCGACCGGCCTAACGTGGTCCGGCACATGCTCCGCGTGTCGGCTGATGAATCGTCACAAAACCGACGCGCCAGAACCGGAGTTGGGCGTCCTATTTGTCAGTGCCGTGCCGTAGAAATGAGGGGCACGGCGAGGTCCGCTCGGCGGACGGGAGGAGGTGGCTCGGTGAGCATTTCCGAGCCCTTGGACGACCCGTGGGCCGACAGCGGTCCAAGCGATCGTCTGCCTGCTTCCCGCCGTCGCGACGAGGGGGGCCGGGGCCGCGATGAGCAGCACGAACGCGGCTCGGAAAGCAGCGCCTGGGACGGTGGCGGTCCCTCATTCGAGCGGGTGCCGCCGCAGGACCTGGACGCCGAGCAGTCAGTCCTCGGCGGCATGCTCCTGTCGAAGGACGCCATCGCCGACGTCGTCGAAATCCTCAAGGGCCACGATTTCTACAAACCGGCGCACGAGACGGTCTACCAGGCCGTCCTCGACGTCTACGCCAGGGGAGAGCCCGCCGACCCCATCACGATCGCTGCCGAACTCACCAAGCGCGGTGAGATCAACAAGGTCGGCGGCGCCTCGTACCTGCACGTCCTCGTCCAGACGGTGCCGACCGCCGCCAACGCCGCGTACTACGCGGAGATCGTGCACGAGCGGGCTGTCCTGCGTCGTCTGGTGGAGGCCGGTACCCGGATCACCCAGATGGGATACGCGGCCGACGACGACGTCGACGAGATCGTCAACCGCGCCCAGGCCGAGATCTACGCCGTCACCGAGCAGCGGACCAGCGAGGACTACCTGCCGCTCGGCGACATCATGGAGGGTGCGCTCGACGAGATCGAGGCGATCGGGTCGCGCAGCGGCGAGATGACCGGCGTGCCCACGGGCTTCACGGATTTCGACTCGCTGACCAACGGCCTCCATCCGGGCCAGATGGTCGTCATCGCAGCCCGTCCCGCCATGGGCAAGTCGACGCTCGCGCTGGACTTCGCGCGCGCGGCCTCGATCAAGAACAACCTGCCGAGTGTCATCTTCTCGCTGGAGATGGGACGCAACGAGATCGCGATGCGCCTGCTGTCCGCCGAAGCGCGTGTCGCGCTGCACCACATGAGGTCCGGCACGATGACCGACGACGACTGGACCCGCCTGGCCCGCCGGATGCCCGACGTGTCGGCCGCACCGCTGTACATCGACGACTCCCCGAACCTCTCGATGATGGAGATCCGCGCCAAGTGCCGTCGGCTCAAGCAGCGCAACGACATCAAGCTGGTTGTCATCGACTATCTCCAGCTGATGCAGTCCGGCGGCTCCAAACGTGCCGAGAGTCGTCAGCAGGAGGTCTCGGACATGTCCCGCAACCTCAAGCTCCTGGCGAAGGAGCTGGAGATCCCGGTCATCGCGCTCTCCCAGCTGAACCGTGGCCCCGAACAGCGCACGGACAAGAAGCCGATGGTCTCCGACCTGCGTGAGTCCGGTTCGATCGAGCAGGACGCCGACATGGTCATCCTGCTGCACCGTGAGGACGCCTACGAGAAGGAGTCGCCGCGCGCGGGCGAGGCGGACCTGATCGTGGCCAAGCACCGCAACGGCCCGACGGCCACGATCACGGTCGCCTTCCAGGGCCACTACTCACGCTTCGTGGACATGGCACAGACCTGAGCCCCTCCCGGCACGGAGAAATCGGCTCGACGTGAGGTGTTCCGGCCGATGGACTGGGGGCATGACGACATCTCAGGAAGATCTGCTCCCTGCCACCCGGCGGTCGCTGCTGCACCGGATCGCCGTGGCCCAGTCGGAGGGGCGCGCACCGTCGCTCGTCGCGGCGGTCGTCCGGGGCGGACGGACTGTGTGGCACGGTGCGCGGACGTCGGTCGACGGGCACGGTCCGGACGAAGATGTCCAGTACCGGATCGGTTCGATCACGAAGACCTTCACCGCCGTGCTCGTTCTGCGGCTGCGCGACGAAGGTGTGCTGGATCTCGGGGACCCGCTGGAGAAGCACCTGCCCGGCACCGGAGCGGGGGAGGCCACGATCGCCCAGCTGCTGGCACACTCGGGCGGACTTGCCGCCGAGTCGCCCGCGCCGTGGTGGGAGCGGACACCGGGGACGTTGCGGCCCGAGCTGGCCGATGTTCTGGGCAAGCAGCCGCTGCTGCATCCCGCGGGCCGCCGGCACCATTACTCCAACCCGGGCTACACCGTGCTCGGCGCGCTGGTCGAGAAGCTTCGTGGTGCCCCGTGGGAGGAAGTGCTGCGGCGGGAGGTGCTGGAACCGCTGGAGCTGAACCGTACGAGCACGAGGCCCAGTGCCCCGCACGCCGGTGGCTGGGCGGTGCACCCGTGGGCCGATGTGATGCTGGCCGAGCCCGCCGAGGATCTCGGGCTGATGGCCCCAGCCGGTCAGCTCTGGTCCACCACAGATGATCTGGCCCGGTTCGCCGTCTTTCTGGCGGAAGGGGACGACAGGGTCCTCGGCGCGGAGACCGTGCGGGAGATGAGGGCGCCGGCTGCGCCCGCCGAGGCCGCGGATGTCGTGGACGGAGCCGCCTACGGCCTGGGTCTCCAGCTCCAACACCGGGACGGGCGGCTGCTGGTCGGGCACTCGGGCTCTCTCCCAGGGTTCCTGGCCAACCTCACCCTCTCCGTGGAGGATGACGTCGCCGCGGTGGCACTGGCCAACTGCACCTCCGGCCCGCTGCTCGCCGGGGTCGGTGCCGATCTGGTGCGCATTGTCGCGGAGGCAGAACCCCGGATCCCCGAACCGTGGCGGCCGCTGCCGGCGGCCCACGCTTCCGTCCTGGAGCTGGCGGGGCAGTGGTACTGGGGGACGCATGCCTTTGCGCTGCGGCTCACAGCCGACGACGGTCTCTCGCTGGGGCCGCTGTCGGGCCAGGGCCGCTGCTCACGCTTCCGGGCAAACGGTGACGGGAGCTGGACGGGACTGGAGGGCTACTACGCCGGGGAACGGCTGCAGGTGGTGCGCCGCCCGGACGGAAGCCTGAGTCATCTGGACCTCGGGTCGTTCGTCTTCACGCGCAGTCCGTACGACGAAGGGGCCGCCGTGCCGGGTGGAGTGGACCCGGAAGGATGGCGGGGGATCGGGTAGTCGTCGTCCGCTCCTCGATGGCGAGTGGCCCTGTTTCACGTGAAACAGGGCCACTCGCCATCGAGGAGCGGCGTCACGAAGGCATGTGTGAGAGCTCGAGCTTGAAACCCGTGTGCGTCGCGGAGAAGCCGAGCCGCTCGTAGAAGCGGTGGGCATCGGTGCGGGTGTTGTCGGAGGTGAGCTGCACCAGGTGGCATCCCTGCCGCCGGGACTCGGCGATCGCCCACTCGACGAACTGCGTGCCCAGGCCGCTGCCGCGTTCATCGGCGTGGATGCGCACCCCTTCAATGATCGACCGGGTGGCGCCGCGCCGGGACAGCCCCGGGACGATCGTCAACTGCAGTGTCCCGACGACCCGGTTGTCGCGGACGGCGACGACCATATGCTGGTTCGGATCGGTGCTGAGCCGTTCGAACGCGGCCAGATAAGGGCTCAAGTCGTCCGGCGACTCGCGCCGGGCGCCCAGAGGGTCGTCCGCGAGCATCGTGACGACCGCCGGAATGTCGGCTGCGGTGGCGGGGCGTATTTCGAGATCTCCCATGGCCGCACTCTAAGACCGAGGTCCCGGCGGGTGGGTCCTAGGCAGGCACGGGGGTCTTGAGGGTCTTCACAGCCCTGACGAGCGGTGCCAGGTCGGGATGGGTGGCGGCCTCGTCGAGGGCTTCGCGCAGGGCTGCGTCATTCGTGGGCCGCGCTTCGTCCAGCAGTGTCAGGCCGACTGCCGTGACGTTGGTGTAGATACCGCGCCGGTCGGTGGGACACAGGTAGCGCTCGAGCAGTCCGCGGTCCTCCAGCCGGGTGACCAGGCGGGTGGTCGCGCTCTGGCTGAGTACGACGGCGTCCGCGACCTGTTTCATCTGCAGATGCCCGCCGTCGCCGTCGTGCTGGCGGCTGAGCACGTCGAGCAGGGAGTACTCCCGCACGCTCAGGTCGTGCCCGGACTGCAGGGCGCGTTCGACATGCGCCTCGATCCTGCCGTGCAGCAGCGAGAGGGCGCACCAGCCCTGGGAGAGGGCGGTGAGCGCGGGATCCGTCGCTGTCATGTGTTCCTCCGTCCCTGAGCGCTGATACCAGGGTAGACCAGTACCGCGACTGCCCGCGTTTGCAAGTAACCCGCGTGTGCAATTAATGTGAGCGCGCGCAAAGTGCTCTTGCAATCTTCTGGGAAGGTGTATCCCCCGCCATGCCTCTCGCACTTCTGGCCCTCGCGATCGGGGCCTTCGGCATCGGAACGACCGAGTTTGTGATCATGGGCTTGCTGCCCGAGGTCGCGGGCGACTACGGGGTCTCCATCCCCACCGCCGGCTACCTGGTGACCGGATACGCGCTCGGTGTGATGTTCGGCGCCCCGCTGATGACCGTGCTCGGCACCAGGATTCCGCGCAAGCGGATGCTGATGCTGCTGATGGGCCTGTTCATCGTCGGCAACCTGCTGTCCGCCCTTGCCCCGGCCTTCTCCGTCATGCTGATCGGCCGCGTGGTCGCCTCGCTCGCCCACGGTGCCTTCTTCGGTATCGGCTCGGTCGTCGCCGCCGACCTGGTCGCACCGCACAAGAGGGCCGGCGCGATCGCGACGATGTTCACCGGACTGACCGTCGCCAACGTCGTGGGCGTACCGCTGGGCACGCTCGTCGGGCAGGCCGTCGGCTGGCGGGTCACCTTCACCGCCGTCGCCGCGCTGGGCCTCCTCGGCCTGCTCGGGATCGCCATGCTGGTTCCCGACGTGCCCCGGGCGGAGGGCGTGCGGTTGCGGCACGAACTGGGCGCGTTCAGGAACGTCCAGGTACTGCTCGCGATGGCCATGACCGTTCTCGGCTTCGGCGGCGTCTTCGCGGCCATCACGTACATCGCACCGATGATGACCCGTGTCGCCGGATTCGCGGACGGCTCGGTCACCTGGCTGCTGGTCCTCTTCGGTCTCGGCATGGTCGGTGGCAACCTCGTCGGCGGCAGGTTCGCCGACCGCGCCCTGATGCCCCTGCTGTACGTCTCCCTGGGCGCCCTGTCCGTCGTGCTCGCCCTCTTCACCCTCACCGCGCACAACAAGTTCGCCTCAGCCGTGACCGTCGTCCTGATCGGAGCCCTCGGCTTCGCCACCGTCCCGCCCCTGCAGAAGCGCGTCCTCGACCATGCGCACGGCGCCCCGACGCTGGCCTCGGCCGTGAACATCGGCGCCTTCAACCTCGGCAACGCGCTCTCCGCCTGGCTCGGGGGCGTCGTCATCGGCGCCGGCCTCGGTTACACGGCTCCGAACTGGGTCGGTGCGGTTCTCGCCGCCGCGGCCCTCGTCCTCGCCGTCCTCTCGGCCGCTCTCGAGCGGCGCGGGAGCGCCTCCCGCGGGACGGCCGCCGCGTCAACACCCGCAGCGCAGCGGGCCGCCGCCGTACGGCACTGACCTGACCGACCCGGGCACGCACCCCTGGCGCCACGCGCCGCCTGGACGAACCCGCCCGCACCCGCACCCCCGCGTCGGGCACCCCCACCACCGGGCACCAAACAAGGAGGAACTCCATGACCACCACCGCTGTCGCCCCGCTGACGACCGAGGACGCCGAAGTCCTCGTCACCGCCGCCCACCGCGCCGCCGAGGACGAAGGGGTCACCGTCAGCGTCACGGTCCTCGACGCGGGAGGCCACCTGCTCGCCTTCCGGCGCGACGACCGCGCCGTGCTGATCTCCGGTGAGACCAGCACCCGCAAGGCCTACACGGCACTCCAGTTGAACGCCCCCACCGCCGATCTCGTCGACGCCGTCCAGCCCGGAGGCCTCTTCCACACCCTGCCCACGGCACTCGACCGGCCACTGCTGTTCATCGCGGGTGGGATGCCCGTCCACCGTGAGGGCCGGCTGATCGGCTCGGTCGGAGTCGGCGGAGGCGCACCCGAGCAGGACCACGGCTTCGCCTCGTCGGCCGTGCGGGCCCTCGCCTGACGGCGTGAACCCGCACAGCGTCAGCCCGCCGCCACCGTCAGAGGTGCGAACCTCCGGTTCCAGTCCCCGGGCAGCTCGGTGATGCCGTACGTCATGACGGCGTTCGGGGCGACCAGGGCGAGGCCGCGCTCCTTCAGCCAGGCCAGCAGCCCTTCGTGCCGTGCGTCCACGTCCGTGCGCAGCGGTCGGTCGGTGCGGGCCGCGAGGGAGCCGATCAGTGCCTTCGCCGTGTCGGTGTCACGGGCGATCAGCGGTCCCACGACGTGGGTGTCCATGTTCGGCCAGGCCGCCGCGTACCCGGTGATCCGCCCGTCCTCCTCGGCGACACGCAGCTGGTCGGCGAAGGCGGGCAGCCGCGTGATGACGTGCGTGCGGTCGGCACCGAAGACCTCCTCGTCGAGCCGGACGATCGTGGTGAGGTCCTCGGCCGTGGCTGCCCGAGTGGCAACGCCGGGTCCGTGCCCGCCCGGGGTGAAACGTCCGCGCACCATCTCCGCGCGGCCGGTGACCTTGAAGCCGAGCTCCTCGTAGAGCGGACGGCCGTGCGGCGTCGCATGGAGGGTCAGGGGTGTGGTGCCCAGGAGTGAGAGGACGTGGCGCATCAGACGCCGACCGACGCCCTGACGGGCGTGCCGCTCGGCGACCAGAACCATCCCGATCCCGGCGAGGGACGGGCGTCCGTGCGGCCCGTACTCGGTGACGGTGCACGCGGCGACGAGTCCGCCGCCCGGGTCGTCGATGCCGTACCCCTGCCCGGCTGTGAGGAGGAATCCCCACTTGTGCTCCTCGCGCGGCCACCCCCGGTCCTCGGAGAGGTCTGCGCAGGCACGAAGGTCGCGGAGTGTCAGACGGCGGATCGGTGCGGAGGCGGCGGAAGGTGTCGGCACGCAGGTCAGGCTGGCCGACCACGGCGGTCCGCGTCCACCTCTTTCCGGTGGAACACATGAGCTTTTGGCCATCTCGTGGCCGAGCGCACAGCGGGCCGACACCTGGCGGACGCCCGGTCGGCTCAGCCGGCCGACCGCGGGCCCGGCCGCCCTCCGCGTCAGCCGAGGTCGGGAGCGTGCAGGGCCAGCACGCCCTCGATGTTGCCGTCCAGGTAGTGCCGCAGCGACAGCGGTACGAGGTGGACGGAGGCGATCCCCACCCGGGTGAAGGGCACTCGGACGATCTCGTACTCACCCGCGGGATCGTCGACCTCGGGACCGTGCCGGAGGGCCGGGTCCATGGATTGCAGGTGGCAGACGAAGAAGTGCTGCACCTTCACCCCGGTCGCGCCGCCGTCCTCGCCGATGTGCTCCACCGTGTCCACGAAGCAGGGGACCACGTCGCTGATCTTGGCGCCCAGTTCCTCGTACACCTCGCGGTGCAGAGCGTCCACCACGGTGGTGTCGTCCGGCTCGACCCCGCCCCCGGGAGTGACCCAGTAGGGATCGACACCGGGCTTGGTGCGCTTGATCAGAATCAGGTGGCCGCCGTCCAGGAGAACGGCGCGTGCGGTGCGCTTGACCACGGGTCGGACGGTCATGGGGAAAATGTGGCCCGGCTGGTTCCACGTGAAACATCGTGGGGCGGCACGGTCGGCGAGGCCGTCCGGTCAGTTCCAGCCGGCTGCCGCGTGCAGCAACCATTCGTGGGCCCTGGCGATGTGCGGCATCGCCAGGGTGCCGGTACGCACCACCAGGAAGTACGTCCGCAGCGGGGGTATCGCGGGCTCGTGCAGGGCGACGACGTCACCGCGCTCCAGTGCCGGTGCGCACAGATAGCGCGGCAGGACGGCCAGGCCGGCGCCCGCGATCGCACAGGCGAGGACAGCGCGCAGGTCAGGAGCGACGACCGTGCCCGGGCCGGCCGGGCAGGCGTCGAAGACGGACGCCCAGTAGCGGGCGACGAAGGGCAGCGACTCGTGCACCTCGACCACGGGGACGCTCTCCAGGGCGGGCGCGTCGGTACTGCTGAGCTTTTCGGTGCCCACCCGCTCCGCCCAGTGGGGCGCGGCGACCAGGACGTGCTCCTCGTCGCAGAGCGGCGTCCCGGTGAGCAGTGCGCCGCGGGGGCGGGCGGTGGCGATGGCCAGATCGTGATGCCCGGCGGCCAGGCCCTCCAGCGTCTCTTCGGCGTTGCCGAACGAGGCACGCAGGGCGAAGGCCTGGCCGTCCTCGCCGTTGAGCGCAGTGAGCGCGGGCAGGGCACGTTCGGCGGTGAACTCCGGCGGCCCGGCGAGGTGCAGGGTCCGCAGGGAGGAGTCGTCCTCGAGTCCGGTCTCGGTGATCTCGACCAGGGCGTCGAGGTGCGGTGCGGCCTTGTGCGCGAGCTCGTCGCCGATGGTCGTCGGGGTCACGCCGCGGGCCTGGCGCAGAAACAGCGGACGGCCGATCTGGCGCTCCAGGGTGCGGATCTGCGAGGTGACTGCGGGCTGGGAGAGGCCGAGCAGGGCTGCCGCGCGCGTGAAGGAGCCGGCCCGGTGCACGGTGACGAAAGTGCGCAGCAAGGCCAGATCCACGGAAGCACTTCCCCTCTCCCTCTCCGGTTCTTCGCCCCGCCCGTGCCAACTATAAATATGTCGATAGGTCGCTGTCGCTACTGTGATTGGACACTGACATACAGTCAACTAGCCTTGTTCGCGCGGTTCTTCGCGCGCAGAACCGGAGGACGGTCCGAGCCACGAGGGGGGAGGTTCGGACCGTCCGCCGTTCCGCGCTCAGGCCGGCTCGTCCGCCGACTCGTCCAGCGCGCGCAGCAGATCGGCCACCAGGTCCTCGGGATCCTCCGCGCCGACCGAGAGCCGTACGAAGCCTTCAGGCACCGCGTCGCCGCCCCAGCGTCCGCGCCGCTCGGCGGTCGAACGGACCCCGCCGAAGCTCGTCGCACCCTCCACCAGCCGCAGCGCGTCAAGGAAACGATCGGCACGCGCGCGCGTGGGCAACGTGAAGGAGACGACGCACCCGTAGCGCAGCATCTGCCGCGCGGCGATCTCGTGCGAGGGGTCGCCGGGCAGTCCCGGGTAGCGCAGCCCGGTCACGTCGGGCCGGGCCCGCAGCGCCTCGGCGACCCGGAGGGCAGTGGCGTCCTGCCGGTCGACCCGCAGCTGGAGGGTGGCGATCGAGCGGTGCGCCAGCCAGGCCTCCATGGGGCCGGGGATGGCACCGACGATCTTCCGCCAGCGCCGCACGGCCGCCATCGCACCGGCATCGCGACCGGTCACGTAGCCCAGGAGGACGTCACCGTGGCCGGTCAGCTGCTTGGTGCCGCTGGCCACCGAGAAGTCGGCGCCGAGCTCCAGCGGGCGCTGCCCGAGCGGTGTGGCGAGGGTGTTGTCGACGGCGACCAGGGCACCGCTCGCGTGTGCCGCCTCGACGAGCCGCCGCACGTCGCACACGTCGAGTCCCGGGTTCGACGGTGTCTCGATCCACAGCAGTCCCGCCCCGTCCAGGAGGTCGAGCTGGGCGTCACCGCCGGTCGGCGCGGTGCGCACCTCGATGCCGTACGCCTCCAGCTGCGCGCGGACCAGCGGCAGTGCCTGGTAGCCGTCGTCGGGCAGCACTGCCACGTCCCCGGCGCCCAGCTGCGAGAAGAGCACCGAGGAGATGGCGGCCATGCCCGAGGCGAACACGAGCGTCTCGGCACCGGACTCTCCGGGCGCCTCCAGTTCACCGATGGCTTGCTCGAGGTGTGTCCAGGTCGGATTCTCGTCACGGCCGTAGGTGTACGGGCCGGTCGGCTCGCCCGGCAGATGGAAGTGGGCGGCGAAGACGGGGCCGGGCAGGGTCGGCTCGTGCTTGACGGGCTCGGGCAGTCCGGCGCGCACCGCGCGCGTGCCGTCACCGCCGCCGGAGGAGGCCCTCCGCGTCCGTGCACCCGCTCCGTCGCTGCTGGTGGAGTCGCTCATGCCGCCCGTCCTTCCACGTGCTCACGTACCGCGGTGAGCAGTCCGCCGCTCGCCGCCTCCACCATCTCAAGACAGTCCTCGAAGCCGTCGGTGCCCCCGTAGTAGGGATCCGGTACGTCCAGGTCACCGGTGTCGGCGGCGGGGTCGTACGAGCGCAGCAGCCGCACTTTCGCCGCGTCCCGCTCCGTGGGCGCGAGACGGCGCAGGGCCCGCAGATGACCGGCGTCGAGGGCGATCACGAGGTCCAGACCGGCGAACCAGGACTGCTGGAACTGCCGGGCCGTGTGGTCGAGGCCGTAGCCGTTGTCCGCGAGGACGGCCACCGTGCGCGGGTCGGCGCCCTCACCCTCGTGCCAGCCGCCGGTGCCGGCGCTGTCGGCCTCGACCAGTTCGCCGAGCCCGGCGTCCTCCACGCGCGCCTGGAAGACGGCCTCGGCCATCGGCGAGCGGCAGATGTTGCCCGTGCACACGAAGCAGACGCGGTAGGTCATCGGGTCAGTCCTCGTCGGGCAGGAACGCGTTCAGGGCCCAGGAGACGATCGAGACGATCAGTCCGCCCAGAACGGCCGTCCAGAAGCCGTCCACGTGGAAACTCAGGTCGAGCTTGCCTGCCAGCCACGAGGTGAGCAGCAGCATGAGGGCGTTGACCACCAACGTGAACAGCCCGAGTGTCAGGATGAACAGCGGGAAGGTCAGCACCTGCACGACGGGCTTCACCAGCATGTTCACCAGGCCGAACACCAGGGCCACCACGATCAGGGTGGCTGCCTTCTCGCCGGTGCTGCCACCACTCAGGGTGATCTTGTCGAGCAGCCACACGGCCACCGCCAGGGCGCCCGCGTTGGCGATCGTCTTGACTAGGAAATTCTTCATGTGTCTGATCGTGGCAGACGCGGTCGGCAAAGAACGGTGAGGCAGGGGCGGACGAGGCGATGAAGGCATTCCGGCTGGACGAACTGGAGGCGGAACGCGCCGCCAACGACGGTGCCTACCTGCAGTTCCTGCGGGAGCGGAACATGTCGGTCGGTCTGTACGCCCTGGACGCGGGGACGGCCGATCCGCAGAAGCCGCACGCACAGGACGAGGTGTACTTCGTGGTGAGCGGACGGGCGGCGATCACCGTGGGGATGGAGACCACCCAGGTCGCCCGCGGCAGTGTGGTCTATGTGCCGGCCGGGGTCGCCCACAAGTTCCATCACATCAGCGAGGACCTGCGGGTCCTGGTGGTGTTCTCTCCGCCCGAGAGCTGAGTCGGGACCCCGGGGTTCCCTAGGGGATCGGTCAGGGGGAGACAAGGGATGCGGGAGCCCTGCCGGAGCCCTCGCGCCTCTAGCATCGAGTGCAGGACATTCAAAGGATTCCCGGACGGGGCCGGGCCGTCGAAGGCCCGGCACCCGAGGGACGGAAGGGTAAGGACGAGGGCGATGCGAGAGATCTTCACGGGACTGCCGTGGTGGGTGAAGTGGATCGCGGTGCCGATCATCGCCCTGGTCGTGTTCGGCGGACTGATCGCCAGCGTGGTCGGGTTCGTGATCGGACTGCTGTTCAAGGTGCTGGTCTTCGTCGCGCTCGTGGGCGGACTGATCTATGTCGTACGCAAGTTCATGTCGAGTTCCTCCTCGCGCAGCGACTGGTGAGGGCGGTGGGGCACCGGTGGCGGTAACAGGAATCACCGGTTCCCTCGCGCGGGGGAAGTTTCGCGGACGGGACGCCGGTGACCGGTGAGCGGCGGTTAGAGTCCGAACCTCCACGCGGGGGCGACCTCGCGGACGGCGTACACCCCCACCCGTGTCCCCCGCACGGGCTGCCTCCTCGCGTTCCGGGAGTGACCCTTGGCCATGGCTGACACCGCATGCGCTCCGCCGCACACCCTCCCCGTGCAGCCCTGTGCGGCGCCGCGGACGCCTCCGGCACCTCCCGCCGCCGAGCCGCCCGCGGCGGCGACGCTCATCGGTTCCGTGCAGCGGGCGATGCGGCTTCTGGAGTGCGTCGCGAGGCACGAGTACGGAGCCCCGGCCAAGCAGTTGGCCCGCGAGACCCGGCTGGCGCTGCCCACGGCCTACCACCTGCTGCGCACACTGGTGCACGAGGGCTACCTGCGCCGGGAGAAGGGCCTCTTCTTCCTCGGCGAGGCAACCGAGCGGCTGAGCAGCAACGGCGCCGAGCAGAAACGTCGCAGCACGGTGGCCGACGCGCTGGCGCGCTGGCGGGACGCCATCGGCGCGCCCGTGTACTACGCCATGTACCGCGACGGCGAGATCGAGGTCATGTGCGTGTCCGACACTCCGGGCGCCCCCGCTGTCGAGGAGTGGGCGGACTTCCGCGAGACGGGACACGCGCACGCCGTCGGCCAGTGCCTGCTCTCGCAGCTGGACGAGGAGACCCGCCGCGAGCACCTCGACCGCTACCCGGTGCGGCCGGTCACGCCGTACACGGTGCGTGACGGACACGGTCTGCTGAGACGACTGGATCGCACGCGCCGGATGACGCCGGTGTTCGAACGTCAGGAGTACGCCCTGGGAACGGTCTGCGCGGCCGTCCCGATCACCGTCGGCACCACGGCCGCGACCGTGGCCATCTCCCTGCCGCTCCAGCAGGCCGACCGGCTGCTGCTCGCGGCACGCCAGTTGCAGCATGAGGTCGGGCGGCACCTGGGATCAGTTGCACTTTCTATCAGTATCTGAAAACTCACTCCTTGTGATCTGGTGTGTACGTTGAGCAAGATGCCACCAGTGTTAGAGGTTTGATTCCCGGCCAGTCGACGGCGAATGACGGGGTATGGCGATGGGCGAGTCCGTGCAGGCAGAGGTCATGATGAGCTTTCTCGTGTCCGAGGAGCTCTCTTTCCGTATTCCGGTGGAGCTGCGCTACGAGACCAGTGATCCCTATGCCGTGCGCCTGACCTTCCATCTGCCCGGCGACGCGCCGGTGACCTGGGCCTTCGGCCGGGAGCTGCTGGTCGACGGAGTGGTCCGGCCCTGCGGTGACGGAGATGTGCGGATCGCACCGGTCGACCCCGAGCCGCTGGCCGAGGTGATGATCCGCCTTCAGGTCGGTTCCGACCAGGCCCTCTTCCGTTCCTCGGCCGCCCCGCTGGTGGCGTTCCTCGACCGCACCGACAAGCTGGTGCCGCTGGGCCAGGAGGGTGCACTCGCGGGCTTCGACACCCACCTCGACGAGGCCCTGGACCGAATCCTCGCGGAGGAACAGAGCGCGGGCTGAACCGTTACAGCAGCCCCGCTGCCACGTTTCACGTCCCCCGGGCGCATCAGCGCTTACGGCGGCGACCCCGTCCACCCCGTGCGGGCACTGCCGCCCCCGCACCGTTGGCCGGGGCCCCGGCCGCCTCTGCCACCGGCCGGTCGGTGGTCCGGTCCGCCGAGACCACCAGGGCGGCGAGGGCCGTGGTGACCGGCACTGACGCCACCAGGCCGATCGAACCGACCAGCGTCCGTACGATCTCCTCCGCGACCAGCTCGCTGTTCGCGACCGTGCCCACCCCGCTCTGTGCGATCGAGAACAGCAGCAGCAGAGGCAGCGCGGCGCCCGCGTAGGCGAGGACGAGTGTGTTGACGACCGAGGCGATGTGGTCGCGCCCGATGCGGATGCCCGCGCGGTACAGCCCGCGCCAGCCCATCGTCGGGTTGGCCTCGTGCAGTTCCCACACCGCCGACGTCTGGGTGACCGTCACGTCGTCGAGGACACCGAGCGAACCGATGATGACTCCGGCCAGCAGCAGACCGCTCATGTCGATCGACGGATACAGGCCGTGAATGAGGCCGGTGTTGTCGTCGGTGTTGCCGGTGAGCGCGGACCACCCGATGAACAGCGACCCGAGAACGCCGATCAGCAACAACGAGATCAGCGTCCCGAGTACGGCCACGGAGGTGCGGGCCGACAGGCCGTGACACAGATACAGCGCGATCAGCATGATGGCGCTGGACCCGATCACCGCCACGGCCAGAGGGTTCGAACCCTGCAGGATCGCCGGGAGGATGAAGAAGTTCAGCAGCAGGAAGCTGATGGCCAGCGAGATCAGCGCCATCAGCCCCCGCAGGCGCCCGACGACGACCACGGCGAGCGCGAAGATGCCCGCGAGCAGGGAGAGGGGGAGGCGGCGGTTGATGTCGGTCACCGAGTACTGCAGGTCCCGCGGTGCGGAGGGCTCGTAGGCGACCACGACCTTCTGGCCCTCGTGCAACTGCCGTGACTGGTCCGGCTGCACGATCTCGTCGAACGTCCGGCCCTTGTCCCCGCCGGTGTCGACCCGGATCGTCGCGCGTTTGCAGTCGCCGTTCGCCTGCTGCACCGCGGAGGAGCCCTCGGCGGTGGAGGTGTCACCGGTCGGCGGGACGGCCGAGGCATTGACGGACTGACAGCTGAGTTCGACCACCTTGGTGACGGTGGCCTGCTGGGTCTGGCGGTCGAAGCCGACGCCGGTGCGTTCGTGCGGCGGCGCACCCCCGGGCCACAGCACCGCGAGCCCGACCAGGACCGCCGCGGCGAACGGGATCAGAACGGCGGCGATCACCTTGCGCAGATGCCGGGACACCGGCGCCGCCGGCCCGTGAGCGTGCGAGTGCCCGTGCCCGCCGCCGTGACCGTCGGAGCCGCCGAAGCCGCCAGAGCTGTCGTGGCCGCCGTGGCCGCCGTGACCGCCGTCCGCACCATGTCCGGGCCCTGCGTCGTGTCTGCCGTCCCGGGCGCCGTGGGCGCCGTCGGGGGCACGGTCGGCCGACCGGCTGTCGCCCGCTCCGGTGGCCGGTCCGCGTCGGGGGTCGTGCGGCGGGAAGGGGGGATGCTGCGGTGTGGTCACCGACCGATCATCGCAAGAACGACGGGGGCCCTCTGTTCACCGCGCCCGAATGAGCGCTAGCGTGGAGGCACCTTTGTACACGCGGGAGCTCGGAGCACCGGGCTGAGAGGGCGCTGACCTCCGTCCCAGCGATGTTTCACGTGGAACATCACCGAAGCCGAGTGATGTATCCCACGAAGCGTCGTCAGACGGAATCCGCTGCGTCGACCGCCGAACCTGTTACCGGGTAATGCCGGCGTAGGGAGTAGGTCTCATGACCATCAAGGACGCACGCACGCCTGCCTCCACGCACAACTCCGCCCAGAGCTCCGCGGGGAACTCCGAGCAGAACTCCGCCCACGAGGAACCCGGGGAGGCCGGGAAGTCCATCGGCTGGCACAAGGCGTACGTCGAGGGCTCGCGCCCCGACCTGCGGGTGCCGGTCCGTCAGGTGCACCTCACCAACGGGCAGTCGGTCGCCTTGTACGACACCTCGGGCCCGTACACCGATCCACTCGTCGACACCGACGTCCGCAGGGGGCTGGCGCCGCTGCGGGAGAACTGGATCACCGCCCGCGGCGACACCGAGGAGTATGCGGGTCGCCCCGTCCGTCCCGAGGACGACGGCATCAAGCACACCTCGCCGCGCGGCGGGCTGCGCAATCTCGACGCGGTCTTCCCCGGACGGCCCCGCCAGCCACGCCGGGGCCGGGACGGCCGGGCGGTCACGCAGCTCGCGTACGCCCGCCGGGGCGAGATCACGCCGGAGATGGAGTACGTGGCGCTGCGGGAGAACGTCTCGCCCGAAGTGGTCCGCGAGGAGATCGCGGCCGGCCGTGCGGTACTGCCCGCCAACGTCAACCACCCCGAGACCGAGCCGATGATCATCGGCAAGCGGTTCCTCGTGAAGGTGAACGCCAACATCGGCAACTCGGCGGTGACCTCCTCCATCGAGGAGGAGGTCGAGAAGATGACCTGGGCGACCCGGTGGGGCGCCGACACGGTCATGGACCTCTCCACCGGCCGCAACATCCACACCACCCGCGAGTGGGTCCTGCGTAACTCCCCCGTCCCCATCGGTACCGTGCCGCTCTACCAGGCACTGGAGAAGGTCGACGGCCGGGCCGAGGAGCTGACCTGGGAGATCTACAAGGACACCGTCGTCGAACAGGCCGAGCAGGGCGTGGACTACATGACGGTTCACGCGGGCGTCCGCCTGGCCTACGTACCGCTGACCGCGAACCGCAAGACCGGCATCGTCTCCCGCGGCGGATCCATCATGGCCGCCTGGTGCCTGGCGCACCACCAGGAGTCGTTCCTGTACGAGAACTTCGAGGAACTCTGCGAGATCCTCGCCGCGTACGACGTCACGTACTCCCTCGGCGACGGCCTGCGGCCGGGCTCGATCGCGGACGCCAACGACGAGGCCCAGTTCGCCGAGTTGCGCACTCTCGGGGAACTCAACCGGATCGCGAAGCGCTGCAACGTACAGACCATGATCGAAGGCCCGGGACATGTCCCGATGCACAAGATCAAGGAGAACATCGACCTTCAGCAGGAGATCTGCGACGAAGCCCCGTTCTACACGCTCGGTCCGCTGACGACGGACGTCGCGCCGGCGTACGACCACATCACCTCCGGTATCGGTGCCGCGATGATCGCCTGGTGGGGCACGGCCATGCTCTGCTACGTCACGCCCAAGGAGCATCTGGGACTGCCCAACCGTGACGATGTCAAGACGGGCGTCATCACCTACAAGATCGCCGCCCATGCCGCCGACCTCGCCAAGGGGCACCCGGGTGCACAGGAGTGGGACGACGCGCTGTCGGACGCCCGCTTCGAGTTCCGCTGGGAGGACCAGTTCAACCTGGCCCTCGACCCGGACACGGCACGCGAGTTCCACGACGAGACCCTGCCGGCCGAGCCTGCCAAGACGGCCCACTTCTGCTCGATGTGCGGGCCGAAATTCTGCTCGATGAAGATCTCGCAGGACATCCGCCGTGAGCACGGGGGGAGCAGGTCCGAGATCGAGGAGGGCATGGCCCAGAAGTCGGCCGAGTTCGCCGCCGCCGGGAACCGGGTGTACCTGCCCGTCGTGGACTGAGGCCCGCCCAGGCACCGCGGTCCGGAGAGAGCGGGGCATCGGGGCGCCGCTCTCTCCCGGCCCGGATGTGCGGATCAGCAGACGGGGCGTTCGACTGCCGCCCCACTGAGCAAGGGCGCCCACCTCGTCGTCGACGAGCGAAGCGTTCCGGTGCGCAGGAGGCGACCGACACCGTCGAGGCGGACCTGCGGTCGGCGGAGACGGCAGTCGAACGCATCGTTCCGTGCGCCCCGGTGCTCGCGCGGCCGGCCGGAGACTCCGGGGGCACCGTGGACGACGCTCCCCTGGCTCCGGCCCCGAGACGCCGGCCGGGCGGGCATCCTCTGATGCGCTGCCCGCCCAGGCCGGTGGCTACTCGGACCGGTGTTCCGGGCCGCCGAAGTCCGGACTGCTGTAGTCCGGACTGGAGTAGCGCGGACGATGGCCCGTTTCGGTCCCGCCGTCGGGACTGCTGAACCCCGGACGGCCGTAGCCGAGGTGCGGCATGCGGCCGGCCCGGCCCGCGGGTCCGGTGGGGTGCATCGCCGCCGTGTCCGGGTCGCTGAGCGCCTCCCGCAGGAAGGGGAGTATGCCGCGTTCCAGCAGGGCCTCCTGCCAGGCCTGCCTGGCCCTGGCCACTTCTTCGTCGAGTGCGCCGTAGAAGCCGGACTCTGCGGAGGGCCGGTTGCGCAGCGCGGTGAGCAGCAGGCCCGCCGCGGCGACGAGGATCGCCACCGCGGTCACGGCGCCGAACACCCATCCGGTGGTGAGCATGGTCTGGGCGAAGGTCTGTCCCGGGTCGAGCATCTTCAGGAGGTACCCGACAAGCAGGAAGATCGCCGCGGCCGTGCCGGCCAGGACGGGTGCCAGGACGGCGACGACGGCGGTGGCGCCCGCACCGGTCGTCTCGGCCACCTCGCCCATGGTGGCGGCGAGTCCCGCCGTGCTCGTGCCCTGCTCCTCGGAGCCGGACTCGCGCGTGGCCGGCGGGGACGCGGACGGCGCCGGATGGCGCAGTTCCTCGCGGACCTTCACGTAGTGCTGGTACTCGGTCGTGGCCGCCGCCGTGATCAGGGCCGTGGCGTTGAGTGCCATGGTGCGCAGTTGGGCGGAGTTGAGCCGCTGTCCGACCGCGGCCAGATCCGGGCGGTGTGGTGCGGAGCGCAGCGCCTCGTCGAGGATCCGCTCGTACTCCAGGCGGTCCTCGTTGGACAGGTGCTGCGGAACGCTGTTCATGTGCATCCCCCGATGCTCCGTAGGGCTTGGGGCTCGCATGCCAACGAGCCGTCGGGCAGAAACGGAGGGGAGCCTGCTACGGATAAGCCGATGGTAGAGCGGTGACGGTGGGCGGTGACAGGGGGTTTCCAGAAATTGGGTGCCCTTCCGTACGGACGCCGCCGCCGGAATACTCATCCGCGAACGGTCAGACGTCCAGTGGGAGTTGTTCGACCAGTAGCTTTCCGGCCATGGTCACGCCGCCGTCCATCGCGATGGCCAGGCCGTCCGCGTAGACATGGGGCCCTTCGACGGCGGTCCGGGTGTCGTCCTCGCCGTCCTCCGAGCCGACCTCCCCCAGCAGGTAGGGAATGGGGCTGTGCCCGTGAACGATCCGGGTGCCCCCGTACGTGTCCAGCAGTGAGCGCACGGCGTCGGCGCCGCCCTCGTCGCGGAAGGAGAACCTCTTGGTGAACTTCCGGAACAGGTCCCACACCTCGTCCGCGTCGTTGCGCGTGAGTGTCTCGCGGACGGTGTCGTTGACCTCTTCGATGGACCGGCCGTAGTCGAGGTAGGTGGTGGCGTCCGAATGGACCAGGAGGTGGTCGTCGACCTCCTCCATCGCGTCGAGGCGGGCCATCCACTGCAGGTGATGGTCCTGCAGGCGGTCCATGTCGGTCTTCTGGCCGCCGTTCAGCAGCCAGGCCGCCTGGAAGGTGGCGGTGCCCGCGCCGGAGTTGACGGGCGTGTCGCCGAACCGCTTGGCCCCGAGCAGCAGCAGCTCGTGGTTGCCCATCAGCGCCTTGCAGTAGCCGCCGGCCGCGGCCGCCTCGGCGGACAGCCGCATCACCAGGTCGATGACACCGATGCCGTCCGGGCCGCGGTCCGTGAAGTCGCCGAGGAACCACAGGCGTGAGGTGCCCGCGCACCACTGCCCCGCGGCGTCGACGAGTCCCTTCTCCTCCAGCGCGGCGAGCAGTTCGTCGAGGTAGCCGTGCACGTCGCCGACGACGAACAGCGGCCCCTGGCCGGTGGCCGGCTGCTGTGCCTGGACCGGCTCCGGGTCGACGTGGACCTGAACCGTGTCACCCCGGCGGATGACGGGCAGATCCCGCTGGGTGGGCGTGTAGCCGTCGGGGATGGCCTCCTCGACGCCCTCCTCGGCGGGGGGTGCGGTCTCGCTCGTCTGCGTGCCGGAGTCGGCGTACGGAGCGGCCTCGTGGACGTACGCGGGCACCCGGAAGTCGCGCACTGTCGCCGTCCGTTCCACCTCGGGTCCCTGACCGGCCCCCTGAGTCATCGACCCCTCCACCATCGCGCCGCATCTGCACCGCTTCGGACTGCCTGGTCGCAGCGGCCCGCGGTGTGTGGGCCCATCATAGGAATGCGGATCGCGCCGTGTGACGACCCCGGGGTGGTGAATCGGAACATGACTCCCGTTCACCGCGGCTTTCGCCCCGATTGGGCCTGGTCTCGCCGGTCCGCGGGCGGGTCCCGGCCGTACTCCGCGACCCCGTTCCGGCCGTGTTCCGGCCGTGCCGGGTGTGGCCTTCACCGCCTTCCGCGGTCGGCGTTGCCACGGCAGGCCGGTGCCCGCGGGCGGGCCCGGGACCTGTTCGGCGGACGACCCGGCGTGCGCGATGTCCGGCGCGCTCCCGCCCCACGGGCCCTGGAGCGCGGGAACCGGTGGCTCGCCCCATTTCCGCTCCGTGCGGCGCCCGGCCCGGCCGGCGTCGCGCCGACCTGCCCGGGGCAGCGCCCCTAATCGCTCTCCGGCGACCGCGGCGGGCTGACCGTGGTACGGGGCGAACGGCGTTGCGACGACGTGCGCACGATCAGTTCGGTCGGTATCACCTGCTCGACCGGCTGGTCCGAGTGCAGCCCCTCGATCGCGTCGATCAGGACGTGGACGACCGCTGTGCCGATGCGGCGGGGTTTCAGCGAGAGGGTGGTGATGGGTGGCTCGGTGCTGGCGTACACGGTGGACTCGCTGCAGCAGACCAGCAGCAAATCCTCGGGGACGCGCAGTCCGTAGCGGCGGGCGGCGGCGAGCAGGTCCGTGCCGTTCGGGTCGAACAGTCCGTACACGGCGTCGGGCCGGTCGGGGCGGGCGAGCAGCCGGTCGGCGGCTACCGCGCCCGCGCACGGGTCGTGGGCCGGGTAGGCCTCGTAGACGGGATCCTGTCCGACGCGCTCGCACCAGCGCAGGTAGGCGGTGGTCGACAGGTGGGTGTACGTGTCGGTCGTGGTGCCGGTGAGCAGGCCGATCCTGCGGGCACCCGCGTCGGCGAGGTGGTCGAGGATGCCCAGTACGGCGGCCTCGTGGTCGTTGTCGACCCAGGCGGTGACGGGCAGCGAGCCGGCCGGGCGGCCGTCGGAGACGACCGGTAAGCCCTGGCGGACCAGCTCGCTGACGACCGGGTCGTGGTCCGAGGGGTCGATGACGACCGTGCCGTCCAGCGCGACGTTGGACCACACGTCGTGGCGGGAGGTCGCCGGAAGGATGACGAGCGCGTAGCCGCGGGCGAGCGCGGCGGACGTGGCGGCCCGCGCCATCTCCGCGAAGTACGCGAACTCGGTGAAGGTGAAAGGTTCATCCCCGTACGTCGTCACGGTCAGGCCGATGAGTCCGGACTTGCCGGTGCGGAGCGTGCGGGCGGCGGCCGAGGGCCGGTAGCCCAGGCGGTCGGCGACCTCGCGCACATGGCGCCGGGTGGCATCCGGGAGTCGGCCCTTGCCGTTGAGGGCGTCGGAGACGGTAGTGATGGATACTCCGGCGGCGGCGGCCACGTCTCTGATACCCGCCCGGCCCGGCCGGCTGCCTCGACGTGAGGTTTCCGCGCGGCTCACCTGGTGCTTCCCTGCTGCTGTCATGGCGAGCCGATAGTAGGGCTCATGGGGTGGGGTAGGGCGGACGCATATGCACGCGTTGACAGTCACGTTTCTGCATGATCATTTAGAGCTAACGCTATTGCAAAGCAAGGTGGTTGGGGTCATCCATCCCAGTACCTGACGTGTCGACCGGTGAAGGCCTGCCGCGTGGCGGATGTTGCGAAGAGGTCTCAACTCACCTGCACGAGGGACGCGCGCCACGGCGCAAGCCACCGGCGCATAGATATATGTGCGGCGCGCCCCCCGAAACATGCGCCTTCGTGTGCTGATGCCCCTGATGCCAGTGTGACGCAGGAGCATCTGGCGTCATCCGGGAGGGGACGGCCTCAGGGCTGTCGAGCTCCGGTCGGTCCCAGACTGCCCGAGGCACGGCCTCGGGCTCTGCGGGGTCGGTCCCGGCCTCTGCGGGGTCCGGCCTCGGCTCTACGCAGCCGCGGTGAATCCTCATAGGGTGAGGAGTATTCGATGCCGGTGGTGGTCACGAGGAGGACTGCGGTGAGCGAGACGAGCCCGAAGCTGCGCGCCGAGCTGGAGGGGATTCCCACCTACAAGCCGGGCAAGCCTGCCGCGGCCGACGGTCCGGTGGCCTACAAGCTGTCCTCCAACGAGAATCCCTACCCGCCGTTGCCCGGCGTCATGGAGACGGTGACGGCCGCCGCGGCCTCCTTCAACCGTTACCCGGACATGGCCTGCACGTCCCTGATGAGCGAGCTGTCGGACCGCTTCGGCGTGCCCCTCTCCCACCTGGCCACCGGCACCGGGTCGGTCGGTGTGGCACAGCAGCTGATCCAGGCGACCTCCGGACCCGGCGACGAGGTGATCTACGCCTGGCGGTCCTTCGAGGCGTACCCGATCATCACCCAGATCAGCGGTGCGACCTCCGTCAAGGTGCCGCTGACGCCGGGTGACGTGCACGATCTGGACGCGATGGCGGACGCGATCACCGACCGGACCCGACTGATCTTCGTCTGCAATCCCAACAACCCGACCGGCACGGTGGTCCGGCGGGCGGAGCTGGAACGTTTCCTTGACCGGGTGCCGAGCGACGTGCTGGTGGTCCTGGACGAGGCCTACCGCGAGTTCATCCGCGACCCGGAGGTGCCGGACGGCTGTGAGCTGTACCGCGGGCGTCCCAACGTCTGCGTCCTGCGCACCTTCTCGAAGGCCTACGGCCTGGCCGGCCTGCGGGTCGGGTTCGCGATCGCCCATGAGCCCGTGGCGGCCGCGCTGCGCAAGACGGCGGTGCCCTTCGGGGTCAGCCAGATCGCGCAGGAGGCGGCGATCGCGTCGCTGCGCGCCGAGGACGAGCTGATCGGCCGGGTCGGCTCGCTGGTGTGCGAGCGCACGCGCGTGGTCGACGCGCTCCGGGCCCAGGGCTGGACCGTCCCGGAGACCCAGGCCAACTTCGTCTGGCTGCGGCTGGGGGAGAGCACGGTCGCCTTCGCGGACGCCTGCGAGCGTGCCGGTGCGGTCGTCCGGCCGTTCCCGGGCGAGGGGGTGCGGGTCACGGTCGGGGAGAGCGAGGCGAACGACATCTTCCTGAAGGCGTCGGAGGAGTTCCGCAAGGAGCTGTAACAGAGCCGCAGGCAGCGGTGGCAGCGCCACGGGACGCGGTGCCACGAATACGGCCTCACGGGATGCAGTGGTACGAATGCGGCGCCACAGGGCGCGGCGTCACAGGATGCGGCGTCACAGGGTGCGGTGCCACGAATGCGGCGTCGCGGAATGCGGTGGCAGAGCCGCAGGCGGCCTCGCGGCCGGGGCCGCAGCGTGGGAGGGCACGGGCGACGGCCCGTGCCCTCCCACGCTTTTCGCATGCCGGTGAGGCGGGGCCGGTGCGAAGGGGTTGACATCACAGGGGACCCCCCTTCCGGTGTCGAAAAGCAGTAGGTCATAATTGCTTGTGAATGTGAACGCGTTCACAAGCGTGTCCCGATTGCGCCCGCGTTGGGCGTGACAAACGCGCGCAAACCGCCGCTGACCACGGCGGTGTGGCGATGTGAGGAGAGTGACGACGTGGACATGGCGCTGGCGCCGGAGACCCTGGCGCGGTGGCAGTTCGGCATCACGACCGTCTACCACTTCCTGTTCGTTCCGCTGACGATCTCGCTGGCCGCCCTCACGGCCGGACTGCAGACCGCCTGGGTCCGCACGGAGAAGGAGAAGTACCTCAGGGCGACCAAGTTCTGGGGCAAGCTCTTCCTGATCAACATCGCGATGGGTGTCGTCACCGGCATCGTGCAGGAGTTCCAGTTCGGCATGAACTGGTCCGACTACTCCCGCTTCGTCGGCGACATCTTCGGCGCCCCGCTTGCTTTCGAGGCGCTGATCGCCTTCTTCTTCGAGTCCACCTTCATCGGTCTGTGGATCTTCGGCTGGGACAAGCTGCCCAAGAAGATCCACCTGGCCTGCATCTGGATGGTCTCGATCGGCACCCTCCTGTCTGCGTACTTCATCCTCGCGGCCAACTCCTGGATGCAGCACCCCGTCGGCTACCGGATCAACGAGGAGAAGGGCCGCGCCGAACTCACCGACTTCTGGCAGGTCCTCACCCAGAACACCACCCTCAACCAGGTCTTCCACAGCTTTTCGGCGGCCTTCCTCACGGGCGGCGCCTTCATGGTCGGCATCGCCGCCTTCCACCTGATGCGCAAGAAGCACATCCCGGTGATGCGGACCTCGCTCCGGCTGGGCCTGGTCACCCTGGCGGTCGGCGGCCTGCTCACCGCGGTCAGCGGCGACACCCTCGGCAAGGTCATGTACGAGCAGCAGCCGATGAAGATGGCGGCGGCCGAGGCCCTCTGGGACGGCGAGGAGCCTGCGCCCTTCTCCGTCTTCGCCTACGGCGACGTCGACAAGGGGCACAACGAGGTCGCCCTGGAGATCCCCGGGCTGTTGTCCTTCCTGGCACACAGTGACTTCGAGTCCTATGTGCCGGGCATCAACGACACCAACAAGGCGCTCCAGGAGCAGTTCGGACCCGGTGACTACAAGCCCATCGTCCCCGTCGCCTACTGGGGCTTCCGATGGATGATCGGCTTCGGCATGGTGTCCTTCGGCCTCGGCCTGCTGGGGCTGTGGCTGACGCGCAAGAGGTTCCTGCTGCCACCCGCCCTGCGTACCGCGGAGGACGAGGTGCCGCGTCTGGTGCTGCTGAAGAAGCCAATCGGGGCGAGGCTCTCCCGGATGTACTGGCTGCTGGCGCTGTGGACCATGGCGTTCCCGCTGATCGCCAACGCCTGGGGCTGGATCTTCACCGAGATGGGCCGGCAGCCCTGGGTGGTCTACGGCGTGATGCAGACGAGGGACGCCGTCTCCCCCGGCGTCTCCACGGCCGAGGTCATCACCTCGATGTCCGTCTTCACCCTGCTGTACGCCGTGCTGGCCGTCATCGAGGTCAGGCTGCTCGCCAAGTACGTGAAGGCGGGCCCGCCCGAGCTGACGGAGGACGACCTCAACCCGCCCACGAAGATCGGCGGCGACCTCCGTGACGCCGACAAGCCGATGGCCTTCTCGTACTAGGCCGAGGGAGCTGCACAGTCATGGAACTGCACGACGTCTGGTTCGTTCTGATCGCCGTCCTGTGGACCGGCTACTTCTTCCTGGAGGGCTTCGACTTCGGGGTCGGTGTGCTCACCAAGCTGCTTGCCCGCGACCGGGCCGAGAAGCGGGTGCTGATCAACACCATCGGCCCCGTGTGGGACGGCAACGAGGTGTGGCTGCTCACGGCGGGCGGCGCGACCTTCGCCGCCTTCCCCGAGTGGTACGCCACGCTCTTCTCGGGGTTCTACCTGCCGCTGCTGGCCATCCTCGTCTGCCTGATCGTCCGGGGAGTCGCCTTCGAGTACCGGGTGAAGCGGCCCGAGGAGCGGTGGCAGCGCAACTGGGAGACCGCTATCTTCTGGACCTCGCTGATCCCCGCGTTCCTGTGGGGAGTGGCGTTCGGCAACATCGTCCACGGGGTGAAGATCGACCGGGACATGGAGTACGTCGGGTCCGTCCTCGACCTGCTCAACCCCTACGCCCTCCTCGGCGGCCTGGTCACGCTGACGCTGTTCACATTTCACGGGACGGTGTTCACCGCGCTCAAGACCGTCGGTGAGATCCGTGAACGGGCGCGGACCCTGGCGCTGCGGATCGGTCTGGTCACGGCGGTGCTGGCCCTTGTCTTCCTGCTCCGGACACAGGCCGACAACGGAGACGGCACGAGCCTGGTAGCCCTGGTGGTGGCCGTCTCCGCCCTGGTCGCCGCACTGGTGGCCAACCAGGCCGGGCGCGAAGGCTGGTCCTTCGCCCTGTCCGGGGTCACCATCGTGGCCGCCGTGGCGATGCTCTTCCTGACGCTCTTCCCGAACGTCATGCCGTCCACGCTGGACGCGGACTGGAGCCTCACCGTCACCAACGCCTCGTCCAGCCCCTACACGCTGAAGATCATGACCTGGCTGGCCGTGATCGCCACGCCGGTCGTCCTGCTCTACCAGGGCTGGACGTACTGGGTGTTCCGCAAGCGCATCGGCACACAGCACCTCGCCGAATCCGCGCACTGAGGCCGGTGGGGTGCGTTTCACGTGAAACGCACCCCACCGGGCAGGGAGGCCTGTTTCACGTGAAACCCATCGATCCGCGTCTGCTGCGCCACGCCCGGGCCACCCGGACCTTCCTTGCGGCCGTCGTCGCTCTGGGCGCCGTCGGGGCCGGACTGCTCGTCGCACAGGCGATGCTCGTCGCCGAAGTGGTGGTGGGTGCCTTCCAGGAGGGCATGACGGCGGCCGGGCTGCGTACTCCCCTGCTGCTCCTGGTGGCCGTGGCCTGCGGTCGCGCACTGGTCGGCTGGCTCACCGAACTGGCCGCGCACCGGGCGAGTGCGGCGGTGAAGTCGGAGCTGCGGGGCCGGCTGCTGGAGCGGGCCACGGTGCTCGGTCCCGGCCGGCTGGGCGGTCGGCCGACGGGGGCGCTGGTCGCCCTGGCCACCCGGGGCGTCGACGCCCTCGACGACTACTTCTCGCGCTACCTGCCGCAACTGGGTCTGGCAGTCGTCGTCCCCGTCGCGGTACTGGCCCGCATCGTCACCGAGGACTGGATTTCGGCGGCCATCATCGTCGGGACCCTGCCACTCATCCCGGTCTTCATGATGCTGATCGGCTGGGCCACCCAGTCACGGATGGACCGGCAGTGGCGGCTGCTCTCCCGGCTGTCCGGGCACTTCCTGGACGTCGTCGCGGGGCTGCCGACCCTGAAGGTGTTCGGCCGGGCCAAGGCGCAGGCCGAGTCGATCAAGCGCATCACCGGCGAATACCGGCAAGCGACCATGCGGACCCTGCGCATCGCCTTCCTGTCCTCCTTCGCCCTCGAACTGCTCGCCACGCTGTCCGTGGCGCTCGTCGCCGTCACCATCGGCATGAGGCTCGTCCACGGGGACATGGCCCTGTACGACGGCCTGGTCGTGCTGATCCTCGCTCCCGAGGCCTATCTGCCCCTGCGCCAGGTGGGCGCCCAGTACCACGCGGCGGCCGAGGGACTCGCCGCCGCCGAGGAGATCTTCTCGGTACTGGAGCGGCCCGTCCCGGCACCGGGAACCCGCCCGGTGCCGGCAGAGGGCTCCCTGTCTTTCGAGGACGTCACGGTCCGCTACCCCGGACGCACGGCGGACGCCGTCACCGGCGTGAGCCTCACCGTCGAGCCCGGAGAGACGGTCGCGCTCGTCGGTCCGAGCGGAGCGGGCAAGTCGACGCTGCTCAGCGCGCTCCTGGGGTTCGTGGCCCCGTCCGGGGGACGCATCCGGGTCGGCGGTGCCGATCTCTCCTCGCTCGACCCGGCGCAGTGGCACTCCCGCGTGGCCTGGGTGCCCCAGCACCCGCATCTGTACGCCGGCACCATCGCCGAGAACGTGCGGCTGGCCCGGCCCGACGCCGACGGTTGCGCCGTGCGCCGTGCACTGCGGGACGCGGGCGCACTGGAGTTCGTGGACGCGCTGCCCGAGGGCGCGGAGACCGTGCTCGGCGAGGACGGCGCCGGACTCTCCGCGGGGCAGCGGCAACGGCTCGCGCTGGCCCGGGCCTTCCTCGCGGACCGACCGGTGCTGCTGCTCGACGAGCCGACGGCGGCTCTCGACGGTGCCACCGAGGCCGAGGTGGTGGCCGCCGTGCGCAGGCTGGCGAAGGGCCGCACGGTGCTGCTGGTGGTGCACCGCCCGGCGCTGCTGGAGGCGGCCGACCGGGTGGTGCGCCTGGCGGAGCCCGCCCCCACGGCGCCCTCCGGCAGCACCGGGTCGCCCGTCGTCGCACAGGCCCCCGCGGTCCCGGCTCCGGCCCCCCTCGCCGACGCGGTCCCCTCGACGGAGAAGGCGCACTCCGCGGTGGGGGCGCGGGCCGGGGGCGGTGTCCTCGCCCGGGTGCGTGGCATGTCCGCCGCACGGCGCGGGCGGCTCGGTCTCGGACTGCTGCTCAGCAGCCTGGCCCTGGGCAGTGCCGTGGGCCTGATGGCCACCTCCGGGTACCTCATCTCGCGGGCCTCCGAGCAGCCGCCGGTGCTGTACCTGATGGTCGCCGTGACCGCGACGCGTGCCTTCGGCATCGGGCGGGCCGTGTTCCGCTATGCCGAGCGGCTGGTGTCGCACGACGCGGTGCTGCGGATGCTGGCCGACACCCGGGTCGCCGTGTACCGGCGGCTGGAGCGGCTGGCCCCCGCGGGTCTGCGCCGCAGCCGCCGGGGAGACCTGCTGTCCCGTCTGGTCGCGGATGTGGACGCCCTGCAGGACTACTGGCTGCGCTGGCTGCTGCCCGCGGGTGCCGCGGTGTCCGTCTCCGTCGCGTCGGTCGGCTTCACCGCCTGGCTGCTGCCCGAGGCCGGTGCGGTACTCGCCGCCGGGCTGCTGGCGGCCGGCGCGGGGGTTCCGCTGATCACCGGTGCCGTGGCACGCCGGGCGGAACGCAGGCTGGCGCCCGCCCGGGGTGTGCTCGCCACCCGGGTGGCCGATCTGCTCACCGGGACCGCCGAGCTGACCGTGGCCGGTGCCCTGCCCGAGCGGAGCGCCGGGGCGCGCCGGGCCGACGGCGTCCTCACCCGGATCGCCTCCCGGGCCGCCACGGCCACCGCACTCGGCGACGGACTGACCGCGCTGATCTCCGGCCTGACCGTTGCGGGCGCCGCCCTGGTCGGTGTCCAGGCGGTCGCGGACGGCCGGCTCGTCGGCGTGGCCCTGGCCGTCGTCGTCCTCACCCCGCTGGCCGCCTTCGAGGCCGTACTCGGGCTGCCGCTCGCCGTGCAGTACCGGCAGCGGGTACGAAGGAGCGCCGAGCGCGTGTACGAGGTGCTCGACGCGAGCGAGCCCGTACGGGAGCCGGAAACGCCGAGGCAGCCGCCCGCCTCGCCGTTCCCGGTGGTTCTCCGGGGCATTGCCGCACGGCATCCGGGGCAGGCCCGGGACGCCCTGGCGGGGGTGGACCTGACACTGGCGGAAGGGCGCCGCGTCGCCGTGGTCGGGCCCTCCGGTTCCGGCAAGACGACGCTGGCCCAGGTGCTGCTGCGTTTTCTCGACCCGTACGCGGGTTCCTGCACGCTGTCCGGTGTGGACACCCGCGCCCTGGCCGGTGACGACGTACGGCGGCTCGTGGGGCTGTGCGCCCAGGACGCCCACCTCTTCGACAGCTCGGTGCGGGAGAACCTGCTGCTGGCCAGGAAGGACGCCACGGAGGGCGAGTTGCGCGACGCGCTGGCGCGGGCCCGGCTCCTCGGATGGGCCGACAGCCTGCCCGACGGCCTGGACACACTGGTCGGCGAGCACGGGGCCCGGCTGTCCGGAGGCCAGCGTCAGCGGCTGGCCCTGGCCCGGGCGCTGCTCGCCGACTTCCCCGTACTCGTGCTCGACGAGCCCGCCGAGCATCTCGACCTGCCGACCGCCGACGCGCTCACGGCCGATCTGCTGGCCGCCACCGAGGGCCGCACGACGCTGCTGATCACGCACCGGCTGGCGGGTCTGCGGGCGGTGGACGAGGTGGTCGTGCTGGACGGGGGCCGGGTCGTACAGCGAGGGCCGTACGCGGAGCTGGCGGCCGTGCCGGGGCCGCTGAGGGAGATGGCCGAGCGGGAGGCGGCGGCGGACACGCCGGCGGGCGTCGGCTGACCGGTCGGGGCCCGTCCTGCCGTGTTGCCTCGTCCTGCCGTCTTGCCTCCCGAGATGGTTGCGAATCCGACTTTCCATGACAAAAGCTCATCACTAGGCTCTGAACATGCTCCCAGCCCCACCGCCCGGCCCGCCGTCGCCCCGCGAGGGGACCCCGGCCGAGCTCCTGGCGCGGGTGCCGAAGCTGCTGGAGGCGATGCGGTCCGTCGGCAGCGGGCTGGGGCTGCACTCCACGCTGCACCGGATCTGTGAGACGGCGGCCGAACTCACCGGAGCCCGGTACGCGGCGCTCGGCGTCCTCGACGAGGACGGCGACGGTCTCGCCGACTTCGTCCACCACGGCCTCGACGAGGCGACCGCCCGACGCGTCGGACACCTCCCCGACGGACGCAAGGACCTGCTCGGGGCCCTCGTCCACGGCCCGGAACCGGTCCGGCCCACCGACCTGACCCGGGAACCGCCTCCGGACGGCCCCTGCGAGCACCACTCCCCGGCGCGGAGCTTCTTCGGAGTGCCCGTCAAGGTGCGGGGCGCGGTCTTCGGCCACCTCTACCTGGCGGACAAGTACAAGGGAGAGCCCCTCAACGACCACGACCTCGCCCTGGTCCGGGTCCTGGCCACGGAGGCGGGCACCGCCATCGGCAACGCCCGCCTGCACGAGGCCGCCCAGCAGCGGGAGCGATGGATCGACGGCTCGGTGGCCGTCACCACCGCGCTGCTGGCCGGCGGCGACACCGACGACGCCCTCCAGGAGGTCGCCGAGCAGGCACGCCGGCTCTCGGGAGCGGCCGCCGGGATCGTGCTGCTGCCGGCCGACGGCGGTGGTCTGGAGATCGCGGCCGTCGCCGCGCCGCACCGTACGAACTCCCTCGGTGTGGTCATTCCGCCGGAGAACGGCATCGTGGCCGAACTCCTCTCCGGACGACCGGTCTTCGTGGACGACGCCGCCACCGACCCGCGTCTCGAGGCCGGTCCGGTGCGCGCCTACGGACCGATCATGCTGCTGCCGCTGTGCCGGGACGGACGGGTCCTCGGCGGCCTCGTCATGCCCCGTGCGCGGGGAGAACGGCCGTTCACGCGCACGGAGCGCGAGCTCGGGGACCGGTTCGCCTCGCAGGCCGCGCTGGCACTGACCATGGCCGACGCACAGCGCGACCGGGAGCGGCTGGCCGTGTACGAGGACCGGGACCGGATCGCCCGGGACCTGCACGACCTCGTCATCCAGCGGCTGTTCGCCACGGGGATGATGCTGGAGAGTGCCCAGCGCCGGGCGGCCGCGCCCGAGGTGCGCGACGGGGTCGGTGAAGCCGTGGACGAACTCGATGTCACCATCCAGGAGATCCGCTCGGCGATCTTCGCACTGCAGCAGCCGGCCGAGGCGCCGACCGGTCTGCGCACCCGCGTGCTGCGGGAGATCAGCATGGCCGCCGTGCCGCTGGGCTTCACGCCCTCGCACCGTTTCACCGGTCCGGTCGACACCGCCGTCGGGGACCCGACCGGCAGGAACCTCATCGCCGCGCTGCGCGAGACCCTGTCCAACGCCTTCCGGCACGCCCGTGCCGGCAGGATCGAGGTGGTCGTGGACGCGACGGCCCTCCTGCCGGACGGCCGGCCGGGTGTCCGGCTGACCGTCTCGGACGACGGTGTGGGCATCCCCGCAGGCGGCCGGCGCAGCGGACTGCACAATCTGCGGCGCCGTGCCGAGAGCGTCGGCGGCGCCAGCGGGCTCGGTCCCGGCATCGCGGCGGACGGCGGTGGCACGACGGTGTGGTGGGAGGCGCCGTACTGAGCGGCGGCAGCGTCCGTTGCCCCGTGTGCAGCAGCCGGGCTGAGCCGTGTGCAGCAACGGGGTCCCCCACTCGTACGACGTGAACGAGACCGGGTGCACTCTCCGGGTCCACGATCGCTGACATGCGCTCATCCCGCCCACACCCGCTGCTCGTTCCGGCGCTGCTGTGCGCACTCGCCGTCCTCGGGGCCCGTCCCGCCGACGGGGACGGAGGGGCCGGCGCCGCTCCCGGAGCGCAGGTGGCGCGGCTGTACGAGGAAGCGGCCGACACGACCCGGCAGTACGAACAGGGGCGGCGCGAGGCCGAGGCGCAGCGGGCGAAGGCGCTGGAGTACGAGAAGCAACTGGACCGGGAGCGGCGGAAGATCGACGCCATGCACGAGGACCTGGGCCGGATCGCCCGTGCCCAGTACCGCGGTACCGACGGGCTTCCGCTCACCGCGCGGATGCTTCTCGCCGACAGTCCCGAAGAGCTGATGCGCGGTCAGCGGGTCGTCTCCCGGGCCAACCTGGCCGTGAACCGGGCCCTGGGCAGGAGTCTGCGGGCGCAGGACCGGCTCGCCGCCGACGAGGCCAGGGCGCAGGCGGTCTGGAAGGGGCTGGAGAAGCGCAACGCCGAGCTGGCGAAGCTGAAGACGAAGATCGAGGGCAAGCTGGCCGCGGCGCGTGCACGGCTGCAGGGAGCGGCGGACGCCTCCGTCACAGCCGGCTCGTGCCCCGGCGCGGTCCGCCTCGACCAGCCGGAGGACGGGCGCACCGGCCGGTCCTGGGTGGCACCGGTGGAGACCTACGAGCTGTCGGCCTCCTTCGGCAGCGGCGGCTCGCGGTGGGCGCACCGGCACACCGGTCAGGATTTCGCGGTGCCGGTGGGGACACCCGTGCGGTCGGTCGGCACGGGCCGGGTGGTGGCGGTGACCTGCGGCGGCGCCTTCGGCATCCAGGTCGTCGTCGAACACCCGGGCGGCTACTACACGCAGTACGCCCATCTCTCCGCGGTCGCCGTCGACCAGGGGGACCGGGTGGAGCCCGGGCAGCGGATCGCCCAGTCGGGCAGCACCGGCAACTCCACCGGGCCCCACCTGCACTTCGAGGTACGGGTCACACCCGACATGGGTTCGGCGCTGGATCCGGTGCCGTGGCTGTCGCAGCGCGGGGTGCCGCTCTGACGCTTCTGCGCGACCGGGCTCAGGGAAGCTCCGCCAGCACCTGCTCGATCACGACCGCGACCCCGTCGTCGTTGTTGGCGACCGTCTGGCCGGAAGCGGCGGCGACCACGTCGGGGTGCGCGTTGCCCATCGCGTACGACCGGCCCGCCCAGGTGAGCATCTCCACGTCGTTCGGCATGTCGCCGAAGGCGACGACCTCGTCGTGGGAGATACCGCGTTCGGCGCAGCAGAGGGCGAGGGTACTGGCCTTGGAGACGCCCGGGCCGCTGATCTCCAGCAGGGCGCTGGGACTGGAGCGGGTGACGTTGGCGCGGTCGCCGACGGCGAGGCGGGCCAGCGTCAGGAAGCCGTCGGGGTCCATCTCGGGGTGGAAGGCAAGGATCTTGAGGACCGGCTCGGTGGCCGCCCGGCCGTCCGGCGCCAGGATCTCCTCGGCGGGCAGAAGGTCGTCGGGGACCTCCAGGTGCATCTTCGGATAGGCGGGCTCCTGGTGGAAGCCGTAGGTCTGCTCGACCGCGTACACCGTGCCGGGAGCTGCCTCGCGCAGCAGCCGTACGGCGTCCAGTGCGTTCTCCCGGGGCAGTTCACGGACCTTCACGAAGCGGTGCGCGTCCGGGCCGCCGTGCAGGTCGACGACGGCGGCGCCGTTGCCGCAGATGGCGAGGCCGTGCCCATGGACGTGGGCGCTGACGACGTCCATCCAGCGAGCGGGGCGGCCCGTGACGAAGAAGACCTCGATGCCCGCCTCCTCCGCGGCGGCCAGTGCGGCGACCGTGCGCGGGGAGACCGACTTGTCGTCGCGCAGCAGGGTGCCGTCGAGGTCGGTGGCGATGAGGCGCGGGCGGGTGGCGGCGGCCGAGGGCTCGGGCTGTCGGGTCGCTGAGGTCACTCGGTCATTGTCACGCATATGCGTGCACGACCGTGCACTGGTCCGCACATCTGTGAGCTACGGCTCTCCGTTCCGGTCTTCATTCCGTTACCGGCTCCCGCGTCGCGGCCGTCCCTCATCCGTTCAGCTGGGCGGGAGCCTCCATGGCGATCCGCTCGAAAATCTTCTCGTCCGCGGTGAAGTCCGAGTCGGCGATGGGCCAGTGCACGACCAGTTCCGTGAAGCCCAGATCGCGGTGGCGGCCGGCGAAGTCCACGAACGCGTCCACGGACTCCAGCGGGCGGCTGCGGTCGGGTGTGAAGCCGGTGAGCAGGACCTTGTCCAGTTCGCGCACGTCGCGGCCGATGGCCGCGCAGGCGTCGGCCAGTCGGCCGCCCTGGTCCGCAGCGCCCGGTCCGACTGCTCAGGGGTGCCGCTCTCGTACAGCTTCGGGTCGCCGGTGGTCACCCATGCCTGTCCGTACCGTGCGGCGAGTCCCAGCCCGCGCGGGCCGGTCGCGGCCACCGCGAACGGCAGCCGGGGCCGCTGCACGCAGCCCGGGATGTTGCGCGCCTCGTGCGCCGAGTAGAAGTCGCCCTCGTAGGAGACGGCGTCCTCCGTCAGGAGACGGTCGAGCAGGGGCAGGAACTCCTCGAACCGGTCGGCACGCTCACGCGGCGTCCAGGGCTCCTGGCCCAGCGCAGTGGCGTCGAAGCCGGTGCCGCCCGCTCCTATACCGAGGGTCACGCGGCCGCCGGAGATGTCGTCGAGGGAGATGAGTTCCTTGGCGAGCGTCACGGGGTGCCGGAAGTTGGGGGAGGTCACCAGGGTGCCCAGGCGCATCCGCTCGGTGACGGTTGCCGCGGCGGTGAGTGTCGGCACGGCACCGAACCACGGGCCGTCGCGGAAACTGCGCCAGGACAGGTGGTCGTAGGTGTAGGCCGTGTGGAAACCGAGCTGCTCGGCGCGTGTCCAGGACGTACGGCCGCCTTCGTGCCAGCGGCGGTACGGGAGGATCACGGTGCTCAGACGCAGACTCATGTCTGGGAGCCTATGCGGCGACGGCCGTGGTTTCACGTGAAACGGCCGTAGCTGTCCTCACCTGCGAAGGCACTCGATGCCCGAGTGACGAAACGTCCGTCCCGACGCTGCGTGAGCGGCACCGATCATGCGGGGCCGGTGCCGGAGGGAAAGCGGAGATAGCGCGGTGGCACGGTCGCCGTCAGCCAGACTCCGTTCGCGCTGACGCGGAGGACGTGACCGTCCCGGTGCATGGCGGCTGCGTCCACCGGCAGTACGACCGGCCGGCCGCGGCGCGAGCCGACCCGGGCCGCGGTCCCACGGTCGGGCGAGAGGTGCACGTCGTGCCGCTTCATCGGCCGCAGCCCCTCGGCCCGGATCGCGTCCAGACACCGGGCGACCGTCCCGTGGTACAGGTACCGCGGCGGGGCGGCCGCGGGCAGCGCGAGGTCCACGTCGATGCTGTGGCCCTGGCTCGCGCGGATCCGGCCGCCCTCGATCGCGAAGCGCTGTTTGTCGTTGGTGGCGACCACGTGATCGAGGTCCTCGCGGGTGAAGCGGAAGCCGTGTGCGGCCGCTGCGGCGATGAGGGCGTCGATCGCCACCCAGCCGGCCGCGTCCGGAGCGAGGCCGATGAGCTCCGGCCGGTGGCGCAGATGCTTCGCCAGATACCTGGACACCTTCACGGTGCGTTCGTTGTCCAGGGCGGCGGAGGTGACGGCGGAGGTGTCCGTGACATGCACGTGTTCTGGTTGCATGGGGCCAGCCTGCCGAGAGAGACACGCGTCACGCGATCGATTTTGCCGCGGAGGTTTGATCCACAGTCAAGTCGAGTTATCCACAGGCAGGTTGGCCGTATCTGTGGAAACTAGAGCGGCGGCTTCACCCGCGCGAGTCGCCTCAGCACCCCGGGAGCGAAACGGGACATGAGGCGTGCCCCGCGCGCCTCCGGTGTCACCGGGGCCACCGCCTTGTTCTGCACGACGGCTTCCAGGACCGCGTCGGCCACCCGCTCCGGGGGGTAGTTGCGCATCCCGTACAGCCGCGCGGCGCGGCCCCGCAGTCGCTTCTCCTCCTGGGCGTCGACGCCTGCGAAGTGCGCGGCCGAGGTGATGTTCGTGTTGACGAACCCCGGACACACCGCCGTCACCCCGATGTCCTGCCCGGCCAGTTCGGCGCGCAGGGACTCGCTGAGCATCAGCACGGCCGCCTTGGACGTGCCGTAGGCGGCCAGTGCCCGGGAGGGCTGGAAGGCCGCCGCGGACGCCGTGTTGACGATGTGGCCGCCCTGCCCGCGCTCCGCCATCTGCCTGCCGAAGAGGCGGCAGCCGTGAATCACGCCCCACAGATTGACGTCGAGGACCTTCCTCCAGTCCTCCGGGGTGGTGTCGAAGAAGGAGCCCGACAGACCGATGCCCGCGTTGTTCACGAGCACGTCGACCACGCCGTACTCGGCGGCTACCCGGGCCGCCAGCTTCTCCATGGCCGGCTCGTCGGAGACGTCGACGGTCTCCGCCCAGGCCGCCGGCGCGCCGATCAGCCGGGACAGCTCCGCGGTGCGGGCGGCGGCCTCGGCGTCCCGGTCGACGGCCACCACGCGCGCGCCCGCCTCGGCGAACGCGAGTGCCGTGGCCCGGCCGATGCCGTTGCCCGCCCCGGTGACCAGGACCAGCTGTCCGCCGAAGCGGTCGGCGTACTTCCCGCTGCCGCCCATCCCGGGCCGGCCGTCCTCCACAGCGGTGACGAACTCCGTGATCCACCCGGCCAGCCGGTCCGGCCGGGTGCGGGGCACCCAGTGCCCGGCCGGCAGTGTGCGCCGGGTCAGCCGCGGCGCCCACGACTCGAGCCCGTCGTAGAGCCGCTCGGACAGGAACGCGTCGCCGAGGGGCGTGATGAGCTGCACGGGGGCGTGCGCGTAGGCGTCCTCGCGCGGGTGGCGCAGCCGGGCCCGCACGTTGTCCCGGTACAGCCACGCCCCGTGCGCGGCGTCCGTCGGCAGGGACGCGGTCGGGTAGTCGCCGCGGGGAACCTGCTCGACGCGTTCCAGGACGCGCGGCCAGCGCTTGCCGAGCGGGCCGCGCCAGGCCAGCTCGGGGAGTACGGGGGTGTGCAGCAGGTAGACGTACCAGGACTTGGCGCCCTGGCCGAGGAGCTGTCCGACCCGGCGCGGAGTGGGGCGCTTGAGGCGCTTGTTGATCCAGTGCCCGAAGTGGTCGAGGGAGGGGCCGGACACGGAGGTGAAGGAGGCGATGCGGCCCTCGGTGCGCCCGACCGTGACGAACTCCCACGACTGCACCGAGCCCCAGTCGTGGCCGACCAGGTGCACGGGCCTGCCGGGACTGACCGCGTCCACGACGGAGAGGAAGTCGTCGGTCAGCTTCTTCAGGGTGAAACCGCCGCGCAGTGGGCTGGGCGCGGTGGAACGGCCGTGGCCCCGCACGTCGTAGAGGACGACGTGGAAGCGCTTGGCGAGACGGGCGGCGACTTCGGACCAGACCTCCTTGCTGTCCGGATAGCCGTGCACGAGGACGACGGTGGGATGCCGCGGGTCGCCCAGCTCGACTACGCACAGGTCGACCCCGCCCGTGCGCACCCGGCGCTCGCGCGCCCCGTCCAGCACCGTCATGTCTCCTCCGCCCAGCGCCGCGTGCGCGGCAGGTCGTCGTCCGGCAGCGAGGCACTCCACGTGTGGCGCCGCGTGCCCCTCGGGGGTCCCGCTTCTTCGTGCAGGGTCCGGCCGCCGAGGCCGTGACACCCCCTCGTCCACCGTCGCGCTGCGGCGAGTGCCGGCCTCCCACCGTCCCGTCGCGGTGGGGGGAAGGCCGCGCTACTCGCCCGTAACGTGATGCGGCTGAATCTTCCAGCCGTTAGACCTGACGTCAACAGTGCCGGGAGCCCGGTACCGCGGGCCCTTCCGTGGCTCTCAGGTACGGCATCCCCTACGGGCCCGTACTACTCGAGACTGACCCGAAGACGGCTCTGCGGTCTGACGACCGCAGTGGCGCTCGTCACTACTGTCGTGGATGTGACTGTGATCGCGACCGAAAGCCTGAGCAAGCGGTTCCCCCGGGTGACCGCGCTCGACCGGCTCTCCGTGGACATCGGACCCGGTGTGACCGGACTCGTCGGCGCCAATGGCGCCGGCAAGTCCACTCTGATCAAGATCCTGCTGGGTCTGTCTCCCGCCACCGAGGGCCGGGCCGAAGTGCTCGGACTCGATGTCGCCACCAAGGGCGCCGACATCCGCGAGCGGGTCGGCTACATGCCGGAACACGACTGCCTGCCACCCGACGTCTCGGCCACCGAGTTCGTCGTCCACATGGCACGCATGTCCGGCCTGCCGCCCACCGCGGCCCGGGAGCGCACGGCCGACACCCTGCGCCACGTCGGCCTCTACGAGGAGCGCTACCGGCCCATCGGGGGCTACTCGACCGGCATGAAGCAGCGCGTGAAGCTCGCGCAGGCCCTGGTCCACGACCCCCAGCTGGTCTTTCTCGACGAGCCGACCAACGGCCTCGACCCCGTCGGCCGCGACGAGATGCTCGGCCTCATCCGCCGCATCCACACCGACTTCGGCATCTCCGTCCTGGTCACCTCCCACCTGCTGGGCGAGCTGGAACGCACCTGCGACCACGTCGTGGTCGTCGACGGCGGGAAGCTGCTGCGCTCCAGCTCCACCACGGACTTCACCCAGACCACGACCACTCTCGCGATCGAGGTCACCGACACCGACGAACACCCGGACGGCACCCGCGCGGTGCGCGAGGCGCTCGACGCGCGCGGGGTGGCCGTCCAGGACGGCAGCGGCCTGCCCGGCGCCGGGCACGTTCTGCTGCTCACCGCGACGGGCGAGGAGACCTACGACCTGGTCCGCGACGTGATAGCCGGCCTCGGCCTCGGCCTCGTCCGCATGGAGCAGCGCCGGCACCACATCTCGGAGGTCTTCACGAACAGCGACGCAGAACGGAAGGAGGCGGTCGGCCATGGCAGCTGAACAGCCCACAGCCACGGTCCCGGGCGACCAGACCCGCATCCACAACATCGGCTACCGCAACTACGACGGCCCCCGCCTCGGCCGCGCCTACGCCCGCCGCTCGCTGTACTCGCAGTCCCTGCGCGGAGCCTACGGCCTGGGCCGCTCGGCCAAGTCCAAGGTGCTGCCGATGCTGCTGTTCGTGGTGATGTGCCTGCCGGCGGCCATCATCGTCGCGGTCGCCGTCGCCACCAAGGCCAACGACCTGCCCCTGGACTACACGCGCTATGCGATCGTCATGCAGGCCGTCATCAGCCTCTACATCGCCGCCCAGGCGCCCCAGTCCGTCTCGCGCGACCTGCGTTTCAAGACCGTGCCGCTGTACTTCTCACGGCCGATCGAGACCGCCGACTACGTCCGCGCCAAGTACGCGTCGCTGGCCTCGGCCCTCTTCATCCTCACCGCCGCCCCGCTCCTGGTGCTCTACGTGGGCGCGCTGCTCGCCAAGCTCGACTTCGCGGACCAGACCAAGGGGTTCGCACAGGGACTCGTCTCCGTGGCACTGCTCTCGCTGCTCTTCGCCGGCCTCGGCCTCGTCATCGCGTCGGTCACCCCGCGCCGCGGCTTCGGCATCGCGGCCGTCATCGCCGTGCTGACCATCAGCTACGGCGCGGTCTCCACGCTCCAGGCCATCGCGGACGTCCAGGCCGGCTCCGGATCCGTCGCCTGGATCGGCCTGTTCTCGCCGATCACCCTCATCGACGGAGTGTCGTCGGCCTTCCTGGGCGCCACCTCCGCCTTCCCCGGCGGGGTGGGCCCGGGCAACGGGGAGGGCGCGGTCTACGTCCTCGTCACCCTCGGCCTGATCGCCGGCGCCTACGGCCTGCTGATGCGCCGCTACAAGAAGGTGGGACTGTGACCACGCTGAACATCGACCACGTCTCCCGCTGGTTCGGCAACGTGGTCGCCGTCAACGACATCACCATGACGATCGGTCCCGGCGTCACCGGCCTGCTCGGCCCGAACGGCGCGGGCAAGTCCACCCTGATCAACATGATGGGCGGCTTCCTCGCCCCCTCCACCGGCAGCGTCACCCTCGACGGACAACCGGTCTGGCGCAACGAGTCCATCTACCGGCACATCGGCATCGTCCCCGAACGCGAGGCGATGTACGACTTCCTCACCGGCCGCGAGTTCGTCCTGGCCAACGCCGAACTGCACGGCCTGGGCGCCAGGGCCGCCGACGAGGCGCTCGCCACGGTCGAGATGGCCCACGCGCAGGACCGGAAGATCGCCACGTACTCCAAGGGCATGCGCCAGCGCGTGAAGATGGCCTCCGCCCTCGTCCACCAGCCTTCGCTGCTGCTGCTCGACGAGCCGTTCAACGGCATGGACCCGCGCCAGCGCATGCAGCTGATGGACCTGCTGCGGCGCATGGGAGACGAGGGCCGCACGGTGCTGTTCTCCTCGCACATCCTCGAAGAGGTCGAGCAGCTCGCCTGGCACATCGAGGTCATCGTCGCCGGACGCCACGCGGCCAGCGGCGACTTCCGCAAGATCCGCCGTCTGATGACCGACCGGCCGCACCGCTACCTGGTGCGCTCCAGCGACGACCGGGCCCTCGCCGCGGCGCTGATCGCCGACCCGTCGACGTCCGGCATCGAGGTCGACCTCGCCGAGGGCGCCCTGCGCATCCAGGCCGTCGACTTCGGCCGGTTCACGGCCCTGCTGCCGAAGGTCGCCCGCGACCACGGCATCCGGCTGCTCACGGTCTCGCCGTCCGACGAGTCCCTCGAGTCCGTCTTCTCGTATCTCGTCGCGGCGTAGGAGGCCGAAGAATGTACGACCCCACAGTCGCCCGGCTCACCTACCGGGCTCTGCTCGGCCGCCGCCGGGCCCTCATTCTGGGCGCGCTGCCCCTGCTGCTGCTCGTCATCGCTGTGGCGGTGCGCGGGCTCGCCGGAGCCGACGACCAGACCACCGCGGACGTGCTGGGCGGGTTCGCCCTCGCCACCATGGTGCCGATCATCGGCGTCATCGCCGGCACCGGTGCCATCGGCCCCGAGATCGACGACGGCTCGGTGGTGTACCTGCTGTCCAAGCCGATCAAGCGGCCGACGATCATCTTCACGAAGCTGATCGTCGCCATAGCCGTGACGATGGTCTTCTCCGCCGTGCCCACGCTGCTGGCCGGTCTGGTCCTCAACGGCAACGGCCAGCAGGTTGCCATCGCCTACACGATCGCCGCGCTGGTCGCCTCCATCGCCTACGCCGCGCTGTTCCTGCTGCTGGGCACCGTCTCCCGGCACGCGGTGGTCTTCGGGCTCGTCTACGCGCTGGTCTGGGAGGCCCTGTTCGGCTCCCTGGTGCCGGGCGCCCGCACGCTGAGCGTCCAGCAGTGGTCGCTCGCGGTGGCCGAGAAGGTCGCCGACGGCAACCTGGTCACCTCCGACGTCGGCCTGCCGACCGCGACGGTGCTGCTCGCCGGGGTGACCGTGCTGGCGACCTGGTACGCCGGCCAGAAACTGCGGTCGCTGACGCTGGCCGGGGAGGAGTGAGCGACCCCGGTGGTGCCCGCCGGGCAGGAGGGAGCAGGCCCCGGTACTGACGGGGCCTTCACCCGGGCTCCGGCACACCGGCACAGTGGCCCACACGCACGGGCGTCGGGCGCACGGATCCACGCCAGGCAGGCCCCGCCACGCGGGCTCACCGCGGACGGGCGCCACAGACTCGGGCGCGCCCTGCCCACCGGCCGCCCCGCGCTCGGAACCCACCCACACAGGCCTCGCACTCCACGGACCCGGTCGTGAGAGGCCCGAGGCGACGTTCGGAGGCCGGGTATACGGAGGAAGGTCGTCGGAGAGACCGGACGCACGGCGAACGGACGCATGGCGAACGGCGCTCCGAGAGCAGACAGACGTACGGAAAGCACGAGGACGCGAGGCTGGGAGGAACTGATGGCGGGCCGCACACCTCGACAGGACGGGCGTGAACAGCCGGAGGACCGTACCGGGGAAGCCTTCGACTCGCCCCGGGTCGGGGGCACGCCCGGGGATGCCGCAGGGGGCGCCACACGCGGCGTCACTCGGGACGCGTCCCCGGACACCCCCTGGGACGACCTCGTGCTGGACGAGGAGTTCGTGCGCGGGGCGGGAACCTCCGAGCCGTCGGCCCGCGCCCGGATGCTCGCCGCCCGGTGGAGCCGCGAGCGGCCGGAGCCGCAGCCGTGGCGCTCGGACGAGCCGCCCGCCGGATGGTTCTTCAGCAGGAGCCGCAGGTGGCGCCGGGGCTGACGCGGCGTACGTCCGCTTTTAATCGGTGGCGCCCGGCTTGCGGCGGCGGCACTGTGGTGGATGCACGAGGCTGGACGGCGCCGGTGCAACGGGCGGCCGCTTCGAGCACGCGGGATGCCTCGCGTGGGCCGACCGACGGGGACGTCGGCGCCGTCCGGACCGTGCTTCTGACCGGGCCGACACCGGCGACCCGACGCGGAGCGGCCCCCGGCGGGTGCGCGAGCGGCACCGCTGCGGTGCGCGAGCCGCGCCTCCGTGGTGGGCGAGCGCCCCCGCGGTGCGCCCGTCGGCGTCAGGCCGGACGAGCCGACAGACGCTCCAGCACTACCGCGATGCCGTCCTCGTCGTTCGAGGACGTCACCTCGCCGGCCACCGCCTTCAGCTCCTGGTGGGCGTTGGCCATCGCCACACCCCTCGCGGCCCAGCCGAACATCGGAACGTCGTTGGGCATGTCGCCGAAGGCGATCGTGTCCGCGGCCTTCAGACCGAGCCGGCGTGCCGCCAGTGAGAGGCCGGTCGCCTTGGACAGACCGAGGGGGAGCAGCTCGACCACGCCCGCGCCGGCCATGGTCACCGTGACGAAGCCGCCCGCGGTGCGCCGGGCCGCGTCGGCCAGGTCGTCGTCCGACAGGGTCGGATGCTGGATGTAGATCTTGTTGAGCGGAGCCGACCACAGGTCCGAGGCGTCGGTGAACGGAACCGCGGGAAGGTCGCCCCCGACCTGGTAGCCCGGGCCGACCAGCACGTCGCCGTCCAGACCGTCCCGGCTGGCGGCCAGGTACAGCGGACCGGTCTCCGCCTCGATCTTGGCCAGTGCCACCCCGGCCAGCTGCCGGTCCAGCGTGACCGAGGTCAGCAGCCGGTGCTCCCCGGCGTGGTAGACCTGCGCGCCCTGACCGCAGACGGCCAGCCCGTCGTACCCGAGGTCGTCGAGGATGTGCCGGGTCCACGGAACGGCGCGGCCGGTGACCACGATGTGCGCCGCACCCGCCGCGGTGGCGGCGGCGAGCGCGTCCCGGGTGCGCTGCGAGACCGTGTCGTCGCCGCGCAGCAGCGTGCCGTCGAGGTCCGTCGCGATCAGCCGGTACGGGAAGGAACCGGCGGGGGCGGGGTGGGGGCCGGTGTCGGTCACTTGGCCACCGGCTCCAGGACCTCCCGGCCGCCCAGGTACGGGCGCAGCACCTCGGGAACGCGGACCGAGCCGTCGGCCTGCTGGTGGTTCTCCAGGATCGCCACGATGGTGCGCGGAACGGCGCACAGCGTGCCGTTGAGCGTGGCCAGCGGACGCACCTTCCTGTCCTCACGGACCCGGATCGACAGCCGCCTGGACTGGAACTCGGTGCAGTCCGAGGTGGAGGTCAGCTCGCGGTACTTGCCCTGGGTCGGGATCCACGCCTCGCAGTCGAACTTGCGCGCGGCCGAGGAGCCCAGGTCGGCGGAGGCCACGTCGATCACCCGGAACGGCAGTTCCAGCGAGGTCAGCCACTGCTTCTCCCACTCCAGCAGGCGCCGGTGCTCGGCCTGGGCGTCCTCGGGCAGGACGTAGGAGAACATCTCGACCTTGTCGAACTGGTGTACACGGAAGATGCCCCGGGTGTCCTTGCCGTGCGAGCCCGCCTCGCGGCGGAAGCAGGGCGAGAAACCGGCGTAGCGCAGCGGCAGCCGCTCCGCTTCCAGGATCTCGTCCATGTGGTAGGCGGCGAGCGGCACCTCGGACGTGCCGACCAGGTAGAGGTCGTCCTTGTCGAGGTGGTACACGTCCTGGGCGGCCTGGCCGAGGAAGCCGGTGCCGGCCATCGACTGCGGGCGCACCAGCGCCGGGGTCAGCATCGGCGTGAAGCCGGCCGCCGTGGCCTGGGCGATCGCCGCGTTGACCAGGGCGAGTTCCAGCAGCGCGCCGACGCCGGTCAGGAAGTAGAAGCGCGAGCCGGAGACCTTGGCGCCGCGCTCCACGTCGATGGCGCCGAGCAGCTGGCCCAGCTCCAGGTGGTCGCGGGGTGCGAAGCCCTCGGCCGCGAAGTCGCGGTGCGTGCCGTGCGTCTCCAGCGTGACGAAGTCCTCCTCGCCGCCGACGGGCACGTCGGGGTGGACGAGGTTGCCGAGCCGCTGGAGCAGCTCCTGGGTCTCGGCGTCGGCGGCGTCGCGCTCGGCGTCGGCGGCCTTGACGTCGGTCTTCAGCTGCTCGGCCCGGCCGAGCAGCGCGGCCTTCTCGTCACCGGTCGCCTTGCCGATCAGCTTGCCGAGGCCCTTCTGCTCGGCGCGCAGCTCGTCGAAGCGGACGCCGGACGACCTGCGCCGTTCGTCGGCGGACAGGAGGGAGTCGACGAGCGCGACGTCCTCTCCACGGGCACGCTGCGAGGCGCGCACACGGTCGGGGTCCTCACGGAGCAGGCGAAGGTCAATCACATGGTCAAGGCTACCGGTGAGCGGTGGCGGGTCTCGACCCACTATTGCTGCACGGAGGTCCCTGTTCCGTTATGTGGGTATTGCCCCGTGCGTGCGGTGGCTGTTGACCATCGCTTCACAGGTCAAGGAAAGCGGGCCGACCCCCCGGAACGAGGCAGAATGCGGACGGCGGGTTGACGGGATTCCCTTGTGGGGTGCGGGACTTGGGGGCTGTTTTCCACAGTGGTCCACAACCTCGGAAAGTTATCCACAGGCTGTGTGAAAGATCTGTGGACTGCCGGAAGTGATCATTCCTAATTCCTGAGAACCGCTCGCCCAAACCCTCCACGACCCCACTTTCGAGTGGAAACGGGGCACCCGGCGTCACTCCGGAGTATGGCGGGCGAGAAACAGGTGGACGAAGGGTGACCAGGGGCTCTGTGGAGGATGTAGGGGATTGTAGGCGGATTTGTCGACTGAATACCGCTTCGTTGTCGACTTGTCCCCAGGTCGAGAAGCAGACCTGTGGATAACTCCTGTGGACAACGAAAATCAGGCCGTACGACCGGCCTGCCGGGGCAGGCGAAGCGTGAAGGTCGACCCCACGTTCGGCGTGCTGACCACGGTGACCGTTCCCTGGTGCGCCTCGGCCAGGCGGCGCACGATGGCGAGCCCGAGGCCGCTGCCGCCGCTCTGTCTGCTGCGTGATTTCTCCGCCCGCCAGAACCGGTCGAAGATGTGCGGCAGTTCGTCGGCTGCGATTCCGGTTCCGGTGTCCGCCACGTCGATCACGACGGTGTCGGGCTCGACTCGGGCGCTCAGGGTGACCGACCCGCCCGCGGGTGTGTAGCGGATCGCGTTCGACACCAGGTTGCCGATCATCTGTCGTATGCGTACGGGATCGGCCATGACCACGACGGGGCCGTCGTCCACGACGGTGAGGGTCACTCCTGCCGCCGTGGCCGTGGCGCGGTTGGCCACGGCGGTGGCCGACAGCAGTTCCACGACCTGGACCGGCTCCGGGACCGGACGGAGTTCGCCGGCCTCGGCCGCGGAGAGGTCCCGGAGGTCGTCGACGATGTGCTGCAGTTGGAGCGCCTGTCCCAGCAGGGAGGAGACCAGATCGGCGTCGGGCCGCGCGAGGCCGTCCTCCACCGCCTCCAGCCAGCCCCGGATGTTGCTCACCGGGGTACGCAGCTCGTGAGCGATGTCGTTGGTCATGTCCCGGCGGGCCGATTCCAGCTGTTCACGGCGTTGTGACATCGAGTTGAAGGCGGCCGACAGTTTCGCGATCTCGTCGCCTCCCCGGACCACCACGCTGGGGGACGGCTCTCCGGCCTCCATGCGCATGGCCGCACCGGTGAGCGTCCTGAGCGGCTTCACCAGGCGGATGCCCGTCAGCGTGGTCACGGTCACGGTCACCACCAGCACGGCCGCTGCCCAGCCGGCGATGTGCAGCCGGTTCTCGGAGGAGAGGTCGAAGAACGTCGTCGCCGTACGCCCGGGGCTGCTGACGTAGAGCAGCGCGGCGGGCGCCACGTACGGGGCCAGTTGCTGGCTGCGGCTGGTGGTCAGACACGACAGGACGGTCGACTCCGGGGGCGCGTGCCGGGTGAGCGGTTCCCAGCTGCCGTCGACGGCGAGGCGCACTCCTTCCGCCTCCCGCCCGGCCAGACACGCGTTGACGAGGCTCGTGAGCGCCTCCAGGGCTTCCGTTTCCGACGGCGTCGGATCCGTGAGCCCGGTGCCGCTGCAGTGCTGCTCACCCAGGGCGGACATGCCGCCGGGGTCCGTCACCACGACCTTCGGGCGTCCGGCGGGCGACATCTGGACGTGGGACCGGATGTCACCGAACTCGCGCAGGCACAGGACCGTCCGCTTCGCGGTGCGCGTCAGCCTCTCGCTGTCCCGTCCGGACAGCTTGAACGGCCCCACGGCCCGGGGGTCGATCCGCTCCGTCCCGGTGCGGCTGCCGTCCGCGGCGTTCTTGTCCAGCTCGGGGGCGACGGCCAGCGGGTCGATGACCGCGGTCGTCTGCTGCGGACGCTGGAAGGGGCGGTTCCGGTCGGACTCCGAGTCCGCCAGGAGGCGGCCGTCCTCGCCGAGCAGAACGATGCGGTGACCGGCCGACCGCGCCAGGCGGTCGACGGTGGGCCGGACGCCGTCCCACCCCGGGTGCGTCGCGGCGTACCCGAGGAGGGTGTCGTAGATCCGCGCGTCGTCGGCCAGTGCCTGCCCCCGTTCGCGGCTGAGCACGACGGCGGTGGTCTGCACGACCACCCATGCGGTGGCCGTGATCGAGCAGACCGACACGAGTGCCGACACCGCCAGCAGGCGCAGCAGCAGACTGCGGCGCAGCGGCACGGCCGATATCCGCACCCTGCCCTTGGGGGACCGGGACCGAAACCGGGACTGAAACCGGGACTGAAACCGGAACCGGGGCCTAGCCATGCGGGTGCGCCTGCGGGTCGTGCGGGGTGTCCGCGAGCTTGTAGCCCACTCCGTACACGGTCACCAGGGGCGTGCCGTCCCCGGGGCCGGAGCGCACGTCCTTGATCTTGCGGCGCAGGTTCATGACGTGGACATCGACGGTCCGGGGGGTGATGAAGGGGTCGGAGCCGTGCAGACGCTCGAGTATCTGCGCCCGGGACAGCACCTGGCCGGCGTGCTCGGCGAGCATGTCGAGGAGGCGGAACTCCCCCGGCGTGCAGTGGATCGCACGGCCGTACGCCCACGCCTCGTGACGGGCACGGTCGACGCTCACCGGGCCCGCCCGCAGGACAGGACCGCGTGCCTCCCGGGCGGCCTCGGCGTCCGGGACCCGCTCGCTGCGGCGCAGCAGTGACCGGATGCGTGCCATGAGTTCGCGAGGACTGAAAGGTTTCGTCATGTAGTCGTCCGCGCCCAGGTCAAGGCCGAGCAGGAGATCGTCCTCGGACGATCTGGCCGTCAGCATGAGCACCGGGAGGTGCGCGAGCCGGGGGTCCGCCCGGACGACGCGGCACACGTCCAGCCCGTCGACCCGCGGCATCATCACATCGAGGACGAGCAGGTCAGGGCACCGGCCGCGCAGCAGGTCGAGGGCGGTGCGGCCGTCATGGACGAGGGTCACCTCGTGGCCCTCGTGCTCCACATAGCGGCGCACCAGTTCCGCCTGGTCGGCATCGTCCTCGGCCACCATCACATGTGCACGCATGGCGGCAGTCTAGGAACGGGAACGGTGGTGTCCCGTCCGTGCCGGGGGATGCAGACCGTACCGCCAAGGGATCCTGACAATTGCCTGACAGTGCTGCCGGACGCTGATCGGTATGAACAGGCATGCAGAGCGTTCGACGTTGCTCACCCGTCCCCTCGACGCGCCGGAACACTCCCGTACTCCGCGTACCCCGGGCACGCGCCGCCCGCGACTGCGCCTCCTCGCCGTCGGCCTGGCCGTGGCCGGGCTCTCGCTCACCGCCGCCTGCGGCAGCGGCGGGGACACCGAGGCCGACTCCGGCAAGGGTGTGGACACCCTGGAGTCGGGCTCACCGAAGGACAAGGACAAGGAGAAGGACAAGGAATCGGCGTCGAAGGACGGCGGCGACTCGGCCGTCGACCCCAAGCGCCCCCAGCTGAGGCTGGACACGTCCGAGGAGGAGAAGCAGCGGCTCACGGACGCCTACAACGCGTGCCTGCAGGCGCACGGCGTCCCCATGAACACCAAGCGGGCGGCCCTTGCGGGGGCCAAGCAGGCAGCGCCCCAGCAGGGCCGGGCGGATGCCGCCAAGTACCGCCCCGCCTACGAGGCCTGCGAGGTCAAGCTGCCGCTCCAGCCTCCGGAGACCCGGCCCGAGAGCAATCCGGACTACGCGGACGACTTCCGCGTGTACGTCAAGTGCCTCCAGAAGAAGGGCATGAAGATCCACCTGATCAAGGACACGAGTGTCAGCGCGGACGGCCTGGGCTGGACCTACGACGAGGACACCACGGGCACCCTCCCGGACTCCCAGGTTCTCGAGGCCGACCGGTCGTGCTCGCTGGAGGCGTTCGGTGACAAGTAGCGGCTCGCCGCGGAAGCGGCCGCGCCGTGCCACCCGCACCGTGCGCCGGGCGACCGTGCTGGTGGCGGTCCTCGTGGTGGCCGCGGGCGGCGTCTACGGGGCAAGAGCGCTGTCGGACCACGGCAAGGAGCAGCAGCCCGGCCCCGCAGCGGCTCCCTCCGCCCAGACCACCCGGGTGAAGCGGGCCGACCTCTCCGACTCCCAGACGCTGCCCGGGTCCCTGGGCTACGGAGGCCGGGTCACGGTCAAGGGGAACGGGAAGGGCATCATCAGCCGGCTGCCCGACTCCGGCGCGGTCGTTTCGCGGGGCAAACCCCTGTACTGGGTCGACGACGAGCCGGTCACGGCGTTCTTCGGCGACACTCCCTTCTTCCGCACGCTGGACAAGGCGGGCACGACCGGTCGGGACGTGACCGTCCTCGTCGAGAACCTCGAAGCCCTCGGCTACGACATCGGCCCCCGGCCGCAGCAGTCCGCGGCGTCGCGCGAGGACAGCACCGCCGACGACGCCGGCACCGAACTGACCACCGGTGTACTGGCCGCCCTCAAGCGCTGGCAGCACGACACCGGGCAGGAGGCCACCGGCACGCTGGAACCGGAGCGGGCCGTGGTCGTGTCCGGCCCCTCACGCGTCGACGCCGTCAAGGCACAGCTGGGGGACCCGGTCGCCGAGGAGGTCCTCACCCTCACCTCGCAGAAGAAGACGATCACGGTGGAGGTCGACGCGGGCAGTGCCGGCTCCGTGCACGAGGGCGACGAGGTCTCCGTCGTCCTTCCCGACACCAAGAGCGTTCCCGGCAAGGTGAAGTCCATCGGCACCACCGTGCAGGGGGGAGACGAAGCGTCGGGAGCCGGCACCGACACGGCCCCCACGTTCCAGGTGAAGGTCCAGCCGACGGACTCCAAAGATGTCGAGGGGCTCGACGCGGCCTCCGTACAGGTCGTCTTCACGTCCACGACCAGGGAGAACGTCCTGGTGGTCCCCGTGGGCGCGCTCCTCGCCCTGAGCGAGGGCGGCTACGCGCTGCAGCGCCCCGGCGGGAAGCTGGTCGGCATCGAGACCGGCCTCTTCGCCAAGGGCCTGGTGGAGGTCGAGGGAGCCGGCGTCAAGGAGGGCGACGTGGTGGTGACGGCGTCATGACCGGCCCTCCGGGAACGGGCGCGGCCGTGCTCACCGTGCTGAACGCCAGCAAGGTGTACGCGGGAGGGGTCACCGCACTCGACGACGTGTCCCTGACCATCCGGGAGGGCGAACTGCTGGCGATCGTCGGCCGCTCGGGCTCCGGCAAGTCCACTTTGCTGAACATCATGGGCACCCTGGACAGACCGACCGCCGGCACGGTGCTGATCGGCGGACGGGACGCCGCACGGCTGTCGGACCGGAGACTGTCCGCGCTGCGCGGACGCTGGCTGGGCTTCGTCTTCCAGCACTTCCACCTCACGGACGGCCTCACCGCCGAGGAGAACGTCGCCACCGGACTGCTCTACTCGGGCGTCCCCCGCCGCCGTCGGCAGCCGATGGCGGCCGCCGCCCTGGACCGGGTCGGTCTCGCCCGTCGCACCCGCCACCTGCCGCACCAGCTCTCGGGAGGCGAACGCCAGCGGGTGGCCATCGCCCGGGCACTGGTCAACGAGCCGGCGCTGGTACTCGCCGACGAGCCGACCGGCGCCCTCGACACCGCGAACGGACAGTCCGTGCTCCAACTGCTGACCCAGCTGAACAGCGAAGGCACCACCATCGCCGTCATCACCCACGACCGGGACATCGCGGCGTCCCTGCCGCGCAGGATCGAGATGTCGGACGGGCGCGTCGTCACCGACTCGCACCTCGACGCGTCTCTCGTCCCCGGGGGCGGCGCGTGACCGGCGACGGGCCGCGCCACGGGGACGACGCCGCCCCGGCGGGCGCCCGGGAGCACCGGGTTCCGGGCCGCCGGGCCGCCGGCCGGCGCGACGATCCCTCCCGGCCCGTGCGGCTGGCCCCGTCGGACATCCTGCGCCTGGGGCTGCTCGGCATCCGCGTTCGCCCCATGCGGGCCGCCCTTTCCGCGCTCGGCATCTCGATCGGCATCCTCACCCTCGTCCTCGTCACCGGGATCCCGGCGTCGAGCCACGGGGCGCTCGACCGGGAGCTGGCGGCGATGGGAACGAACCTGCTCCGGGCACAGCCGCAGCCGAACCAGAAGCCCCCTGTGCTGCTGCCGCCGGATGCGGCGAAGATGGCCGCCAGGATCGGCCCGGTGAGCCGCACGAGTGCCGTCGCCAACACGCACGCGATCGTCCGGCGGTCCGACCGGACCGACCCCAACGACGGGCTCGGGCTCAGCGTCCTCGCCGGCCAGGACGATCTGCTCTCCGCGGTGAACGGCCGGGTGAGGTCGGGCCGCTTCCTGAGTCCCGCGACCAACCGTCTGCCCACCGTCGTGCTGGGCCACGAGGCCGCCGCCCGGCTGGCGATTCCCCGTATCGTCCCGGGGCAGGAGGCCCCGCAGGTCATCATCGACCAGACCTGGTTCACCGTCATCGGCGTACTCGACCCGGTCCCGCTCGCCGAGGACCTCGACCGCTCGGTACTGGTGGGCTGGCAGGCGGCGGAACAGGAGCTCGGTTTTGACGGGCACCCCACGGTCGTCTACGTGCGAGCCGACGAGGACGCCATGGAAGACGTGGCCGACGTCCTCCCCGCCACCGTGTACCCGCAGCTCCCCGGGCTGGTGCAGGTGAGCCGGCCCTCGGACGCCCTGGCCGCCAAACGCGCCGTGAACAGCACGTTCTCGGTTCTCTTCCTGGGACTGTCGGGGGTGGCCCTGCTGGTCGGCGGCATCGGAGTCGCCAACACCATGTACATCTCCGTGCTCGAACGGCGCAGTGAGATCGGCCTCCGGCGCGCGCTGGGAGCCAACCGGGGGCAGATCCGCGGCCAGTTCATGACCGAGTCCCTGGTGCTCTCCCTGCTCGGCGGCCTGTCGGGGACGGTGATCGGCGTTCTCGCCACCGTCGGCTACGTGACGTACCAGGGCTGGCCGCTGGTGATCCCGCTGTCCGCCGTCGCCATGGGTACGGGCGGAGCGATGGTCATCGGTGTCCTGGCGGGGATGTACCCCTCCGTCCGCGCCGCCCGGCTGGCGCCGACCGAGGCGCTGAGCACCGGCTGAGCCCGCTGCCGCGGAGGGCAGCGGGCCGGTTCGCCCGGACAGGGTTCCGGGCCCCACCGCACGGGCGGTCCCGGACCGCTGATCGCCTCCGCACTCCCGGACCGGACCGCCCGGGCAGGTCCCGGGAATGCCCGGAGGCGCCCGCCGGAACCGTCGGTCAGAACCGTCCGTCCTGGCAGCGCGCCACCCAGTCCGCGGCCGCCACGAAGTCCTCGTCCGAGGTGCCCGGCCGCGCAGCGTCCACGTCCGCCGGCCCGGCCTCGGCCCGCGGGTACGACCCCAGGTAGCGCACCTGGAGACAGGACCGCTTCAGACCCATCAGTGCGTCGGCCACCCGGCGGTCGGTGATGTGCCCCTCGGCGTCGATGCAGAAGCAGTAGTTGCCGATGCCGGCGCCGGTGGGGCGGGACTGCAGCAGCGTCAGGTTGACACCGCGGGTGGCGAACTCGCCCAGCAGGTCGCGCAGGCCGCCGGGGTGGTCGTCGCGCTGCCAGAGCACGACGGACGTCTTGTCCGCCCCGGTCGGCGCCGCGGGCCGGGCCGGGCGCCCCACCAGTACGAAGCGCGTCTCGGCGTTCTCCGCGTCGTGGATGTCGGCCTCCAGCACCTCCAGGCCGTAGCGCTCCGCGGCGAACTCGCCCGCGAAGGCCGCGTCGTACCGGCCCTCCTGCACCAGACGGGCGCCGTCCGCGTTCGAGGCGGCGGACTCCCAGGCCACGTCCGGGAGGTGCGCCTTGAGCCAGTTGCGGACCTGCGGCTGGGCGGCGGGGTGCGCGGTGACCGTCTTGATGTCCGACAGCTTGGTGCCCGGCCGGACCAGCAGCGCGAAGGTGATGGACAGCAGCACCTCGCGGTAGATCATGAGCGGCTGGCCTGCGACCAGCTCGTCGAGGGTGGTGGTGATGCCGCCCTCGACGGAGTTCTCGATCGGTACGAAGGCGGCCTCGGCCTCGCCGGTGCGCACCGCGTCGAGTGCGGACTGGACCGAGACGTAAGGCACCAGGTCCCGGGTCGCCGTCTCCGGGAGTGTGCGCAGGGCGACTTCGGTGAAGGTGCCTTCAGGGCCGAGATACGCGTAACTGGCTGGCATGTCCTCACCCTAATGGGCCCGGAGGGACGGGGCGGACGCGTCTCGTGCGGGCCCCTCCCCGGGGTGATCCCCCGCCGGTTTCATCCCTCCAGCAGCCGCTGTCCCACGTACTCTCCCTCGGCCGCCCCGCCCGGCACCGCGAACAGACCGCTCGCCTCGTGCCGGATGAACGGAGACAGCGCGTCGCCCCGGTCCAGCTTGCGCTGCACGGGCACGAAACCCCGCAGCGGATCGGCCTGCCAGCAGATGAAGAGCAGGCCCGCGTCCGGAACGCCGTCGGCGTCGAAGCCGTCGTGGTACGAGAAGGGGCGGCGGACCATGGCCGCGCCGCCGTTCTGATCGGGGCGGGTGATGCGGGCGTGGGCGTTGACGGGGACGACGAGACTCCCGGAGCCGTCCGTCTTCTCCAGGTCCATCTCGCTCGTCTCGGTGCCCCCGGACAACGGCGCGCCGTCGGACTTGCGGCGGCCGATGACGGCCTCCTGCGCCTCGAGGGAGAGCTTCTCCCAGTCGTCGAGGAGCATCCGGATGCGGCGTACGACGACGTAGGAGCCGTTCGCCATCCAGGCCGGGTCGTTTCCCGGCTGCCCGGGGACGAAGATCCGGCGGTCGAAGTCGTCCTCGGAGGGCTTCGGGTTGCGCGTGCCGTCGACCTGGCCCATGAGGTTGCGGGCGGTCATGGGGTGGGCGGTGGCTCCCGGTGAGCGGTTGAAGCCGTTCATCTGCCAGCGGATGCGGGCGGCCGACCCGGCGTCCTGCTGGAGGGCGCGCAGGGCGTGGAAGGCCACCAGGGCGTCGTCGGCGCCGATCTGCACCCACAGGTCGCCGTTGCTGCGGTTCTTGTCGAGGTGGTCGGAGGAGAAGTCCGGGAGCGGGTCGAGGGCGGCCGGGCGCTGCGCCTCCATTCCGGTCCGGCCGAAGAAGCTGTGTCCGAACCCGAAGGTCACGGTGAGCGAGGAGGGACCGGCGTCCCGGGCCACGTCCGTGTCACGGCTTCCGGCCGGCTCGCCCGCCATCAGGCGCCGGGCGGTCTCGGACCACCGGCGCAGCAGGGCGGCGGCCTCCTTGCGGCCGGTGCCCGCGGCGAGGTCGAAGGCGACGAGATGGCCTCGGGCCTGCAGGGGTGTGGTGATGCCGGGCTGGTGTTTCACGTGAAACATCGCCCGCTCGCTGCCGAGCGAGGTGAGGGGAGTGGCCGCCGAGGAGGGAGCGGCGGCATATCCCGCGGCGGCGCCCGCCGCGCCGAGCACGAGCCCGGTGGCACCGGCGGTGCCGAGCAGGCGCCGGCGGGAGAAGCCCTCGCGGTCGGCGCCGCTCCCGGAGTCGTGCGGCCCGGGCCCGCCGGAGGGCGTACGGGGAGCCTCGGAGCTCCGGGCCTGCGGGACGGACTGGTCTGTCATGGTGCGGTTCAGCCGATCTGCGCGTTCTTGGAGACGGTCACCTGGTCGATGTCGGAGGTCCGCACGGTCACGGCCACCTCCCAGTCGCCGGCCACCGGGATCTGCACCCCGCTCGCCGACCAGTGACCGGTGGTGATGTGGTCGGGTGCGACCGGCAGCGGTCCGATGTCCTTGGCCTCCTGGGTCAGCGCCACCTTGACCTCGGGGACGTCGACGGCGGTTCCGTCCGGGCCTTCGACGTAGAGATGCAGGGCGTTGGCGCCGACTCGGGCGGGGTCCAGCTCCACCCGTACGAGGCCCTTGCCGTTCTGGCCACCGGTGTCGAACGGTATGTCCAGTGTCACCGCTCCGGTGGAGGGGGCGGACGGGGCGGTCGACGACGCGCCGGTCGCCTGGGCCTCCTCCTGGGTCCGGCCGGGCTCGGTCTGGGTCAGGACGGTGGTCACGGCGAGCAGGACGACGGCGATGCCCGCCTCGGCGAGCACGGAGCGGCGCAGTCCGAGGCGGTGCGGGTCGGCGTCACGCTGCCGCTTCTGCCGGGCGGCGTCCACGGCCGCCCGCTGCCGGGCGAGCTGGGCGGCGCGCTGGGAACCCCCTGAGCCCTTCGAGCCCCCGGACGCGTTCGAGCCCCCGGACGCCTTCGAAGCACCGGACGCGTTCGAGTCCCCGGGAGCCTTCGAGCCTCCGGACACTTTCGAGTCCTCCCTGGGCGCCTTCGAGGCACCGGGCCCTTTCGAGCCCCCGGATCCCTTGGCGGCACCGGACGCCTTCGCCCCGGTCTTCTCCCGCTGGCGTACGGCCTTGTCCCGCTGGCGTACGACGACGGGCGCCGTGTCCGCGAGCCGGGCCGTCCAGCGCCGCGAGAAGTAGGCGATGCCGACGAGCACCGCCACGAGACCGATCTTGGCGAGCAGCAGCTGTCCGTACCGGGTGTCGGTGAAGGCGGTCCAGGAGCCGAGCTGGCGCCAGGACTGGTAGGTGCCGGTCGCCACCAGCGCGACCACGCTGCCGAAGGCGACGGCCGAGAACCGGCGTACGGCCGCGGCGGGCACCGGCGTGTCGGCGGGGCCGCGGTACAGGACGACGAGCAGTGCGGTGAGGCCGCCGAACCAGGTGGCCACGGCGATCAGGTGGATGACGTCGACCGGCATGGCGAGGCCCGCCTGGAGGCCGACGGAGGCGTGCTCGGACATCGCCCAGGTCGCCGCGAGACCCGCCGCCACGACGGTCCCGCCGACGGCGAGGCCGAAGGTGATGTCCCGTCTCTCCTCGTCCTCGCGCTTGTCGTAGGCACCGAAGAGCACGGCGACGAACAGCGCCGCCGCCGCGAGCAGCAGCAGCCGGGAGACCAGCGCGGCGCCGGTCTTGGTCTGCAGCACCTCACCGAGCAGGCCCAGGTCGAAGACGTCGGCGAACTTCCCGGAACCGGTGTAGGAGCCGCGCAGCAGGAGGAGGAGCAGCGTGGCGGCGGTCAGCGCCAGCCATCCGGAGACGGTGAACCGCTGCACGACCCGGACCCCGGCGCCGCGCGGCCAGCAGGCGAGCACGAAGGCGGCACCGCCCACCAGGACGGCGAACCCGGCGTACGACACGTACCGCCCGACGCCGTACAGCGCGCCGATGAACCCGCCGCCCGCCGCCTGGGCGGTGGCGGAGACGGAAGTCTCGGAGGGGGCGCCGACGGAGAAGGTGTAGGCGCCGGCGACGGGGTGGCTGTCGGCGGAGACGACCTGGTAGGTCACCGTGTACGTGCCGTCGGGCAGCCCGGCGTGCAGTTTCACGGCGTACGTGGTGCCGCCGGTGCCGGACGGCCCGCCGTCGTCGACCCGCTTGCCCTTCGGGTCGAGGACGCGCACCGAGTCGTCGTCCATGGAGACCGACTCGGAGAAGGTGAGCGACACCTGGGCCGGAGCCCGGTCGACCACCGCCCCCTGCCGGGGGTCGCTGCCGGTGAGCGCGGCGTGGGCGGAGGCCGGTCCGGCGCCTGCCAGCAGCGCGCAGGCCGCGGCCAGGAGCAGCAGCACCAGGGTCCGGACGCGCGGGGCGGTGGTCTGCGTCAAGATGTGGTCCCTCCTTCAGTGTCCGGTGTGCTCGGAGTGTGCGGAGTGCCCGTCGGCGGGCCGGTAGGTGGCCGCCTTCACGGGCAGTTCGACCGTGACGGGGTCGGAGTGGGCGAAGTGCAGCTCGACGGCGACCGACTGTCCCTGCTTCGGCTGCTGCCGCAGCTCCTCGAACATGAGGTGGTTGCCGCCGCTCTCGAACACGAGCTTCCCGTGGGCCGGGACCTCGAAGCGGTCGGACTCCTTCATCGTCCCGTCGACGGTCTCGTGCAGGGTGACTTCGCCCGCCTCGCTCGTGACGGAGGTCAGCTGGTCCGCCTCGTCGCCCTCGTTGGAGATGGTGAGGAACCCGGCCGCCATCGAGTCGGAGACCGGCTGCGGTATGTAGCCGCCACCGACCGAGAGCTCGGCCCCGGAACCCGGGGAACCGGAACCCGAGCCCGAGGAACCCGAGCCCGAGGCGTCGGAGCCCGACGCACCGGAGTCCTGGCCGCCGCAGCCCGCGAGGGCCACGGCGCCGATCACCGCCAGCGCGGCAAGGGCGGGGCGGCCGCGCCTCACGGGTTCTGCCCCTTGATGAGCTTGGGCAGGTCCTTGGTGTAGTCGTCGACGGTGGCGTCCTCGCCGTAGAGGACGTAGCCCGCGTCGGACTTCGGGGAGAAGGCGACGACCTGGGTGCCGTGGGTGGATACGATCTTGCCGTTCTTGTCCTTGGACGGCGGGTCGATCGAGATGCCGAGGGTGCGGGCGCCGGCCTGGATGGTGTCGAAGTCGCCGGTCAGGCCGACGATCTGCGAGTCGATGCCCTTGAGCCACTTGCCGAGCGCGGCCGGGGTGTCCCGCTCCGGGTCGGTGCTCACGAACACGACCTGGAGTTCGTCCTGCTCGGCCTGGGACAGCTGCTTCTTGGCCACGGCGATGTTGTTCATGGTCAGCGGGCAGACGTCGGGGCAGTGGGTGTACCCGAAGTAGACCAGGGTGGGCTTCCCGGCGGTCTGCTCGCGGAGGTCGTACTCCTTGCCCCGGGTGTCGGTGAGGACCAGGTCGGGCTTCTCGAAGGGCTTGTCGAGGACGGTGGCGGCCTGCTGGCTGGTGTCCTCGGAGACCACGGTGGCGGGCTTGTCGCTGTCGGCCCCGCTGCCGCAGGCGGACAGCGTGAGGGTGGCGGCGGCGAGCAGGGCGGCCGCGGCGAATGTCTTCTTGCGCATAGAGATATGTCCCAGATGTGAAGTGCTCCGGTGCGCGCCGGGTTCCGTCGCGAGGACGGGGACGCCCGGCGCGCACCGGACGTGAGATGCGTCGGCGGGGTCGCGCCGACGCACCGGTGCGGGCGTTGCTACGCCGACGCACCGGAGTCGCGCCGGCGGCCGGCCAGCACGCCGTAGGCGACGCCCGCCGCACCGACGACGATGCCGACGATGCCGAGGACCCGGGCGGTGGTGTCGCTGCCGTCACCCGAACCGGAGTCGGAGGAGCTGTCGGCCGCGGTGTTCTGGGCCGCGGCCTCGGCGTCGTCCCCGGACTTCGCGCCCGACGCGCCGTGGGCGTCGCCCTCGGCGGCGGCCAGCTCCAGCACGGGTGCCGGGGTGTCGGGCTCCTCCTGGCCCTCCTGCGGCACCTCGATCCAGCGCACGACCTCCTTGTTGGAGTACGTCTGGACGGCCTTGAAGACCAGTTGGTCGGTGTCCTCGGGCAGCGCGCCGAGGGAGACCGGGAACTTCTGGAAGTAGCCGGGCTCGATGCCCTTGCCGTCGGCGGTCCAGGTCACCTTGGAGACGGCCTCGGTGATCTGCTGGCCGTGCGACTCAAGCGGCTTGTCCAGCTTGGACTTGGTCACCTCGGCCTTCCAGCCCGGTACCGGCTCCGGCATCACGGACGCCAGCGGGTGGTCGGTGGGGAAGCTGACCTCCAGCTTGGTGGTGGAGGCGTTGTCGCGTTCGTTGGGGACCTTGAAGTCCACGACCGCGTAGCCGCCCTTGGCGGCGGTGCCCTCCGGCTGGACGCTGACGTGCGCGAACGCGGGGGCGGACAGGGCGAGGACGGCGATGCCGGAGACGGCGCCGGCGGCGGCGATACGGGAAGCCTTCATGGATGGGCACTCCGCTTCGGGTGGGCATCGCACCGGGTAGCGGCCCGGTGGCGACGACGGTGGACGTGACAGCAGATGACAGCAGGTCACAGCAGGTGACAGCAGGTCACAGGAGTGAGTCACAGACGTCACGGGAGGAAAGCGCGCACGCGCGCGTGCCGCACGACGACGGCACCTCCGGCCTCCGACTCCGGCCGAGGCCGGGCCGACAGGGTGGAACCAGGTCGGGCCGGCGCGCCGGGAACGGGCTGGCGGTCGCGTCGTGTCAGGCGGCGAGGGCGAACTCGTCACCCGGCGGGCCGCGCCTGATCACCGTGTGCTGGAGTGCCGCGGTGCACGGCCGCGGCGGCGCCGGGCGGGCGGCCCGCGGCGTCCGCGGACCCGTGCCGGGGGCGCCCGCGAGCCCGGCGTGCAGGGCGCGCACCAGGGACAGCGCCGCGCGCAGAGCCCGTACGAAGGCGGCCTCGGCCATCGTGTGGGCGGAGTGCGCCGACAGCTCCATGAGCCGGGCCAGGGCCAGGTCGCCGCGGCGCAGCAGCCACCCGGCGGCCAGGGCCGCAAGGACGTGGCCGAGCAGCATCGGCAGCGACGGCAGCAGCGGGACCGGGGCGCCGAGGGCGTCGGCGGGATGGTGCGCGGCGCCGGACACCGCGTCGGGCGCGATCCGCGCGTCGTCGAGGATCCGCTGGGCCTGGGCCGGGCTGATCGCCGCCGCGGTGGTCCCGCAGACCAGCCGTGCGGCCTGCTGCACGAGGGAGGCGTCGGACAGGGTGCCCGCGGTGCCGGTGGACGCGATGGCCGTACCGGACGCCGCGGCCGCGGTGGTGCCGTGCTGGCCGAGACCGAACAGGGCGTGCAGTGCGGTCTGCCCGACGGCGAGCAGCAGGGCGATGCCGGGCAGCGAACGCCGCCGCCCGGCGAGGGGCACGGCGACCACGACCGCCCCGAGGAAGCCCGTGCCCAGCGACCACAGCGGAACGGCCGCGCAGGAGGCGAGCGTGTGCCCCGCCGCGGCCAGCACGACGCAGACCGCGGCGAACACCGCGGCCCGCAGGATCCGGAGGTCGTTCCCGGAACGCGCCGATGGCGGGTGGGGGGCAGTCATGGCGGCCTCATCATCGCACTGACGTCCCCCGCGCGGTACGGCAGGTCCACAAGATGCCGTACGTCCGCAAGGAGGCCCCTGCGACCGGAAGGGACCGCGTACATCCGGATTCGGGTGGAGGGTCACGCTCTGGTACGAGGCGTCCCGCATACACCCGCCGCTGGCGGGGCGCATCCGCCAGATGAGCGGTGTCACGGGCGGGGTGGGCTTACGTCCCGTGGTGAGCGGCAATACGTATCGGTACGTCGAGCCGCGGCCGGGAGGCTGGAGCATGAGCATCTGGTGGTCACTCCATTTGCGGCGCGAGGCTGCGAGCGTGCCCCTGGCCCGCCGCCTGCTGATCGGCACCATGGAGACCGCGGGCGTCGACCCCGACATCTCCTTCGACCTCTCCGTCGCCCTCAGCGAGGCCTGTGCCAACGCCGTCGAGCACGGCGGGGACGATGCCTTGGGCGGGCCCGCGCAGGCCTACCGCGTCACGGCCTACCTGGACGGCGAACGGTGCCGCATCGAGGTCGCCGACTCGGGGCCCGGCTTCTCCTCCGTCGCGGCGGGCGCGGCCGTACGGATTCCCGTGGCGTCGGCCGACGCGGAGAGCGGGCGCGGCCTGGGTCTCATCCGGGAACTCGCCGACCACGTCCACATCGGGGGCGCCCCGGGCCGCTCCGGGTCCGTGGTGAGTTTCGACAAGATCCTCAAGTGGCGGGAGGGCACACCGCTGATGGCGGTGTAGCACCGCCGGCTCCCTCCAGTGGTGGCAACGACGGCACGACGACGGCCGGACACCCTTTACGGTGCCCGGCCGTTGGTCGTGCGTCGGTGCGTCGGTGCGTCGGTGCGTCGGTGCGTCGGTGCGTCGGTGCTGTGGCGCGTCGGCGCTTCCGGCCGTCAGCCCTTGAGCGCGGCCATCCACTCCTCGACCTCGTCCGACCGGCGCGGCAGCCCGGCGGACAGGTTCCGGTTGCCGTCGGCGGTGACGAGGATGTCGTCCTCGATGCGCACACCGATGCCCCGGTACTCCTCGGGCACGGTCAGGTCGTCGGCCTGGAAGTACAGGCCCGGCTCGACGGTGAGCACCATGCCGGGCTCGAGCGTGCCGTCCACGTACGACTCCACGCGGGCGGAGGCGCAGTCGTGGACGTCCAGGCCGAGCATGTGACCGGTGCCGTGCAGCGTCCAGCGGCGCTGCAGGCCCAGCTCGAGCACTCGCTCGACCGGGCCCTCGACCAGGCCCCACTCGACGAGCCGCTCGGCCAGCACCCGCTGGGCGGCGTCGTGGAAGTCCCGGTACTTGGCGCCCGGCTTGACCGCCGCGATGCCGGCCTCCTGGGCGTCGTACACCGCGTCGTAGATCTTCTTCTGCAGCTCGGTGTACGTGCCGTTGACCGGCAGCGTGCGCGTGACGTCCGCCGTGTAGTACGTGTGCGTCTCCACGCCCGCGTCGAGGAGCAGCAGGTCGCCGGAGCGGACGGGGCCGTCGTTGCGGACCCAGTGCAGGGTGCAGGCGTGCGGTCCGGCGGCGCAGATGGAGCCGTAGCCGACGTCGTTGCCCTCCACGCGTGCGCGGAGGAAGAAGGTGCCCTCGATGTAGCGCTCGCTGGTCGCCTCGGCCTTGTCGAGGACCTTCACGACGTCCTCGAAGCCGCGCACGGTGGAGTCGACGGCCTTCTGCAGCTCACCGATCTCGAACTCGTCCTTGACCAGGCGGGCCTCGGACAGGAAGACGCGCAGCTCCTCGTCGCGCTCGGCGGTGACCTTGTCGGTGAGGGCCGCCTCGATGCCGGCGTCGTAGCTGCGTACGACGCGCACCGGGCCGGTGGCCTCGCGCAGGGCGCCGGCCAGCTCGCGGACGTCGGAGGCGGGAATGCCGTAGAGCTTCCCGGCCTCGGTGAGGGAGTGGCGGCGGCCGACCCACAGCTCGCCCTGGCCGTTCAGCCAGAACTCGCCGTTCTCGCGGTCCGAGCGAGGCAGGAGGTAGATCGTCGCGGCGTGGCCGTCGCCCTCGGGCTCCAGGACCAGCACGCCGTCCTCGGTCTGGTTGCCCGTGAGGTACGTGTACTCCACCGAGGCGCGGAAGGGGTACTCCGTGTCGTTCGACCGGGTCTTCAGGTTGCCCGCGGGGATCACCAGGCGCTCGCCCGGGAAGCGGGCGGACAGTGCGGCGCGGCGGGCGGCGGTCTCGGCGGCCTGGGCGATCGGCTCCAGGTCGTACAGCTCCGTGTCGGCCCAGCCGGACTTCATGCTCTCGGCCAGCTCGTCGGAGACGCCCGGGTACAGGCCGTTCTTGCGCTGCTTGGCCGGCTCCTCGGCCTCGGTCTCCGGGGTATCCGGATTCTCCGGGTTCTCCGGGGTCTCCGAGTTCTCCGGGGTGAGCTCCTCCGCCACGGTCATCCTCCTCGATACGGCACTGGACCACCCCCATCGTACGGACGTACGGAAGGGGGCCCAGGGGCGAAGGGCCTGTTACACGAGGGGGCTACCGTCCGTTATCCGTGGAGTGCGGGGTGTCAGTGACCGCTATTCGAACCTGACCGCCAGCAGCACCACGTCCTCCTCGGAGTCGGCCTCGGCCCTTCCGCCCGGCAGCACCGTGCGCAGTACGTGCTCCGCGACGGCGTCCGGATCGTGACGGGCGGCCCGGGGGACGCCGGCCGCGGCCGCGTGCAGCCGGGCGAAGGCGCGGTCGGCCGGGTCGCCGGTGCGGTGCAGCAGCCCGTCGGTGTAGAGCAGAACCGTCTCTCCGGGCTCGGCCTGCAGCTCCACACTGGGCGCCTCCCAGCAGGCCAGCATGCCGAGCGGCGCGGAGACGGACGTCTCGGCGAACTCCGTGCGCCGTTCACCGATCAGCAGCGGCGGGCTGTGCCCGGCACCGGCCAGGGTGATCCGGCGCAGCGCGGGCTCGCAGTAGCCGAACAGGGCCGTGGCCGAGCGGGCGGGTTCGGTGAGCCGCAGCAGCAGCTCCAGGTCGGACAGGACGGCGACCGGATCCTCGCCCTCCATCACGGCGTACGCGCGCAGCGAGGCGCGCAGCCGGCCCATCGCGGCGACGGCACTGGGACCCGACCCGGTGACGGAGCCGACGGCGAGACCGAGCGCGGCGTCCGGGAGCGGCAGCGCGTCGTACCAGTCGCCGCCGCCCCGCGGGCCCGTGCGGTGCCGGGCGGCGAGCTGGACGCCGGCCACCCGGGGCAGACGGGAGGGCAGCAGTTCCCCGGCCATCGTCGCCATGGAGGCGCGGGTGCGCTCGACCTCCAGGAGCCGGGCCAGGTGCTGTGCGGCGTACCGGGTGTAGAGGCCGGCGAGGTGGCGCGGCCGGGCGCCCGGTTCCGCGGGTTCGTCGTAGAGCCAGACGGCGGCGCCGAGCCGGCGGGTGCGCCCGGCGGACGGGCCGGCGCCCCCGGCGGTCGGCCGGGGGCCCACGGCGGACGCTCCGGTGTCCCCGGCCGTCGGTCCGCTGCCCCCGGTGGACGTTCCGGTACCACCGGGGGCCGGCCCCGCGCCTTCGACCGTCAGGGGGAGCGCGTAGCTGGCGGCGTAACCGAGGCGTGCGGCGACCTCGCGGTGGCGGGGGTCGAGGCCCTTCTCGGCGAGCAGGTCGGGCTCGGCGATGCCGTCCTCGCCGACCGGCAGCCCGTCCAGGATCCGGCCGTGGGAGAGGCAGCTGCGGGGCACGGTCTCCAGGTGGCCGAGATCGGCGCGGGCCAGTCCGAGGCCGACGGTGGTGTCGGGGCCCAGGCCGTCGGCCGGTTCCAGGACGACGAGTCCGCGCCGGGCGCCCACCAGGGCGGCTCCGGCGCGCAGTACTTCCTCGATGCCTTCGGACAGGGTGTCCGTACGGACCAGTCTCTCGGTCAGTTCGTGCAGGGTCGTGAGGTCCGAGACCCAACCGGCCAGCCGGTCCTGGAGCAGGGCACCGGGGGCGTCCGGGCCGGCTGCGGCGGACGCGACAGTGTGTGCGGGGGCCGGCACCGTTGAATCGATTCCGGCCACTTTCGCGGGGTGCGGGGCCTTCATGGCGTCCGGCTTTCCGACCGGTGCTTACTGCTCAAAAGCATCGCAAACCCCCATGTCATTCTGCGCCGCTGGCAGTGTCTCCACATGTACACGCACTCGTAAGGAGATGTCCAGCATTGTCCTGCTGGGTTTCCTGGTGTCCGCGAGGTGTGAGTGGCTTCCTTCCCGGACCCTTGCGGAAAAGCAAAGTTGGCTTGAAACTGCCCCGGAGGACGCCTTGTTGCGGTCGACTGGGGGTGCTTCACGGAGCGTCACAGCGGTCGTGATGGGTACGTACCCGGAGAAGACCAGGGGTGGTTGGGGGCCACCTGGAACCTGGCGACGGACCCGGGCGTCCTATCCACCGACGACCGAGCCCCATCCTCCCGTGGCGGAGGCCGAGAGAAATACGCGGGACGGCAAACGCCAGACTTCGCCACCCCCGCGCCACGTCCATGCTTTGACAGACGCAGCGTGGACGGAACCGTCACGGACGCAGTCAGTGCTCGACCCACAGGGGCCCATGGGCCCATGGGGGCCCACAGCGGTTCCCCGCCCTCGGCGGAGGCGTTCCTCTCGGGGACGTTCCCGGCGGGTCCCCGTGGCAGGGATGTGATGCGCCACCAGCTACGCACAGCGAATGCTCGACACATGGTGTGAGTGACCACGGTGTTGCCAGGCGTGCAACGGAAAGGAACGAGCGCTCATGCGCGAGATCCTCGGAAGGCGACGCAGGTTCTTGTCCCAGCACGACGACGGGCGGCCCGAGCTGATCGGCGCGGCGCTGACCTACGCGACGCAATGGCAGTGGCCCGTCCTCCCGGGCGCGGCGGCGGACCCGGAGGCGCGGTCGGGCTGCGGCTGCCCGGATCCGGAGTGCGCGGTGGCGGGTGCGCACCCCTTCGACCCCGGTCTCCTCGCGGCCACCACCGACGCCCGGATGGTGCGCTGGTGGTGGACCAACCGGCCCGCCGCGCCGATCGTCCTCGCCACCGGCGGCAGCGCCCCGTGCGCCGTCTCGCTGCCCGCCCTCCCGGCCGCCCACGCCCTGGCCGCGCTCGACCGGGTGGGCCTCCGTCTCGGTCCGGTGGTCGCCTCGCCCACTCGCTGGGCGCTGCTGGTGCGGCCGTACTCCATGGAGCAGCTCGGCGAGCTGCTCTACGCCAAGGACTTCGTCCCCGGCTCCCTGCGCTTCCACGGCGAGGGCGGTTACCTGGCGCTGCCCCCGTCCGAGACCGGCGCCGGCGCCGTCCGCTGGGAACGGGCGCCGCTGCCCGGCTCGGCCTCGCCCTGGGTGCCCGACGTCGAGGCCGTCGTGGACGCGGCGGTCGACGCACTCACTCGTACGGGTGTGAGCGCGCCCGAGTTCTAGGGGCGTCCGGCGCGCGCGGGAGTCCGTGCCCGCCCGCCGTCGTTATCGTCCGCCCCATGCCGCTTCATGCAGGGGAGCACCGCGCCGTCGGGCCGCACCGCCGCGTCGGGCTGCACCACCCCGTCCGGCTGCACCGGTCCGGCGGGGTGCATCGTGCCGGTCCGGGCCGTCGGCGGGTCTGCCTGTGCGGGTTCGTCGGCTTGGCGGTGTGCGCGGTCGTACTGCCGTTCGCGGTGGCATCCGCGGGGCCTCCGGGTGACGGCGGGCACGACGCCCCCGCGACGGAGACCCGGATCCTCGCGCAGGACGGCGACGACAAGGCGCCCGAGGGGCCGGGCCGCATCCCCGCCGGGATCCTGCCGCCCACCCGTGCCCCGCTGCCGCCCGGACCGGCCACGGCCGTGCGCTGCGGTCCCGAACTCACCTCACCCGGCGGTGTCGAGGCCCAGACCTGCGTCCTGGTCCAGGGCACGCAGACCTGGGCGCGGACCTACTACCGCAACGTCACCGGCATCCCGCTCGAGTCCGTGCTGAGTCTCATCGGGGACGACGGGCACAGTCTGCGGACCCACTGCGCGGTGAGCGCCGAGGACGCGCCGGGTACCTGCGAGACGCCGCGGAAACGCGCCCCGGGCGGGGCCGCCGGGTACACGGCGGTCGCGGAGTTCGCGAGGCGGGCCGGGTACGGACCGCTGCTGCTGAGGGCCGGGAGCAACGGCGACGCAGGGGTGACGGGTGCCGCGGGTGCCGACGCCGCCGGTGGTGCTGTCGGTGCTGTCGGTGCTGTCGGGGACAAGGGTGACGCGAGCGGCGGAGACGGCACGGACGGCAGCGTCGTCCCGGACGGCAACTCACCTGCAGAAACGGGGAGTTGACGGCCGACTGCGGTGCGTGTGCGGCCGAGCGCACGGAAAGACCCGGTTGCTGGCGACGGGGGATGCACCAGCAACCGGGCTACTCGAACGGTAACAAGAGATCGGCGGTTAGCAAATTCGATCTTTTGGTTTCCGGTCACCGACTGGCCTGTCCGTGCCGGGAGTTGTGACTGGTGTCACCAGCTCCCGCCCCGGCCCCCGGCCCCCGGAGGGCGTTACGGCGGCCGGCGGATGGCGGGCGTGCCGTCCGGGACTTCGCCGGGACGCCGACCGGAACACCCGTCGGGCGGCGCGTCAGCTGAGGGTGACCTGCCGGTTGGTCAGGCCGCCACGCGCCCGGCGCTCGTCGTGGGTGAGCGGTGCGTCCGTGGCCAGGGCGCCGGCGAGGCGCTCCGCGAACTCGGCGGCCGGCTTCTCGACGTCCTGTGCGGTCGTGTCGCTCGGGAGGTCCCACACCGGCACGGTGAGCCCGTGGGCGCGGAAGGAACCGACGAGGCGCGTGCCCTCCCCGAGGGAGGAACCGCCTGCGGCGTGCAGCCGGGCGAGAGCGTCCAGAAGGCGCTCCTCCTCGTGGGGCATGACCCAGCGCAGGTGATTCTTCTCCGGGGTCTCGCACCAGTACGCGGCGTCCACGCTCTGCAGCCGGACGGTCGGGATGGCCGCGGCGTTGGCCCGCTCCAGGGAGGCGGTCACGTCCGGCGTGGCGCTCTCCGGGTCCGGCACCCAGAACTCGAAGCCCGGGTGCACCTCTGGCTCGAAAGCTGCGCCGGGAGCGAGCAGGTCCTGCAGCCGCGGTCCCTCGGCCGGTGCACGCCGGCCCTGCACCGGCGTGCCCGGATCCGCGGCCAGCGCCCGCTGGAGGGTGTCGGCGAGGTCGCGGCTGATGTCGCCCGACGCCGTGTCGTTCTGCAGGCCGAGGAGGACCGAGCCGTCGTCGCGGCGCAGGGCGGGCCACGCCATCGGGAGCACCGTGGCCAGCGTGACGGAGGGGACGCCCTCGGGCAGACCGTCGCGCAGCGTCAGCCCGGCCGTGGCCGCGGGCACGAGCTCCCGCAGCGCCACCCAGTCGCACTCGCCGGCCAGCCCCTCGAAGGGGCGGTGCACCAGCGCGGTCGTGGCCTGTGCGGCGGCCCGGCCGTGACAGGCCTTGTACCGGCGGCCACTGCCGCAGGGGCAGGGCTCGCGGGCACCGACGACCGGGATCTCGGCGTCGTCGAGCTGGGGCCGCTTGGCCTTCGTCTGGGGTCGCTTCTTGGCCATCGTGGGTGTCTCCCGGTTACGGCTCTACTCGTACGGCGCGAGCCTAGCCGTTCCCGCTGCGGCCGACGGGGCCCTGTGGACAACGCACCCACGGGGGCACCGGCCGCGGGCTCCCAAGTCCCGCAGCACGGCGAAGGCCACGGCATCCCCCCCCCGGCCACGGCGCCGACGCCGACGCCGGCACCTCAGCCTCGGACTGCGAGCAGGCAGCCGGTGGCCACTGGGGCCGCTTCTCCAGGCAGTCAGCCCAACTCGTCGAAGGCGTCCGCGAAGTCCAGGCCGGGGATCTCCGACACCGCCGGTGCCGATATCCGGGCGGCGAAGTCGTCACGGCGGTGTCCGGCGTCCGGGTCGTGCACGTCGTCGTGGACGACGACCCAGACCGTGACCTCGCCGCGTGCGTCGTCCCGTACCCCCCAGTCGTCGGCGAGCGCGGTGATGATGTTCAGCCCGCGGCCGCCGTGCGCGGTGACCGAGGGCTTCGCCGGAGCCGGGCGGGTCGGGCCGCCACCGTCCGTGACCTCCACCACCAGTCGGCCGCCCGCGTCCACCTGCCATGCGGCTCGCACGTCGCCGTCCCCGGCGAGCGCGTCACCGAGTGGTCGGCCGTGCTTGCAGGCATTGCTCAAAAGTTCCGAAAGGACCAGTACAGCGTCGTCGATGACCGATTCCGCCACGCCGCCTCTGCGCAACTGATCACGCATGCGGTGTCTTGCTTTCCCCACGCCCGCAGGACCATGGGGAACGGCCATGCTTGACGACGCGGGCACTTCCTGTGCCACCACCAACGCCACCCCCGAGACCTCCTTCGCCCCACGCCACGGTGTGGATGCCCCTCCGGCCTGAGCCGGAAACCGGCCCGTACCCGCCCAGTGACGCATTCGACACGGCCGAACACGCACCGAACGCGCCGGAGCACACCCCGTAATCACATGGCTCGATTTCGTCGGTGTGGCCGAGACCGGAGAATGCGCCGGACGGGCCGCCGGGTCAAGGCTCAGGGGCGCATCAGCGGCCCAGGTCGTTGAGGCGGTCCAAGTGCTCCAGGACGGAGCGAGGCCGGTTGGTGATGATGGCGTCGACCCCCAGGCCGGCGCAGAGATCCACGTCGGTGGTCTCGTTCACGGTCCATACGTGCACCTGATGCCCGGCCTGCTTCAGTCGCTCCATGTAGGCGGGGTGGTTGCGCACGATCCGGATGGAGGGGCCCGCGATCCGGACACCCGCGGGCAGTCGGCCGTCGCGCAGCCGGGGTGAGACGAACTGCATCAGATAGACCGTCGGCAGCGTCGGTGACGCGGCGTGCACCCGGTGCAGCGACCGTGCCGAGAAACTCATCACCCGCACCGGGGACTCCTCGGCCGAGGCGGGGGCGTCGAGCCCGAACCGCTTCAGAAGCAGCAGCAGCCGCTCCTCGACCTGCCCCGCCCAGCGTGTCGGGTGCTTGGTCTCGATGGCCAGCTCGACCCGCCGCCCCGCGTCGGACACGAGCTGGAGCAGTCGCTCCAGGGTCAGGACGGAGGTCTCCTCCCGGTCCTCGGGCCGGTGCTCCCAGTCGGGCTGCTCGTCGCGCGTGCGCCAGAACTCGCGGGTCCGGCGGGCGCCGAAGTCGAGGGCGGCCAGGTCCGCGAGCTCCAGCGCGGAGACCGCGCCCCGACCGTTCGACGTACGGTTGACGCGCCAGTCGTGCACGCAGACCAGGTGGCCGTCGGCGGTCAGGCGCACATCGCACTCGAGGGCGTCCGCTCCGTCCTCGATCGCCTTCCGGTACGCGGCGAGCGTGTGCTCGGGGGCTTCCTCGGAGGCTCCGCGGTGGGCAACGACCTGAATCCGGTGCTGTCGTGCGTGGGTCACCGCGTCATGGTGCCACCGCGGGCGGGTAGACGTGCCGTCGGCGGAATCGGCAGCGCGTCCGTTTAGTCTTGGATAACCCATATAAAGGACGGTCGGAGACCCACAGCAACCGCTTATGGTGCTCTGACGGCTCGTGGGAAAAGCTGAAGGCATACAAGAACACCGGCACGTCCGCATCGCGCCGGACCGTGGAGCGGCGCGTGAGTGCCGCTGAGCGCGACCGGGGTGACCGACAAACAGCCGTGGAACGAGGAGAGAAGCTGTGAGCACCGAGAACGAGGGCACCGCGGTACCCCCGGCCCAGTCCGCACCTCCCGTGCCGGTGGATGCTCCCGCTGCCTCCGCCCCGCCCCGGGCCCCGGAGTCCCCGACGGCTCCCCCCGGCGAGGCCCCGACCGCACAGCTGCCTCCCACGGCGGCGCAGGCGGGCAC
>NZ_JACBYP010000149.1 GCF_018982965.1 Streptomyces mayonensis | reverse complement strand
CCCCCCCCCCCCCCCGCCCGCCGCCCCGCGGCGCCCCCCCCCCCCCCCCCCCCCCCCCGCCGCCCCCCGGCCCCCCGCCCGCGCCCGCCCGCCCCCCCCCGCCCCCCCCCCCCCCCCCCCCCCCCCGGCGCCCCCCCCCCCCCCGGGGGGGGCCCGCGGCCGGCGCTCCAGCGTATACGCGTGCCGTCAGGCGTTCAGTCGAACGTGACGTCCGGCGCGCGCTGTTGCACGGGGCTCAGCAACGCTCGTCGGTGAATCCCCTGTACGTGGTGGAGGATCCTTCCGGGAGCACGGTGCCGAACCCGGTGGTGCAGTCGTCGACCGTGTCGGTGCCGGCCGACCAGTACTCCCGGCCCGAGTCCGCCGGGAACTTCAGGGTGCCGAGATCCTCACCCTGGGTGCTGCTGTGGATCCCGGTGGTGATGGTGTAGCGGTCTTCCTGGTCGACGAAGTCCTGCCAGAGCCAGACGTAGCTGTAGTTCTCCTTGCACTCGGGCGAGTAGAACTGCTTCACCGACGCAATGGTCTCGCCGTCGCGCTTGATGTAGCCGGTCTCGCCGATCTGGCGGGCGTCGCCACAGACGTCGGCGGCCTGTGCCTTCTCGCTCAAGGGATTGCCCTTGGGCGAGGGCGCCGTGGACTGCGTCGCGGAACGCTCGGAGGGCGCCGGAGCCGGTCCGCTGCCCGCGAAAGCACTGCCCGCCGGGACCAGGACACAGGCGGCGGCGATCGCCGCCGTTGCGATCAGGCGTGAACGCATGGATTGTTCTCCCCACTTGCTGGTGGTGCGATGACTTCGGAGCACGCCTGAGATGGTGCGGGTCATCCCCTCCCTGCGTGTTCGGAGGAGACGCCGACCGAGCGGTGCTCCGGGGGTTCTACGGGGACGGTGGAAAACTGGTTCAATGGGCGCGCTCATCTGCGAGTCCCCATGGGGCTGAGCGAGGCCGACTTCGTTGTCGCCGGCGCCGGCATCACGGGGAACGGCGAAGAGATCATTTCCTTGCCTTTCAACTGGCAATGTGGTCGCACTCTTGATTTTCCGCGCCTGTTTGAGCATCTGTGACGAACCGGAGCGCGCGCCGCAAGCTCGTTGATCTCCGGTATCACCGAACGGGGCCCAGTCGATCCCGCAGTAGATCAAGTTGCGTCTCCCAGGCCCCGGTCCCGCCCAGAATTCGGGAGTGACAAGAGGTCACCGTGAAACAGGCCCGCACCACCAGATCCAACGGCGGCTGAAGCCGGCGCGAGCGGCTTCCTCGCCCTGCTCCAGCGGCTGACCGCCGTCTCTCCCCCCTGGGGGTGCATCCTGCGACTCGGTGCGTGCTGCCACCCGCACGACGACCCGCCGAAGGAACCCGGGCCGCACTGAAGAACCTCACCGCCGACGCCGCGGTGTCCCGGCCCGGCCGCAGACGCCGGATCCATGCGGCCTTCCGCGGCCGCTCACCCGATCAGAACCTGTCCACCGCAGTCCCCGGACCGCCCCTGATTCCCGGCCCGTGACCGGCGAAACGTCACGGAAGGCTCCCCCGTGAAGGACGACAAGGGGACGAGGAAGGACGCCGGGCCCCGTCAACGAGGCCCCGTACGCTGACGACCGGGGCAAGGGCGACCAGGTGTGGATCTTCGGCGTGAAGCAGGGGAAGGCCGGCAAGGGCAGGATCTTCGTGGTCCGTGCAGCAAGGACGGCCTGGGCCCGGGTCTGCCCGGACAGCGCCGTGCCGAGCATGACCGGGGTGGCCGAGGCCGGGTGCGACCGCACCGCCAAGGACAACCGGCTCTGGTGGGCCGACGCGGTCGCGGGCCGCGGCCCGAAGGACGACCACGAGCGGAAACCTGACCTGTCGCCTCCAGAGGCATTCCTTGCGCCGGTCTTGCTTTTCACTTGTCAAGCGCGCGACGCATGCGCCTGATTGGTGACCTGTCGCGGCGAACGTCCGTAATTGTGCGGTTCGAGTCGCAGGCGGCGTTCCGGTTGAGTCCGCAGCAAAACGTGTCGGGCGCCTCGTTCCCGTCTCCCCCGATCACCTGCGCCCCTCCCCCACCCGAAATGGAGACCCGATGCCCGACAAGGAACCAACGGGTCCGGCAGGACCGCCGGTACGCCGCGCCGTGCCGCTTCCCGGCTCCACGCCCGCAGTCGATTCGGACACGCTGTCGGCCGGCGCCCCGGCGCCCGGCAGATCGACCGGGTCCGCCACAGGGCCGGCCACGCCCGCCTCCATCGGGCCGTCGGCCTCGGAGCGCCCGGACGGGCCGACGGCGACCGTCGAGACTTCGTCGCCCCCGGCCGACGCGACCACCGCGTCCTCAGAGACCGACGGAGACCGTGGTACGGCAACGGCCGGTGCGACGGCGGCCGGGGCCGACGACAACCCGCCGGAGTCCGCCACCGCCGTGGACAAGGGCGAGGAACCGCCCTCGGGCCGCCCCACCAAGGCGCTGCGCGCCGCCGCTGCCCTCACCGGCGCCCTCCTGATAGCCGTACCACTCCTGACCCTCGACACGGGAGACGACGAGAAGGACTCCGGCACCGGACGCGCCGCCGCGGCCGTCTTCCCCGAGGGTGAGGACCCGCAGCACCTTGGCTCGTACAAGGGCAGGACCCCTTCGAGCCAGCCCTCGAATGACGACGACAAGGACGAGAAGGGCAAGGAAGACGGGCTGAAGGGCGGCTCGCAAGTCGAACCCGGCGCCGGCGGCAAGAACTCCCCGGAGCAGGACGAGGACGGAAGCGCGGAAGAGAAGGACGACGGCGCCTCGCCGGAGTCCAAGGACAAGGACGGAAGCGGGAAAGAGAAGGACGACGGCGCCTCCGCGGAGTCCACGAACAAGGGGGCTCTGTACATGGGGCCCGGCCCCATGCTGCCGGACCAGCTGGAGCTGGTGAACACCATGACCGGGATGTGCGTCGATGTCCCGGGCAAGGGCAAGGGCAGGGTGAACGGCCCCGTCAACCAGGACCCCTGTGCGAAGGACCGGCGTACGGACAACCAGGCGTGGTACATGGACGTGAGGAAGAGGAAGTCCAAGCACGGCAGGCTCGTCATTTTCCGCAACGCCAAGGACGGCCTGTGCCTGGATCTGCCCGGGTACGGCGCCGTGCCCGACACGACGGGCGTGGTCGAGGCGCCCTGCAACGGCACGTACAAGGACAACCAGCTCTGGTGGCTGGACCGCCGGGACAACAGCGGGGGTTACTGGATCCGCAACTACCGCAGCGGACAGATGTGCCTGGACGTCTCGGGCAAGAAGCCCGGCAGCGGTGGCGAGGACGCCCGGCTCCGGGTCACGCGCTGCAACCCGAAGGACGACCACACATGGAAGCTGGCCTGAACCCCTCTCGGAGCCGGGTCTCCGTTCCACGGTCCGCACGGCGGACGAAGGGGCCCCTGCGGCAGGCGGATTAGGTTCTGGCGGTCCTCGCAACACTCACGACGTTGGGAGTTGCGAGGACCCCTTCGTCCGCCTCGGGATCCCCCGGACTCACTCGCGGGGACTCCGGCCGGCGGCCGGCCTCCTGCCCGTGGCAGCGCCCCGACGCCAGGAGACGAGCGGCGCCCCGGTGAGTTTCCCGCGGCCATGCGCCGGTGGCCGGCCGGCGCCCGGACCGGAGTGGGCAGAGTCCGAGCGCACATGCCGGGTCGTGAGGCCTTCGTTCTGGGAAGACAGGATACTGAGGCGCGGTTACTTCTTCCCGCTCCCGGATGCCCCTCCGTGCCGGAACTCCACCACGTCCCCGTCCTGCATCACGTAGTCCTTGCCCTCCATGCGGGCCCTGCCCTTGGCGCGGGCCTCCGCGACCGAGCCCGTTTCGACCAGGTCGTCGAAGGAGATGACCTCGGCCTTGATGAAGCCCTTCTGGAAGTCGGTGTGGATGACACCGGCGGCCTCGGGGGCGGTGGCGCCCTTCTTGATGGTCCAGGCGCGGGATTCCTTGGGGCCGGCCGTCAGGTAGGTCTGCAGGCCGAGGGTGCGGAAGCCGACGTGGGCGAGGGTGGCGAGGCCGGGCTCGTCCTGGCCGACGGACTGGAGGAGCTCCAGTGCCTCGTCCTCGTCCAGCTCGGTGAGGTCGGCCTCCAGCTTGGCGTTGAGGAAGATCGCCTCGGCGGGGGCGACCAGGGCGCGCTGCTCGTCCTTGAAGCCGTCGTCGGTCAGTTCGTCCTCGTCGACGTTGAAGACGTAGAGGAAGGGCTTGGTCGTGAGGAGGTGGAGGTCGTGGAGGAGCTCCGCGCGCTCGGTGCCCTGGAGGATGCCCTGCGAGAAGAGGGTGTCGCCCTTCTCCAGGATCTCCTTGGCCTCCTCGACCGCCTTGACCTTGGGCTGGATGTCCTTCTTGATCCGGGACTCCTTCTGGAGGCGCGGAAGGACCTTCTCGATGGTCTGCAGGTCGGCGAGGATCAGCTCGGTGTTGATCGTCTCGATGTCGTCCTTCGGCGAGACCTTGCCGTCGACGTGCACGACGTTCTCGTCCTTGAAGGCGCGGATGACCTGGCAGATCGCGTCGGACTCGCGGATGTTGGCGAGGAACTTGTTGCCCAGGCCCTCGCCCTCGCTCGCGCCGCGCACGATGCCCGCGATGTCGACGAAGTCGACCGTGGCCGGGAGGACCTTCTCCGAGGAGAAGATCTCCGCCAGCTTCGCCAGGCGGGGGTCGGGGACGCCGACCACGCCGACGTTGGGCTCGATCGTGGCGAACGGGTAGTTGGCCGCCAGCACGTCGTTCTTGGTCAGGGCGTTGAACAGGGTCGACTTGCCGACATTCGGCAGACCGACGATTCCGATCGTGAGCGACACGTTGCGACTTCCCGTACGTCAGGGTGGGGTGAGTGGGCCGATCCACCAGTCTACGGGGTGTGCGTACCGGGCCCGTCCGGAGTCGAACGCTTGGCCAGGCCGCATCCGACGGCGTGTCTGTCGGCCTATTCGGCACATAAACCGACCTAAGTTGGTCCAGTGGAGCAACACAGGACGCGACCTGCACAGTACGGACCGCGACAGAGCAGCCGGGCGACGCTGCCCCCGCAGGCACGCGGCGGCACCGCTGCCGTCCGGCGGCCGCCGGCAGCGCGGGCGGCGAGTGCCGCGCCCAAGACGCCCAAGGCACCCGGGGCCGGCGCTCCGGCGGTGGCGCGGGTGGTGGCGCGCGCGGTGCGCGCCGTGCGGGGCATGCCCAACCCACGGCTGACCGGGCTGGGCGGCGGCCTGTTCTGCGCGGCCGTGATGGTCCTGCTGGGCTTCCTCGACGCGCTGCTGTTCGGCGCGTCCCTGACCGTGTACGGGGTGCTGTTCGTGCCGGTGTGCCTGCTCACCGCCTGCTGGGTGCGCAGGAACGACCTGCTGACCGCCCCCGTCGTCGTACCGATCGCCTTCGCCGTGGGGCTGGTGACGGTGGCCGAGAGCGGGGACGGTCCCGGCGGGCGGCTGATGGGCATCGTGACCGCGCTGGCCACCGAGGCGGGGTGGCTGTACGGCGGGACGCTGGTCGCCGGGGCGACGGTGATCGTCCGCCGGGTCCGGCTGGTGCGGCGCCGGGCCGCGGCCCGGAAACGCTCCGCCGCCTGACCTGCCGCGCTCAGCCGGCCGCCCGCATCGCCGCGCCCACGATCCCCGCGTTGTTCTGGAGCTGGGCGGGGACGATCTCCGCCTGGATGCCCTCGATGTGGTGCAGGAACTTGTGGGACTTGCGGCTGACCCCGCCGCCGATCACGAACAGCTCGGGCGAGAACAGCATCTCCACGTGGGCGAGGTACTTCTGGACGCGCCGGGCCCACTGCTCCCAGGACATGTCGTGGTCGTCCTTGACCTTGCTGGAGGCGCGCTTCTCCGCGTCGTGGCCGTCCAGCTCCAGGTGGCCCAGCTCGGTGTTGGGGACCAGGACGCCGTCGGTGAAGACGGCACTGCCGATGCCGGTGCCGAAGGTCAGCAGGACGACCGTGCCCTTGCGGCCGCGGCCGGCCCCGAAGGCCATCTCGGCGACGCCCGCCGCGTCCGCGTCGTTGACCACGGTCACGTCCAGTCCGCCCAGCCGTTCGCCGAACAGGGCACGGGCGTCCGTGTCGACCCAGCTCTTGTCGACGTTGGCCGCCGTGCGCACCGTGGCGCCGCCGGTCACCACGCCCGGGAAGGTGAGCCCGACCGGGCCGGTCCAGCCGAAGTGCTCCACGACCTGCCCGACCCCGTCGGCCACGCCGTCGGGGGTCGCCGGGTGCGGGGTCAGCACCTTGTGGCGCTCCTGGGCCAGGTCGCCCCTGTCGAGGTCCACAGGGGCGCCCTTGATCCCGGATCCGCCGATGTCAACGCCGAAGATCTGCATGGCCCTACGTTACGACGGCCCGCTGACGGTCACGTCCCGTATCCACAGGCCTCCTCGGGCGCCGGACGCTCCCGTCCACAACCGTCGGGCGCCGGACGCCCCGTCTCGGGTGCCGGACGCTCCGTCCGCAGCCGTCAGGCGCCGGGCGCTCCCGCCGCGCCCGAGCCGCCCCGCTCCGCCACCAGGGACGCCGCCTCCTCGCGCAGGTCGCGGCGGAGCTCCTTGGGCAGGGAGAAGGTGATCGACTCCTCGGCGGCCTTGACGATCTCCACGTCCTCGAAGCCGCGCTGCGACAGCCACTCCAGGACCTGCTCGACCAGCACGTCCGGGACGGAGGCGCCGGAGGTGACGCCGACCGTGGTGACGCCCTCCAGCCAGGCCGCGTCGATCTCGTCGGCGAAGTCCACGAGGTACGCCTCGCGGGCGCCCGCCTGCTTGGCGACCTCGACGAGCCGCTTGGAGTTGGAGGAGTTGCGGGAGCCGACGACGATCACCAGGTCGGCCTCGGCGCCCATCTGCTTGACCGCGAGCTGGCGGTTCTGCGTGGCGTAGCAGATGTCGTCGCTCGGCGGCGAGATGAGCTGCGGGAACTTGTCCTTGAGGGCGTCGACGGTCTCCATGGTCTCGTCGACGGAGAGGGTGGTCTGGGAGAGCCAGACGACCTTCGACGGGTCGCGGACCTCGACCTTGGCGGCGTCCTCGGGTCCGTCGACGAGCTGGATGTGGTCGGGCGCCTCGCCGGAGGTGCCGATGACCTCCTCGTGGCCCTCGTGGCCGATCAGGAGGATGTCGTAGTCGTCGTTCGCGAAGCGGACGGCTTCCTTGTGGACCTTGGTGACGAGCGGGCAGGTGGCGTCGATGGTGGCGAGCCGGCCGCGCTCGGCCTCCTCGTGCACGACGGGGGCCACGCCGTGCGCGGAGAACATCACGATGTTCCCCTCGGGCACCTCCTCCGTCCGCTCGACGAAGATCGCGCCCTTCTTCTCCAGGGTCTGGACGACGTACTTGTTGTGGACGATCTCGTGCCGGACGTACACCGGAGCCCCGTACTGCTCCAGGGCTTTCTCGACGGCGATCACGGCGCGGTCCACACCCGCGCAGTAGCCACGGGGGGCGGCGAGCAGGACACGGCGGCCAGGCGAAGCAGTCATGGCACCCATCGTAAGGCCGCGTTCGGCGGGTCAAAGATCGCGTGGGTCCGGCGTTGCCGGGGAGACTGGCGGGAACGCTGCGAAGCAGAGTCCGAGGCACTGGCGGAGGCACGATGTCGCAGAGCGGTACGAAGGCCGAGGGGGCCGGTGGGGAACACCAGCTGAGGCGCAGTCTGGGCTTCAGGGACCTGGTCGTCTACGGGCTGCTGTTCATCGCGCCCATGGCACCGGTCGGCGTGTTCGGCACGCTGGACGCCAAGTCGCACGGCGCCGTGGCCCTCGTGTACGTCGTCGCCACGATCGCGATGGCGTTCACCGCATTCAGCTACGCGCAGATGGTGCGGGTGGTCCCCCAGGCGGGCTCGGTGTTCGCCTACGCGCGCACGGGGCTCGGCAACGGGGCCGGGTTCGTCGCGGGCTGGATGGCGATGCTGGACTACGTCCTGATCCCGGCCGTGGCGTACCTGTTCTCCGGCATCGCGATGGAGGCGCTCGTCCCCGAGGTCTCGCGGTGGGTGTGGACGGCGATCGCGGTGGTCGCCACGACGCTGCTGAACCTGTGGGGCGTGCGGACGGCGGCCCGGGTCGGCTTCCTGGTGCTCGCCATGGAGATCGTCGTACTGATCGTCTTCGTGGTGGCGGCGATCGTGGTCCTCGCGCGGGACGGTGCCGCCCGCGACTGGCTGTCGCCGCTGTCCGGGGACGGCACGCAGGGCGCGTTCGCGCTGTCGGCGGTGGTCGGGGCGGTGTCGGTGGCGGTGCTGTCGTACCTGGGCTTCGACGCGATCGCGACGTTCGCGGAGGAGGTCACCGGCGGGTCGGCGAAGGTGGCGCGGGCGCTGCTGTTCTGCCTGGCGCTGGCCGGTGTGCTGTTCGTGGCGCAGACGTACCTGGTGGCGCTGCTGGAGCCGGCGTCGTCGGCGGAGCTGGCGGCGGAGCCGGAGCGGCAGGGGTCGGCCTTCTACGACGCCGTCGACGCGTCGGTGGGCACCTGGCTGCACGACCTGGTGGCGGTCAGCAAGGCGATCGGCGCGGCGTTCGCGGCGCTGGCCGGGCAGGCGGCGGCCGGGCGGCTGCTGTTCGCGATGGGCCGCGACCGGCGGCTGCCGGGGGTGCTGTCGCGGACGGATGCCGGGGTGCCGCGCGTGGCGCTGCTGGTCTCGGCCGTGATCACGATGGCGGCGGCGGTGTGGGCGGCGCGCCGGGACGACGGTCTCGACCACCTGGTCTCGGTCGTCGACGTCGGCGCGCTGACCGCCTTCACGCTGCTGCACGCGAGCGTGGTGGGCTGGTTCGTGGTCCGGCGGGGCGGCGGTCCGGTGAGCTGGTGGCGGCATCTGCTGGTCCCGGTGCTGGGAGCGGCGATCACGATCGCGGTGATCGTGGAGGCCTCCGGAACGGCGCAGACGGTCGGGGCGATCTGGCTGGCGGTGGGGCTCGTGGTGCTGGCGGTGCAGTGGCGGGGGCGGCGGGACGGGGGCACGGGCGCGGGCGCGGATACCGGCACGGGTACGGGTACGGGTACGGGTACGGCGGGACTGTGATCCCGGGCGGGCGGCCGCCGGAACCCGAGTATCAGCATCGGTGTCGGACCCTCCCGTTACGCTCGGGCGCATGGCTGTTAACTCGACGTCCGAGAGTCCCCTGCCCGTGGGCGAGGTGTCACGGCTGATCGGGGGCTGGATCGACCGGCTCGGCGCGGTCTGGGTCGAGGGGCAGATCACGCAGCTGTCGCGGCGGCCGGGCGCCGGTGTGGTGTTCCTGACGCTGCGCGACCCGTCGTACGACATCTCGGTGAGCGTGACCTGCTACCGGCAGGTGTTCGACGCGGTGGCGGACCTGGTCGGCGAGGGCGCCCGGGTGGTCGTGCACGCCAAGCCGGAGTGGTACGCGCCGCGGGGGCAGCTGTCGCTGCGGGCCGCCGAGATCAAGCCGGTGGGTGTCGGGGAGCTGCTGGCGCGGCTGGAGCGGCTGAAGAAGGCCCTCGCGCGCGAGGGGCTGTTCGCCCCGGAGCGCAAGAAGCCGCTGCCGTTCCTGCCGCAGCTGATCGGCCTGGTGTGCGGGCGGGCGTCGGCGGCCGAGCGGGACGTCCTGGAGAACGCCCGGCACCGCTGGCCCGCGGTCCGCTTCGAGGTGCGCAACGTCCCGGTGCAGGGTGTGCACGCCGTGCCGCAGGTGGTGCAGGCGGTGAAGGAGCTGGACGCGAGGGACGACGTGGACGTGATCGTCGTCGCGCGGGGCGGTGGCAGCGTGGAGGACCTGTTGCCGTTCTCGGACGAGCAGTTGGTGCGGGCGGTGGCCTCCTGCCGTACGCCGGTCGTCTCGGCGATCGGCCACGAGCCGGACAGCCCGCTGCTGGACCTGGTCGCCGACCTGCGTGCCTCCACCCCGACCGACGCCGCGAAGAAGGTCGTGCCGGACGTCGGCGAGGAGTACGAGCGGGTACGGCTGCTGCGGGACCGCGCCCGGCGGTGCGTGGCGGCGTTCGTCGACCGTGAGGAGCGAGGGCTGGCCCACGCGCTGGCCCGGCCGTCGATACAGGACCCGCACCGGATGATCGACGAGCGGGCCGAGCAGGTGACGGCGCTGCTGGACCGGAGCCGCCGGACGCTGCGCCACCATCTCGACCGGGCCGACTCCGAGCTGACGCACACGCACGCGCGCGTGGTGGCCCTCTCCCCCGCCGCGACCCTCAAGCGCGGGTACGCCGTACTGCAGCGGGCCGACGGCCACGCGGTCCGCGACCCGGGTGAGGTGGAGCCCGGCGAGACGCTGCGCGCACGCGTGTCCGAGGGCGATTTCTCCGTACGAGTCGACGCATAGGGTGGGTGGATGACCAGCGAGGTGGAGCAGCCGACGGCGATGTCCGAGGCGCTCGGTTACGAGCAGGCGCGGGACGAGCTGATCGAGGTCGTCCGGCGGCTGGAGGCCGGCGGTACGACGCTGGAGGAGTCCCTCGCCCTGTGGGAGCGGGGCGAGGAACTGGCGAAGGTCTGCCGCAACCGGCTGGACGGCGCCCGCGCCCGCCTGGACGCGGCGCTGGCCGAGGAGGAGGCGGACGACGAGGAGACCGCGCGGGAGGACACCCCCTGACCCTCCCGGCGACCTGACCCTCCCTGTGAAGCGGATCACCGCGTTCCCTTTTTGGTTGAAGCTTGAACTTTCTTGGCGTACGGTCGCCCTGTCAACGGCTCCCGGCCCCACGCCGTGCGCAGCCGACGCAACCCCGAGAAAGTTCACGCATGTCTCTCGTTCTTGACGCCGCCGCCCAGGACCTGCTGTTTCGCGAGGCCCGCACCGCGAACACCTTCACCGACGAACCGGTGACCGACGAGCAGGTGCAGGCGATCTACGACCTGGTCAAGTACGGTCCGACCGCCTTCAACCAGTCGCCGCTGCGCATCACGCTGGTCCGCTCCCCCGAGGCCCGCGAGCGCCTCGTGCAGCACATGGGTGAGGGCAACCGGCCCAAGACGGCCACCGCCCCGCTGGTCGCGATCCTGTCGGCGGACAACGAGTTCCACGAGGAGCTGCCGGAGCTCTTCCCGCACGCACCCCAGGTCAAGGACGCCTTCTTCAGCGAGCGCCCGGTGCGCGAGGGCGCCGCCTCGCTGAACGCCGCCCTGCAGGCCGCCTACTTCATCGTCGGCGTCCGCGCCGCGGGCCTCGCCGCCGGGCCGATGACCGGCGTCGACTTCGAGGGCCTCCGCAAGGAGTTCCTGGACGACGACCACACCCCGCTGATGGTCGTCAACATCGGCCGCCCGGGCCCGGACGCCTGGTTCCCGCGCTCGCCGCGCCTCGCGTACGAGCAGGTCGTCACGACGGTCTGAGCCGCACCGCTTCCCGCGGGCACACGGCGAAGCCCCCGGCCCGCACTCCGTCGGCCGGGGGCTTCGTCACGGCACCGGGACCGGAGGCGTGCCGGACCAGCGTCAGGTCAGCTTCAGCGCCGCCGCCATCTTGCCGAGCTGCTCGAACGACCCGGTGCCGGCCACCACCGTCGTGGCGCCCTTCATGTCGTCGCCGCCCTCGAGCACCAGCGCGTCGTACCGGCCGCCCGTGTAGCGGGTCCAGGTGCGGCCGCCGATCTCCTCGGTCTGCTCGGTCGCCCGCGCGCCCTGGCTGGCGCTGTCGATGAACGCGGCCGGCTTCTTCGTGGACTGCTCGATCGCCACGTACTCGCCGTCCGGGGCGTGGAAGCCCAGGTGCCAGGCGTCGGAGTCGTGGCCCTGGAAGCGGACGGAGGTCGGCTTCCAGTCCTCGGACAGGCCCTCGGGCGCCGCCACCGGGTACGGCGCGGCACGCTGCGCGGTCAGCAGCTCCACGCGGTAGTCGACCCGCTTGACGTCCGGTTCGCCGTCGTCGTGCGGGATGAAGATCCAGATCACACCCGCCGCCAGGACAATGACCCCGAGGGAGAGGATCATGTCTCGGGCGGACTTCTGCTTGCCGTTCGTACCTGCCACGTCCCCCATCGTCGCAGGTGCCTGATCCGCTCATACGTGGGGTCCCCTGCTCATTTTGTCGGACTGGCGATAGAGTCTTGGCCAAACCCTCATCCGGCCGTCGTCGTATCAGAAAGGTGCGTTCCGATGACCGAGCATCACCTGCCGTCCGAACTGGACGTCCCCTCAGAGGCCCCCGACCGCAACCTCGCCATGGAGCTGGTGCGGGTCACCGAGGCCGCGGCGATGGCCGCCGGCCGGTGGGTCGGGCGCGGCGACAAGAACGGCGCCGACGGTGCCGCCGTGCGTGCCATGCGGACCCTCGTCCACACCGTCTCGATGAACGGTGTCGTCGTCATCGGCGAGGGCGAGAAGGACGAGGCGCCGATGCTCTTCAACGGGGAGCGGGTCGGCGACGGCACCGGGGCCGAGGTCGACATCGCCGTCGACCCGATCGACGGCACCACGCTGACCGCCAACGGCATGACCAACGCGATCGCGGTGCTGGCCGCCGCCGAGCGCGGGTCCATGTTCGACCCGTCCGCCGTCTTCTACATGGACAAGCTGGTCACCGGTCCGGAGGCCGCCGACTTCGTCGACATCAACGCGCCCGTGTCGGTGAACGTCCGCCGGATCGCCAAGGCCAAGCGCCGCACCCCCGAGGACGTCACCGTCGTCATCCTCGACCGGCCCCGGCACCAGGGCCTGATCAAGGAGGTGCGGGAGACCGGCGCCCGCATCAAGCTGATCTCCGACGGCGACGTGGCCGGCTCCATCCTGGCGCTGCGCGAGGGCACCGGCATCGACCTGCTGCTCGGCATCGGCGGCACGCCGGAGGGCATCATCTCGGCCTGCGCGGTGAAGTGCCTGGGCGGCACCATCCAGGGCAAGCTGTGGCCCAAGGACGACCAGGAGCGGCAGCGTGCGGTCGACGCGGGGCACGACCTGGACCGGGTGCTGACCACCGACGACCTGGTCTCCGGGGACAACGTCTTCTTCGTCGCGACCGGCATCACCGACGGCGAGCTGCTGCGCGGGGTGCGGTACCGCTCGGAGACGGCTACGACCGACTCGATCGTGATGCGGTCCAAGTCGGGCACGGTGCGGCGGATCGACTCCGAGCACCGGCTGAGCAAGCTGCGGGCCTACAGCGCGGTCGACTTCGACCGGGCCAAGTGAGTTCCGACCGGGCCACGTGAGTCCGGCGGCCCCGCGGGGCGCCCGCTGAGGACACGGCCCCGTGCCCACCGGGCCGCCGACGGCCCCCGCGCCGGAACGTGCGGCGGCCCGTGCCTCGGGCAGGCCGCGCTTCCCGGCACGACGAGGGCGCCCCTGTGCGGAGGGGCGCCCTCGTCGTGTCCCGGGGTCTCGGGGCCCCTGCTCGGGGTCCCGGGGCCGATACGCCTTCGGGCCGGACGGACCCTAGCCCGCCGCCGCTATGCGGCCCGTCGTGCGCGCGGCCTTCTTGAGTTCCACGTCGCGGCGGCGGCGCCTCGCCAGGACCACCCGGCGCTCGGCGGCGGTGAGGCCGCCCCAGACGCCGTACGGCTCGGGCTGGAGGAGGGCGTGCTCGCGGCACTCGACCATGACCGGACAGCGGGCGCAGACCCGCTTGGCGGCCTCCTCGCGGGAGAGCCGGGCGGCGGTCGGTTCCTTGGAGGGGGCGAAGAACAGTCCGGCCTCGTCGCGCCGGCACACCGCCTCGGTATGCCACGGAGCGTCTTGGTCCCTGTCCCGCACCGGCCCCCGCTGGGCCGGAACGGCAGCTACCTGCAGGGACGAATGCGGCGGTTGCAGCACGGTCTACTCCTGACGACGGCTTCGCGAGCGAGAGACGATGCGTCAAGGCTTACCCGTTGTGCGCGCGCCTATGCACAGGGTTCACAACCGCTGGCGGCGCCGTGCCGCAGCCGCGCTACAGGTGCTTGCGCAGACCCTTGTCGACCTTGCGCTGCACCCGGTCGATGAGGTCCGCGACGAACTTCCCGCGCTTGGGACGCGCCTCCACATGCCCCAGTACGGCCCAGCCGTCCACGTAGACGACGGGGGCGTCGGGCTCGGACGAGTCGAGGGTGTGCACCTCGAAGTTGCCGAGGACACCGCCGCCGGTGCCGCGCAGCGACACGTTCTCCGGGACGCGCACCTCGACGCTGCCGAAGACGGAGAACGCCTTGACGACGACCTGCTGGTACTCGAAGACCGCCTCGCTGAGGTCTATCTCGATGCTGCCGAAGACCGCGTAGGCGTGGATGCGGCGGTTGGCCCGCCGGCGGCCCTTGCGGACGGCGCTGCTGAACACCGCCACCACGTTCTCGTCGGGTTCCAGCGGGATGGCGCCCGGGGTGGGGCGGTGGGGAGCCGGGGCGGCCGGATCCCGGTCGCGGTGCGCGGCGGGCAGGTCCCGCACGAAGACGTCCAGCTCACCGACGGTCTTGGCGGCCAGCACGCCCTCGACGCGCTCGGCGTGCTCGTCGGCGGTGAGCCGCCCCTCGGCGAGGGCTTCGCGCAGCATGTCGGCGACGCGGTCGCGGTCGGCGTCCGAGGCGCGCAGGTCGGAGGTGCGTGCGGCGGTGCCGCGAGCGGCCGCATCCTGGGGCTGGGCGTGCTTCTGAAGGTCCACGGCAGCAGAGTACCGAAACGCGATAGATCGCGACCAGCCCCGTGGACAACCTTGTCGCACACACCCGCCCCGCAACCGCCCGGCCACGGCGCCCCACCGCCCCGCCGCCGTACTGAGCCTTACCTCACAAGCCCGGCACCGGAGCCAGGTTCTACGCTGGTTGGCGCTGCCGACGGAGGCCAGCCGTCGTTGCCGGGACGGGCGCCGGGAGATCCGGCGGGATCCAGCCGTACCCGGCCGCGCGTGATGTCGAGTGAGGAATGGGCGAGATGCCTGAGTTCGCGTACACCGATCTGCTCCCCCAGGGCGAGGACACCACTCCGTACCGGCTGGTGACCGCCGAGGGTGTCTCCACCTTCGAGGCCGACGGGCGGACGTTCCTCAAGGTGGAGCCCGAGGCGCTGCGCAAGCTGGCCGAGGAGGCGATCCACGACATCCAGCACTACCTGCGCCCGGCCCACCTGACGCAGCTGCGCCGCATCATCGACGACCCGGAGGCGTCGGGCAACGACAAGTTCGTCGCCCTGGACCTGCTGAAGAACGCGAACATCGCGGCGGCGGGCGTGCTGCCGATGTGCCAGGACACCGGCACGGCGATCGTCATGGGCAAGCGCGGGCAGAACGTGCTGACGGCCGGCGGCGACGAGGAAGCCCTCAGCCGCGGCGTCTACGACGCCTACCAGAACCTGAACCTGCGCTACTCGCAGATGGCCCCGCTCACCATGTGGGAGGAGAAGAACACCGGCTCCAACCTCCCCGCCCAGATCGAGCTGTACGCGACCGACGGCGGCGCCTACAAGTTCCTCTTCATGGCGAAGGGCGGCGGCTCGGCCAACAAGTCGTTCCTCTACCAGGAGACCAAGGCCGTCCTGAACGAGTCCTCCATGATGAAGTTCCTGGAGGAGAAGATCCGCTCGCTGGGCACGGCCGCCTGCCCGCCGTACCACCTGGCGATCGTCGTCGGCGGCACGTCGGCCGAGTACGCGCTGAAGACCGCGAAGTACGCCTCCGCGCACTACCTGGACGAGATCCCCGCCGAGGGCTCCGCGCTCGGGCACGGTTTCCGGGACAAGGACCTGGAGGAGAAGGTCTTCGAGCTGACGCAGAAGATCGGCATCGGCGCGCAGTTCGGCGGCAAGTACTTCTGCCACGACGTGCGTGTGGTGCGGCTGCCGCGGCACGGGGCGTCCTGCCCGGTCGCCATCGCGGTGTCCTGCTCCGCCGACCGGCAGGCGGTCGCGAAGATCACCGCCGAGGGCGTCTTCCTGGAGCAGCTGGAGACCGACCCGGCGCGGTTCCTGCCGGAGACGACGGACGCGCAGCTGGAGGAGTCCGGAGACGTCGTCGAGGTGGACCTCAACCAGCCGATGGACGACATCCTCGCCGAACTGACCCGGCACCCGGTCAAGACCCGGCTGTCGCTGACCGGGCCGCTGGTCGTGGCCCGCGACATCGCGCACGCCAAGATCAAGGAGCGGCTGGACGCGGGCGAGGGGATGCCGCAGTACCTGAAGGACCACCCGGTGTACTACGCGGGCCCCGCGAAGACGCCGGAAGGGTACGCCTCCGGTTCCTTCGGGCCGACGACCGCCGGGCGCATGGACTCCTACGTGGAGCAGTTCCAGGCGGCGGGCGGCTCGAAGGTGATGCTGGCCAAGGGCAACCGGAGCAGGCAGGTCACCGACGCGTGCGACACCCACGGCGGCTTCTACCTGGGCTCGATCGGCGGTCCGGCGGCGCGGCTCGCGCAGGACTGCATCAAGAAGGTCGAGGTCGTGGAGTACGAGGAGCTCGGCATGGAGGCGGTCTGGAAGATCGAGGTGGAGGACTTCCCGGCGTTCATCGTGGTGGACGACAAGGGCAACGACTTCTTCCAGGACCCGGCCCCGCAGCCGACGTTCACGTCGATTCCGGTGCGGGGGCCGGGGCCGGCGTAGCGCGTACGGAGCTTTTCGAACGCCGGACGGGCCGGTGTGTCGGCCCCTCCGGCGTCTGAGCAGCGGGGGCCCGGGGGCGGAGCCGCCCGGAGGAAGGGACGGGTCAGGCCGGCGGGGGCGAAACACACCCGCCGGCCCCCCCCCCCCCGGACCCCCCCCCCCCCCCCCACCCCGCCCCCCCGCCCGCCCCCCCCCCCCCCCCGCACCCCACCCATGGCGCGGGACCCGGGCCCCCCGCCCCCCAATGGCGCG
>NZ_JACBYP010000148.1 GCF_018982965.1 Streptomyces mayonensis | reverse complement strand
CGGCCACCCCGGCCACCCCGGCCACCCCGGGCACTCCGTCCAGCCCGTCCACCCCGGCACCCCGGCGCACGCGCAGCGCGAGCCAGGGCTCGGCGTCCCAGCGGGCCGCCGCATCCTCCGCCGGGGAAGCGGACGCCGAGCCGTCGCCCTCACCGTCGCGCAGCTCCGACGCCCCGTGGCACCACGCCCGCCCGGCCTTCGACGAGCCGACGGCGACCACGGAGGTTAGTGGGACCACCGGGGCCACCGGGACCACCGGTGCCGACGAGTCCCCGAAGGGGGCGGCCCCGGGCCCGTACGAGGAGCCCGAAACCCCCGGCGAGCCCGAAGCCCGCGACGAGCCCGAATCCGGCGACGATCCCGAAGCTCGCGGCAGGTCTGAATCCGGCGACAAGCCCGAAGCCCGCGACGAGCCCGAACCCGGCGACGGTCCTGAAGCCCGCAACGAGCCCGAAGCCCGCAACGAGCCCGAAGCCCCCCGCAACCCCCCGCCGCACCCCTCTGGAGGCACGCAGTGAACGACGCGCTCGACGTCACTCTGCGCCTCCTGATCGTCTTCGTCGTCTTCCTCGCCTTCCCCCTGATCGTCGGCCAGACCGAGCACAAGGTGATGGCCCACATGCAGGGCCGCCTAGGCCCGATGTACGCGGGCGGCTTCCACGGCTGGGCCCAGCTCGTCGCGGACGGCGTGAAGTTCGCACAGAAGGAGGACGTGGTCCCCGCCGAAGCGGACCGCCGCATCTTCCAACTGGCCCCCGCCGTCGCCCTCCTGCCCTACCTGCTGGTGCTCCTGGCCGTCCCCGTGGGCCCCGGTGAGGGCGCCGTCGGCCAGGTCGTCGACGCGGGGATCTTCTTCGTCCTCGCCGTCATGGGCGTCGGCGTGCTCGGCTCGCTCATGGCCGGCTGGTCGTCCGCCAACAAGTTCTCCCTCCTCGGCGGCCTGCGCACCGCCGCCCAGCTCCTCGCGTACGAACTCCCCATGCTGCTCACCGCCGCCTCCGTGGCGATGGCGGCGGGGACGGTCTCGCTCGTCGGCATCCTGGACGCCTTCGAGTGGTGGTGGCTCCCCTGGCAGATCGTCGGTGCGATCGTCTTCTTCGTCGCCGGGCTGGCGGAACTGCAACGGCCTCCCTTCGACATGCCGGTGGCCGACTCGGAGATCATCTTCGGTGCCTACACCGAGTACACCGGTCTGCGCTTCGCCCTGTTCCTCCTCGCCGAGTACGCCGGGATCGTCGTCCTGTGCGGCCTGACCACCGTCCTCTTCCTGGGCGGGTGGCACGGCCCCTGGGGCGCCGACGGCCTCGGCTGGGTCTGGACCCTGCTCAAGACGGCCGCCCTCGCCTTCGTCGTGATCTGGCTGCGCGTCACCTACCCGCGTCTGCGCGAGGACCAGCTGCAGAAGCTCTCCTGGACTCTCCTCGTCCCCCTGTCCCTCGCCCAGATCGCCCTCACCGGCGTCGTCAAGGTGGTGATCCAGTAACCATGCCCCCCATCCCCGGCTCGGGCCTGGCCAAGGGCCTCGCCGTCACCCTGCGCACGATGACGAGGAAGACCGTCACCGAGCAGTACCCGGACGCCCAGCCGGAGCTCCCGCCCCGCACGCGCGGCGTGATCGGCCTGTTCGAGGAGAACTGCACGGTCTGCATGCTGTGCGCCCGCGAGTGCCCCGACTGGTGCATCTACATCGACTCGCACAAGGAGACGGTCCCCGCGGCGACCCCCGGAGGGCGGGACCGCAGCCGCAACGTCCTCGACCGCTTCGCCATCGACTTCTCCCTGTGCATGTACTGCGGTATCTGCATCGAGGTCTGTCCTTTCGACGCCCTGTTCTGGTCCCCGGAGTTCGAGTACGCCGAGACCGACATCCGCGACCTCACCCACGAACGCGACAAGCTCCGCGAGTGGATGTGGACGGTCCCTGCCCCACCGGCCCTCGACCCCGGCGCGGAGGAACCGAAGGAACTGGCCGCCGCCCGCAAGACCGCCGACAAGCTGGCCGCCCAGCAGGAAGCCGCCCGAGCGGCCGAACAGACGGCAACCGCCCCCGGAGAAAGGCCCGAACCCGAAGACAGGCCCGAACCCGGACACGAGCCGGGGTCCGAATCCGCCCCCGGACACGAGCCCGGCCGCGCCCCCGACTCCGGCCCTGGACACGCGCGCCCTGGACACGCGCGCGAGCCCGGCTCCGCCCCCGGACGCGAGCCCGGACAGGAGGACCGGGAATGACCCTCGCAACGGCCGCAGCCCACATGACCGCAGCCCACACGGCCGCAGCCCACCTCGCCGCGGCGCCCACCACCGGGGCCCCCGAACCCCACGGCTTCCTCTCCCCGACCGGTGTCGAGATCGCCTTCCTCCTCGTCGGTCTGGTCACCTTCGGCGCCGCCGTCGTCACCGTCACCACCCGGCAACTCGTCCACGCCGCTCTGTGGCTGGTGGTTGCCCTCGGCGGTCTCGCCGTCGAGTACCTGCTGCTCACCGCCGAGTTCATCGCCTGGGTACAGGTCCTCATCTACGTCGGTGCCGTCGTCGTCCTCATCCTGTTCGGCCTCATGCTCACCAGGGCGCCCATCGGGCGGTCCCCGGACGCCGACTCCGGCAACCGCTGGGCCGCCCTCACCGTGGCCGTGGCCGCCGCCGCGGCGCTGGTGTGGGTCGTCGCCGACGCCTTCCGCACCACCTGGATCGACCTGGACGGCCCGGCCTCCGGCTCCACCGCCGTCACCGGAGCAAGCCTCTTCCAGAACTGGGTCCTCCCCTTCGAGGCCCTCTCCGTCCTCCTCCTCGCCGCCCTGGTCGGCGCGATCGTCCTCTCCCGAAGGGCCCAGCCGGACCGCTCACTCACCCCGACCGTGAGCGACGCGCCCCGGCCCGCCCCCAGCGGCGCCGGCCCAGCCGACACGGCCGGCACAGGCGAAAAGGCCGACAACGGGCCCGACCAGGCCGACAGCGCCGAAAGGTCTGAAGGGGCCAACAAGGCCAATAAGGCCAGCAAGGACGACAAGGCCGACAAGGGGGACGACCGCTGATGCACCTCGCCTACCCCGCCGTTCTCTCCGCCCTCCTCTTCTGCACGGGCCTGTACGGCGTCCTCGCCCGCCGCAACGCGATCCTCGTCCTGATGTCGGTCGAGCTGATGCTCAACGCCGTCAACCTCAACCTGGTCGCCTTCGACGTCTGGCTCAGCAGGGCCGCCGAGGAGACCCTGCACTCCGGTCAGGCCCTGACCCTGTTCACCATCGCCATCGCCGCCGCCGAGATCGGCATCGGCCTCGCGATCGTGCTCGCCGTCCACCGCAACCGCGGCACCTCGGACATCGACAAGCTCCGCGACACCGCCGAGGGTCACGGTCCCGACGATTCCGGCGACTCCGAGGGCCCCGGCGACCCGGCTGCCCCCCACGGCCCCGGCACCGACACCCCCGCGACCGGGACGGCCGCCGAGAAGGCTGAGGCCACCGCGTGACCACGACCACCCTCGCCGTACTCGTCCCCCTCCTCCCGTTCCTCGGGGCGGCCGCCGGACTTCTCCTGGGCCGCACGGCCCCCGGCTTCGTCCGCCCACTCGCCGTCCTGCCCCCGCTGGCCGCCCTCGTCCTGGCCGTGGCGGTCGCGGCCCGCCAGGGTGGCGGCAGCGCAGTCGACGCCGTCACGGAACTGACGCCCACCGGCTCGGTCCCCGTCGAACTGGCCCTGCACATCGACGGCTTCGCCGCCCTCGTCGCCGTGCTGGTCGGCACCGTCGCCACCTGCGTGCAGATCTACTCGACGGGCTATCTGCGCGACGACCCGCGCTACGCCTCGTACGCCGCTCTCGTCTCCCTGTTCACCTCCGCCATGTTCCTCGTCGTCTACTCCGGCGACCTGATGGTGCTGCTGGTCGGCTGGGAGATCATGGGCATCTGCTCGTACTTCCTGGTCGGCCACTACTGGGAGACACCGGAGGCCCGCGCCGCCTCCCTCAAGGCCTTCCTGGTCACCAAACTCGGCGACGTCCCCTTCCTGATCGGTCTGCTGGCGCTCGCCACCGAGGCCGGCTCCTTCCGCATCACCAGGATCCTCGGCGCGGTCGCGCACGGCTCGCTCGACCACCCGACGCTGATCGCCGTGCTGCTCCTGGCCGGTGTGGCGGGCAAGTCGGCGCAGTTCCCGCTGCACACCTGGCTCCCCGACGCGATGGCGGGTCCGACACCCGTCTCCGCGCTGATCCACGCCGCCACGATGGTGGCCGCCGGTGTCTACTTCGTCGCCCGCCTCCTTCCGCTCTTCGAGGCCTCCCGGGCCGCGATGGTCGTCCTCGCCGTGATGGCCGCCGTCACGATGGTCGGCTCGGCACTCGCCGCGCTCGCCCAGGACGACATCAAGCGCGTCCTCGCCTACTCGACGATCGGTCAGCTCGGCTACCTGACCGGCGCCCTCGCCGCCGGCGACCGTGGGGCCGCCGTCTTCCACCTCCTGTCCCACGGCGCCTTCAAGGCGCTGCTGTTCCTCGCCGCCGGCGTGATCATCCATGCCGCCGGCACCAACTCGCTGGCCGCCATGTCCCGCATGCGGGGCCTGCGCGACCGCGTCCCGGACGCCTACTGGACGACGACCGTGGCGCTGCTCGCCCTCGCCGCCATCCCGCCCTTCAGCGGCTTCTTCTCCAAGGAGTCCGTCCTCGGCGCCGCGGAGCACGTGGCCACCGGCCACACCGAGCACGCACCCGGCGCCGCGGGCTGGACCGTCCTCGTCGCCGGCCTGCTCACCGCCCTCCTCACCGCCGCGTACGCGACGCGCCTGTGGCTGCTGGCATTCCGCGGCAGCGGCGCCGAGGCGCCTGACCACGGCAGGCAGCCCGTCGTCATGAACGCCGTGCTCTGGGTGCTCGCCCTTCCCTCCCTCGCTCTCGGCGGGCTCACCTTCCGGCTGCTGCCCGACTGGTTCGACGGACGAGACCTCACCCCGACCCTGACCACCTCCGTGCTGGGCACGGGCGTGGCCCTGGTCGGCGGCATCGTCACCTACGCGGCCTGGCGGCACACCACGGTCCTCGCCGCCCGGACCCCGCTGGGCGCCGTCGCGGCCCACCCCGAAGGTGACGCGGGGCTGGTGGAGGCCGAGGCCATCGCCAGCCACAAGTCCGCCTACGGGGACGTCGCCGGAGCCCCCGACCCGGCGGACCCCGGACGGCTCCTGCTCGGCCCGCTGCACCGGCCCGCGGCCGCCGGCTTCCACCTGGACGCGGTGTACGCGACCCTCTTCGTCCGCCCCGTCCTGGCCGGCGCGCGCCTCGTACGCTTCCTCGACCGCGAGGTCGTCGACACCTACGTACGCGCGGCGGGTGCCCTGCCGCGCTGGCTCGGGGCCGCCGTACGACGTGCCCAGACCGGCAATCTGCAGACCTATGTGAGCGCGCTGCTCGCCGGCACCGTCGTCCTCGCGGTCGCCGCCGTCCTCGTCGCCACGGGAGCGTGAGCAGGCGTGATCGATATCAACGAGTCCGTGATGCAGTTCCTTCTCGCGTTGGTCGTCGTCGGACCGCTCTTCGGTGCCGCCGCCGCCCTCCTGCCCGCCCCGCCCGGACTGAAGGGGAAGTCGCCCGAGCAGGCCGTGCTCCGGCACGGCGTCACCGTCACCGGCGCCGTCCTCGTCGCCGCGATCGCCCTCGTTCTCGGCTTCGACCACGACCATCCGTCGAAGATGCAGGCCAGCACGGACATCAGCTGGATCCCCGCACTGGACGTGCGCATCCACCTCGGCATCGACGGCATCTCCCTCCCCCTGCTGGTCCTGACCGCGCTGCTGACGTTCCTCTGCGCGCTCTACTCGTACTTCAAGCAGCGACACGAGCGGCTGACGCCGCGAACCTCGGGCCCGAGCCCGAGCCAGAGCCCGAAGGCCTTCGTCGCGCTGCTGCTCGTCCTGGAGTCCGGCACCCTCGCGACGTTCGCCGTCCTCGACCTGGTCCTGTTCTTCCTCGCCTTCGAGACGGTCCTCATCCCGATGTACTTCCTCATCGCCCGCTGGGGCGGCGAGGCACGGGCCGGGGCCGCCTGGAAATTCATCCTCTTCACGCTCCTCGGCTCCGTCGTCATGCTGCTCGGCCTGCTGCTGATCGGACTCAGCGCGGGCACATTCGACATGGTGGCACTCGCCACTGACAACGGCCGGTCGCTCACCGCATCAGGGCAGGTCATCGCGGTTCTGGCGATCGGGATCGGGCTCGCGGTGAAGACGCCGATGTGGCCGCTGCACAGCTGGCTGCCGGACGCGCACACCGCCGCCCCGACCGTCGGCTCGGTCCTGCTGGCCGGGGTCCTGCTGAAGATGGGCACGTACGGGTTCGTCCGCATCCTGCTGCCGGCCGCGCCGGACGGCTTCCGCACCTTCGCGCCCTACCTCGCCGCCTTCGCCGTGGTCGGCATCGTCTACGGCTCCCTGGCCTGCCTGGCCCTCGCCAGGAGGGGCGCCAGGGGCGACCTCAAGCGCCTCGTCGCGTACTCCTCCGTCGGCCACATGGGCTTCGTCCTGCTCGGCATCGCGACCACGACCCCGACCGGCGTGAACGGCGCCCTGTTCGCCAACGTCGCCCACGGCCTCATCACCGGCCTGCTCTTCTTCCTGGTCGGCGCCCTCAAGGACCGCACCGGAACCACCGACCTCGACAGCCTCGCCGAGAAGTCCGGACACGCCCTGTACGGCAGGGCGCCCCGCCTCGGCGGCCTGCTCGCCTTCGCCGCGGTCGCCTCGCTCGGCCTGCCGGGACTGGCCGGGTTCTGGGGCGAGATGCTGGCCCTGTTCGGGGCCTTCGACCCGCACGACGACCTCAGCCGGCCCGCCTTCCTCACCTTCATGGCCGTCGCCGCGTTCGGCACGCTGCTGACCGCCGCGTACATGCTGATCGTGGTCCGTCGGGTGTGCATGGGAGCCCCGCCGCAGCAGGCCCCGAAGCTCACCGACGTACGCACCTACGAGTTCGCCGCCTGGACCCCGCTGGTCGTCCTGACCGTCGTCGCCGGGCTGTGGCCCAGGGCCCTCCTCGGCCTGACCGACCCGGCCGTGCAGCAGCTCCTCTCAGGAGGCACCCGATGAGCTTGCAGGCCCAGCCCCTCGCCGAGGCCCTGCCGCAGCCACTGGCCCAGAACCTCGTCCAGTCCGTCGACTGGCTCGCCATCGCGCCGCCCACCGTCACGGCGGTCGTCGGGCTCGTCGTCCTCGTCGCCGACCTGTTCGTCAAGGACGCCCGCAAGCCGCTGCTCGGCTGGATCTCGGTCGCCGGACTGGCCGCCGCCGCGCTCATGCTGCTGCCCCTGGTCAACGGCGACCGCTCGACCTTCTGCCTGGCCGGTGACCCCGACGTCTGCAGCTACACCGCGGACACCTTCGCCCTCGCCGTCCAGTTCCTGGTGCTCGGCGGCGCCCTCCTGACCGCCCTGCTGTCGGTCACCGCCGTCAAGGACGCCGACCGGGGACTGCCCGAGGGCGAGTTCTGGTTCCTGCTGCTCTCCGCCACAGCCGGTGCCGTGCTCCTGCCCGCCTCCCGCGACCTCGCCACACTGATCGTCGCCCTGGAGGTCGCCTCCCTGCCCGCCTTCGCACTGGTGGGACTGCGCCGGGGCGAGCGCAGGTCCTCCGAGGCCGCCCTCAAGTTCTTCCTGTCCTCGGTCACCGCGACCGCGGTCTCCCTCATGGGCGTCAGCTTCCTGTACGCCTCGACCGGCACCCTCCACCTCACCCGGATGGCCGAGCGCATCCAGCACGTCGACGGACAGCTCACCACGCTCGCCCAGACCGGAGCCGTCCTCACCCTCGTCGGCTTCGCCTTCAAGACGGCCGCCGTGCCCTTCCACTTCTGGGTGCCCGACACCTACGTCGGCGCGCCGCTGCCGATCGCGGGCTACCTGTCCGTGGTGGGCAAGGCGGTCGGCTTCTCCGGCCTCGTCCTCGTCACCGTCGTCGCCCTCCCGGCCTACGCCGACGCATGGGGCCCCGCCCTGGCGGTGCTGGCCGCGCTCACCATGACCGTCGGCAACGTCGGCGCCCTGCGCCAGCAGGGCACGCGCGCGTACAGCGCGGTACGCCTGCTCGCCTGGTCGTCCGTCGGCCAGGCCGGCTACCTGCTGGTGCCGATCGCCGCCGCCGCGTACGCCGACGACCCCGCACGCCCGGTCGGCTCCACCGTGGCGTACGCCCTCATGTACGCCGCGGTGAACCTCGGGGCCTTCGCGGTGGCCGCCGTGGTGGGCCGTACCCGGTCCCTGAACCGCGTCGCCGACTACCGGGGCCTGTACGCGTCGAACCCCCTGACCGCCCTCCTGCTGGCGTTCTTCCTGCTCTGCCTCGCGGGACTGCCACCGGGTGTCATCGGCCTCTTCGCCAAGGTCACGGTGTTCTCCGCGGCCGTCGAGGCGGGACTCGGCTGGCTGGCCGTCGTCATGGCGGTCAACGTCGTGATCGCCCTCTTCTACTACCTCCAGTGGACGGCCCTGCTGTTCCGGACGCCCGAGGAGGCGTCCGCCGGGCACCGTTTGCCGGCCCCGCTCACCGCCGCGCTGAGCCTCACCGCGGTCCTCGCCGTCGCCCTCTCCGGAGCCCCGCAGCTGATCCTGCGTTTCGCCGACACCGCACTGTTCTGAACGCGCCACGCCACGACACGCGCGTGCCGCGCCCGGGCGCTCGAGGAGCAAGCGTGTTCCCGCGCGCGTGGGAACCGCCACACCTGTCACCCGTACGGGCCAGGCGCACCGCCGGGGCCGCCGGGGAACTGGCGGCCCTCGCCTGGCGTTGACCAGTACGGAAGGGTCCACTGGACGTGTTGCCACGACACCGGTGGCATCAAGGACCAGGAAGCCACCACAGCGAGCGAGACCAGCAAGCAAAGGGTTCCCCTGCTGCACCATTTGGAGGGCGTACCGTGCACCGCCGGCACAACGGGCTCAGGACCGCAGTACTCCTCGGAGGGCTGTCGGCACTCATCATCGTCATCGGCAGCTTCTTCGGCCGAGCGGGGCTTGTCGTCGCCGTCCTCGTCGCCCTGGGCACCAACGCGTACGCGTACTGGAACAGCGACAAACTCGCACTCCGCGCGATGCGCGCCCGCCCGGTCAGCGAGTTCGAGGCCCCGGCGCTGTACCGCATGGTCCGCGAGCTCTCCACCCAGGCCCGGCAGCCCATGCCCCGCCTGTACATCTCGCCGACGGAGGCACCGAACGCGTTCGCGACCGGACGCAACCCGCGCAACGCGGCCGTGTGCTGCACCGAGGGCATCATGCGTCTGCTCGACGAACGCGAGCTGCGCGGCGTGATCGGGCACGAGCTCAGCCACGTCTACAACCGCGACATCCTGATCTCGTCCGTCGCCGGCGCCCTCGCCTCCGTGATCATGTTCCTGGTCAACTTCGCCTGGCTGATCCCCGTGGGCCGGTCCAACGACGACGACGGCCCCGGCCTGCTGGGCATGCTCCTCATCATGCTGCTCGGCCCGCTGGCGGCCAGCGTCATCCAGCTGGCGATCAGCCGCTCCCGGGAGTACGAGGCCGACGCCTCCGGCGCCCAGCTCACCGGCGACCCGCTCGCCCTCGCCAGTGCGCTGCGCAAACTGGAGTCGGGCACGAAACAGCTGCCGCTGCCGCCGGAGCCCCGCATCGAGAGCGCCAGCCACATGATGATCGCCAACCCCTTCCGTCCGGGGCAGGGACTCTCCAAGATGTTCTCCACGCACCCGCCGATGGCGGAGCGCATCGCCCGACTCGAAAAGATGGCAGGTCGCCAGCAGTGAAGACCATCCTCAACGTCATTTGGCTCGTACTCAGCGGCTTCTGGCTGTTCCTCGGCTACCTGGCCGCCGGTGCGCTGCTCTGCATCACGATCATCGGCATCCCCTTCGGGATCGCGGCCTTCCGCATCGGTCTCTACGCGCTGTGGCCCTTCGGGTACATGGCGGTCGAGCGCCGCGACGCCGGGGCCGCCTCCTGCATCGGCAACGCTCTGTGGCTGGTCCTCGCGGGCTGGTGGCTCGCCCTCGGCCACATCGTCACCGGCTTCCTCCTGTGCGTCACGATCATCGGCATCCCGCTCGGCATCGCCAACTTCAAGCTGATCCCCATCTCGCTCCTCCCGCTGGGACGCGAGATCGTGCCGACGGACCAGCCGTTCACGGCCGCCGCCGCCAACCAGCGGACCGGCTGGTAACGACGGCCGTCCTCCTCGCCCCGCCCCGACCCGCCCGGCCCGATCGGCGCAACCACCGGCCGCGTCCGGAACGTCCTTTCCGACAAGCGGACATGAACACCGCGGAGGAAGTCCCGGCACCGGGAAGGTGCGGGCACAGCGAGAAAGGGCAGGGTCACGGCATGACCGTCATCAGCTGGATCATCCTCGGACTGCTGGCCGGAGCCATAGCCAAGTTCCTGCTGCCGGGCCGCGACCCCGGAGGGTTCGTCGGCACCACCCTCATCGGCGTCGCGGGCGCCTTCGTCGGCGGCTGGATATCGGCCCGCTGGCTGGACCACCCGATCAGCGAGGACTTCTACGACGGCGCCACATGGGCGGCCGCGATCGGCGGATCCCTCGTGCTCCTGATCGCCTACCGGCTCCTGTTCGGCAACTCGCGCAACTGACAGCACGGACCACGGCCGAGAAAAGACGAGAAGACGAGAAGACCAGAAGGGGCGCCCACCCCTCCTGGTCTTCTGGTCTTCTCCCTGCTGCTCGCACTCACGCCCCGGCCCGCGCACCGCCGCGTCACCGGCTCGACGAGTCGGCTCAACGAGTCACCGGTAGTTGACGAACTGCAGCGCGAAGTCGAAGTCCTGGCCCTTGAGCAGGGAGATCACGGTCTGCAGGTCGTCCCGGCTCTTCGAGGACACCCGCAGCTCCTCGCCCTGCACCTGGGCCTTCACACCCTTGGGGCCCTCGTCGCGGATGAGCTTGGCCACCTTCTTCGCGTTGTCCTGGGAGATGCCCTCCTGGATGGAGGCGAAGATCTTGTACTCCTTGCCGGAGAGCTGGGGCTCGCCCGCGTCCAGGGCCTTCAGCGAGATGCCCCGCTTGATCAGCTTGGACTGGAAGACGTCGAGGATGGCGCTGACCCGGTCCTCGGAGTTGGCCTCCATGAGGATCTGCTCCCCGGACCACTTGATCGAGGCGCCCACGCCCTTGAAGTCGTAGCGCTGCGAGATCTCCTTGGCGGCCTGGTTGAGGGCGTTGTCGACCTCCTGCCGCTCGACCTTCGAGACGATGTCGAAACTGGAGTCGGCCATGTCCTGTGGCTCCTTGTATGTGGTGGGGTCTGGGGCGTGTCGGGCCGCGTATCGGGTCCGTACCGGCATACGTCGGCGACCGCCGGCCCCGGCAGGGGGCCTCGGCCGCATTCGCACAAGCCTAGCCACCCGCCACACCCCGGGCGGAGATCAATCGGGTGGCGAAGCACCCCTTGGCATCAGGTATTGTTTACGTCGTTGCCGCGGAGCACCGCCGAAAGACGGTGCGAGGGGCAGCAAACCCCGGCGGTGTGCCCGAGCGGCCAAAGGGAGCAGACTGTAAATCTGCCGGCTCAGCCTTCCCAGGTTCGAATCCTGGCGCCGCCACACGGGAACGAAGGACCCCGTGACCTGCTTGAACAGCGGGTCACGGGGTCCTTCGTCATGCCGCGACACGGAAGCAGAGCCCGCAGGGGCGGCGCGGGGCGGTGCGGAGTCCGGTCAGACTGGGGGCATGCCCCCGTCCTCCCGTCGCAGAATCTGCCCCGAGTGCCGTCGCGAGATCGCCGTGGTCGCCGGGCGGTACGCGCGCCACGACCCACCCGGCGCGCGAGGCGGCGGCGACCTCGTCTCCTGCCCGGGATCGCGGCGGCCGGCGCAACTCGGCGCGGCGCAGCCGTCCCTGGACGGGTACGTGGTCCCCGACTTCCCCGGACAGCTGCCCCTCTTCTGACCGCGCGCCCCGCGTCCTCAGTTCCCTGCCACGGACTTCACCGCCACCGACACCGGCGACGAACCGCTGATCAGCTCCAGCGTCAGACCGTGCGTCGCCGGGGTGTCGATCAGCTCCGCGAGGACGGCCGCCACGTCGTCCCGGGGGACGGGGCCGCGGCCGGTGTGCGCCTCCAGCCGTACGAGGCCGCTTCCCGGGTCGTCCTTCAGGGCACCGGGGCGAAGGACCGTCCAGTCCAGTCCGTCCAGCGAGCGCACGTGCGCGTCGGCCTCGCCCTTGGCGCGCAGGTACACGTCGAAGACCTCGTCCCCCTGGTGGGCGGGGTCCGCGCCCATCGAGGACACGATCACGAAGCGCCGTACGCCCGCCCTGACCGCGGCGTCCGCGAAGAGGACCGCCGCCGCCTTGTCCACCGTGTCCTTGCGGTCCACCCCGCTCCCGGGCCCCGCCCCGGCCGCGAAGACCGCCGCGTCCGCACCCCGCAGCCGCTCCGCGACCTCCTCCAGCGAGGCCGACTCCAGGTCCAGCACGACCGGTTCGGCGCCGGCCGCGCGCAGATCGTCGGCCTGCTCGGCCTTGCGGATGATGCCCGCCACCTCGTCCCCGCGCGCGGCGAGCAACCGCTCCAGCCGCAACGCGATCTGACCATGACCACCAGCGATGACAATGCGCATGCCTTCGACCGTACGCCGCGACGGCCGCCCGCGCCGCACGACTCGGCCCGCGCCCGCGCCGCCCCCGCCGTCAGGCCTGCCCGCGCTTCCCCCGCCCCTGCCGGGGCAGCTCCAGGTCCAGGGCGGTCGTCGCGTCGCCGTACTCCCGTACCGCGCTCGTGCGCGCCACCACGCGACCGCGGTGCACGACGACCCGGCTGTACGCCAGGGACAGCGCGCCGGCCAGCCCGTCCCCGCGCACCGCGAGCAACTCGGCGGGGAAGCCCGCCTCCACCCGCACCTCGGGCAGCCCGAGGACCGCACGTGCCGCCCCGCTCACCGCCTCGTACGCGTCCCCGGGCCGCAGCCCGTGACGGGAGGCCAGCAGGTACGCCGCCTCCAGGGGGTCGCCGCGCCCGACCGGGTTGGCCACGTCCCGCAGCGCACCGCTGCCCGCGGCGACCCGCACGCCGGCCGCCCGCAGCAGCCGTACCGGAGCCATGCCGTCGTGGTGGTCCACGGCACCGCAGGCACCCTGCGGCAGGCAGACCACCGTCACCCCGGCCGCCGCGAGCCGCTCCGCGGCCCGCGAGGCCACCTCGGCGGGCAGCCGCCCCAGGCCGTCGCAGGGCCCGAGGGCCACCCCCGGACGCAGTCCGCCGGCCATCGCCGCCAGCCGGGCCAGCCGCGCCGGATCGCCGGCGTCCGTGTGCAGGTCGACCGGGCAGCCGTGCTCGGCCGCGACCTCCAGGACCGCCTCCACGTACCCCGCCGGATCGGGGTCGAGGTCGGGACACCCGCCCACCACGTCGGCGCCCATCTTGACCGCGTCCCGCAGCATCGCCAGCCCGTCCGCCCCGGCCACCCCCGTCAGCACCCGTGGCATCGCCACCGCCGTCAGCTCCGCCAGCCCGCGCACCGAGCGCCGCGCCCGCAGGACGCCGGTCAGCGCGCCCAGCCCCGCTACGTCACCCACCCGCACGTGCGCCCGCAACGCGGTCGCTCCGTGTCCCAGCTGGAGCAGGGCGGCCTCCGTGGCCCGGCACTCGACGTCCTGCGGGTCGTGGGAGACGGGGCCGGGGGCGTCGGCCGTCAGCGACGTGTCGCCGTGGACGTGCGGCTCGGCGGGGGCGGGCAGGAGCAGATAGCCGGTGAGATCCACCCGGGTGCCCGGGCCGGGCGTGCGGGACGGAGTCAGACTCCCGGCCGTGCCGACCGCCTCGATGCGCCCGCGGCTGAGCCGTACGTCCACGGTCCGGCCGTCCGTGAGCCGGGCCCCGCAGAGCAGCAGTGAGCCGGGGTCGGCGGCGCCCGAGGGGGAGGGCGAGTGGGGTGGCTGCGGCTGGCTGTCGGGCATCGCGGTCCTCTGGGCTCGGGGCTGCGCAGTGGGGGACGCAAGATCACGCAGAGTGAGTCGAGCCTAGGACGGTGATCAGCCCGTGGCGCGGAGGAGCGCAATAGTCGTACCGGTGCGGTCCACCGTCCCGCGACGGCCCGGACGGTACGGGGCAGGGGCCGCGAAACGGATTTGGGCGAACGGCGGGCGACCGTGTAATGTCTTCATCGCTCGCCCCAATAGCTCAGTCGGCAGAGCGTCTCCATGGTAAGGAGAAGGTCAACGGTTCGATTCCGTTTTGGGGCTCTGGTGTGAAAGGTTCCCGTCGCGAGGCGGGAGTCGATCGCATCACAGCGGTGTAGCTCAGTCGGTAGAGCAAGCGGCTCATAATCGCTGTGTCACCGGTTCAAGTCCGGTCACCGCTACTCTCAGTAGCCGATTGCGGGGTCGGTCCTTCAGTCGGCTACTCTTTCCTGCGTTAATACCATCAATCCGTTCGTCAAGGAGCACTCACGTGGCTGCCACCGACGTCCGCCCGAAGATCACGCTGGCCTGCGTGGAGTGCAAGGAGCGGAACTACATCACCAAGAAGAACCGGCGTAACAACCCGGACCGACTGGAGATGAAGAAGCACTGCCCGCGTTGCAACGCGCACACCGCGCACCGCGAGACGCGATAAAACAGGCTCGTACACGAGGCCGTCCCCGAGGCTTGGGGGCGGCCTCGTGTCGTTGGCCGCAGTTGTGACAGCGAAGAGCAGCAGGAGGATTCAGCCCATGGCGCTCGACCAGTCGTTCGTGGGGCGGACCTATCCGCCGACCGCGCCCTATGAGGTGGGGCGGGAGAAGATCCGCGAGTTCGCGGAGGCGGTGGGGGACGACAATCCGGCGTACACCGACCCGGAGGCCGCGAAGGCGCTCGGCCATCCGGACGTGATCGCTCCGCCGACGTTCGTGTTCGCGATCACGTTCAAGGCGGCCGGGCAGGTCGTCGAGGACCCGCAGCTCGGGCTGGACTACAGCCGGGTGGTGCACGGCGACCAGAGGTTCGCCTACGTCCGGCCGGTACGGGCGGGCGACCGGCTCGCCGTCACCTCCACCATCGAGGCGATCAAGTCGGTGGCCGGCAAGGAGATCCTGGACATCCGCGGCGAGGTCCACGACGAGGCCGGCGAGCACGTCGTGACCGCCTGGACCAAGCTCGTGGCCCGCGCGGCCGAGGAGGGGTGAACATCCGATGACACAGCCCCTGAAGGCGAAGATCGCCTACGACGACGTCGAGGTCGGCACCGAACTTCCCCCGCGGACCTTCCCCGTGGACCGCGCCGCACTCGTGCGCTACGCGGGCGCCTCCGGCGACTTCAATCCGATCCACTGGAACGAGAGGTTCGCCAAGGAGGTCGGACTGCCGGACGTCATCGCGCACGGCATGTTCACCATGGCCGAGGCGATCCGCGCGGTCACCGACTGGACCGGCGACCCCGGCGCGCTCGTGGAGTACCGCGTCCGCTTCACCCGGCCCGTCGTCGTCCCGGACGACGACCGGGGCGCCGTGATCGAGGTCGGCGGCACGGTGGCGGCAAAGCTGGACGACAACACCGTCCGCGTCGACCTCCTGGTCACCAGCGCCGGCCAGAAGGTCCTCGGCATGGCCCGCGCCGTCGTACGCCTGGCCTGACCGACGCCCGGTGTGCGGACCGAGAACGCCCCGGCCGCACCCCGGGCCTGTCAGTGCCGTCTCGTAGTCTTGGGCGCGTGCAGGAACTCCACGACGCTCCCCTCGCCCCGCTGACCACCTTCCGACTGGGCGGACCGGCGACCCGGCTGGTCACGGCCACGACCGACGCCGAGGTGATCGCCGCCGTCCGCGAGGCCGACGACGCCGGCACGCCACTGCTGCTCATCGGCGGCGGATCCAACCTGGTCATCGGCGACAAGGGCTTCGACGGCACCGCCCTGCACATCGCCACGAGCGGCTTCTCCCTCGACGGTACGACGCTGGAGCTGGCGGCCGGCGAGATCTGGACCGACGCCGTCGCCCGCACCGTCGAGGCGGGCCTGGCCGGCGTCGAGTGCCTGGCCGGCATCCCCGGCTCCGCGGGCGCCACGCCCATCCAGAACGTCGGCGCGTACGGCCAGGAGGTCTCCGCCACGATCACCGAGGTGACGGCGTACGACCGCAGGAACCGCGAGACGGTCACCCTCGCCAACGCCGACTGCGCCTTCTCGTACCGCCACAGCCGCTTCAAGGCCGAGCCCGAGCGGTACGTGGTCCTGCGCGTCCGCTTCGAACTGGAGGACGCCGCCGGCCTCTCGGCCCCCCTGCGCTACGCCGAGACGGCCCGCGCCCTCGGCGTCGAGGCGGGCGACCGGGTCCCGCTGACGACCGCCCGGGAGACGGTGCTGAAGCTGCGCGCGGGGAAGGGCATGGTGCTCGACCCCGAGGACCACGACACGTGGTCGGCCGGGTCGTTCTTCACCAACCCGATCCTCACGGACGAGGAGTTCACCGCGTTCCGCTCGCGCGTGGCCGGCCGGCTCGGGGACGCGGTGGAGCCGCCCGCGTTCCCGGCGGGGGAGGGCCGGGTCAAGACCTCCGCGGCCTGGCTGATCGACAAGGCGGGCTTCACCAAGGGCTACGGCACCGGCCCCGCCCGCATTTCCACCAAGCACACCCTCGCCCTCACCAACCGCGGCGGAGCGAGCACCGAGGACCTGCTCGCGCTGGCCCGCGAGGTCGTCGCGGGGGTCGAGGACGCCTTCGGCGTCACGCTGGTCAACGAACCGGTGACGGTTGGCGTCCGCCTGTAGCCGACGGCAGCCGGCGCCGGGGGTGGGTGCGGGTCGCGTAGCCCGGTGCTGCCCTGGCACCCGGCGTGGGTGCGGGCCGGGGGGGTCGCGCGGCCCGGCGCTTACGGGGTGCCGCAGCGCCCACCCGTGCCGCCCCAGCGGCACGACTGCCCGCAGCTGGGGCGGGGCGGCGCGGCGGCCCGCAGCTGGAGCGCGGGCGCGTACCCCTGAAGTGCGGGTGAGCCGCGTATGGGCCGGTGGGCGGGTGAGCCGCGTATGGCGGGAAAGGGCCGCAGGCGGTGGGCGGGGAGGTGCGGACGCGTACGGCGGGAAGGGACGTGTCGGGGGGTGTTCGCCCGCAGCGGTTGGCGCGTCAACACCCCACACCTCTGC
>NZ_JACBYP010000147.1 GCF_018982965.1 Streptomyces mayonensis | reverse complement strand
CCTACAACACCCACCCCACCCTGCACACCCTCGACTGGCCAACCCTGGCCCACGACTACGAACTCCACCCACTCCTCCCGCCCCACACGAACGGCCCCCGACCGTAAAGCCTGGTCAGGGGCCGTCAAACACTGCGGTGGGTGTGGGATTTGAACCCACGGTGACTTGCGCCACGACGGTTTTCAAGACCTTTCGGGGGCCGGGCACCGTACCCGCTCCCGTGCAGGTCAGGCGAGCGAAACCGCTCTTCCACCGTCGCGGCCTCGCTCACCGTGCCCCCTTCGTGCCCCAACTCCCGTGTCGGGGGTCGCAGGCAATGCTCAGCCGTGCCGCCAGATGCCGAACGGTCAGTTCAAGGTAATGGGGAGCCTCTGCAACGCGGAGAGCCAACGCCTCTTATATACCAAAGTGGCGGCGATCATAGCGGCAGCGCCAATCGCCGCCACCTCAGCTCCATCCGAAAGGCCAAAACGCCCAATTCCAACGACTGCCGCCAGCCATAAAATAGCAAACGATAAACCCCGGAACGGCTCATAGTCTCGAACCGGACCCAGAGAACTAGCATTAGGGTGAACAACATCCCGCTCATCCAAGAGCCTGCAAACATCTCCCATCAAATACCGGTCGGCGATATCGATAAGCAATTTCGCTAGCCCAGGCACTGCGTTACTCAAAACACCCCCCGTGAGAACATCAGATTCCGCCGCACGAAGACGGGCCGCCACATCCCTCCCATGCGATCGCGACATCTTACGGATAGGAGATCGACGCCCCAGCACTCCACTAGTATTATGCGCCCGCAAAACGTTCCTTTCAACTACCACCAACCTTTCACTTAGATTACGTAGAGCATCAGGACGATCAAAGTCGTTTGCATTGTATGCATTAGCGCATGCACGAATAGCCTCTGCTACAGATGCAACCAACCCGTAGCGACGACGCACCACAGCAGACCGAAATTGAACACCAACAACATTTCGCCCGCTCAAGGCAGCCAGCACGATAACAAAGGGCCAGCCCAGCAAAAGAAACAAGACAACAAAACCCACCCAGACCATAAGAATGCCAGCTACGAAATTGCAGAGCATGCTAGTGATCTCAACATCACTAGCAGCAGTGACGCGTGACGCAACATCAGTCACGATACTTACACCATAGCCGGTTCCTCGCCCGCGCTGCATGACACCGCTACCCACCTCCCAAAGAATTCGACCAACTCTCGGCACCCATACGAGCGAACCAAGCAAGCCAAAAATAATCCAGTTAGCACGATAATTGTGCTGGGAAGTCCGCAGGAAAAGTGCGCGAAAAATTCGCCCGTTACCGACATGGCTAATACCGAGCTGGCCACAGGCCCCCCTCAGCATGTCCACCTCCTTCTCGGCTACCCGAAGAAGGTGAGACGACGTCAGCGTGGAGCCAGCGCTACCGCCGTGCGGGTTCAACATGGCGCGGACAATAAAGGGTGACTCGCCTGCGAGCGCATGCCTCGGCAGGCGAACGAGAACCCACACTTGAAGCGAAATGATCACCTCGCGCATAAAGTCGCGCGATGTTGGCCATAACTTTGCGACGCTCAGTACGACTCCGAAGATGACCCAAAATTTCAACGTAAGACGAATCAGTTCCACTAGATCCGACTGCACATCATCCATGCATCAAGTCTTGCCGATATCCCGCACCCCTGTGCACACTTCGGAAAAAAGCCTCGCCATCTACTCCATGCACTTGGGCATCAGTCCACTCTTCGATCATCAAAGATAAGGATCTTACAATCACATCATCGCATCATGAGGAAGTGAGCACTACACACAAGCTGAACAACGGGCGCTTGTTGGGGAGTCAAATGGTGCGGCGTCACCTGCTTATGGAACGAGCACGAGGACGCCGCACCTAGTTGACCCCAGATACCCGAAAACCGCTGGCTTTCTAAGCAGGAACTGTGTTCACTTGTCATCACCGTCGTGCCCGCTAAGCCATGTATCCGCCGCTACAGCCACTTGACCATCGCGGCCAGCCACAGGCCGGGCGTAGTGCCGGGTAGTGACGCTCGCGTTCGAGTGGCCGAGCCGATGCGCAGCGGTCATCACTCCGTACCGGTCGGCGACCCAGGTGCCGTGCGAGGCGCGGAGATCATGCGGGGTGACGTCAGTCAGCCCGGCAACAGCCACGGCAGGATCGAAGTACCCCTTGGGCCACTGGTTGTAGCGCAGGGGCTTACCGCCGGGGGTCGTGAAGAGAAGCGCGTCATCCCCTCCGGGCAGCGATTCCAGGTGCCGGCCGAGCCGCTCGGCGAGGGACGGACCCACGCGGAGCAATCGCTTCTGGTGCGACTTGGGAGTGTCGAAGACAAGGGTGCCGTTCGCCTCGGCCAGGTTCTCGTCAACCAGGACGAAGCCCCCGGACACATCGATGTCCACGCGCCGCAGGGCGAACGCCTCACCCACCCGAAGCCCCGCGTACGCGAGAAGCGCGATCAGCAGGTCATGCGGCTTGGTCGCACCGTTGACGATCCGCGACGCTTCCAGCGGCGTGAGGATGTGCGGCTCCGTCTGCGGCATCCGAGGCAGCCTCACGCCCCTGCACGGTGTCTGCGGGATCATGTCGTTGTCGACGGCAGAACGCATGATCTGCGACAGCACCCGGTACGCCTGCCGGATGCGCGAGGCGCTGAGCCCCTTGGTCCGCATCGCACCCACCCACTCGGTGACCGTGATGGGCCGAAGGCTGGCAAGTTCGCGATCACCAAGTGCCGGATTGATCAGCGAGTTGATCAGCGACCGGTACGACGCCTGGGTTTTGTGCTTGAGCTGAGGCGACACGGCCGCGAGCCAGCGAGCCGCCCAGTCGCGAACGGTCGTCCGCCCCTCGGCCGGGTCGAGCCAGCGCCCCTCTTCGATCTCGATGCGCTTCCGCATGAGCCAGCGGTCCGCGTCCGTGGTCGTGGCGAACGTCCGGTCCGCAGGGCGCAGCACACCGTCAGGCCCCGGATAGCGAGCTTGGAACCGGCCGGACGGCAGCTTACGGATACGGCCGAAGCCCCGGCGGGACTTGCGCTTGCCAGCCATCAGGCAGCCCTCCTGAGTCCCGTGGGCCGCAGGAGGATCGGTTCTACGGTGTTGGCGCTCACGTACGCCTCTACGGCGGTCTCAGGGATACGGACGTGCCGGCCGACCTTCACGAAGGTGATGCGGCGCTCCTCGATCAGGCGTCGAGGAAAGCGGACCCCCGTACCGAGGCGTTCGGCGACCTGGTCCACGGTGAGGAGCCGGTCCACAGTCACCACTCCCCCTCGTCTGAGGCCAGTCCGGCCAACGCGTCGCGGGCAGTCTCACGATTGGTCTGGAGCCCGCGCGCGATGGTGCCGGCGAGGACGGATTCACCCGGGCTGTGGCCGTGTCCGGCGTACTGCCAGTCGGTGAGGACGAGGACGGTGTCCGGCTCGCGGTTGTCTAGGGCGAGGGCGGTGTGTTCCTGGGCGGCGCGGTAGTCGGCGCGTGTCTGGCGGAGGGCTCCGAGGGTGGTGGAGTAGCGGCGGGACTTGGAGGAGAAGTGGCCGCGGAAGCCGAGCATGTGGGCCCAGGCCCAGAGGCGCCGGTCCGGGTAGAGGCGGTCCAGGTCGCGGCATGCGGTGATGAGTCGGCGGGTGTGGTCCGGGACCTGGTGGCGGTCGAGTTCCGCGAGTTCGCCGATACGGCGGTCAAGGGTGCCGGTGTTCTCGGCGGCTTTGGTGGAGTACTTGGCGACGTAGGAAGCGACGGCCTGCTCTGTGATGTCGGAGCCGTCACCGAAGGCCTTCACCGGGCGGACGTCGAGCTGTGTGCCCCAGTGGAAGGACCGGGCCGGTTCGTCCCCGGCGGCCGGGACGGAGACGGACGTGTAGGAGTGCGCCGCAGCGGCGTGGATGGCGTCGGCGAGGAGGCCGACCGTCGCCCAGGCGGGCGGAGGCGTTCCGGGTCCGTCCGGCCCGTCGAGCCGGATCACCGCGTGGAAGTGCAGGGCACCGCGCTTCTGGAATTCGGCGACCTTGCCGTACGAGACACGAACGTGGTCGGCGAGTTCTCGGCGGGTTAGACCGGCGTGGACGGCAAGTTCGCGGCGCATGCGGGTGGTGAAGCGCTGCCAGAGCTGCCCGGCGTGGTTGTTGAACAGGACGGCACCCGCGTAGTCGTACGTCGCCGGATCGAGGGCGGTCCCCAGTTCCGTGGCATCCGGGGCGTGCTGGGTACCGCAGCGGCAAGTGCCGTGGTCGGGCCGGTTGTGGACGCGGCCGAAGGAGGGGGCGGTGAGGGTGGCGAAGACGCGCGGGTGGTCGCGGACGGTGGTGGGGATGTCGCGGCGGTCGTCTCCGGCGAGTCCGGCGCGGATGAGGTGGTAGGTGTCTCCGGCGTAGGTCCAGGCGCAGGAGGGGCAGCGGGAGGCGCGGCGGTTGCCGCAGGCGAGGCGGAGGCGTCCGCCGGGTTCGACGGCGGTGGTGTAGTGGTGCAGGGTTTCGCCGGTGGTCTTGTCCTTGTGGAGGGTCCAGCCGGTGAGGTGTATGGGGTCGGAGCAGCCGCCGGTGCGGCGGATCTGGTCCTCCCATCGGGTGTAGTCGGGGGCCGAGGCGACGCGGAGGAGGTCGCCGAGGGTGATCGGGTCGAGCAGCGGGGCGTGCGCGGTCGGGGCGCGGTGCGCCATGCTGGGTGCTTCCTTCCGGTTGTGAGATCGGTTGGGGACGGCGCCCGGGCGGCGGATGCTTGGCGGTATCGAGGCCGCCCGGGTGCCGGTCAGCGACGCTTGGCGTCGGCCTGGATGAGGGAGCGGATCACCAGGGCGCAGACGGCGATCGAGGCGCCTGTGATGGCGACGGCCAGGAGCAGCGAGACGAGCACGGCGCCGACGACCAGGACGACGGCCGTTCCGCCGCCAACGAGGGCGAGGGCGGTGCCGGGGGTGAGCTGCACCGTGGGCCGGGTCGGCGCGGGAGCGACCGGAGCAGGATGCGGGACCTGTGCACTCGGCACGACGGCGGTCGGCTCGACGACCACGGGCGGCGTGAGGTGGCCGGCGGGCGTGGGGTTGGTCGGGATCTTCGGGCGGAGCATCGGTGTTCTCCCTTCGGGTGGTGCTACTTGACGAAGCCGTTGACGACGGGGGCCAGCACGCTGTCGGCGATGAGGAAGCCGCCGAGGAGGAGTACGGCGATGAGCCACCAGGGCGGGCGGATGAGCTTGACGCCGAGGTAGCCGACAGCGAGGAGCGCGAGCCAGAGCGGGACGTCCATCGGGTGGCCTCCTAGCTGACGCGGCAGCGGTGGGTGCGGGCGGCGAGCTGTGCGGCGGACTGGCTGGAGTAGTCGGCGGACCAGCCGCAGCGGTCGTTGGTGCACACGGCGGCGTGTTTGATCTGGCCTCGGCGGTCGCGGTGGGTGCCGATCTGCACGGGGCCGATCCGCATGACGGAGTGGAAGAAATCGCGGGCGGGCATGTCAGTTGATCTCCTAACGTGTCGCGGTCATGTCACCCGAGCTGTGCAGCGATGGCTTCGGCGAGGTGAGGTGGAACGCCGAGGCGGGCGCGGAGGGTATCGGTGTCGATCCGGACACCAGTGCGCGTGTGGTGGTCGTCGGCGACTTTGCGGGCGTGGTCGACCAGCGCGGCCGGGACCGGCACAGCCGCAAACAGAGCAGGGGCTTCCTCGGCCTGCGGGACGGCGGGAGGTTCGGGTGCCGGGCCCGGCTCAGCAGCGGCCGCTTCGGGCACCGGCTCCGGAGCCCGGTCAGAGGATGTCGGCGGAGCCGGGGCCGAGTCCGCGGGCGAGTGGGCGAGGAGGGTTCCGCCCATGAAGGCCAGGGCGGGCCACGCCGCGACGAGGATGCGCAGCCAAGGCGGGACGTCGCCCAGGTCGAGAAGCCCGGCGGTAGCAACGTTGGCACCGAGCGAGGCCACCAGGGCGATGACGAACCAGCACCAGGCCAACCGGGACGGCCCGTCAGCACGCAGCCGTCGCCAGGCGGCGACCAGGAGCAGGTCGACCGAGACCGGGTAGGCCCAGGCCTTCCAGCCGGTCTGTCCGGCAGCGGCGGCTAGGTCGTGGAGGTGGGCGAAGGACAGCGCCCCAGCGATGACGGCCTGAACGAGTACGGCGTCGATACGGAGAGCGGGGCGAGCCATCACGGCTCCTTCCTGTGATCAGGCATGTCGGGGGTAGGGGCCCGGCGCGAAGGACGGTCGCGCCGACCGTGGGCGGGGAGGGGTCAGGCGGTGGCCGGGGCTGTCTTGGACAGCGGCACACGGGCCGAGGGCAGCGAAGCGACCGCAGGCCGGAAAGGCGCGAGGGCGGGCAGCTCGGGGGTGCGGTCGGCGTGCTTGTTGCAGACGTTCACGGCCTGGCGCAGCGTGGTGTGCGGGGCGCGGATGCGGTGCCAGCCGCCGGTGGAGTCCCCGGCGATGGCGATTCCGCGTGTCTCGGCGGGGATCTGGATGGCGGCGAGGACGGCGTCCGGGGCGATGTCGCCGAAGGCCATGTTCGCGGATGTCTCGTCGTTGACGCGGTGGGCGGTGCGGCCAGTGAGCTGGGCGCGGAGCATGGTGATGCCCTTGCCGAGTTCGGAGCCGAAGCGCTGCCCGCAGATCTCCAGGTAGACGCCGGCCGCGCGGCCGAGCTGGGCAAGGCGGACCAGGGCGGTGATGATCCGGTCCCGGCGCTTCTCTTCCTCCTTGCTGGCGAAGAGCGCGAGTTCGGCGACCTCGTCGACCAGGACGACGACCGGCACCGGCCGCAGGTCCTCGGGCAGGTCCCAGATGTCGGCGGCGATCTCCACATCCGGCACGGCGACGCTGATCCGCTGCTCGGCGCGGATGAGCTGGTACACGTCCTGCATGTGGGACACCAGCGCCTCCAGCAGCTCCAGCGCCGTATCTGGGTTGTCGGCGAGCGCGGAGAACCGGCGGGCCAGCGGGAACAGCTCGACCCCTTGCTGCAGTCGATGCCGACCAGCGCGACATGGTGCGGGGCGAGCCCGGCGACGAGGTTGCGCTGATAGACGGACTTGCCGGACTCCGTAGCGCCGAGGGTCAGACCGTGCGGGACGGTGCGGTAGTCGCGGTAGTGCACCGAGCCGTCCTCCCGCAGCGCGACCGGCACGCACATCGGCCGGGTGTCGGTCTTGGCCGGCATCTGCACCCGCTTGAGCACGTCGTAGCCGGTCATCCGGATCTCGACCACACCGGAGCGCAGCTCACGGGAGGTGACGCCGTACATCCCGAAGGAGTGGCGCAGCCGGTCCGAGGCGGCGGCGACGTCGAAGGCGTCCTGTCCCGGGCGGAGTTTGAGCCGCAGGACCAGGCCGGTGTGGGTGGGGCGCAGCCGCAGGATGCGCGGAGCGCGGGACTCCGGTGCCGGGCGGTTGGCCATCCGGGCCAGCATGAGGCGCCAGCGCGAGGGCGGGACCGTCAGCCCGCAGGCCTCCATGACGGAGGCGTAGCGGACCAGGACGCGCACGACAGCGAAGGTGACCCCGAAGGTCATCCAGTACCAGGCGGGACGCCGCCACCGCAGGAGACCCGCAGCGGCGACGACCACCAGCAGTAAGACCGTCGGCCACGTCATGGCTCAGGCCGCCTTCGAGCCCGTGCCCGTGGTGGCCAGCGAGGTGGCGGCGACCGCGCGGAAGGCGATGCCGTGCCGCTTCTGGCCGTTGAACTCGTTCTCCCACGGCCGGGCGACCAGCCCCGTGAGCGCGGCCGGGGTGCCCATGGTCAGGTCACCGGAGATACCGGTCTCCGGGACGGTGACAGACAGGATCTCGACTTCGTCGTTGGCCGCGAACATCACGTCCACGGTCATCAGCTTCGCGCCGGTCTCGGCGTCGGTGGCGATCTCGCCGGTACGGCGGTCACGCACCTTGGGCTGCGGGGTCTTGGCAACCATCACGGTCGCGGCGGAGGTGTCGACGGGGATCTGACGCACGGCAGAACACTCCTCTATAGGTGCTGGTCTCCGTCACTCATGTACATGAGTGACATGAAGAAGAGTGCATCACTCCTGTACATGAGTCAACCCGCCGCGACACCGAAGTCACGACGGGTTGCGAGAAGTTGAGCGGGCGTCAGTCGTCAGCCGGGATCCGGTACTCGAAAACGAACTGGTCAGCAGCCATGAGCGTGTCGCAGACCTCCGCCACGACCCCGGCGGTCGTACGGGCCTCCCGGATCAGATGAACCACCGGCGCACCCGGACTCAGCGCCAGCTCGGAGGCTTCCGCCTTCGAGGCCGGCCGCGCTTGCAGCGTCTCGACGAACTCCGCGAACTCATGCCCGTGGTCTTCGAGTCGGGCGTAGATGCCACCGCCGCCGGGGTTCTCGGCGAACAGCTCGGGGATGTCCTTGACGACGTCCCACGGGAGGTAGGAGGAGGCGGTCTCGACCGGGGTGCCGTTGCGGAAGTAGAGACGCCGCCGGGCGAGCACCTGAGTGCCGGCGGGGACGCCGAGCCGCCTGGCGGCGTCCGCGGGAGCCTCCATCGGGCCGATGTAGAGGACGCTCACCTTGGCCGTGGCGCCGGACTGCGCAGACTCCGCGAGGTACGCGGCCTTGCCGCCCTGGCGGAGCGAGCGCCGGAAGCGGTCGGAGGAACGGTGCCGTACCGGCGGCCGGTCCTTCACGATCGAGCCCTTGCCGTGCCGTGTCTCGACGAGCCCGCTCGCCCGCACCTCGACCATGGCCTTGCGGATCGTGCCGCCGGACACGCCGTAGCGATCCACCAGCTCCGATTCACTCGGCACCATGTCACCGGGCTTGAGCACACCCGCCCGGATCTGCTGCACGATCTCGTCCGCGATCTGCACGTACCGAGGCCCGGACCTGCCCCCCTCTACCGCAGTTCCCATAGTCCTTCTCTGCCTCCTATGCTCCTGTACATGAGTCAACCACAGGAAGCAACGTCGACGCCCCTGCACTCCGTATCAGTAGCCGGGGTAGTGGTGCGAGAAGACGGGCGCCTCCTGGCGATCCGCCGAGCCGACAACGGCACTTGGGAACTCCCCGGCGGCGTACTCGAACTCAACGAGACCCCGGAGGCCGGCGTCGCCCGCGAAGTCTGGGAAGAGACGGGCATCCACGTCGAGGTGGACGAACTCACCGGCGTCTACAAGAACACGACCCGAGGCATCGTCGCCCTGGTCTTCCGCTGCAAGCCCTCCGGCGGCAACGAACGCACCTCAAGCGAGTCAACAGCCGTCTCCTGGCTCACACCCAACGAGGTCAGCGATCGCATGTCAGAGGTCTACGCGATCAGGCTCCTGGACGCCCTAGATGGGGCTGGCCCCCACGTACGAAGCCACGACGGCAAGCACCTCATCCCAGCGGGATAAGACTTTCCCTACTTCATCAAGGCCCGCGCACGGCGCGGGCGCGCGCCGCCTGAACGGCGCGGCCCGCCTCCTGTCTTCGCCCCGGCTGGCCGCGCCCGGCGGCGCGCTCGGCGGCTGCGGGCATGAAGCAGGGAGACACCCTCTGTGGCTGGGGCGGTCGGCTCCACGGCTTTAGGCAGCCACTTTGGGGCGAGCCTCTAAGATCTTGGCCCCAACGTCGTGCTTTAACGGGCAGGTCCAGAGACTGCCCGACTCGCCATCAGCTTACGAGGCCAAGATCACTCGCCCCAAAGCAGCTCCAGCCCAAAGCCGCTCCACCGACCTAACGTGAGCGGTTGCCCGGTACCACTACGCCAGGTCACTCTCGACAATCTGGACCCAATTAGCCCGATCACGTCCCTCCGCATCAACGATAGGGATAAAGCGAACCACTCTACCTGCAAGATCACCCAAGTGGCTTTCTTGGCGGCCCTGTACGGCTGATTCATGAAAAAAAACATTTCCAGGAAAACGCGGATGCGAGATAAAGCCATAGCTGTCTAGCCACGACTTCACAACTCCCTCAGCGATTTCATCGCGGTGAGACTCAGGGGTTTCAGGACCGGATTCGTCTTCCGGGCGAGCATACTCCAAAATTTTCTCACACAAATCCTGGATTTCCGCATTGTCGGACGTACGCTTAAGTTTAACTATGTGACCTGGAAAATGCCGCCAGCTTCGACACGCTTCGAAGGCAAAGAGTTGAGTGCTAACTCGCCTAGCCATACGCACCGTGGACTGATCCCTGGCCGAACCATCCACACCGGGCGACACAATGCAACGAATGTATTGAGAGAAGCTCTCCAAAACTGCATCGAATAGACGCAGATCAGAGACGCCGCCGCGGATTTCTTGATCACCGATAGAAAATCCTGCCTGTGCCTTTTCTGCAGCTTCTAGTGCTCGGTGCTCGTTATCCAGGAGATACTCAGACCATCGGCGCCACGAGTCCACCAATGCCGTGAGTGTAATCAACTTAATTCGGCCTTCAGCGCGTTCCAAAGCCCACTCAAGCAACGCTTGACCCTCGCTGAACTCGAGCATCCAAATTAGGTAGGACCCTAGAGTTTGAGCTGTTTCGGCACTGTTGAAATACTTGTGAGCGACCCGCGCATAATCTGCTGCACTTTGCACTTCATGCGCTTTCCTGGCGAGGTGCCCCGCAAAGAAATACGCGGTTACGGCTTCGGCAAGGATGTCCTCGCTGAGTCTAGACTTTCGCAGGGCAGCCAGGTACGCAGAAGACGCCCCTTCAACGTTCCCTTGGGCAGAAAGGATAAAACCCTGGACCCGGTCGACTTCCCAAAAGTCAGGACTCACGGATCTGGCCTTCTCAACTAGACCAATACTCTGCGAGAACTTACCCTCCTTCGATTCCGAAAGCGCCCTCCTCAGAAGGTGCGCAACCGGTTCATCATCGCTTGTCCGGGTACGGACCACATTAGGCGCTAGCTTACGCGCCTTCTCGTCATTCCGCCGCCGCTCAGCTGAGCGTCTAAATTCCTGCTCTTTTTCAAGGATCACATTTACAGCGGCGGCGTTAGGCGGACTCACGCGCCTCAGAAATGATTTAGCTGCCTCCGTCAAACTCACTCTTGAAACAAGTGAGCCGTCTGCATCGTTGTCAAGACGGACCAGAGAGCCATTCAAGAGCTCGTGGATAGACCTGCGCAGTGAATCTACTGACGCCTCCGAAAGGATGGCGAGTTCGTCAAATGTAGCGTCCCTTTCGAGGGCGTATAGCGTCAGTAGAACACTTTGAGTGTCAGGTGTCACACTTTCGTAGACTGACCTGACACAGAAGTCCAGCAGTGCCTCTTGGTTAGCGAGCGCAAGGTTTGGTTGTTCTCCCGCCTCTACCGAAAGGATGTACCAGCGCACGGCAAGCGGGCTGTACCTGAGCCTTTTGACAACTTCTTTCACTGTATCCGGCGCAAGACGCACCAATCGCGCAATGTCCCTAGACCGAGCAAAATGACGAAAAAGGCTTGATGCATCCTTTTCCTTCAGAGGTCCTAGAGGGATGCGACGTTCGAACTGCCCAACACCTATGCGACTAGTAAAGAGGTAATTTACAGTGTCTGGGAGCCTCTCATAGAGCGCAATTACCTCCTCTCCGTCAACCGTCTCAAGGTTATCGATGATGAGGAGAGTTTCAATTCCTTCCAAAGCTTCAGCCAGCTCATTGATGCCGCCGCGAAAATCGGTATCGAACGCCTGGCCCAGCCTTGTAGCGGCTCCCGTGATGTCTCGAATCGAGTTCACTATGCCGACGACGCCCGAAGCTGTTAGCCTTTCCGTTTTAAGCGATACCCAAAGAATGCATTCGTATGGCGAATCAGTGTCGTCCACCAACATATAGGCCACCTCAAGCGCAGTGGCCGTCTTTCCAATCCCCCCTTCACCCGTGATCGTCAGCATTGACTCTCGTCGCTTGACCAAGTGCGCAACGATCTTCTTGCAGTCCTCTGATCGCCCAATTAGCCCCGTCTCGTCGTACTCTGGCAGGGGAAGATTGTGAAGAATCCTATCGGAGCGACGGCCTTGATTTTCAAAGGCAGGTTCCCACGTTGGATCTGCGTCCAAGTGGTCCAGCACTCCCTTAAGAGTGCTCCAGTAGCGAGTCTGAAAATTCCTACATGCGCTAACCGCAGATTCCGGGTCGCCGGCTTGTAGAGGGCGCCCATGCATTACTCGATTCCTAATAGGAACAAGCGAGTCCATCAGAGGCGTATTTTCCCGGAGTTCTCGACCAAGATCTGCCGGAAGTGAATCACGATGCCTGTTGAGCACATCATAGGATTCACGCATGTCCAGATACTGGATCGCACTGACGGAAGATTCACCGATCGCTTCAGAATCGCGTTTAAGATTGGCTTTCTCGTAATTGGGCCCCAGTGCGGTCTCTTCGTCCAAGTGATCGAGCACATATCGGATCAGTAGATTACGAACATCTGCCTCAAATGAATCTACTAGGACATAGAGACGCGAACGCGTCATTCGAGTGTGCGGAATCACTTATCCCCCAGACCAGTCGCTCCCCTTCCGATATTGCCACTAGCCAACGCTTATGTCACTGGAACGTACGAAAACTTGCCACGAAACAGTGCGAACCCATACCCTTTCTGTGGGTAAAAATGCTAAATATCCGCTTTGCGACCTGTTTATGGCAAGTGTAGTGCATTGCCCCGAGTCGCCCTGCGCCAGCCGTCGTCCACCGACAACGGGAAGCCCACGACGTCGAAATGCCTCGCCATGGGCTTCTTCTGTCCCGCTGGTCAGCAGAGCCGGTGATCAGTGAGCGGCCTTACCCTGCGACTGTTGAACAGTGCACTGTCACAGACAACACCTTGGATGACGGCTCCCATCACGAGGGTGCGCTTATGGTCGGGATCTGCTGCGGCTGGTTGCGACCCGGAGTACGTCTCGCAAGGCCCCCGTCACTTTCGACAGCATGAGGCGCAGGTCTTCGGGGCCAGCCTCCCGGTCTCCGAGTACCACCGCGACTTGCTCCACGAGTTCAGTCGCCATCCCGAGCTGCACCGCCTCCATGTTGTCCGCCAGGCGGGACATGTGGCCGCCGCTGTCATCGGTGCTCAGGTAGCAGGGCTTGCCGTCCGGGCCCGACCACGGGAGGAGTCGTAGTTCGTTGTGCGGCGTCATCTGTGCGCCTGCCCTTCTTCGATCACGTGGTGGGTGCTGAAGACTGCGTCGACGCGGTCCCCAGGGAACACGAGCAGAGCCGCTTCAATGACTCGCCCGGTGTTGTCTGCCGCAACGCGAGTGATTGCCAGGACAGCCAAGGCTGCGCTGATCCGCAGGGTTGACGCCTCATCCGACGTTGGGAGTCGGGCAGACACCGTCTCGTGGACCTCGGCCGGTGGTGGGTCCGGCACAGCGAAACTGGCCTCCGCCCACGCTCCTGAGGACCGGTTGCCAAGCGCCTTCGGTGTCAGGGCTCGCGGTACGTAGACGCGGGCCAGGCTGTGTGGGGACTCTCCCTCGTAGCTGAGTCGGAGGATCTCGGTCAGTGGGCTTCCGTCATCCACCTTCAGAAGCGCTGTGAGGTGCCCCCGCGCGGTCAGTGCCGTAGTGCGGACTGTCACGCGCAGGTCCACGTCTGCGGCAGTCCGAGGGTCCAGCGTGCCCCAGCCACCGACGTACGTGATCTTGCGCAGCGGGCGGCGGACGAAGTTGCCCTTGCCGTGGATCTTCTCGACCAGGCCCTCTCCCTGGAGCACGGCGAGGGCGCTTCGTAGTGTGGCCGTGCTGACCTTGTATCGGTCGGCCAGGGCGGACTCAGACGGGAGCCGGTCACCGGGCCCGAGGCGGCCGGTCGTGATCTGGCGTCTCAGGTCGTCAGCGATGATGAGGCGGCGAGACGTCATGGACTGTGTCACCGCCTTCTCGTCATCCGCACGGCAACGAGCCGGGTCCGCCCGTTTATGGTCAGCAGTTCCCCCGACTCGAACAGGAGTTGCTTCGCGCCTTGGGGCAGTTGGAAGAGGTCGCTCACCCGGCATGCCCGGCCGCCGACTTGGATGATGTCGCCCCGTAAAACGGTGGCGGCCGTGATCTCGACGTTGGATGCCAGCGCACCCCCGGGGGCCCAGTGGCTCACCGCTTCACCGCCGGTCGCGTGGAGTGGTCCGGCGCGGGGTGGCAGGGGCAGGCGCACGTCTCGTAGATCACCGGCAGGTCGACCGGCGCAGGAGATGGCGACGCTTCTGCGCAGGCTCCATGAGTGCCGATCCGGCATGCAGTCGACCGGTAGGCGGCCGCCGCGGTTTCCGATACGTCGAGGCGTTGACGAGGGGGCATTAGCGAGCACCTGCCAGGGCCGAGAGTGCCTCAGCCGACAGTCGTGGCGCCACGACCACCGAGCGCTGGCGTACACGCTGGCGCTCCCAGGCCAGCACGTACGGGCGGACGAGCGCGTTGTCCTCGCCCAGGAGCAGGTGAAGGCGGTCGGCGGTGTCCGGCATCCATTCCGGGACGGTCGGCGGTTCTACGGCGAGTGCGGGAGGCGTCGCCACAGCTGTACGGGACGGCGTTAAGGCTCGGCGGTGCCTGCCCTTGGGGAAGTACCGCGCTCTGGCGAGCGAAACGGCACGGCGGATACGGTTGAGCACGCTGCTCAGCTCCTATCGCTGATAGCTCGGTCCCCCGACATCGCCCGTCGTGGGGGCCGCTTTGCGTACGACCGCCCAAAGGGTGCGGCCGTTCAAGCTGGTGGCGTGAAGCCCGAATCGATCGGCCTCCGCCACGACTTCCAGGACCTCCCGCCATGACTCGGCGGAGAGCGACTCCGGTACCTCCGCCTCGACCGACATGCACCGGTCGTGCTCCTCCACGCGTGTGTTGAGCCCGACCGCCGATAACCGGGCAGCGATGGCCTCCGCTCTCACTCGCGAAGCGGGCACAGGGAAGCCTCCGTCACTCGGCGATCACTTTGAGTGAAGCTAGTTAACTAGATTAGAGCTAGTGGACTAGATTTTCCATATGCCTGAGCAGCCGCCCTATCTCCGCATCGCCGACGAGCTACGGCAGCGGATCGCGGAGCACGTGTGGGAACCGGGGGACCGGCTTCCCTCCCGCGCGCAGATCGGCCAGGAGTGCGGCGTGGGCGAGAACGTCGTCCGCAGGGCTCAGGAGCTGCTGATCTCGCAAGGCGTGCTGGAGGGCCGAGCCGGTTCGGGCACCTACGTCGCCGAGCCCCGGCAACGTGTGCGTGTGGTGCGGTCGTCGGCGCGTGAGCAGCCTGAAGGGTCGCCGTTCCGGGCGGACATGAAGGCCGTTGGCAGGCAGGGCGACTGGGAGAGCAGGACCGACGCGAAGGTGCCGGCCCCGGCGGAGATCGCCGCCCGACTCGGGATCGCCGAGGGCGAGCTGTGCGTGCGGACCGCGTACGAGTTCCTGGCCGACGGCAGGCCCGTGCAGCTGTCGACCAGTTGGGAGCCGTACGACCTCACCGCCGGCACTCTCGTCGTCCTCCCCGAAGGAGGACCGCACGCCGGTGCAGGCGTCGTGAATCGGATGGCCGCCATCGGGATCACCGTCAGCCATGCCGTCGAGCAGCCCGAGCCCAGGCAGGCGACCGCCGAGGAGGCGTCATTCCTCGGGATTCAAAAGGCCGCGCTCGTCACGCACATCCGGCGGACGTACTACAGCGACCAGGGACGGCCCGTCGAGACGGCGGACATCGTGGTGCCTGCCGCGCACTGCGAGATCGTGTACGAGATTCCGATCAGCCGGGCGTAGGCGACCAGGTCGCAGGGCCCCTCATGGCGTGCCCCAGCCGTGCCCCTTCCGTGCCCGATCGGCCGGGGAATCGCGGGGAACGGCGGTCTTCGGCGGGTAGTGCACACGCCGACGGCCCCCGACCGTAATGCCTGGTCAGGGGCCGTCAAACACCGCGGTGGGTGTGGGATTTGAACCCACGGTGACTTGCGCCACGACGGTTTTCAAGACCGTTCCCTTAGGCCGCTCGGGCAACCCACCTCGCGCCGGTTGTGTTGTGCGGCGCGGGGACCAGGGTAGCGGGTCGGTCCTGGGGGTGCGGGGTCAGTCGTCGCCGAGCTTGGAGCCGAGGGTGAGTTCGGCGGTGTGCTGCTTGCCGCCGCGCTCGTAGGTGATCGTGACCTTGTCGCCGGGCGCGTGGGTCCAGATCTCGCCGATCAGGGTGGGGCCGCTGTCGATCACCCGGTCGTCCAGCTTGGTGATGACGTCGCCGGGCTTGAGGCCCGCGTCGGCGGCGGGACCGCCCGGTTCGACCGGCTCGGAGCCGCCCACACCCTGCTCGGTGAGCTTGGCGCCGTTCGTCGTCTCCTCCAGGGAGACGGAGGCGCCGATCTTCGCGTACACCGGCTTGCCCGTCTTGATCAGTTGCTTGGCGACGAACTGGGCCTGGTTGACGGGGATGGCGAAGCCCAGCCCGATGGAGCCCGCCTGGCCGGTGCCGAAGCCGCCGTTGCTCGTCGACTGGATCGCGGAGTTGATCCCGATCACGTTGCCCTGCGCGTCGAGGAGCGGGCCGCCGGAGTTGCCCGGGTTGATCGACGCGTCGGTCTGCAGGGCGCTCATGTACGACGCCCTGCTGTCCGCGCTGCCGTCGCTGGAGGCCACGGGGCGGTTCTTGGCGCTGATGATGCCGGTGGTCACCGTGTCGGACAGACCGAAGGGAGCACCGATGGCGATCGTCGAGTCGCCCACGGCGACCTTGTCGGAGTCGCCCAGGGGGAGGGGGGTCAGGTCCGACGGGGCGTTCGACAGCTTGATGACCGCCACGTCGTAGCCCTGGGCGTGGCCGACCACCTCGGCGTCGTACTTCTTGCCGTCGGGGAAGGTGGCGCTGAGCTTGCCCCCGTCGACCGCCTCGGCCACCACGTGGTTGTTGGTGACGATGTGCCCCTGCTTGTCGAAGACGAAGCCGGTGCCCGTACCGCCCTCGCCGTTGCTCCCCTCGGCCTGGATGGTGACCGTGCTGGGCAGCGCCTTCTGGGCCACCCCCGCAACGGTGCCCGCGTCGCGCTTGAGGGAGCCGCCGGTGTCGGAGGCCGAGACCGTCGTGGAGCCGGTCTCGTCGTTGTTCTTGGCCAGGGTGTAACCGAGTCCGCCGCCCAGGCCGCCCGCGACGAGCGCGGCGACCAGGATCCCGGCGACCAGACCGCCCCGGCCGCGGCCCGACTTCGGAGCGGGCGGCTGGTACGAGGCACCCCAGCCGCCGCCGGAGCCGCCTCCCGGACCGTCACCGAAGCCTCCACCGGTGCCGTCACCGTCACCGCCGCCGTAGGAAGGGGTGCCGGCCGGCGGCGGGGGCGGGGGCCAGGAGGGGTCGTGCGGCTGGTGTCCCT
>NZ_JACBYP010000146.1 GCF_018982965.1 Streptomyces mayonensis | reverse complement strand
GGGGGGGGGGGGGGGGGGGGGGGGGGGGGGGGGGGGGGGGGGGGGGGGGGGGGCGTGGGGGGGGGGGGGGGGGGGCGTGGGGGTGTGTGGGCCCGTGACGGCGGTGGGAGCGTGGCCCGGCGGGGCAGTGCCCGCCTCCATGCCGACGTCCGCACCCGCGTGAACACCGGCATCCGTACCCGCGTGTACGCCGACGTCCGCACCCGCGTGTACACCGGCATCCGCGCCCGCGTGCACACCTCCGCCGGCACTTCCGTGCGTAGATCCGTTCGCGAATCCGTCCGCGTCTCCGTTCGCGAATCCGTTCGCGTCTCCGTCCGTGCCCGCGCCGGTTTCCGGGGCCGACGGGGCGTCCGGGGCCTTCGGGACCTCCGGGCTCTCCGTGTCCAGCAGGCGTACCGCGTGCCGGCCCAGCTGGGCGACCAGGGGGCTGGGCAGCCACGGGTCGTGGGAGCGGCCGTCGGCGACCGTGTCCCGCGCGCCCGTGCGCTCCAGGACCTCCGCGAGACCGGGCCGCGCCGCCGGATCCTTCGCGAGGCAGTCCCGTACGAGGTGCACGAGGGCCTCCGGCACGCCCTCCAGGTCGGGCTCCTCCTGCGCGATGCGGAACATCAGCGCGTGCGCACCGCCACCGCCACCGGCCGCGGCGGTACCGAAGGGCAGCTTGCCGGTGGCGGCGAAGACGAGGACCGAGCCGAGGCAGAAGACGTCGGAGGCGGGCGTGATCCGGTCGCCGCGCACCTGCTCGGGCGCCATGAAGCCGGGCGAGCCGACGAGCGCCCCGGTACCGGTGACACCGCCGTCGGTCAGCGTCTCCAGGGCCCGCGCGATGCCGAAGTCGATGACGCGGGGGCCGTCGATGGTGACCAGGACGTTGGAGGGCTTGAGGTCGCGGTGGACGATCCCGGCGGCGTGGATGTCGCGCAGGGCGTGGGCCAGGCCGGCGGCCAGCGTGCGCACCGAGCGCTCCGGCAGGGGGCCGTAGTCGTGCCCGACGACCTGCTGGAGGCTGGGACCGGCGACGTAGCCGGTGGCGACCCACGGCACGGCGGCCTCCGTGTCGGCGTCCAGCACGGGCGCCGTCCAGTGGCCGCCGACCCGCCGCGCCGCCGCCACCTCGCGCCGGAACCGCTGCCGGAACTCCTCCCGCTCGGCCAGCTCCGCGCGCACCAGCTTGACGGCGACCGTGCGCCCGCGGTCCGAGCGGGCGAGGTGGACATGACCCATGCCACCCGCGCCCAGCCGCCCCAGCAGCCGGTACCCGCCTATCTGCCTCGGGTCCCCGTCCCCGAGCTCCTGCATGTCGCGCCGCCTTCCCCGCACGTGTCCCCCGCACGTGAGTACACGTGAACAACAGAGCGAGGATAGTGCGGTACGGGTGTACGGCGAGGGCGTCCCGGTCCACGGTTCGGTAACGGACGTGTCCGCCCGGTGCATCGACAACCTGTCGTGGAAAGCTCCGCACCTCAGACAGGACGCCGATTCCGTTTCCGCATCGCGGACATCTACGCTCGGCCGCATGACTCCTCAGCCCCACCCCCAGGCCGGCGCGGCCGTGAAGGCCGCGGACCGTGCGCACGTCTTCCACTCCTGGTCCGCGCAGGAGCTCATCGACCCGCTCGCCGTCGCCGGCGCGGAAGGGTCGTACTTCTGGGACTACGACGGGAAGCGCTACCTCGACTTCTCCAGCGGCCTCGTCTACACCAACATCGGCTACCAGCACCCCAGGGTCGTCGCCGCGATCCAGGAGCAGGCGGCTCGGATGACGACGTTCGCGCCCGCGTTCGCCGTCGAGGCGCGCTCGGAGGCGGCCCGGCTGATCGCCGAGCGGACCCCCGGCGACCTGGACAAGATCTTCTTCACCAACGGCGGCGCCGACGCCGTCGAGCACGCCCTGCGCATGGCCCGGCTGCACACCGGGCGCCCCAAGGTGCTCTCCGCCTACCGCTCGTACCACGGCGGCACCCAGCAGGCGGTCAACGTCACCGGCGACCCGCGCCGCTGGGCCTCCGACAGCGGCACGGCCGGTGTCGTGCACTTCTGGGCGCCGTTCCTGTACCGCTCGCGCTTCTACGCCGAGACCGAGGAGCAGGAGTGCGCGCGGGCGCTGGAGCACCTGGAGACGACGATCGCCTTCGAGGGCCCGGCGACGGTCGCCGCGATCGTCCTGGAGACGATCCCGGGCACCGCGGGGATCATGCTGCCGCCGGCCGGTTATCTGGCCGGGGTCCGCGAGATCTGCGACAAGTACGGGATCGTCTTCGTGCTCGACGAGGTCATGGCCGGGTTCGGACGGACCGGCACCTGGTTCGCCGCCGACCTGTACGACGTCGTGCCCGACCTGATGACCTTCGCCAAGGGCGTGAACTCGGGCTACGTCCCGCTCGGCGGCGTCGCGATCTCCGCCGAGATCGCCGCGACCTTCGCCGAGCGGCCCTACCCCGGCGGCCTGACCTACTCCGGGCACCCGCTGGCCTGCGCCGCCGCCGTCGCCACCCTCACGGTGATGGAGGAGGAGGGCATCGTCGAGCACGCCGCCCGGCTCGGGACCGACGTGGTCGGGCCGGCGCTGCGGGAGCTGGCCGAGCGCCACCCGAGCGTGGGCGAGGTCCGCGGGACCGGCATGTTCTGGGCGCTGGAACTGGTGCGCAGCCGGGAGACCCGCGAGCCGCTGGTGCCCTACAACGCGAGCGGCCAGGCGGCGGCCCCGATGTCGGCGTTCGCCGCCTCGGCCAAGGCGCACGGGGTGTGGCCGTTCGTGAACATGAACCGCACCCACGTGGTCCCGCCGTGCAACATCTCCGAGGCGGAGCTGAAGGAGGGCCTCGCGGTCCTGGACACGGCACTCTCCGTGGCGGACGAGTACACGGAGTAGGCCGGGAGCAGGCCTGGAGCGGGCCGGGCCCGGGCAGGGCGCGAGCGCGTAAGGTTGCGTGCTCGTACGTGCGTGCGCGGTTCACCGCGGTGGACCGCCGGGACACGCGCGTGCGCCTGTCGGCGTGCACCAGTGCGTGTGCACGCGCGGGTGCACGCGGGTGAGCACGCACCCGCACCGACGAGGAGACGCCCGACATGCCCGGCCCCAGCGGTACCGGTGCCGTCACGCGCAGCACCCTGCGGCAGCAGATCGCCGAAGCGCTCCGCGACGAGGTGCTGGCGGGACGGCTCCAGCCGGGGCAGGAGTTCACCGTCAAGGAGATCGCCGAGCAGTACGGGGTGTCCGCGACGCCCGTGCGCGAGGCCCTGGTCGACCTGTCGGCGCAGGGCCTGCTGGACGCCGACCAGCACCGGGGCTTCCGCGTCCACGAGTACTCGGCCGACGACTTCCGCGGCATGGTCCAGGCCCGCAGCCTCGTCACCGGCGGGATGTTCCTCGCCCTCGCCGACGACCTGCGCAACGGGCCCGACCCCGACGACCCGCGCGTCGCCGTCGCCCTCGCCGGGGTGCGCCGGCGCGGGGAGGAGGCCCAGCGTGCGGCCGCGGCCGGGGAGCTGACCGTCCTGATCGGCTACGACCTGCGTTTCTGGCGCGAGCTGGCCGCCCTGTTCGGCAACCCCTACCTCTCCGACTTCCTGCACCGGCTGCGCGTGCAGAGCTGGGTGTGCACGGTGCAGCATCTGCGCCGGCTCAGCGATCTGCGCGGCGCGCTGTGGTCCGGGCACACCGCGCTGGTCGACGCCCTCGCCCGCCGGGACGTGCCGGGCGCCCGTGCGCTCGTCGACGCGTACAACCGCCACTCGCTCGGCCTCATCGAGCGCCTCACCGGGCCGCTGCCCGAGCGGCTGCCCGAGCCCCCTTCCTGAGCGGCTCTCCGGGCGGTGCCGCGAGCGGTTCCCGGGCGACGACCCGCACCCGACGTGTCGTGCTCGGGCCCCAGATGGGTATGGGACCTGCACGCGATGCCCACCGACTACGCTTTCCGATCACCGTGCCCCACCACCTGATCGTCCTACCACCTGATCGTCCCGCCGCCTGATCACCGTGTCCGACCGCGCCGTGCTGTGTGAGGAGCCCTCTTTTGGCCTGTGACCTGTGGCTGGTACCGCTCGTCGACGTCTTGTGCCACACGCCGGACAACCCGTTTGCCGAAGAACTCGCGCAGTACGACAAGGTGCTGGCCGAGGCGGGGCTGCCCCCGGTGCCGGTGTACCAGTACATGCCGGGGCTCTCCGGCGAGGTCGCGCCGGTGGCCGGTTTCGACTACGACGCGCTGCACTTCCTGCGCCGGGCGTACCTGCTCCAGGTGTGCGGGCTGCCGGTGACGCCGGTGGACGAACTCGGCGGCGACTACGAGCAGTTGCTGGAGATGTTCGAGTCGACGGCCCAGCAGTCCCACCTGGTGTGGCACTACGACCACGCGGGCGCCTACGTCCCGGTCGACTTCCCGCACCCGCTCGCCAACGACGAACTCCTCGCGGGCGGCGGCCCGCTGGGCTCCTCGCACACCCTGCTGCGGGAGCTGGAGGCCGTCGCCCCGGCGCTCGGCATCGATCCGGCCAACCCGCCGGCGACGCCGCAGCCGCCGCTCGCGCCGACGGAGCTGGAGGAGCCCGCGGCGCCCGCGCCGTACGACTCCAGCCCCTTCGCCCGGGAGCGCCACGTGTGGCTGGGGCTGCACGCGGCGGCCACGCGGAGCCTGGCCCAGGGCTCGATGATCATCTTCAGCTGACTCCGGAGGCCGGCACGGACTCAGCCGCCGTCCGAGCCCGCACCCCCGATCAGCGAGATCACCGGCGGCCACAGCACACCGTCCGCCAGGAGCAGGGAAGGGCCCAGGTGTACGGGACACACGTGCAGCGGCGGCCGCTGGTACCGGGCGACCTCGAAGCGGGCCGGGTCGCCGCAGCCCGCGGCGCCGGACCCGGCACCGTAGGGGCCGTGGCAGGTATCGGCGGCGGCGCCGCGGCGGTCCGTCATGCCCACCCATCCGACACCCGGACGCCTGCGGGCGCCCGGCGGAGGGGGCCGAACGAAGGGGCCGGGGGCAGAACGGAGGGGCCGGGGCAGAACAGAGGGACCGGGCCGGACGAAAGGGCCGGGGCCGGGCGGCCGGAGCCCGGTGTCCTAGAGGACGTTGTCGGCCTCGTCCAGGCCGATGCACTTGCGCTCCTGCGGGAGCCACTTCACGGCCGGGTTCAGCTCGGTGAGGATGCCGCCGACCTCCTCGCGCGGGCCGTGGTACGTGAACTCCACGGCCGGTGAGCGTCCGTACGTCCGCAGGACGCTCACGCCGTCGCTCTTGAGCCGCTGCTCGTCCAGGACCCAGTCGACACCCTCGGCGGTGACGCAGAGGTTGACGTTGGGCTGCAGTTCCTCGGCGCCGCAGCGGAACACCGCCTTCTGGCCGCCCCAGGAGGCGACGCCGTCGCCCAGGGCCCAGTCGCGCGAGGCGCCGGGGATGTCGTCCGGGAGTCGGGAGACCACCTTGTCGCACTCGGGATCGCCGGCGTGCGGAGCGGCGGAGACGCGGTGGCCGTCGACGTAGAACAGCGCACCGGCGACGGCGACGACCGCCACCGTCAGCCAGATCCACACCCGCGCGGACGGCCTTCGGCGCAGGGCTGGGGGGAGGAGGTTGGTGATCCGCATGTTCCGCCGCCCGCTCCGCCCATCCGTTCCGTCCGTCAGCCCGTCCGCCGCGCCTGAGCCCCGCGCCCGGTCGGCCGGGGCTGAGCGCCGCGCCTGTCCGTCTCGCCCGGACCGCCTCACCGGGCCGTCCGGTGCCGGCGTCCGCCAGCGTAACCACCGGCCGGACGCCGACGGCCGGGGCCCCTGCGCGGGACCCCGGCCGCCCGGTCCGCTACAGGAACGAGTTGATCTCGATCGTCTCGTCCCGGCCCGGGCCCACGCCGATCGCGGAGATCGGGGCGCCGGACATCTCCTCCAGGGCCTTGACGTACGCCTGCGCGTTCTTCGGCAGGTCGGAGAAGGACTTCGCCTTGGTGATGTCCTCGCTCCAGCCGGGCAGCGTCTCGTAGACCGGCTTCGCGTGGTGGAAGTCGGACTGCGAGTACGGCAGCTCCTCGACGCGCCTGCCGTCGATCTCGTACGCCACGCAGACCGGGATCTGCTCCCAGCCGGTGAGGACGTCGAGCTTGGTGAGGAAGAAGTCGGTGAGGCCGTTGACGCGGGTGGCGTAGCGGGCGATCACGGCGTCGAACCAGCCGCAGCGGCGGTCGCGGCCGGTCGTCACACCGCGCTCGCCGCCGATGCGGCGCAGGGCCTCGCCGTCCTCGTCGAACAGCTCGGTCGGGAAGGGACCGGCGCCGACACGGGTCGTGTACGCCTTGAGGATGCCGATGACCCGGCTGATCTTCGTGGGGCCCACACCGGCGCCGGTGCAGGCGCCGCCCGCGGTCGGGTTGGACGAGGTGACGAAGGGGTACGTGCCGTGGTCGATGTCGAGCAGCGTGCCCTGGCCGCCCTCGAAGAGGACCACCTTGTCGTCGTCGAGGGCCTGGTTGAGGACCAGGACGGTGTCGGCGACGTACGGCGCGAGCTTGTCCGCGTAGCCCATCAGCTCCTCGACGACCTGGCCGGTGGCGATGGCGCGGCGGTTGTAGAGCTTGGTGAGCATCTGGTTTTTGACGTCGAGCGCCGCCTCCACCTTCTGGGTGAGGATCGACTCGTCGTAGAGGTCCTGGACGCGGATGCCCACGCGGTTGATCTTGTCGGCGTAGGTCGGGCCGATGCCGCGGCCGGTGGTGCCGATCTTGCGCTTGCCGAGGAAGCGTTCCGTCACCTTGTCGACGGTCACGTTGTACGGCGTGATGATGTGCGCGTTTCCGCTGATCAGGAGCTTGGACGTGTCGACGCCTCGCTCGTTCAGCCCGCTCAGCTCGGAGAACAGGACCGACGGGTCGACGACGACGCCGTTTCCGATGACCGGCGTGCAGCCGGGGGAGAGAATCCCGGAAGGGAGCAGGTGGAGGGCGTACTTCTGGTCGCCCACGACTACCGTGTGGCCGGCGTTGTTGCCGCCCTGGTAGCGCACCACATAGTCGACGGAACCACCGAGCAGGTCCGTCGCCTTTCCCTTGCCTTCGTCACCCCACTGAGCACCGAGCAGCACAAGTGCGGGCACGCGCGTACACCCCTTCCGGGCGGGGCATGTCCATGGTCGAGGGCGTATGCGACGGGTTTCCGCCACGTACACCGCGACCGTCGTTGGCCGCCAACCGTCGGACCGGGTGCCCCGGAATAGACGAAGCCCCTGGCGCAACAGCGCAAGGGGCTCTTGCACAAAGATGCTACCCGAGGAAGCGAGGCACGGCCGAGGTGGCGACTTCCGCGAGCTCTTCCGCCCATCCTCACGCGAGGTCCGATCCGCTTCTGGTGGTCGTCGATCCCGTTGCCCGGCGGACGGACGGGGAGTCCGTCCGGATCGCGAAGGACGTGCTCAGCGCGGGTGCGTCGCACACGAAGGTGTGTCTTGCGGACGACCCGGAGGAGTTCGCGCGGGCGCTGCGGCGGCGGGGTTCGCGGCGGCCGGTGGTGGTCGGTGACGACGGTGCGCTGCTGCGGGCCGTGGCTCTGCTGCACCGGCAGCGGGAGCTGGCGGGCTGCGCGCTGTCGGTGGTGCCGGTGGGGTCCGCGCTGGGTCTCGCCCGGTCCCTGGGGCTGCCGACGGGGGCGGTGGCGGCGGCGCGGGCCGTCCTCGACGGTGCGGAACGGCGCCTGGACCTGCTCGTCGACGACAGTGACGGGGTGGTGCTGGGAGAGGTGGGCATTCCGCCGGTTCCGGTGCCGGTTCCGGAGCCTGGGCGGGAGGACAGGGGTCACGGCCCGGGGGCGCTCCGTCCCTGGCTGCGGACCTGTCAGTCGCTCGTACGGACGCTGGCGTCCTCGCGTCCGGCGCGGAACGCCGTGCCGCCGGGGGCGGCCGGTCCGGCCCGGCTGCGGGTGGAGGTGGACGGGGTGACGCTGGTGGACCTGGACCAGTCGCTGGAGGCGCTCACGGTGATGCCGGGCGGCGGAGGGGTGGCCGTGGTGGAGGCTCGGCCGCTGTCGGTGGGCGCGCAGGCGTCGCCGCTGACGGCGAGCGGACGGAGGGTGACCGTGTCGGGGGCGCACTTCCGGTACCGGGCCGACGCGGTGGTGTGCGGGCCGGTGGGGACACGGACGTGGGTGGCGCGGGAGGGGGCGTGGGGACTGACGCTGCCCGCGGGGTAGGGCTGCTGGTGCTGCTGGTGCTGCTGGTGCTGCTGGTGCTGCTGGTGCTGCTGGTGCTGCTGGTGCTGCTGGTCAGGGTGCCTTGAAGCCGGTGGTGTCCAGCAGGCAGTCGAACGGGGCGGGGATCAGGAGCTTCTCGCCGAAGGGCCTGGTGACACGCGACTCGTATCCCTTGGCGGACGGCGTCCACAGAACCGTGGCCTGCTCCTCCTGCATGTCGAGGAGCAGGTAGACGGGGACACCGGCGCGTCCGTAGACCTCGATCTTGTCGGTGAGGTCGGTGTCCCGGGTGGAGGAGGAGGTCAGCTCGGCGACGAAGGAGAGAGCTTCGCCATCGAGGTGGGTGCTGGTCTGTCGGCTGACGCTCCGGTGCCCCGCGTGAATGTCTGGCCCGAACGCGCGCTCGGCTCCCGGAAACGCGTAGAGGAAAGGCCCGTAGCTGATCCGGTGCTCTTCCGGTAGATGCGGCCTGAGCTGCTCGCACGCCAGTTCCATGACGTCGAGGTAATACCCCTTGGACCACGGCGACCCGACGATGTTCCCCTTGATGATCTCGGCCTTGGAGCCGTCGGGCACGACCAGCGCGTCGAGGGTCTGCAGCAACTCCTCGAAGCTCTGGGACTCAGTGGTACCGCTCATCGTCGGTCGCTCCGCCATGACTGTCATGATGCGCCCTCCCCGTGATACGGACCAGTCGCAACCCAGAGCAGCCGATTGATTACGTCCTCTTCTCTGTTTCTCCGTTTCTCTGTTTTCCGGATCACCGTTCATCCCCGCCCGAACCTTTCCTCCCGCTGCACCCGCCAGCGTTCCATCATCGCCACGATCTCCCCGTCGACGAACTCGAAGAAAGCGAGCGTCTCGGCCATGCGCCGGCCCGCCGGGGTGCCGGCGCCGAGGCTGTCGACACCCTCGCGCAGGGCGCTCTCCCAGCGCTTGAGGACGGCCTCGCGGTTGGTGAGCGCCTCGTACCACTGGTTGCTGTGCACCCGGTAGCGCTCACGGCGTGAACCGGGTTCGCGCTCGCGGGAGACCATGTGCTGCTGGGAGAGGTAGCGCACGGCGCCGGACACGGCGGCCGGGCTGACCCGGAGGCTCTCGCCGAGCTCCGCCGAGGTCAGCGTGCCCGAGTCGGAGGCCAGCAGGGCGGCGAAGACCCGGGCCGGCATGCGCTGCATCCCGGCCTCGACGAGCTGGGCCGCGAAGCCCTCCACGAACTTCGACACCGCCTCGGGGTCGCGCCCCGCCTCCGCTGGTTCCGTCGTCATCCGTCGATCATCCCTCACCCGCGCCGCACAGCATCCTGACGGTTCCTTAACTTCACAAGTTTCTGAAGGAAGCGTAATTTCCGAATCATGACGAAGGCAATCAGCGTCTCCGGACTGCACAAGGCGTTCGGACGCACGCACGCTCTGGACGGGCTCGACCTGGAGGTCGCGTCCGGCGAGGTCCACGGGTTCCTCGGACCCAACGGAGCCGGCAAGTCCACCACCGTCCGGGTGCTGCTCGGCCTGCTGCGCGCCGACTCCGGCGCCGCACAGGTGCTCGGGCGCGATCCGTGGGCGGACGCGGTGGAGGTGCACCGGCGGATCGCGTACGTCCCCGGCGACGTGACGCTGTGGCGCAACCTCTCCGGCGGCGAGGTCATCGACCTCTACGGCCGCCTGCGCGGCGGACTGGACGCCCGGCGGCGCGCGGAGCTGGTCGAGCGCTTCGAACTCGACCCGGCCAAGAAGGGCCGCACCTACTCCAAGGGCAACCGCCAGAAGGTGGCCCTGGTGGCCGCCTTCGCCTCCGACGTCGACCTGCTGATCCTCGACGAACCCACCTCCGGACTCGACCCGCTGATGGAGGGGGTCTTCCGGCGCTGCGTGGCGGAGGAGCGCGAGCGCGGCCGGACGGTGCTGCTCTCCTCCCACATCCTCAGCGAGGTCGAGGAGCTGTGCGACCGGGTCAGCATCATCCGCAAGGGGCGGACCGTCGAGAGCGGCTCGCTCGCCGACCTGCGTCACCTGACCCGGACCAGCGTCACCGCCGAACTCGCGGGCGCCCCGAACGGGCTCGCCCACCTGCCGGGCGTCCACGACCTCGACGTCCGGGGACACCGCGTCCGGCTCCAGGTCGACACCGACAAGCTGGACGCCGTCCTCAAGTCGCTGAGCGAGACCGGCGTGCGCTCGCTGACGTCGACGCCGCCGACGCTGGAGGAGCTGTTCCTGCGGCACTACCAGGCCGGGAACGCCGGGGACACCCGGGCCGGCGCGGAGGTGACGGGCCGATGACCGCCACCACCGACGCCGACGCCGACGCCGACACCACGGCCCTCGCGGCCCGGTCCGGCGGCTCGCGCCAACTGGCCGGCACCGGCACGCTGCTGCGCTTCGCGCTGCGCCGCGACCGCGTGCTGATCCCCGTCTGGGTCGCGGTGAACGCGCTCATGGTGCTGTCCATGCCGGGCACCATCAGGGGCCTGTACGGCACGGCCGCGGAGCGCGCCGAGCTGATGCGGCAGACGGAGACCAACGCCTCGCTGCGGGCGCTGGTCGGCCCCGTCTTCGACGACGGCCTCGGCGCGCTCACCGCCTGGCGCGTCGGCCTGTACGCCGGCGCGCTCGCCGCTGTGATGAGCCTGCTGATCGTCGTACGCCACACCCGCGACGAGGAGGAGAGCGGACGGCAGGAGGTCGTCGCCTCAGGCATGGTGGGGCGCCGGGCCCCGCTGACGGCGGCGCTGCTCGCGGCGGCGGTCGCCAACGCCGCCCTGGCCCTGCTGGTCGCCGCCGGACTGGCCGGGCAGGGGGCGGCCGGCGCGCTCGCCCTCGGTCTCGGGGTCGCGGGCGTCGGGATGCTCTTCGCGACCACGGCGGCGATCGTCGCCCAGCTCACCGAGAGCGCACGGCTGGCCCGGGGGCTGACGGCGGCGGTACTGGGCGGGGCCTTCCTGCTGCGTGCCGCGGGCGACGCGGGGACGGACGACGGGGCGTCGGTCCTGACGTGGGTGTCGCCGCTGGGCTGGCTGGAGAACGTGCGGGCCTTCGCGGACGAGCGGTGGTGGGTACTGCTGCTGCTCGCGGGCGCGGCCGTCGCACAGGGGGCGCTGGCCTATGCCCTGGCCGGGCGCCGGGACCTCGGCATGAGCTTTCTGCCGACCCGCCCGGGACCGGCCGCGGGGCGCCTGCGCACGGCCGGCGCGCTGGCCTGGCGGCTGCAGCGGGGCAGCGTCGTCGGCTGGAGCACCGGCTTCCTCCTCGCCGGGGTCGTCTACGGCGGGATGACGGAGGGCGCGGCCGATCTGGTCGGGGACAACGAACAGGCCCGCGCGGTCGTCGAGCGGATGGGCGGGCAGGCCGGGCTCACCGACGCGTTCGTGTCGGCGATGGTCGGGATGCTCGGGCTGGTCGCCGCGCTGTACGTGGTGGCGTCGGTGCTGCGGCTCAGCAGCGAGGAGACGTCGGGGCGCGCGGAACCGGTGCTCGCGGGTGCGGTGGGCCGGCTGCGGTGGGCGGCGGGGCACCTGGTGATCGCCTTCGGCGGTGCGGCCCTCATCATGCTGCTCGCCGGGCTCGGTTTCGCGGCCGGGTACGGGCGGGACCTCGGGCCGATCCTGGGCGCGTGCCTGGTGCAGTTGCCGGCGGTGTGGGTGATCGGCGGGGCCGCGGTGCTGCTGCACGGGCTGCTGCCCCGGGCGGCGGTGGCCGCGTGGGCCGTCGCCGGCGCGGTGCTGCTGCTCGGCTGGGTCGGACCGGCGCTGGAGGTGCCGCAGACCGTGCTGGACATGTCGCCGTACGGACACCTGCCGAAGCTGCCGGGCGGGGAGATGAGCTGGGCACCGGTGCCGGTGCTGGTCCTGATCGCGGGGGCGCTGGTGGGGGCGGGGCTCGCCGGGTTGCGGCGGCGGGATCTGACGTGACGTCGGGGGATCGGTCCGGGCCTACGGGTCCGGGCCGACGGGTCCGGGCTACGGGTCCGGGCCGGGCCGGGCGGCGGAATCCGGACAGATCCGCGAGGCCTCTTGCGCGGGGGTAACGGAGCGGAAATAGTTGAACGGTGAACTATAGGGCGGTCGGTCGGTGTTCACGACCGGCCGGCCCTGCCGTCGTCCGTGCGTGAAGAAGTCGTCCGTGCGTGAAGAAGAGGGAGCACTCACATGAGCGTCGCACTCGTACGCAACCCCGGCGAAGGCACCCGCTACCGCTACTACGACAGCGTGCAGGAACAGGTCGTGTCGCACACCGAGACCCTGGGAGTCGTCAGCGTCGCCCGGCTGACCATGCGTCGCTCGGACGCACCGCCCCTGCACGTGCACAGCCGCGAGGACGAGAGCTGGGTGGTGCTGTCCGGCCGTGTCCGCTTCTGGGTCGGCTCGGCCACGCTCGACGCGTGCGAGGTGCACGACGCCGGGGCCGGCGCCTACGTCTTCGGCCCCCGGTCGGTCCCCCACACCCTGCAGCCGCTCACCACGACGGCGGAGGTGCTGGTCATCAACAATCCGGGCGCGATCGAGGGCTACTTCCGCTCGGTCGGCCACGCCGACGCGCGGCACGACCTGGACCACGCGGACGGACTCGCCCGCTACGGCGTGACCCTCCTGGACGGCCCGCCCCCTGCGTAGCACCTCCCGCACCACTGCGAGGAAACCGGCACAGGGGCCGGTGGCGTCCTCAACTGCATGAAACGAGACGCGGTGACGTACGGCGGGTGCCTGGTGTCGATGGGGGGCGCCGCGGGGGCCGTGTGGCTGTGGGGTGCCTCGGGCCGCACGCAGCGGCATCTCGGCAACGGGTTCGAGAGCAACGGGCAGGACTTCGGGGCCGTCCTCACCGAGCTGCCGTTGGTCTTCCTCGCCGGGGCCCTCGTGCCCGCCGTGGTGTGGGGGCTCGGCGCCTGGCTGCTGGGGCGGCGCCGGCGCCCCGAGTCGTCACAGTTCCACGCGTAGCCCCGTCAGGCCCCGCATCACGAAGTTGGGTCTGCGTTCCGGTTCCGCCGCGAGCCGCAGGGTCGGGGCCGCCTCCAGCAGGGACGTCATCGACGCCGCCAGCTCGATGCGGGCCAGCGGGGCGCCGATGCAGTAGTGGATGCCGGCGCTGAAGGAGATGTGGGGGTTGTCCCGGCGGGTGAGGTCGAGGCGTTCCGGGTCGGTGAAGACGGCCGGGTCGTGGTTGGCCGAACCGAACAGCATCGCCACCTCCGCGCCGCGCGGGAGGACCGTGCCGTCGATCTCGATCTCGTCGAGGACCCAGCGTTCGAAGAGCTGGAGCGGGGTGTCGTAGCGCATCAGCTCCTCGACGGCGGACGGGACGAGGGAGCGGTCGGCGCGCAGGGCCGCGAGCTGGCCGGGGTTGCGGAAGAGCGCCAGCCAGCCGTTGGTGGTGGCGTTGACCGTGGCCTCGTGACCGGCGTTCAGGAGCAGGACGCAGGTCGAGATCATCTCCTGCTCGGTGAGACGGTCGTCGTCCTCGTCGTGGGCGGCGATCAGGCCGGAGATCAGGTCGTCGCCGGGCTCCTCTCGGCGGGCGGCGATCAGGGCCCGCAGGTACTCCGAGAAGTCGAGGGACGCCCGGACCGCCTTCGCCGCCGTCTCCTCGGACGGGTTCAGCTCGTACATCCCGCAGATCTCCGCCGACCAGGGGCGCAGCGGGGCCCGGTCGGACTCCGGGATGCCCAGCATCTCGGCGATCACGGCGACCGGCAGCGGCTCGGCCACGTCCGTGAGCAGGTCGCCGCCGCCCGCCGCGACCAGCCGGGACACCAGGTCGTCCGCCAGCCCGTGCACGTACGGCTTCAGACGCTCCACCGTGCGCGGTGTGAACGCCTTCGACACCAGGCGCCGGATCCTGGTGTGGTCCGGGGGCTCCAGGTCGAGCATGCCGTGGTCGTTGAGCGTGTGGAAGGGCTCGTGCTCCGGCGGGGGCGGGGTGCGGCCGAACTCCTCGTGCGAGAAACGGTGCTGGTACGTCCGGCCGAGCCGGCGGTCGCGCAGCAGCGCCGACACGTCCGCGTGGTGCGGGACCAGCCACTGGTCGCTCGGCTCGTAGTAGAGCACGCGGCCCCGGGCCCGCAGCTCGGCGAAGGCGGGGTAGGGGTCGGCGACGAAGGTGGGGTCCCACGGGTCGAACGCGAGGTCGGACTCAACCGTCATGGACGGACAATAGAAAACGAAGAGCCGCACGCGAAAGGGGACGGACATGTCCGAGGTGCGCCAGGCCCTCGTCACCGACCACCGCACGATCGTCGAATGCGTACGGAGGTGGTGGAGCGACTCACGCACACCGGAGCAGGCCCACGAGTTGTCCCTGCTGCTGCCGAAGCTGTTCCTGCAGTTCTTCGCCGGCACCAGCCTGGTGCTGGAGGACGACACCGGTATCAGGGCGTTCCTGGTCGGCTTCTACTCCGCCGACAACGAGAACGAGGCATACATCCACTTCGTGGGAGTTGATCCGGCGCTGCGTGGGCAAGGCGTGGCCCGCGGGCTCTACACGACGTTTCTTCAACGGGCCGCCGAGGCCGAGCGCCGGCACGTGCGTGCGATCACCTCGCCCGCGAACACCGGGTCCATCGCGTTCCACCGGGCCATGGGCTTCGCAGTGGAAGAAGGCGATCACCTGGTCGACGGCCTGCCCGTGCACAGCGACTACGACGGTCCCGGTCAGAACCGTGTGTGCTTCCACATGGAACTCACGCCCCGGCCCGGGAGCGCCGCTTGACTCCCGGGTGGGGGACACGGAGTCGCGGATGGCCGTACGGGTGACCAACTCCGCCATGTCGACGCAGGTGCCGCCGTCGCCACCGCCGGTACGGTGCGAGGTCGGTGCCGGTCAGCCCGGGGCGACCAGGCGGACCTCGTAGGCGAAGACCGCTGCCTGGGTGCGGTCGCGCAGGCCGAGCTTCACCAGGATGCGGCTCACGTGGGTCTTGATCGTCGACTCGGCGACCACCAGGCGCCCGGCGATCTCCGCGTTCGACAGGCCCTGTGCGATGAGGACCAGGACCTCCGTCTCGCGCTCGGTCAGGTCACCGTACGCCGCCTGGGCCGAGGGCATCAGACGCGGGGCGTCGGAGAGCTTGGAGAACTCGGTGATCAGGCGCTTGGTGATCGAGGGTGCGAGAAGGGCTTCCCCGGCCGCCACCACCCGGACACCGTCCGCGAGCTGGCGGGCCGAGGCGTCCTTGAGGAGGAAGCCGGAAGCGCCCGCGCGCAGTGCCTGGTACACGTACTCGTCGAGGTCGAAGGTGGTGAGGACCAGCACCTTCGACGTGCTGTCCGCCGCCACGATCTCCCGCGTCGCCTCGATGCCGTTCAGCTCGGGCATGCGGATGTCCATCAGGACGACGTCCGGGGACAGCTCGCGGACCTTCGCGACGGCCTCCCGGCCGTTGACCGCCTCGCCGACGACCTCGATGCCCGGCATCGCGTTGAGCAGGACCGAGAACCCCTCGCGCACCATCATCTGGTCGTCGGCGATCAGTACCCGGATCGTGTGGTCCGTCATGCGTCGTCCTCGTTCGCTGCGGTGACCGGCAGGAACACCGCCACCTCGTAGCCGCCGTCGTCGGTGGGGCCCGCCGTCATCTCGCCGTTCAGCATCGACACCCGCTCCCGCATGCCGGTGACCCCGTGTCCGGCGCCGGGCGAGGGCTTGACCAGCGTGTTCTGGGGGATGGCGGTGTTGACGACACGCAGGCCCAGGCCGCCCAGGACGTAGGAGACCTCGACCCTGGCCGTGGCTCCGGGCGCGTGCCGCAGACTGTTGCTCAGGGCCTCCTGCACGATCCGGTACGCCGACAGCTCCACGCCGGGCGGCAGTTCACGCACCGCGCCGGTCACCGCCTTGTCCACGGCCAGGCCCGCCTCCCGCACGTTGTCCAGCAGGGCGTCCAGGTCGGCGAGGGTCGGCTGCGGGGCGTCCGGCGCCTCGTAGTCCTCGGCGCGGACCACGCCGAGGACGCGGCGCAGCTCGGTGAGCGCGGCCACCGCGTTCTCCCGGATGGTGGCGAAGGCCCGCTCCAGCTCCTCCGGCGGATCCTCCACCCGGTAGGGCGCGGCCTCGGCCTGGATCGCGACCACCGACATGTGGTGCGCGACCACGTCGTGCAGCTCGCGGGCGATGTTCGTGCGCTCCTCGAGCAGGGTGCGCCGGGACCGCTCGTGCGCGGTGACCGTCTGCTGCGCGGTCACCTGCTCCTGCGCGATGTGCCGGACGTGCCAGAGGCAGACCAGCAGCAGGGCGAACGCGGACGACACCATCATGGGCGCGCCGTTCGTGTAGTAGTACGAGCCGCCGAAGAGCGCGTCCGAGAGCAGGGCGTACGCGGTAGTGAGGACCCACATCCAGACCGCCGTACGGGGCCGGGTGCGCAGCGCGACGACGACCAGCACCACGAGGTGGCAGACCAGCGCGCCGGGTATCCACGGCCAGTCCCGTCCGTCGCCGTTGATGAGCGCGCCGACGGGAGCCACCGCGACGGACAGCCAGAACGCGCCGATCGGCCGGACCAGCGTGGCGACCACGGGGAGGGCACACAGTACGCCGGTCAGCAGGGCCAGCGCGTCACCGCCGGGCAGACCGCCCGCCACCGCGCCGATGATCAGGGCGAGCAGCGCGGCCGCCGCCACCACCGCGTGCGGGAGGTGCCGCGCGGCCTGCCGCAGCCGGCCGGGCAGCCGGCGGACGAACGGGCCGTCGGTGCGCCGGGGCGGCAGCGGGCGGTAGGCGAAGGGGTCGTGGAACAGGTCCTGTTGCAGCCCCCGCAGGGCGTTCCGGAACAGCCGGTACTCCGGGCTGCGGGTGCCGTTGCCGGCCTGCTGGTGAGTCGTCTCGGTCACGTCCACACCGTAGGCCGAGCGGGTGAGGGCGGTCGTCCCCGCGCAGACGGGTTCCCGGGCGTCCCTCTCAGGTACTACGCGGACCACGACCCGTCGCTCCTCAGTATCCCGAGGGGCGCACCAGGCCCGACTCGTAGGCGAAGACCGCCGCCTGGGTGCGGTCCCTGAGCCCCAGCTTCACCAGGATCCTGCCCACGTGCGTCTTCACCGTCTGTTCGGCGACCACCAGGCGCTGGGCGATCTCCGCGTTCGACAGGCCCTGTGCGATCAGGGCGAGGACCTCCGTCTCCCGCCCGGTCAGGTCGCCGACGCGGGCCCTCAGCGGGGCGCGCGGGCGATCGTCCAGCCGGGAGAACTCGGCGATCAGCCGCCGGGTGATGCCCGGTGCGAGGAGGGCGTCCCCGGCCGCCACCACCCGGACCGCCTCGGCGAGCTGGTCGGCCGACGCGTCCTTCAGCAGGAACCCGGACGCCCCGGCCCGCAGCGCCTCGTACACGTACTCGTCGAGGTCGAAGGTGGTCAGCACGAGCACCCTGATGTCCGGAGTCGAGCCGGTGATCCGGCGGGTCGCCTCGATGCCGCCCAGCTCGGGCATGCGGATGTCCATCAGGACGACGTCGGGGGACAGCTCGGCGACCTTCTCGATCGCGTCCAGGCCGTCCACCGCCTGCCCGATCACCTCGATGCCGGGCTGGGTGTTGAGCAGCACGGTGAATCCCTGCCGGACCATCTGCTGGTCGTCGGCGATCAGCACGCGGATCACGCGGCCGTTGCTGCTGGTCGTCATCGGGTGTCGTCCTCGGTGGGGTTCGGATCGCGGGCCCCGGCGCGGTCAGGGGGCTCGGCAGCGGAGGTGGGGTGGGCGGAGGGCTCGGAGCCGGAGGCGGTGGGAGCAGAGGGCTCGGAGCCGGAG
>NZ_JACBYP010000145.1 GCF_018982965.1 Streptomyces mayonensis | reverse complement strand
CGCCCTCCCCACACCACCACCGAAAGAGGACTCATGGCCACCGTCCTGTCCCTCTCCGGCAGTCCCTCCGCCTCCTCCCGCACCCACCGCCTCCTGCGCCACCTCGACCAGCGGCTCGTCGCCCAGGGCCACCGGGTGACGCCCCTGGACGTGCGGACCGTACCGGCCGAGGCACTGCTCGGTGCGGACTTCGCCCACCCCGCGATCGTCGCGGCCCGCGAACTGTTCGCCGAGGCCGACGGCGTCGTCGTGGCCACCCCCGTCTACAAGGCCGCCTACTCCGGGGTCCTCAAGGCCCTGCTGGACCTGCTCCCGCAGTACGCCCTGACCGGGAAGACCGTGCTGCCGCTGGCCACCGGCGGCTCCACGGCGCACGTCCTCGCCCTCGACTACGCGCTGCGCCCGGTCCTCACCTCCATGGGCGCCACCCACGTCGTACCGGGCTGGTTCACCCTGGACAAGGACATCACCGCGCACGAGGACGGGTCCCTGACCGTCGCGCCCGGCGCCGCGGAGGCGCTGGCACAGGTCGTCGACCAGTTCTCGGCCGCCCTCGGCCGGGCCGGCCGCGCCCCGCACCTGAGCGCGGCGAGCTGATGGCCGGGCCCGCACACGTCATCGCCGACGACGCGGAGGCCCTCGCCGTCGCCGCCGCCCTCGCCGACGAGTTCCGCCCGGGCGCCCGTGCCCGCGACGCCGAACGACGCCTGCCGCGCGCGGAGTTGGACCGGCTGTCCGTCTCGGGCCTGCTGGCCGTCACGGTGCCCGCCGACCACGGGGGAGCGGACGTCCGCGCCACGACACTCGCCGAGGTGTTCCGGCTGCTCGCCGCCGCCGACGGCAGCCTCGCCCAGATCCCGCAGAGCCACTTCGCGTACGTCAACGTCATCCGCCGCCAGGGCACCGAGGAGCAGCGGACGTTCTTCTTCGCCGAACTGCTCGCCGGACGCCGCTTCGGCAACGCCCAGTCCGAGGCCGGAACGAAACACGTCCAGGACATCCGCACCCGCCTGACCCGCCGCCCGGACGGCTCCTACACCCTCGACGGCGTCAAGCACTACTCCACCGGCGCCCTGTTCGCCGACTGGATCCCGGTACTGGCCCGCACCGAGGACGACAACCTGCACGTCGCCTACGTCCCGCGCAGCGCCCCCGGCGTCACCGTCGTCGACGACTGGGAGGGCATGGGCCAGCGTACGACGGCCAGCGGCACCGTACGCCTGGCGGGCGTCACCGTGCCCGCCGACCGCGTACTGCCACACCACCTCACCTTCCAGGGACCCCAACTCCACGGCGCAATCGCCCAGTTGCTGCACGCCGCCATCGACGCCGGGATCGCGGCCGGGGCACTGGCGGAGGCCGCCGAGTTCGTCCGCACGAAGAGCCGGCCGTGGTTCGAGAGCGGCGCGGAGACCGCCGTGGAGGACCCGCTGCTCGTCCAGCGCTTCGGCGAACTCGCCCTGGCCGTACGAGCGTCGGAGGCGTTGCTGGGTGAGGCCGCCCGGACGGTGGACGCGGCCTCCGCCGACCTCACGGACGACTCGGCCGCCGGGGCGTCGATCGCGGTGGCGGCGGCCAAGGTCCAGGCGGCCCGCACCGCGGTCGAGGTGGGCAGCGCCCTGTTCGATGTGTCCGGCACCCGCGCCGCCCTGGACTCCCTGAACCTGCACCGGCACTGGCGCGACGCCCGCACCCACACCCTGCACGACCCGGCCCGCTGGAAGGTCCAGCACATCGGCCGCCACGTCCTCACCGGCACCCGCCCGCCCCGCCACGGCCTGCTCTGAGGGCGCCACACCCCGCTCCCAGGGCGCCCGGCCGCCCCCGGTGCCTCGGCCGCACCCCTCCCACCGCCAGATCGGAGACCGACGTGTCCCTCACCTTCCACTGGTTCCTGCCCACCAACGGCGACAGCCGGCACGTCGTCGGCGGCGGCCACGGCACCCCGGCCACGGCCTTCGGCAGGAACCGGCCCCCGACGGTCGCCTACCTCGGCCAGATCGCCCGCGCCGCCGAGACCCTGGGCTTCGTGGGCGCCCTGACCCCGACCGGCGCCTGGTGCGAGGACGCCTGGCTGACGACGGCGATGGTCTCGCAGGTCACCGAGCGCCTGAAGTTCCTGGTCGCCTTCCGCCCCGGCGCGGTCTCGCCCACGCTCGCGGCCCAGATGGCGGCCACCTTCCAGTGGCAGGCCCCCGGCCGGCTGCTGCTCAACGTCGTCACCGGCGGCGAGACCCACGAGCAGCGGGCCTACGGCGACTTCCTGGACAAGGACGCCCGGTACCGCCGTACCGGAGAATTCCTGCACGTCGTACGCGAGTTGTGGCAGGGCAGGACCGTCGACCTGGACGGCGAGCACCTGCGCGTCGAGGACGCGAAACTGGCGCGCGTACCCGACCCGGTGCCCGAGGTGTACTTCGGCGGGTCCTCGCCCGTCGCCACCGAGATCGCCGCCCAGTACACCGACGTCTACCTCACCTGGGGCGAGCCGCCCGCGCAGGTGGCCGAGAAGATCGGCCGGGTCCGCGCGCTCGCCGCCCAGCAGGGCCGCACGGTGCGGTTCGGCATCCGGCTGCACGTCATCACCCGCGACACCGCCGAACAGGCGTGGGCCGAGGCGAACCGCCTCCTCGACGGCTTCGACCCGGCGACCGTGGCACGGATCCAGGCCGGACTCGCCCGCAGCGAGTCGGAAGGGCAGCAGCGCATGCTCGCCCTGCACGGCGGCGGAAACCGGGACGGGCTGGAGATCCACCCCAACCTGTGGGCCGGGATCGGCCTGGTGCGCGGCGGCGCGGGCACGGCACTGGTCGGCAGCCACGACGAGGTCGCCGAGCGCATCAAGGAGTACCACGCCCTCGGCATCGACGAGTTCGTCCTCTCCGGCTACCCGCACCTGGAGGAGGCCTACTGGTTCGGCGAAGGCGTCCTGCCCCGCCTGGCGGCCCAGGGCCTGTGGCACCATCCGCACGACGACCGGCGCACACCGCCGGCCGCGGCCCAGGTCCCGTTCGCGGGCTGACCCGGCCGTTCCCTTCCCTGCCGTCGGGCCGGCCCGAGGGAGACAAGGGGCCGTTGAGCCGAGGGAGACAAGGGGCCGTTGGGCCCCAAGGGAGAACAGGAGCGGCAACGACCGCCTCACGGAACAGGATTGGAGCAGAACGACGCACGGGTATCGGTATTGTTGCCACCGTCTTTTCCTTCGGCCCGGGTCTGATCGTTCCCGGGCCTGCCCGTGTCGCCGCGGTGGGGGCCGCGACGGACGCGGTCACTGGGTGGTAGCGAGAGGGATGTGAGAAACCGGTGCTGACCGGCGTTCCTGATCAGCAGGCCGACGGGGGCTCCGGGCGCGTGATCGCCGGCCGCTACCTGCTGCGCGACGTACTGGGCAGAGGCGGCATGGGCATCGTCTGGCGGGCCCACGACCAGCTCCTGGACCGGCAGGTCGCCGCCAAGGAACTGCACATCGCCACCGAGGGCGACGAGGACCACCGCACCCGGATGCGCCGCGCGCTGCGTGAGGCGCGCGCCGTCGCCCGGGTGCCGCACCCGCACGTGGTCGGCGTACACGACCTGGTCGACTTCGAGGACCGGCTCTGGATCGTCATGGAACTGGTCCAGGGCCCGTCCCTCGCGGCCCAGTTGGAACGGTCTGGCCCGCTCACGCCGCCCCACACCGCCCGCCTGGGCCTCCAACTCCTGGACGCCCTCCGGGCCGTTCACCTCGCGGGCACCCTGCACCGCGACGTGAAACCGGCCAACGTGCTGCTGCGCCCCGACGGCAGCGCGGTGCTGACCGACTTCGGCATCGCGGCCCTGGACGACGGCGAACTGCTCACCTCGACCGGCCAACTGGTCGGCTCCATCGAGTACATGGCGCCGGAGCGGGCCATGGCACAGGAGGCGGGACCCGCGTCCGACCTGTGGTCGCTCGGGGCCACGCTGGTCACCGTCTGCGGCGGCCAGTCGCCCTTCCGCCGCCCCGCGTACGCCGCGACGCTGCACGCCGTCGTCTACGAGGAGCCGGTGCTCCCGCCGTCCCTCGGCCCGCTCCGGCCCGTCGTCGAGGCCCTGCTGCGCAAGACACCGGGCGAGCGCCCCGGCACCGCCGAGGTGGCGGCCGCCCTGAGCGCCGTCGCGGAGGGCCGCACGGACATCGCCCCGCTCCCCGCGGCCGGCGGCGCCCCGGGCTCGGCCCAGCTGTCCGCCCCGCCCCCCGTCCCGGCGTTGCCGCCGGCGCCCACGGCCGCGCCCGGCACGGGCGGTGTGGCGCCGGACGCCGTCACCGCCGTCGTCCAGAGCCCCGGCCCCTCGCCCCGGGCCGGTGACACCCGCCTGGCACCGCCCCCCACCGGCCCCTCGGGCACGGCCCTGCACACCGCCGCGACCGTGCACGGCCCGGCGCCTCAGGCGGGCGGACCCGGAGCGGGCCGGGCGGACGGCGTCGGCCGACGGCTGGCGTGGTCGCTCGGCGGACCCGTCGCGCTCGTCGCCGTCGTGGGCGGCGGGCTCTTCCTCTCCGGCGTCCTGCCCTTCGGGGGCGACGAGCAGGGCCGCGCCGACGACAAGGTGGTGACCCCTGCGCCGAGCGCATCCCCCGTGGCCTCGCCCGTCACGACGCCCGAGGCCACCGCCACCTCCTACGAACTGGTCGTTGACGCCCACGACGGCTGGCAGCCGGTCGAGGACGCGGTGGTCGGCGCGGGCGACACCGTCACCGTGACGTTCCGCGAGGGCGAGTGGACGGTCGACCGGCAGCGCATGCCGATGACGGGACCGGGCGGCTACGACGCGGAGACCGACGGACAGCTGGACTTCGCGGCCAACTGCAAGATCGTCCCCGACGCCCCCTTCGGCACACTGGTGACCCGCGTCGCGGACACGGACGACGCACCGGCCCTCGCCATCGGAGACGGCAAGACCTTCAAGGTCGGCGGAGACGGCCTGGTCCAGCTCCGCGTCAACGACGCCGACGTCTGCCTCGACGACAACAACGGCACGATCACGGTGACGGTGGAGGTGACACGGGCGCCGTGACGACGGCTGCCGGCGGCAGCGTCACGTGGTCCCGTGACGCGCGCCGCCCGGTCACCCTTGCAGTGCGCCAGGGCGACCTGGCCTCAGAGCAATCCGTTCTTTCCCGCCCACTCGGGGAAACCGCCGTGACCGCACGGGTAGCGCGCTCCTGACCCGAGTAGCGCGTCGACGAGCGTGGACGCCACGTATTCCGTCGCGCGGCCGTCCCGTACCCCTTCCGCGATCACCCGGAGTACGCCCCACACGGTGAGGCCCCCGGCGCGCGCCGCTTTGCGGGCGTCCAGATCATCGACCACCGCGACCGCGCCGTGCACCTCGGCCCAGGCGAGCACGGTGGCCTCACCGTGGTTGGACTTCTGCCCCGAGACGCGTTCCATCCACCGCACCAGTGCGGTGAGTTCGGCGAGACCGTCCACGTGCTGGACCTCGAGCCAGCCCAGGCCCGAGATGTCCAGGTCGTAGTGGCGCAGCTCCTCGATGACCGCAGCCGTGGTGACATTGCGGCGGCGTAGCCCCCGGCATTCGGCGGCGAGGTCCGCCAACGTGTCCACCCGGCCGGCCTTGATCGCATGGTGCAGCGGTGACGTGTCCCACGCGAGGAGCTGTCCGGCCGAACTGGTCCCCTCCCTCTGTACGTTCACGGCCCGACGTCCTCCAGGTCCTGCTCCGGCAGCTCGCTCTCCCGCAGGGCGCCGTAGAGCAACTCGACCGCACGCGCTCCGGACACCGCACCGGCCTTCCAGGCAGCCAGGACCGCCTGTCGCCAAGCCGTTCCGGTAGCGCCGGGTTCGAGGTCCGGTACTGGCTCGGCACCACGGACTGCCAGGAAATCGCCGCGTACCGGCGTATCGGCCCTGAGGCGGTGAGCAGCGGGCGTGCTCACTAGCCCGAGCCACCGGGCCCTCGACACGGTGGACGACCAGGAGATCCGGTAATCGGCGGCGACACCGATCAAGGCTTCCCTGGGCGAGAGGCCCCGGCTGACAGCTTGCCTGAAGACGGAGCCGAACTCGTCCTCGGGCAGCAGAAACGCCCCGGCGAAGTCATCGATGGCCTGTTCCCGCTCGTCCCGGCTCGCGGCCACACCTGCGTCGCTGTGGTACTCGTCCCGCAGCAGATGGTGACCGAGTTCGTGGGCGGCAGTCCAGCGTCGGCGACCCGGAGCCGAGAGGCCGCTGATCACGCTGACCCCGTAGGCATCCAGCAGAAGCGAAGCACCCTCGGCGGGTTCCGGGGCGACGGCCAGATACAGGCCGAAGCGTTCGGCCACAGAGGCCATCGGTCCCAGGGGGCCTGGGGGAATGCCGGCCACGCGCCGCGCCTCACGTGCCAGCGCGGTCGGGTCTGCCTCGGTGCAGCCGAGTGGTTCGTGCAGGTGGGGCGGAATGAGGAAACCCTCTGCCACCAGCCACTCCGCGTTGCGCGCGTGCTCCTCCAGCCGGATGTCCAGCCGGTAGCTGTCACGCGTGGCCGCATCGGCGGGGGAGTCGAGCGTCCTGCGGCGAGACGTCAGCGCCGCGGGCGGCTCGGTGAGGAAGTGGGCGGGGGGCGCGTCCAGGATCTCGGCGATCCGGAAGAGCTCGAGCGCGGACACCTTGCGCTCGCCCTGTTCCATGCGCACCACCGCAGTGCGGTCGACCTCTATGCGCGAGGCCAGCTCGCCCTGGCTCAGCCCGGCGGACTCCCGGGTCTGGGCGATGCGGCGGCCGATCTGTGCCCAGCTCTGCAGGCTCTCCATGTGTGCAATTTTCACACACGCTGGGGTTGTGTCGAGCCGGCTGTCGCCGACGGACCCGAAAGAGTGGGTGCGGAAGGCGCCGGCAGGGGCCGGCCAGGCCCACGAAGCCTGGTATGGGTTCACCCTTCTAAGTAGCTCAAACTGGGCATACTCAAATGAACCGTAGTATGGCTGAGTGGAGTATTCGTCTCTGTACTCCCGGTCACTATCGCGGGTGGAGGCTTCACCGCAGTCCCGGCATCACCCGTTCCGCGATCAGTCGGAGCTGGGTGTTCACGTCTGCCGCGTCCGGGAGGTCGCGGCCCGTGAAGGTCTTCACCAGGGTGCGGTCGGTGATCGCGCAGATCATGTGGTTGACGCCGCTGGGGGCGATGTCGCGTTCGATCTTCTCCCGGCATTCCTCCGGTGTGCCCGCCACCGAGAGGCGGTCGGCGATGTCCGGGGTGGTGAGTTCGATGCCGCGGGCCAGGTCGCCGGCGCCGATCGCGTCGATGACGGGCTTCAGCTCGGCCGGGTCGACGCCGTTGCGGCGGAGTTGCTCGTCCGGCATGGAGGAGGCGTAGATGCCGACCATGCTGCGGGCCGCCTCCTTCGCGGTCGCCGAGTCCGGGCCCGTGGCGAAGACCACCCAGGCCCCGATGTCCAGTGAGCGCCAGTCCTTGCCGGCCCGCTCCGCGCCCGCCCGGATGTGCCGGACCGCGTAGTCGTAGGCCTCGCGGGTGTAGCTCAGGGCGTGGTGGCAGCCGTCCGACAACTCCCCGGCCGCCTCGAAGGACTTCGGCCCGCGCATCGCGCCGAGCTTCAGCGGGAGGCGGTCCTGGACCGGGCGGGCGAACGTGAACAGGCCGTCGTAGGAGAAGAACTCGCCCTCGTGCGTGATCGCGCCCTCGTCGAGGAACGTGCGCATCACGTGCAGGGCTTCCTTGACGCGGGAGAGGGGCTTCGTGCGGGCCCAGTCGATGCGGTACTGGGCCAGCAGGCCGAAGTTGCCGCTGGACAGGACGCCTTCGGCGCGGCCGCCGGAGAGTTCGTCGAGGGTGGCCAGTGCCTGGGCGATCAGGGTCGGTTCGCGCAGTGTCACCGGGGAGACGCTCGGGCCGAGGCGGATGCGGTCGGTGCGGCCTGCCGCTGCGGCGAAGAGGAGCCAGAGGTCCTTGTGCCAGGTCTCGTCGGCGGCGTAACAGGCGTGGAATCCGAGTTCGTCGGCGAGTCTGACCGACTCCAGGGACTCGGCCAGCGGGTAGTCGGGGAGCATCGCGTAACTGAACTTCACGGGCGCGACCTTCCGGTGGGGGGACGGTGCTGTGCCTGTACCGAGCATGTGAGGGCGCGGCGGGGCTGTCCAGGGTTCGCGGACGGTCGGGGCGGTCGAAAGTTTCGGACATCGATGTCCTGATTTCTCCGGTGGGTTCGAGATGGCTCGCCTTAGAGCGGGTGAGCGGTCGGGTGGGTGTGGCCTGAACTGTAGTTCGGCTTCTGGTTGGGAGGTGGTTGGGGTCTCGAAGGTTTCGAAATTTGTACCGAAACTGTTGACGGTTGACGCGTGCAGGCCAACACTGGCGCCGTCGTACTGCTCCGGGGACCTCCCGAGTAGCTCCCTGCCTCCAGAGAGGAAGCACCGTCATGAACGTGCTTGTCCAAGCGGGCCGCCGCAGACGCTGGTCCGTCGTGCTGCTCGTGCGCAGTGCGTGGGCCGTCGCCCTTGGCGCGCTGGCCGCGATGATGCTGCCGGGGACCGCCCACGCCGACACGGTCGTCACGACCAATCAGGAGGGCACCAACAACGGCTACTACTACTCGTTCTGGACCGACAGCCAGGGCACCGTCTCCATGAGCATGGGATCCGGCGGCCAGTACAGCACCTCGTGGAGCAACACCGGCAACTTCGTCGCGGGCAAGGGCTGGAGCAACGGCGGGCGCAGGACCGTGCAGTACTCCGGCAGCTTCAACCCGTCGGGCAACGCCTACCTGACGCTCTACGGGTGGACGTCGAATCCGCTCGTCGAGTACTACATCGTGGACAACTGGGGCACCTACCGGCCCACGGGTGAGTTCAAGGGCACGGTGACCAGCGACGGCGGTACGTACGACATCTACAAGACGACCCGGTACAACGCCCCCTCCGTCGAGGGCACCCGCACCTTCGACCAGTACTGGAGCGTCCGGCAGTCGAAGCGGACCGGCGGGTCCATCACCACCGGCAACCACTTCGACGCGTGGTCGCGGGCCGGGATGCAGCTCGGTGACTTCAAGTACTACATGATTCTCGCCACCGAGGGTTATCAGAGCAGCGGCAGTTCCAACATCAACGTCGGGGGTACCGGTGGCGGTGGCGGCGGTGGGGGAGACAACGGTGGTGGTGGCGGGAGCAACGGGTGTGCCGCCACGCTGTCCGCCGGACAGAAGTGGGACGACCGGTACAACCTCGACGTCTCCGTCAGCGGCAGCAGCGACTGGACCGTGACGATGAACGTGCCGTCTCCGGCGAAGGTGCTGTCCACCTGGAACGTCAGCGCGAGTTACCCGAGTGCGCAGACACTGACCGCCAGGTCGAACGGCGGCGGCAACAACTGGGGCGCCACCATCCAGGCCAACGGCAACTGGACCTGGCCCAGCGTCTCCTGCAGTGCCGGCTGATCCCGTGCGTCACGAGGAGTGAGGAGGTTCGTTCGTATGCGTACACGTACCGGACCGCGCAACCTGGTCAACGGGGTGGCCGTCGCCGCGCTGGTCGCCGCGGGGACTGTCGTCGCCGGTGCCGCCCCGGCACAGGCGTCCCCCGTGCAGTCGTCCCCCGTGCAGTCGTCCCCCGCGCGGGCCGCCGCCTGCAACGGCTACGTCGGGCTCACCTTCGACGACGGGCCCTCCGGCAGCACCCAGGCCCTGCTCAACGCGCTCCGGCAGAACGGGCTGCGGGCCACCATGTTCAACCAGGGGCAGTACGCCGACCAGAATCCGTCCCTCGTGCGGGCCCAGGTGGACGCCGGCATGTGGGTCGGCAACCACAGCTACACGCACCCGCACATGACCCAGCTCGGCCAGGCCCAGATGGACTCCGAGATCTCCCGGACCCAGCAGGCCGTGGCCAACGCGGGCGGCGGTACGCCCAGGCTGTTCCGGCCGCCGTACGGCGAGACCAACGCCACGCTGCGGTCGGTGGAGGCCAAGTACGGGCTGACCGAGGTCATCTGGGACGTCGACTCGCAGGACTGGAACAACGCCAGTACCGACGCGATCGTGCAGGCCGTCTCCCGGATGGGCGACGGCCAGGTCGTCCTCATGCACGACTGGCCCGCCAACACGCTCGCGGCCATACCGCGCATCGCCCAGACGCTGGCGGGCAAGGGGCTGTGCTCCGGCATGATCTCGCCCCAGACCGGCCGCGCGGTCGCTCCCGACGGGAGTGGTGGCGGCGGGGGAGGGGGCGGCGGTGGCGGTGATGGTGGTGGCGGTGGTGGTGCGTGTACGGCCGTGCTGTCCGCCGGGCAGCGGTGGGAGGACCGGTACAACCTCGACGTCTCCGTCAGCGGGAGCAGCGACTGGACGGTGACGATGAACGTGCCGTCTCCGGCGAAGGTGCTGTCGACCTGGAACGTCAGCGCGAGTTACCCGAGTGCGCAGACACTGACCGCCAAGTCGAACGGCAGCGGCGGAAATTGGGGTGTCACCATCCAGGCCAACGGCAACTGGACCTGGCCCAGCGTCTCCTGCAGCGCCGGCTGACCGTCCCCGCCGCCCCGGGGGGCCGTGCGTGATCAAATGGCGTGCGGGTTCCCGGGGCGGTGGGGTACGTTCGGGGCTGTTCGAAGGGGGAGCCGGAATGGCGAAGTTGAACCAGATCATCGCGGTCGAGAAGGGCGTCAAGAGCAAGTCGCTCCAGGACATCACCGCGGCCCACCAGAAGGTGCAGAAGCCCGCGCTGCTGGCCGGGATCTCGCGCACGTACCAGCCCAAGGACGAGGAGGGCGAGCAGTTGCCGCCCGAGTCCACGCGGGTGCAGGTGCAGGCGGAGGACGTGCTGCGCGAGACGGCCGCCTCGCTGACGCGGCTGTTCGACGTGACCGCGACCAAGGACTGGGCGAACTGCACGGCGCGCGCGGACGTCACGGTCGACGGGCGGACGGTCGTCGCCGACGTACCGGTCAGCTACCTGCTCTTCCTGGAGAAGCAGCTCACCGACCTGCACGCCTTCGTCAAGAAGCTGCCCACGCTCGACTCCGCCGAGGCCTGGTCGCAGGACCCGTCCACGGACTGGTGGAAGACCGACGCGGTCCGCACGATCCGGACCAGGAAGATCCCGCGCAACCACGTCAAGGCAGAGGCGACCGAGAAGCACCCGGCGCAGGTCGAGGTCTACTACGAGGACGTGCCGATCGGGTACTGGACCACCGTGAAGTTCTCCGGCGCGCTGCCCGCGCGGCGGGTGAACGAACTCCTCGAGCGGGTCGACAAGCTCCAGCGGGCCGTGAAGTTCGCCCGCGAGGAGGCCAACGGCACCGAGGTCACCGACCAGCGGGTCGGCGAGGCGGTGTTCGGCTACCTGTTCGCCTGACGCCGGAGCAGGGGAGCCGGGCAGGGGAGCCCCACAGCCGGGGCGGCCCCACAGCCGGGTAGCCTCCACAGACGCCCCCGCGTGCGAGCGTGGGGGTGCGTGAAGGGCGCGGGCCGGGTGAGGACCGGTTCGTGCCACGAGCGCAAGCTGAAACTGACGTTCAGCCTGAAGTGGCGCGGGGCACGGGGAACGTGCTCTCCGCGCCGTCAAACTCAGACTCTCGCTCCAGCTTCAGCATCGCCGCCGATCACCGGAGCACCAAGGCCGGACGACCGCCGTCGGATGCGAGTTCGAATCTCGTCTGCACCGCTTCCTGGTGCGGTAGTTCAAAGGAAGAACACGACGGCCTGACGACTGATCCGTCCTTTCACAGGACTCCGGTGTGCGCATCAGGTGGCATCCCCAGGGGCCCGGGAGCAGGCTACGCTCCCGGGCCCCGCCACATCAGGTCCCACATCGGGTCCCGCATCAGGTCCCACATCGGGTCCCGCATCAGCTGTCGCTGCCGCGCGGGCGGTTCGCCACGCCTGCCAGGTGGCGGGTGAAGACCTCCCGGGCCTCGGGGGTCAGCGTGCGCAGGGCCACCATGGCCGTGATCACCACGTCGCACAGCTCCGCCTCCACGTCCTGCCACGTGTGCGTGACGCCCTTGCGCGGGTTCTGGCCGGTCGCCCCGATGACCGCCTCGGCCACCTCGCCGACCTCCTCGGAGAGCTTCAGCATGCGCAGCAGCAGGCCCTCCCGGCCGCCGAAGGGCTGGTCGGACTCCAGCCACTTCCACAGGTCGTCGATGGTGTGCCAGGGGTCGGCCGGTGTGCCGTCGGGTTCGTCGCTCATGTGGAGCAGCGTGCCACGCCCCCGGCCGGGGAGTGGTTTCAGTCGAACAGTGGCTCCTGCTCTCCTTCGGCGGTCTTCCGCAGCCGCTTGTTGCGCGCGCCGACGGTCACTGCCGTGGCCGCCCCCGCCACCGCGAACGCCGCCGGGACCATCCAGTTCCGGTTGACCGCGTGACCGAGCGCGTGGTCGAGGGAGAGGCGCCCCGGACCCGACACCGCGAGCCCGGCCGCCGTCAGGCCGAGGGAGGCCGCGTACTCGTAGCCGCCGGCCTGGGCGAAGAAGCCGTTCGGGGCGTGCACCGCCGCGGCGCCCGCCATCGCGCCGGCCGCCGCCGCACCCGCGGCCGGAGTGGCCAGGCCGAGGGCGAGCAGGGTGCCGCCGCCCGCCTCCGCGAGGCCCGCCGCGGTGGCACTGGCCCTGCCCGGCGCGTAGCCCATGGCCTCCATCGCCTGGCCGGTGCTCTCCAGCCCGCCGCCACCGAACCAGCCGAGCAGCTTCTGCGCGCCGTGCGCGGCCAGGACGCCGCCGGTGCCCAGGCGGAGCAGCAGCAGGCCCAGATCACGCCGGTCGTAACAGTTCACGTCTGCTCCCTCGTACGCTGCGGACGGCTCACCCGTCGCTGCCGCGGGTGGCTCACCCGTCCAGCGTCGCCCCCGCACGCCGCCCGGGCCCGCCGCGGGCGGCGTTCGGGTGGCGTCCGGGTGGTGTCGGGACGGCGCCCCGGGTGGTGGCGTCCCGGGTGGTGGCGTTCCGGTGGTGTCCCGGGTGGCGGGGGTGTGGGGGCGGTGTGACGCTGGCCGGCATGACGATTCAGACCACGCGACTCAGCGACCCGGCCGTCCGCGCCTTCGTCGCCGCCGTGAACGCCCACGACCGCGAGGCCTTCCTCGCGACCCTCTCGCCGGACGCCACCATGGCCGACGACGGGGACGACCGCGACCTCGACCAGTGGATCGACCGGGAGATCTTCTCCTCCAACGGCCACCTGGAGGTCGACAACGAGTCGAACGGCGGCCGCGCCCTCATCGCCCGCTACCGCAACGACACCTGGGGCGAGATGCGCACGCGGTGGAACTTCACCGTGGACGAGGAGGGGCGGATCGCGCGCTTCGAGACCGGGCAGGCGTAGCCGCGCCGGACCCGGTTGCTGGGTGGTGCCGGTCCCGGTGCCGGTGCAGGTGCGCAGGTGTAGGTGTGCGGCAGCCGTTCCGGGCGTCGGCGCGTATCCCGCGGTCCCACGCGGGATCCACCCCCGGCCGATGCGGCGGAACGGCTGCCGCCTCCCCTCCCCCCTCGGGATGGCTCAGTACGGCATGCCCCAGTACGGCAGGCATGCCTCACGTACGGCCCGTCGAGCCTTGTGGAAGGCCAACGCCCCAAGTGTGAAGCTCTGGTGAAGGAGAGTTGAGCATATGCCCGGCGTTGCTTGCAAGACCGCGGACCGTGGAATTCCGATTGTGTGAATGATCGTGGTGTGCGGAGTGGCGTGCAGAGGCCTGCGCTCAGCCGCGTCCCACATACGGCATCGCCGTCGCCATGACCGTCGCGAACTGCACGTTCGCCTCCAGCGGCAGTTCCGCCATGTGCCGCACCGTGCGTGCCACGTCGCCGACGTCCATCACCGGCTCGGGCGCCGTCTCCCCGTTGGCCTGGAGCGCGCCGGTCTGCATCCCGGCCGTCATGTCGGTCGCCACGTTGCCGATGTCGATCTGGCCGACCGCGATGCCGTACGGACGGCCGTCCAGCGACAGCGACTTGGTCAGGCCCGTCAGCGCGTGCTTCGTCGCCGTGTACGCCACCGAGTGCGGGCGTGGCGTGTGCGCCGAGATCGAGCCGTTGTTGATGATCCGGCCGCCCTGCGGCGCCTGCTCCTTCATCTGCCGGTACGCCGCCTGCGCGCACAGGAACGCCCCGTTGAGGTTGGTGTCCACCACGTGCCGCCAGGCCTCGTAGGGCAGTTCCTCGACCGGCACGCCGCCCGGTCCGAACGTCCCCGCGTTGTTGAAGAGCAGGTCCAGCCGGCCGAAGCGGTCGCGTACGGCGGTGAACAGGGCCGTCACGTCGTCCGGTTGGGAGACGTCGGCGCGGACGACGAGGGCGGTGCTGCCGACGGGTGCCCGTGCGGCCGTCTGCTCCAGGGGCTCGGTGCGGCGGCCGGTCAGGGCCACCGCCCAGCCCGCGGTGAGCAGTTCGACGGCGACGGCCCGGCCGATGCCGGAACCGGCGCCCGTCACGACGGCGATCTGCGGGGTGGGCGTGGTGTCCCCGGGGGCGCTTGGAGTGGTGCTCATGGCCCGGCAGCGTACGCGCGCCGCTCAGGCCGGGGTGACGGCCGGACCTGTCGTGACCCCGGTTCCTCCGGCTTCCTCGCTTCCTCCGGATTCGCCCGGGTAGTGGACGCCGACCTGGTTCCTGATCGTGTCGAGGGTCCGCATCACGGCCAGCGTGCCCTCCAGCGGGACCAGCGGCGACTCGGTCTCCCCGGCGCGCAGCGCCCGCATCACCTCCCGTGCCTCGTGCGCGAGGCTGGCCCGGGGCCCGTCGGCGGGGTCGGCCCGGAACTCCTGCGGGTCCCGGCCGTCCCGGTGCAGTACGAAGTGGTCCGGGAAGAAGAAGCCGTACGGGACGTCGATGCGGCCCTTGGACCCCGTGATCGACGCCGAGTTGGGCGTACCGCCGGTGATCGAGCAGTGCACCGACGCGAGGGCGCCGCTGTCGTAGGACAGCAGGGCGCCCGTCTGGAGGTCGACGCCCTCCGGCGAGAGCACCGCCCGCGCGACGACGTCCGACGGCTCCCCGAGCAGCAACTGCGTGAACGACACCGGGTACACGCCCAGGTCGAGCAGGGCGCCGCCGCCCTGTGCCGGGTCCCGCAGCCGGTGAGCGGGCGGGAACGGGCCCGCCAGCCCGAAGTCGGCCTGGACGCTGCGGAGCTCACCGATCTCGCCGTCGTCCACCAGTGACTTCAGGCGCCGGACCATCGGGTTGCAGTACATCCACATCGCTTCCATCAGGAAGCTGCCCTGCCGCCGGGCCAGGGCGACCAGTTCCTCCGCCTCCCGCACGTTCAGCGTGAACGGCTTCTCGCACAGCACGTTCCGCCCCGCCTCCAGGCAGAGGCCCGCCGCGGTGCGGTGCGCCGAGTGCGGGGTCGCGACGTACACCACGTCGACGTCCTCGTCCCGCGCCAGCGTCTCCCAGGCGCCGTAGGCCCGTGCTATCCCGAAGCGCTCGGCGAACGCCTTCGCCGACGCCTCGGTCCGCGACGCCACCGCGACGACCTCGGCGTCCGGCAGATCCACCAGATCCGCCGTGAACCTCGCCGCCATCCCGCCGGTCGCCAGAATTCCCCAGCGCACCTTCTGCCCGGTCTGCCCGGTCACCGCTGACACCCTGCCCCACCCTCGCTCAGGTTCGTTCGACTCTGTTCGTTCAAGTCCGTACGAGCTGAGAGCATAGGTGGCGGATCTGTAGAAGAGGGAGGGGCTCATGCCCGAGCGCGGGCCGTCCATACCGCACGAGTCACCGGACATGACAACGCCGAAGCCGCGGACAGTGCCGACGCCGCGGACAGTGCCGACGTCACGGACAGTGCCGACGGCGCGGACAACGCCGCAAGCGACGCAGGACGCGGACGCGATGAGAAAGGCGGAGGCGGCGACCACCGCTCCGGCCGGGTCTTCGCTGCGTGCCACCCGCCGTACCAGTCTGCTCGTCACGCTCATCCTCGGCAGCCTGACCGCCACGCCGCCCCTGGCGATGGACATGTACCTCCCCTCGCTCCCGGAGGTCACCCGGTCCCTCGACGCGTCCGCAGCCACCGTGCAGCTGACGCTCACCGCGTGTCTGGCCGGCATGGCTCTCGGGCAGATCGTCGTAGGGCCGATGAGCGACAAGTGGGGCCGCCGGCGTCCGCTGCTCGCCGGGCTCGCCGTCTACGTCGTCGCCACCGCCCTGTGCGCCGTCGCGCCCACCGTCGAATCCCTCGTCGCCTTCCGGCTGGTGCAGGGGCTCGCGGGCGCCGCCGGGATCGTCATCTCCCGCGCCGTCGTGCGGGACCTGTACGACGGTGTGGCCATGGCCCGCTTCTTCTCCACCCTCATGCTGATCTCCGGCGTCGCGCCGGTCGTCGCGCCGCTCATCGGCGGACAGATCCTGCGCTTCACGGACTGGCGGGGCGTCTTCGTCGTCCTCGTGGTGGTCGGCGTGGCGCTGGGCGCCGTCGTGTGGGCCAAACTGCCCGAGACGCTGCCCGTCGCGGAACGGCACGCGGGCGGGGTCCGCGACACCCTGCGCGCGATGCGCCGTCTGCTCGCCGACCGGGCCTTCACCGGGTACATGCTCGCCGGCGGCTTCGCCTTCGCCTCGCTGTTCGCCTACGTCGCCGCGTCGCCGTTCGTCATGCAGGAGATCTACGGGGCCTCCCCGCAGACGTTCAGCCTGCTGTTCGGGCTCAACTCCATCGGCCTCGTCGTGGTCGGCCAGATCAACGGCAAGATCCTCGTCGGGCGGGTCCGGCTCGACCGGGTGCTGCGGCTCGGGCTCGTCGTCGTGATCGCCGCCTCGACCGTGCTGCTGCTGATGTCCCTCGGCGTCTTCGGCGAGGTCGGACTCGTGCCGGTCGCCGCCGCGCTGTTCGTGCTGATGTCCGCGATGGGCATCAGCCTGCCCAACACCCAGGCGCTCGCCCTCATGCGGGTCAGGCACTCCGCCGGGTCCGCGTCCGCACTGCTCGGCACGTCCTCGTTCCTCATCGGCGCCGTCGCCTCGCCGCTCGTCGGGATCGCGGGCGAGGACACCGCGGTGCCCATGGCCGTCGTCCAGCTGGTGGCCGCCGTACTGGCGCTCGGCTTCCTCGTGTTCCTCGTCGGGAGAAGAAAGGGAGCGGAAAACTGAGTGCTCCGAGACTGCGCAGCGACACCCCGGAGCGGGCCGGCCTCGACCGCGATCGGCTCCGCCGTGTCGTCGCACAGGTGCACGACCACACGAGCGGCGAACGTCCCTGGGCGGCGGGTGCCGTCCTGGCCGTCGGACGCGGACCCGTGCTCGCCGTCGAGGAGGCGGCGGGCTGGGCCGTGCGGTACGCCGCGTACGACCCGGAGACCGACGCGGGCGTCGAACTGCCCGCGGAATCGCGGGTGCCGGCGACCGTGGAGACGCCCTTCGACCTCGCCTCGCTCACCAAGCTCTTCACGGCCGTCGCCGCCGTGCAGCAGATCGAGCGGGGGACCCTCGGGATCGACGCCGAGGTGGGCGCCTACCTGACGGACTTCGGGGCCGCCGCCGCGCACCGCCTCACCGTACGGCAACTGCTCACGCACACCTCCGGGCTGCGCCCCGAACTCCCGCTGTACGACTGTGCGGACGACACGGAGCGGCTGGCGCTGCTGCGGGCGGAGGCGCCGGTGGGGGTGCCGGGGACGTACTGCTACTCGGACCTGAACATGCTGCTCCTCCAGCAGGTCCTGGAACGCATCACCGGGCGCGGCCTCGACGTCCTCGTCCGGGACGGGATCACCCGGCCGCTGGGCATGACGGCGACGGGGTTCGGGCCGTGCGCGGGGGCGGCGGCGACGGAGGACCAGCGGCGGCCGTGGGCCAAGGCGGACCGGGGGATGCTGCGGGGCGTCGTCCACGACGAGAACGCGTGGGCGCTGGGCGGGGTCGCCGGTCACGCCGGGCTCTTCTCCACGGGCCGGGACCTCGCGGTGTTCTGCCGCGCGCTGCTCGCGGGCGGGGCGCACGGGCCGGCGCGCATCCTGGGTCCCGACTTCGTCGAGCTGCTGCTGACCGCGCCTGGGCTCGGGTTCGCCCTGGACCAGCCGTGGTTCATGGGGGAGCTGGCGGGGCGCGGGGCGGCGGCCCCGAAGTCCGTCAGGTAGGCGCCCACCTCGGCGTCGCTCCCGAGGGTCCCCCGCTCGATCTGCTGCACGGCGGCGACGGCCGTGAAG
>NZ_JACBYP010000144.1 GCF_018982965.1 Streptomyces mayonensis | reverse complement strand
CCTCCCCACCCTCGCCGAATACTGCGACGAACTCCCCGGCCACCCGACGCCCCCCGCCCGCGCGGACCACCTCATACGCCTGGGCCGCCTGTCGGACGGCGCCCACGCGGTCGTCGACGGCACGAGAGGCACGATCCTCGCCTGGAACGCCCGACAGGGCACCCTCCACCCCCTGATGTCCGACGTCTCCGCCCTCGCCCTCACCCTCTGGGCCCTGCGGCGCATGAGGCGGCTGGAGGCGGGGGCGGGGGTCGAGAGCGCGTAACCCGCGTCGCCCGACCTGCCCGGCCGGTCGGAAGCCGACCGGGCCGCCTGGCAACGGGCCTGCGTTTCCTGAGCACTTGAGGCAGCGTGACCCGACCGTCCGGCCGGTTCGGGAGGTTATGGTTTCAGGCAGCGTCGCGTGCCGGTGGCGGATGGATCGTCAGGCATGGAGGCGTCGTACCGGAAGGTGGCTCCGGCCATTCCCACCCCGATTTCACAGAAGATCACGTCTTACCCCGCCGAGGACCGGTTCCCCGGCCCCCGGCCCGCCGTTCTCGTCCTGCCCGGCGGCGGCTTCCGGGAACTTCCGCCGCACGAGGGTGAAGGCTACGCGCGCTGGCTGTCCGGCCTCGGCATCCACGCCTTCGTCCTGTCCTACCGGCTTCTGCCGGATCGGTTCCCGGCCCCGCTCGAAGACGCCCGGGCCGGGTTGGACCACATCCGCGACGGCGACCACGGCCTCGACATCGGCAGGGTCGGCGTCATCGGATCGAGCGCGGGCGGTCAGCTTGCCGGCCTGCTCATGACCGGCCGGGTGCTGTCCGTCGAGGAGGGCGTCGTCGACCCGCCCCGACCGGACTTCGCCATCCTGTCCTACGCGCTGGCCGACCTCGACCTGCTGCCGCCGGCGGTGGTCGAGAACCTGCTCGGCGACCTGCTGCCCATCAAGGACGAGCTGTCTCCGGCCAAACACGTCGACGCGTCGGTGTGTCCGACCTTCGTGTGGGCCACCTCTCAGGACCCGCCGGGCCTGCCCAACGCCCTGGAGTGGACCCGGGCGCTGGCGGCGGCCGGGGTACCGGTGGAGTTGCACGTCTACCCGGGCGGCAGCCACGGCATCGGCCTGGCCGACGGCGTGGAATACGGCGGTGAGCCGCACAAGTTCATTGCGCGCGAGCCGCACACCGCGTCCTGGACGACCGCGTGCGCGGCTTGGCTGCGACGGGAGGGCGTTCTTGCCGACTGACCGTGTCACCGCCGGGGGCGGGGAACTGCAGCGGGTGCACGGCAAGCTGCGCAGTGCGCTGGCGCTGGCGCGGGCGGGACTGGACGGCGGCGACCCCGCTGACGCCGCCACCGACTTGCTGTTGTTCTGCCACGGGTTCTGCGCCGCCCTGTCCGGCCACCATCGTGCCGAGGACGGTTCGCTCTTCCCCGAACTGGTACGGGCGCGACCCGACCTGGCGCCGGTGGTCGCGAAGCTGACTCAGGACCACAACATGATCGAGCACCTCATCGGCGGATTGCGGAAGGCGCTGGCCGACTCGACCGATCCGGAGGTGGCGCATCGCCACCTGGACGGGGTCGAGGCGGTCATGGAGACGCACTTCAAGTACGAGGAGAAGCAACTGGGAGCGGTGCTGGACGGCATGGACACCGACTTCGACCGCACTGAGATCTTCGGCCCGATCGGCTGAACCGTGTTCCGGTCGCGCCGCCCGCCGACGGCGCGACCGGGAATCCACCCGCCCCTCGGCTCCCCCCCGTTCCGGTCAGAGGCCGCGTTCACCAGGGCGCGGGACCGTCGATGTCGAAGAAGCTGCCGGTGGGCCCGTCGGCGTGCAGCATGGCGGCGCGCACGGCGACCTTGGCTCCCTCGGAGGGATGCCGGCCGGAGGGGTCGGAGTTCATGTCGGTCCTGTTGACGCCCGGGCAGACCGAGTTGACCTTGATCGGTGTGTCTGCGAGTTCGGCGGCGAGCCAGCCGGTGAGGCTGTTCAGGGCGGTCTTGGAAACCGGATAGGCGAAGACCGGGAAGGCCCTCTGAACGCTCTCGGGATCGGCCAGCGGACCCAGAGAGGCCATCTTGGTGCTGACGTTGACGATGCGGCCCTCGGGCGACTTCCTGACCAGGGGCAGGAAGGCCTGGGTGACACGCAGCGGGCCGAACAGGTTGACCTCGAGGTCCTCACGGACCGTCTCGAGGGCAACGGTGCTGGGGAGGCCCTCGCCTTCGACCTTGGCAACGCCGGCGTTGTTGACCAGTACGTCGAGGGAGTCGTGCGCCGCCCCGATCTCTGCCGCGGCGGAGCGGACGGAGTTCTCGTCGGTGACGTCGAGTGCGACGACGCGTACCTCACCGTGGGCAGAGAGTGCCTCGGCTGCGGCTCGCCCCCGGTCGAGGTCGCGCGAGCCGATCCAGACGAGATACCCGGCCTCGGCCAGCTGCCGGGCCGTCTCAAGGCCGATGCCCTTGTTGGCGCCCGTGACCAGGGCCGTTCGCTTCGTGATGTTGTTCATGCAGTCAACCGTGCTTGACGTCGACGGTATCTTCCATAACGTGGAGTCCATGAATCTTTACGGTTCGTCCATGCGGGTCGGTGTCGCCGCCGCTGGTGACCCGATAGCGGATGCGGCCGGTCTCCTGCGTCCGCGCAGCTTCCAACACGGCGGCCTCACCGGCACGGGTCCGTGGGCGGTGCGCTTCGAGCCGTTCCGTCACGTCCAGATCGGCGTGGTCGCGACCGGCCAGTGCTGGCTGACCATCGAGGGCCACGAGCCGGTGCTGCTGCGCCAGGGAGACTTCTACCTGCTGGGCGATCCCCCGTCCTACGCGCTGGCCAGCGAGCTGGGGGCCGAACCACGAGCCGCGGCGTCGCTCGACCTGGCGGGGGCCCAGGTGGTGAACGTCGCGGACGGCGGTGGAGCCGAGACCTACGTGTGCCGTGCCCACTTCGCCTTCGACGATGCCGACGCGTCCGTCGTGGTCGACGCCCTTCCCCGTCTGGTCCACGTCCGCGCGACCGACCCGCAGGGCCGATTGTTCGGGCATCTGAGCCAACTGCTCGTGAGCGAGTTCGCGACCAACGCCCCTGGCAGCTCGCTGGTCCTCGACCACCTGGCCCAGATCCTGTTCGTGCACATGCTGCGCGCGCACGCGAACCGGACGGAGCGTCCCGTCGGCTGGCTGGGAGCGCTCACGGACGACCGCATCGGCGTGGCGATGCGCGCCATGCACGCCGATGTGTCACGCCGTTGGTCGCTCGCCGAGCTTGCCCGGCTGGCCAACATGTCCCGTTCCGCGTTCGCCGCCTCCTTCAAGCAGCGGGTGGGCCGGCCGCCGTTGGAGTACTTGATCGAGTGGCGGATGAGCCTGGCCCGCGACGCCCTGCTCCGCGGCTCGTCATCCATCTCCGAGCTCGCCACGGCGACCGGGTACGAGTCCGAAAGCGCCTTCAGCACCGCGTTCCGCCGAGTCGTCGGCTCCTCGCCGCGGCAGTTCCGCGAGCAGGCCCGCCGCAACGGCTCAGCCCTCTCGGCGCACTAGTCGTCGTTCCTGCCAGGGGCCTTACGCCTCGGGGACCATGTGGACCGCAGCGCCGGCGTCGCGACCACAGCGAGTGACGAGCGCACCGGGAAAGGCTCAACGGGTGGAACCCCGCTCGGGATTCCACCCGTTCACTCTGCCTTGTCGGGCAAGTCGGAGGCCGTGGCGGGATTCGAACCCACGTAACTCGCTTTGCAGGCGAGCCCCTGAACCACTCGGGCACACGGCCGTGTCGTTGCTTCGTGCTCCCGACGGTAGGGCGGGGCGCGGCCGGTGCTCAAGGAATCCGGGCAGGCCGCAACACGACTGCCACACGGCGTTCATGAACGGGCACAAGCGCAGTGGTGCGGGGGCGTGCGGTCGTACGACCAAGGTCCCGGTCCGGTACCGCCTCCCGACAGGGGTGAAGGCGGGCTGTGGCCCTTACTCTGGCGACCATGACCGTCCCTGAGTCCCGCGACACCGATGTCGCCGTTCCCGCCGAGCGTGCCGAGCCCGCCGAATCGCCGATCAGTACCGCCGCCCCCGCCGAGACCGTGCTGAGCCGTGCCTACCGGGCGCTGAGCGTCGGCATCGTCTCCGTCATCGTGCTGATCGCCTTCGAGGCGACGGCGGTCGGTACGGCGATGCCGGTGGCGGCGCGGGAGCTGGACGGGGTGTCGCTGTACGCGTTCGCGTTCTCGGGGTACTTCACGACCAGTCTGTTCGGGATGGTGCTCTCGGGCCAGTGGTCGGACCGGAGGGGGCCGCTGGCCCCGCTGGCGACCGGCATCGCGTCCTTCGCGGTGGGGCTCGTGCTGTCCGGGACGGCCGGGGCGATGTGGCTGTTCATCCTCGGGCGGGCCGTGCAGGGGCTCGGCGGCGGGCTGGTGATCGTGGCGCTGTACGTCGTTGTCGGGCGGGCCTACCCGGAGCGGCTGCGGCCCGCGATCATGGCGGCGTTCGCGGCGGGCTGGGTCGTCCCGTCGGTCGTCGGGCCGCTGGCCTCCGGAGCGGTGACCGAGCACCTCGGCTGGCGCTGGGTGTTCGTCGGCATCCCGGTGCTGGTCGTCATTCCGCTCGCCCTGGCGCTGCCGCAGATACGCAGCCGGGCGGCGGGCCCGGTGGGCGGAGCGGACACGCCGGCCTCCTTCGACGGGCGCCGCATCCGTCTCGCCCTCGCCGTCTCGCTGGGCGCGGGCCTGCTCCAGTACGCCGCCCAGGACCTGCGGTGGGTGTCGCTGCTGCCGGGAGCGGTGGGCGCGGCGCTGCTCGTCCCCGCCGTGCTCGGCCTGCTGCCGCGCGGCACCTACCGGGCGGTGCGCGGCCTGCCCTCCGTGGTCCTGCTGCGCGGCGTGGCCGCCGGGTCCTTCATCGCGGCCGAGTCCTTCGTCCCGCTGATGCTCGTCACCCAGCGCGGGCTCAGCCCCACGCTCGCCGGTCTCTCGCTGGCCGCGGGCGGCGCCACCTGGGCCGGCGGCTCCTGGCTGCAGTCCCGGCCGCGTCTTGAGCCGTACCGGGAACGGCTGATGGCCCTCGGCATGGTGCTGGTCGCGGCGGCCGTCGCCACGGCGCCCAGCGTGCTGATCGACGCCGTACCCGCCTGGACGGTGGCCGTCGCCTGGGGCTTCGGCTGCTTCGGCATGGGCCTGGTGATCTCCTCCACCAGTGTGCTGCTGCTCAAGCTCTCCGCCCCCGAGGAGGCCGGTGCCAACTCCGCCGCCCTCCAGATCTCGGACGGCCTGTCCAACGTGGTCCTCCTGGCGGCCGGCGGCGCGGCCTTCGCGGCCCTCGGCGGCGGCACGGTCGCCCACGCGGCCACCGGGGCCGGTGCGGCGACCGGCTCCCACCCCGCCGCGTTCGCCGCCGTGTTCCTGCCGATGGCGGCGGTGGCCCTGGTGGGCGCGTGGGTGGCGACGCGGCTGCGCGAGAAGTGAGGCGGGGGCACGGCCCGGGCGGTTGTGACGTCCGTCCCACCCGGGGGTGACCCGCCCCCGGGCGCGCGTTGATCGCGTCCGGCCGCCGGTAGGGTGGCCCGGTTGTCATACGTGGCCGAGCCGCTCTACCCCCTTCGGAGACCGTGACTACCACCGCCAGCTCCAGCACCTCGCACCACCTGTCCCCGGCCTTCCCCGGCCGTGCCCCGTGGGGCACCGCCGGCAAGCTGCGGGCCTGGCAGCAGGGGGCGATGGAGAAGTACCTCCAGGACCAGCCCCGGGACTTCCTGGCCGTCGCCACGCCCGGCGCCGGGAAGACGACCTTCGCGCTGACGCTGGCGTCCTGGCTGCTGCACCACCACGTCGTGCAGCAGGTGACCGTCGTCGCGCCGACCGAGCACCTGAAGAAGCAGTGGGCGGAGGCCGCGGCGCGGATAGGGATCAAGCTGGACCCCGAGTACAGCGCCGGCCCGCTCAGCCGCGAGTACCAGGGCATCGCCATCACGTACGCGGGCGTCGGCGTCCGCCCCATGCTGCACCGCAACCGCGTCGAGCAGCGCAAGACCCTCGTCATCCTCGACGAGATCCACCACGCCGGTGACTCCAAGTCGTGGGGCGAGGCCTGCCTGGAGGCGTTCGAGCCGGCCACCCGCCGCCTCGCGCTCACCGGCACGCCCTTCCGCTCCGACACGAACCCGATCCCCTTCGTGGCGTACGAGGAGGGCAACGACGGCATCCGCCGCTCCGCCGCCGACTACACGTACGGCTACGGTTCGGCGCTCGCCGACGGCGTGGTCCGGCCCGTCATCTTCATGAGCTACAGCGGCAACATGCGCTGGCGGACGAAGGCGGGCGACGAGATCGCCGCCCGGCTCGGCGAGCCGATGACCAAGGACGCCGTCAGCCAGGCCTGGCGGACCGCGCTCGACCCGCGCGGCGAGTGGATGCCGGCCGTGCTGCGCGCCGCGGACCAGCGGCTGACCGAGGTCAGGAAGGCCGTCCCGGACGCGGGCGCGCTCGTCATCGCCGCCGACCAGGACTCCGCCCGCGCCTACGCCAAGCTGATCCGCGAGATCACCGGCAGCAAGGCCACCGTCGTCCTGTCCGACGACGCGGGGGCCTCCAAGAACATCGACACGTTCAGCCAGGGCGACGACCGCTGGATGGTCGCCGTCCGCATGGTGTCCGAGGGCGTCGACGTCCCCCGCCTCGCGGTCGGCGTCTACGCCACCACCATCTCCACCCCCCTCTTCTTCGCCCAGGCCGTGGGGCGCTTCGTGCGTTCCCGCCGGCGCGGCGAAACGGCCTCCGTCTTCCTCCCCACCGTCCCGGACCTGCTCACCTTCGCCAACGAGATGGAGCGCGAGCGGGACCACGTCCTCGACAAGCCGAAGAAGGAGGGCGAGGAGGACCCCTACGCCGAGTCCGAGAAGGAGATGGACGAGGCCAACCGGGAGCAGGACGAGGACACCGGCGAGCAGGAGCAGTTCGCCTTCGAGGCGCTGGAGTCCGAGGCCACCTTCGACCGGGTGATGTACAACGGCGCCGAGTTCGGCATGCAGGCCCACCCGGGCAGCGAGGAGGAGCAGGACTACCTCGGCATCCCGGGCCTGCTGGAGCCGGACCAGGTGCAGTTGCTCCTCCAGAAGCGGCAGGCCCGGCAGATCGCGCACAGCCGCAAGAAGCCCGACGACGAGGCCGACCTGCTCGAACTCCCCGCCGAACGCCGCCCGGTGGTCTCCCACAAGGAGCTGATGGAGCTGCGCAAGCAGCTCAACACCATGGTCGGCGCCTACGTCCACCAGAGCGGCAAGCCGCACGGTGTCATCCACACCGAACTGCGCCGGGTCTGCGGCGGCCCGCCCAGCGCCGAGGCCACCGCGGGCCAGCTGCGCCAGCGCATCGCCAAGGTGCAGGAGTGGGCGACGCGCATGAAGTGACGCCGCCGAGGCGTGCGCGGGCCGTACGAATGGGGACAAAAACCGGCAGTCGGTAACGGTTGGCGCCCGGATTCTGGACGGAGCCTTCCGCTGAGCGGACCTGGTGGTTACTGTCCCGCTACGCACACGCCCCGTGGCAGCGCCGCCGCGGAGCGCAGCCGTGAAGCGACTGGACCCGGGAAACGCCGGGTCGTCAGCCGATCGGCGGCCTCTGGAGCGCGTCACGGACGGGACTCGGTGACGCGCCCGCCGCGAAGGGGCCGCCGACCTCACCACTAAGGAGTGGGCGTCGTGACCGCGGAGACCTCTCAGACGCTCGACCGGGGACTCAGGGTCCTCAAGCTGCTGGCCGACACGGACCACGGGCTGACCGTCACCGAGCTGTCCCACAAACTGGGCGTGAACCGGACGGTCGTATACCGCTTGCTCGCCACGCTGGAGCAGCACGCTCTCGTACGCCGCGACCTGGGCGGCCGTGCCCGCGTCGGCCTCGGCGTCCTGGGCCTGGGCCGCCAGGTACACCCCCTGGTCCGCGAGGCGGCGATGCCCGCCCTGCGCTCGCTCGCCGAGGACATCGGAGCGACGGCCCACCTGACCCTGGTGGACGGCGCGGAGGCGCTGGCCGTGGCGGTCGTGGAGCCGACCTGGACGGACTACCACGTCGCCTACCGCGCGGGCTTCCGCCACTCCCTGGAACGGGGCGCGGCGGGCAAGGCCATACTCGCCGCCCGCCACCCGTCCCCACCGGTCGGCGAGCCGACGGACGACGACCCCGGCTACACCCTCACCCACGGCGAACTGGAGGCCGGCGCCTGCGGCGCGGCGGCACCCCTGCTCGGTGTCACGGGCGTCGAGGGCAGCGTGGGTGTGGTGATGCTCTCGGAGGTGGTCCCGGAACGCGTCGGCGAACGCGTGATGCACGCGGCCAGGGAGGTCGCGGAAGCGCTGCGGTGACGTTCGCCGACGGGGGCCCGGGTCACCGGCCCGCGTGGGCCGTGTCGGAGGACCTCCTGGCCACCGCGCGCCCGACCCCGGGCCGCCGGGTGAGCTTGCCGAGGTGCGGGTCGCTCATGATCACCGGTCCGCGTGGTGCCGGGCCGCCGCGCGCCTGCCCGCATCCGGCGCGCGGACGGGCCCGCGTTAGATTGACTCCGTGCTCTCTCGTCTCACGCGTCCCCAGGTCCTCGCCGTGTGCGGGCTGCCCGTCGTGGCGCTGCTCGCCACCGTCGTGTTCGCGCCGCTGCCGTTCTCCGTGGCGCAGCCGGGCCTGACGGCCGATGTGCTGGGCGAGAACCAGGGGGACGAGGTGATCACCGTCAGCGGTGCGCCGACGCACGACACCCGTGGGCAGCTGCGGATGACGACGATCGAGGCGACCGGACCGGACGCGCGTATCCGCCTCGGGGACGTGCTCAGCAGCTGGTTCGACACCGACCGGGCCGTGATGCCGCGCGACGCCGTCTATCCGAGCGGCGACGACGTGGGCGAGATCGAGGAGTACAACCAGAAGCAGATGAAGGAGTCGCAGGACACCGCCACCACGGCCGCGCTCCGGTATCTGCGGCTGGACGGGAAGGACGTCGACGTCGAGCTGCGGCTCGAGGACGTCGGCGGGCCCAGTGCCGGGCTGCTGTTCTCGCTCGGCATCGTCGACAAGCTCGGCGCCGACGACCTCACCGGCGGCCGGGTCGTCGCCGGGACCGGGACCATCACCGACGGCGGCGAGGTCGGCGCCGTGGGCGGCGTACCGCTCAAGACGCAGGCCGCGCGGCGGGACGGGGCGACCGTGTTCCTGGTGCCGAAGGCGGAGTGCTCGGACGCGCAGGCCGAGCTGCCGAAGGGGCTGCGGCTGATCCCGGTGACGACTCTCAAGGGTGCCGTCGACTCGCTCAAGGCGCTGGAGAGCGGGAAGGGCGACGTGCCCGCCTGCTGAGTCGCGGCGCGCTAGCCCTCCTTCACGAAGCCCTTCTCCTTCATCCAGTCCAGGGCCACCTGGTGCGGGTCCTCGCCGTCCACGTCGACCTTGGCGTTCAGGGTCTGCGCGACGTCGTTGGTCAGTGCCCTGGTGACCGGGTCGAGGACCGACGCGATCGCCGGCCACTTCTTCAGGGTGGCCGTGCGGACCATGGGCGCCGCGTTGTAGTTCGGGAAGAACTTCTTGTCGTCCTCCATCACCACCAGGTTCATGGACTTGATCCGCCCGTCGGTGGTGTACACCTCGCCGTAGGTGCAGGCGCCCTTCGCGGTCTGGGTGTAGATGATGCCGGTGTCCATCTGGGTGATGTTCCCGGCGGGCAGCGACATGCCGTACGCCTTCTCCAGGCCCGGCAGACCGTCCGCGCGGTTGGCGAACTCGCCCTCCACGCACAGCGTCACCGCACCCGGGTCCGACTTCGACAGGGCGGTGACCTCCGAGAGGGTCTTCGTCCTGTACTTCCTGTAGTTGGACTGGTTCATCGCCAGCGCGTACGTGTTGTTCAGGCGGGCCGGCGGCAGCCACGTCAGGCCCTTCTTCGCGTCGGCCTCCTTCACCGCCCGCCACTGCTGCTCCGGGTCCGGGATCGGCCTGCTGTTGCCCAGGTAGGTGATCCAGGCGGTGCCCGTGTACTCGTACGTGGCGTCGGCGTCGCCGTTCTCCACCGCCGCGCGGGTGCCGACGGAGCCCTGGATGCCCGTGCGGTCCAGCACGTCCGCGCCGGCGGCCTCGAAGGCGATGCCCATGATCGCGCCCAGGACCAGCTGCTCCGTGAACTCCTTGGAGGTGACCGTCAGATCGGCCCCGTCCAGCGGTTTCCCCTTGCCGACCGTGCCCGGCTCCACGTCGTCGACCATCGGGGAGCCGCTGGTCAGGCCGCACCCGGCGGCGGCTGCCAGGAGCGACACCGCCAGCAGCGCGCCCGTACGCCGGCTCGGCCGCCGCAGCCGATTCCAGCCTCTCCGCCGGCTCATGTGCCCACCTCCAGGCCCCGCGGGCGCAGCAGCAGTTCCGCCAGCGACGCCAGCCAGTCCACCAGCAGCGCGAGCGCCACGGTGAGGATCGAGCCCAGCACCAGGACCGGCATCCGCTGGCTGGTGATGCCCGTGGTGATCAGTACGCCCAGGCCGCCGCCCCCGCCGAAGGTCGCCAGCGTCGCCGTACCGACGTTCAGGACGAGCGCCGTGCGCACGCCGGCCAGGATGAGGGGGACGGCCAGCGGGAGCTCCACCCGGGTCAGGACGCCGAGCGGGGACATGCCGATGCCGCGGGCCGCCTCCAGGAGCGTCGGGTCGTTCGCCCTCAGGCCCGCGATGGTGTTGGACAGCACGGGCAGGACGGCGTAGATGATGATGCCGATCAGGGCGGCCCGGCGGCCGATGCCCAGCCAGATCACCAGCAGGGCGAGCAGGCCGATCGCCGGGGTCGCCTGGCCCATGTTGGCGAAGGCCATCGCGAACGGGGTGGCCCTGCGGAACGCCCCGCGCGTCAGCAGGACGCCCAGCGGGATCGCGATGATCAGCACGAAGAAGGTGGAGATCACCGTCAGTTCGACGTGCTGCCACAGGGCCTTGGTGACCTGGCCGTTTCCCAGGGCGTTGCGGCTGAGCGCGTCCAGGTCGGCCTGCCGGAACCACAGCCACGTCGCCAGCAGTACGGCGATCAGGACCACGGGCAGGAAGGTCAGCTTCCGCCAGCCGACCCGGGGCCCGGCCGCTGCCGCGGGGGACGGGGGCGCCTCCTCCTCGCTCGCGCCCTCGTCCCGGAAGGCGAGCCCCTTGACCTCGTGCTCGCCCTCGGGGCGGCGGCCGGGGGAGGGGCGGGCGGAGCTGCTCACGCGCGGCCTCCGACCTCGCCGAAGCCCTCCTGCTCGGTCTGTGTCTGCGTGGCCCGGGACTCCTCCAGGTCGTGCTGGTGCTCCAGCGCGTCAAGACGGTCGGCCTCCAGCAGTTCCTGCACGGAGTTCATCAGCGTCTCCATGTCGACGACGCCCTCGTAGCCGCCGCGCCGCCCGGTGACCGCGACCCGCCCCGCGTTGTCGGTCAGCACCGCCTCCAGCGCGTCCCGCAGCGTCGCGTCCCGGGTCACCGTGTCGTGGACGAGCGTCCCGGCCCGGGCCAGCGAGCCCTTGGCCCGCATCAGGTCGCCGCGCCGCAGCCACTTGTAGGGGCGGCCGCGCCGGTCGAGGAGGAGGATCTCGTTGGTGCCCGACTCCCGCAGCCGGTCGAAGATGTGCTGGAGCGGGTCCTCCACGGTCACCGTCGGGTAGTCGGTGATCGCCACGTCCCTGACCCGGGTGAGGTTGAGCCGCTTCAGCGCCGCCCCCGCGCCCACGAAACCGGAGACGAAGTCGTCCGCCGGGTTGGTGAGGATGGCCTCGGGGGTGTCGAACTGCGCGATGTGGGAGCGTTCGCGCAGGACGGCGATGCGGTCGCCCAGCTTGATCGCCTCGTCGAAGTCGTGGGTGACGAAGACGATCGTCTTGTGCAGCTCGTGCTGGAGGCGGATCAGCTCGTCCTGGAGGTGGTCGCGGGTGATCGGGTCGACCGCGCCGAACGGCTCGTCCATCAGCAGCACGGGCGGATCGGCGGCCAGGGCCCGGGCCACGCCCACCCGCTGCTGCTGGCCGCCGGAGAGCTGGCGCGGGTAGCGGCCGTGGAACTCCCCGGCGTCGAGGCCGACCAGGTCCAGCATCTCCTCCACCCGGGAGCGGATACGGGTCTTGGACCAGCCGGTCATCTTCGGTACCAGGGCGATGTTCTGGGCGACGGTCATGTGCGGGAACAGACCGGAGGACTGGATCGCGTAGCCGACCTTGCGGCGCAGCTTCACCGGGTCGATGTCGGTGACGTCCTCGCCGTTGATGCGGATGCGGCCGCCGCTCGGCTCGATCAGCCGGTTGATCATCTTCAGGGTGGTGGACTTCCCGCAGCCCGAGGGGCCGACGAGGATGACCGTCTCGCCGGCCTTGATCTCCATCGACACGTTCTCGACGGCCGGCTGCGGGTTGCCCGGGTAGCGCTTGGTGAGGGACTCCAGCTCGATCGTGGCCCCGGTCGCCGCCCCGCTCTCCCCGATGGCGGCGCCGGCCGCCGCCCCGCTCTCGTCGTGTTCAGACACGGATCCCCCTAGGAATGGTCAGCCGCCCCAGCAGCACGTACGCCGCGTCGAACAGCAGGGCCAGGACGATGATGCCGAGCGTGCCCGCGAGCACCTGGTTGAGGGCGTTCTTGCTGCCGAGCGAGGCGATCCCGCGGAAGATCTCGTTGCCGAGGCCCGGTCCCGAGGCGTACGCGGCGATCGCGGCGATGCCCATCAGCATCTGCGTCGAGACCCGGATGCCGGTCAGGATCGGCGGCCAGGCCAGCGGCAGCTCCACCCGCAGCAGCCGCGCCGGACGCGACATGCCGATGCCCTTGGCGGCGTCCACCAGCGCCGGGTCGACCCCGCGCAGACCGACGATCGAGTTGCGCACGATCGGCAGGAGTCCGTAGAGGGTCAGGGCCGTCACCGTGGGCGGCACACCGAGGCCGACGATCGGGATGAGCAGGCCGATCATGGCCAGCGACGGGATGGTGAGGATGGTCGAGGTCGACAGGGTCGCCAGGTTTCCCGCCCACTCGCTGCGGTAGGTGACGACGCCGATGAGCACCCCGAGCAGCGTCGCGACCACCATGCACTGGAAGACGGCACTGGCGTGCTGGTAGGCGTCGGCGAGCAGCTGCTGGTGGCGGCTGCCCAGGAAGTCCCAGAAGTTCACGCCCGCTCACCTCCGGGATCAGGCCGCCTCAGTCGGGTCCGACGCTGTCCTCGGCCGCCTGCTCCACCAGCGGGATGATCCGCAGCGGAACGGGGTTCTCCATCACGATCGCCGTGGCGGCCCGGACGATGCCATCAAAACCGACAACCCGGTCGATCACCCGTTGGAGATCGGCGTTCGAGCGGGCCACCAGACGGCACAGCATGTCCCCGGTGCCGGTCGTGGTGTGCAGCTCCAGGACCTCCGGCACGGTCGCCAAGTGCGCCCGTACGTCGGCCCCTTGGCCCTGCCGGATCTCCAGCGTGGCGAACGCGGTGACCGGATAGCCGAGGGCCGCCGGGTCCACCTGGGGGCCGAAGCCGCGGATGACTCCGTTCGACTGAAGCCGGTCGAGCCGGGCCTGCGCGGTGCCGCGCGCCACCCCCAGCCGCCGGGACATCTCCAGCACCCCGATCCGCGGCTCCCGCGCCAGCAGACCGATGATCCGCCCGTCCAGCCGGTCGATCCCTCCGCCACCCCTGCCCGCCATCACCCACACCCTCCCGGCTGGTCATCCTGTACAGATCGCCTGCCCCGACCGGCCTGCCAATGGTCAGAGTGCCCACTGAAAACCCGAACTATTGCGCACCTTGCGGCCAGGGGAGAACCTGCCGCTATGACGCAGACCACACACCACACTCCCGACACCGCCCGGCAGGCCGACCCCTTCCCGGTCAAGGGAATGGACGCGGTCGTCTTCGCCGTGGGCAACGCCAAGCAGGCCGCGCACTACTACTCCACCGCCTTCGGCATGAAGCTGGTCGCCTACTCCGGACCGGAGAACGGCAGCCGGGAGACCGCGAGCTACGTCCTGGAGAGCGGCTCCGCCCGCTTCGTGTTCACCTCGGTGATCAGGCCCTCGACCGACTGGGGCCGCTTCCTCGCCCAGCACGTCGCCGAGCACGGCGACGGCGTCGTCGACCTCGCCATCGAGGTGCCGGACGCGCGCGCCGCCCACGCCTACGCCGTCGAGCACGGCGCCCGCTCGCTCGCCGAGCCGCACGAGGCCAAGGACGAGCACGGCACCGTCGTCCTCGCCGCGATCGCCACGTACGGCGAGACCCGGCACACCCTCGTCGAGCGCACCGGCTACGACGGCCCGTACCTGCCCGGGTACGCCGCCGCCAAGCCGATGGTGGCGCCGCCCGGGTGGGGGCACCTCCCGGCCGGAGGCTGGGGGAGGGTCTTCCAGGCCGTGGACCACTGCGTCGGCAACGTCGAACTCGGCCGGATGAACGAGTGGGTCGGCTTCTACAACAAGGTCATGGGCTTCACGAACATGAAGGAGTTCGTGGGCGACGACATCGCCACCGAGTACAGCGCGCTGATGTCCAAGGTCGTGGCCGACGGCACCCTCAAGGTGAAGTTCCCGATCAACGAGCCCGCCGTCGCCAAGAAGAAGTCCCAGATCGACGAGTACCTGGAGTTCTACGGCGGCGCGGGCGTCCAGCACATCGCGCTGAACACCAACGACATCGTGCAGACCGTCCGCGCGATGAAGGCCGCCGGCGTCGAGTTCCTGGACACCCCCGACTCGTACTACGACACGCTCGGCGAGTGGGCGGGCGAGACCCGGGTGCCCGTCGACGTCCTGCGCGAGCTGAAGATCCTCGTCGACCGGGACGAGGACGGCTACCTGCTGCAGATCTTCACCAAGCCGGTCCAGGACCGGCCGACCGTCTTCTTCGAGATGATCGAACGCCACGGCTCGATGGGCTTCGGCAAGGGCAACTTCAAGGCCCTGTTCGAGGCGATCGAGCGCGAGCAGGAGAAGCGCGGCAACCTCTGAGCCCGCTCCGGGGGCTAGCTGGGCGGGCCCTCCATCGAGGGCTCGCCCAGCTCCGCCAGGGCACGCTTCGCCTCCGGCGCCCGCAGCGGGGAGAAGTACGGGTTGATCGTCAGCGCCTCCCGCAGATGCCGCCGCGCGGGCCCGTACCGCTCCAGCCCCTTCTCGATCACGCCCCGGTGGAACACGTGCAGCGCGCTGCGCACCCCGCCGCCCCGGTCGCCCTCGGTCGCGATCGTCGCGAACTCCAGCGCCTCCTCGTCGGCACCGGTGCGGTGCAGCGCCCAGCCCAGCGCGTCGGCGACCGCGGTTCCGGGCTGGCGCCCCCACTCCGCCCGCAGCACCCGCACCGCCTCCGCCGGGTCCCCGTGGTCGGCCTCCAGGCGCCCCAGCACCAGCTGCTCGTCGGCCCCGGCCGCCCCGGCGCCCCGCACCCGCTCCCGCAGCAGGTCGTACTCGACGCGCGCCGCCTGCGCGAGGCCCAGCGACTCGTACAGTTCGCCCAGCTCGAGGGCGTACTCGGGTCCCGGCCGCTTGGCCGACGCCGCCTGGTACGCGGACAGTGCCTCCGTCGTACGGCCCAGCGCCGCCAGCGCCCGGCCCTGCCCGGCCTGCGCGGCCCGCTGGTCGGGGTCGGTGCGCAGCGCCTCCTGGAAGAACCGCAGCGCCTCCTCGCGGTCGCCGCGCTCGAACGCCAGCCGCCCGGCCTGCTCCAGGTACGCCGCCCGCTCGGCCGGTGCCCCGGCCCCCGCCGCCGCGTCCGAGATCCGGGCCGCCGCGTCCTCCCGCCAGCCCCGGTCCCGGTAGACGGCCGCGGCCAGCGCGCCCACGGCCGGAGCGCCCGGGCGCAGCTCCAGCACCTTGTCCAGGGCCCGGCCCACCCCCTTCTGGTCGCCGAGCCCGGTGTACGCGTCGACCAGCACCGCGTGCGCCGTCCACCGCTTCGGCGCCGCCTTCACCGCGCTCTCGCCCCACTTCTTCGCCGCCGGGAAGTCCCGGCGCGCCACCGCCAGCGCGGCGAGCCCCTCCAGGGCCTGCGGATTGCGCCGCGGCCCGGTCTTCAGCGAGGTCTGCAGGGCCTTCTCGGCCTTCGGCCAGTTGGCGGTGTCCGCCGTCCGGCTGCCCTGCTCGACGTAGGCCGCGCCAAGGACCGCCCACGACGCGCCGTCCCGCGGATGCGCCCGCAGGTGCGACTCCCGGTCGCCGATCAGCGCGGCCAGGTCCGGCAGCGCGGCGGGCACGCCCGTGGTGACCGCCCCGCGCGCCACGGCCACGGGGCCCGGCGCGGGCGGGGGAGCGTCGCCGCCGCCCCAGGGCAGCAGCACCACGGCCCCGCCGAGTACGACGGCACCGGCGACGCCACCGATCAGCATCCGGCGTCCGCGCCGCGACCGCCGCCACCCGGGGCCGGGCACCCGTCCCGGCCCCCGTCCCCGAGCCCGGTCCCGACCCCGGTCCCGGCCCCGGTCCCGTCCGGTATGTCTCTCCATGACCACCATGGCGCTCACTGTGCGCCAATACGATGAGCGCACCGGGTAAGCGAAGAGTGCCGTCGACGGGGTTCACACCGATGGCCCCGGATGCCAACCTGTGATCATGAGCCGTATCGAAGCGCCTCGTGACGGAGTCGGCGCAGCCGCGGCGGTCAGCAGCACCCTCGTCGAACGGCTGCTCGCCGGACTGCCCGCCGAGTCCGTCCTCACCGACCCCGACGTCACGGCCTCCTACGCCCACGACATGGCCAGCTTCTGCCCGGCCGGCGCGCCCGCGGTGGTCGTCCTGCCGCGCACGGCGGAGGACGTCCAGCACGTCATGCGCACCGCCACCGACCTGCGCGTACCGGTCGTCCCGCAGGGCGCCCGCACCGGCCTGTCCGGCGCGGCCAACGCCACCGAGGGCTGCGTGGTCCTCTCCCTGACCAGGATGGACCGCATCCTGGAGATCAACCCGGTCGACCGGGTCGCCGTCGTCGAACCGGGCGTCGTCAACGCCACGCTCTCCCGCGCGGTGAACGAACACGGCCTCTACTACCCGCCGGACCCCTCCAGCTGGGAGATGTGCACCATCGGCGGCAACATCGGCACCGCCTCCGGCGGCCTGTGCTGCGTCAAGTACGGGGTGACGGCCGAGTACGTCCTCGGCCTGGACGTCGTCCTCGCCGACGGCCGGCTGATGTCCACCGGGCGCCGCACCGCCAAGGGCGTCGCCGGATACGACCTGACCCGCCTCTTCGTCGGATCCGAGGGATCCCTCGGCATCGTCGTGCGGGCCGTCCTCGGGCTGCGCCCCAAACCGCCCGAGCAGCTGGTGCTGGCCGCCGAGTTCGCCTCCGCGGCCGCCGCCTGCGACGCGATCTGCCGGATCACGGAGGGCGGGCACGTGCCGTCCCTCCTCGAACTGATGGACCGTACGACCGTCAAGGCGGTCAACGACTTCGCCCGCATGGGGTTGCCGGAGAGCACCGAGGCCCTGCTGCTCGCCGCCTTCGACACCACCGATCCGGCCGCCGACCTCGCCGCCGTGGGCGCGCTGTGCGAGGCCGCCGGTGCCACGCAGGTCGTCCCGGCCGAGGACGCCGCCGAGTCCGAACTGCTCCTCCAGGCGCGGCGCCTGTCCCTCACGGCCCTCGAAGCCGTCAAGGGCACGACGATGATCGACGACGTGTGCGTGCCGCGCTCCCGGCTCGGCGCCATGCTGGAGGGCATCGAACGCGTCGCCGCGAAGTACGGCCTCACCATCGGGGTCTGCGCCCACGCGGGCGACGGCAACACCCACCCCACGGTCTGCTTCGACGCGCAGGACCCCGACGAGTCCCGGCGGGCCCGCGAGTCCTTCGACGAGATCATGGCGCTCGGCCTGGAACTCGGCGGCACCATCACCGGCGAGCACGGCGTGGGCGTGCTGAAGAAGGAGTGGCTGGCGCGGGAGCTGGGCCCGGTGGGCCTGGAGATGCAGCGGGCCGTCAAACAGGCCTTCGACCCGCTGGACATCCTCAATCCCGGCAAGCTGTTCTGATCCGGTGGGCCGAGCTGCCCGTCGCTCACCGGGCGAGCAGCTCGGCCAGCCCGTCGTCGAGGCCGAGCTGCCCGGCCTCGGTCCCCGGCGGCACCGCCCGCAGGGTCCGCTCCAGCCAGGCCGACACCTGCGGGGTGGGCGCCTCGAGGAGGGCGTCCCCGTCGGGGCTGCTCAGCGCCATCAGGACCACGCTGCGGCCCTGCGCCTTCGACGGCCACACCCGTACGTCCCCGTGGCCGGACGGGCGGAAGACCCCCTCCACCAGCAGGTCGCGGGCGAAGGTCCAGTGCACCGGCGTCCCGGAGTCGATGTGGAAGGTGATGTGGACGGCGTAGGGGTCGTCGCTGTGGTAGCCGAGCAGGGCGGGCACCGGGATGCTGGTCTCGGGGGACAGGACGAGCCTCAGCTCCAGCTCGCGTTCCACGACGGTCGGGTGCATGGCGGGGTTTCCTCTCTCGTACGGATCCGCACGGGCCGCCCGTAACGGGCCCGCACGAGTGAGAGCGGCCGGAGCCGCAAGCGTTACGCGGGTTCGCGAAACTTTTTTCCCACCACCTCTGTCCCAGGTGTGAAGGTCCATGCACGAGGTTGCCCGGAAAGGGTCGGGTCCTGCGGGACCGACGGTGCGCATTGCGTCCGTCTGATAGATGTTGAGGCCCCCTATCAACCCCCGAGCAGATACGGGACGACGGACATGAGCGCCCCAACCCCGGCCCCCGGTGACGACAGGCCCCGCGAAGGGTATTACCCGGACCCGTCCATTCCTGGATATGTCCGGTACTGGAACGGCGCCTCCTGGGTGTCGGGCACCAGCAGGCCCGCGCCCAAGGACGGCGAGACGCTCGCGCCGCCGCCCGGCGCGAGCGCCCTGGTCGAGGAGACCGGCCCGCACTTCTTCGACGAGGACCCGGTCGACGGGGCACCGCCCGCCTCGGCGGCCCAGCACGGCAGCCGCCCGGAGCCCGCGACGGCCTGGGGCGCCGACCGGTCCGGCCGCGCCGAGGCACCGGAGCAGCGCGTCGCCTGGCCGGGGCCGGCGCAGGGCACGGACCCGAGGATTCCGCACGCGCGGCCGGCGGGACCGGCCGACGCCGGAGGCGGCAGCGCGGACACGACGTCCGGTGCGGGTTCTGGTGCGGGTGCGGGTGCCGGCGGGTCCGGCGGGGCGGGGGCCGGG
>NZ_JACBYP010000143.1 GCF_018982965.1 Streptomyces mayonensis | reverse complement strand
TGCCAGCCCCCCGTCCCCCCGCCGTCCGGGATGGTGATTGGACACTTCGTCCCGGCGACACGCCGTGCGGACCGCGTGTCGCCCGGGACAAAGTGCCCAATCACCGACCGGGCACCCCGGTCGGCCCCGGGGCCCTCCGGGGCGCCCTGCTCTGGGGCGTCCTCGCGCTCCCCGCCGTCACCGCGGACCGGGCCGGGATGAACGAACCCCGCCCCCTCTGGCAGCAGCTGGCCGGACTCGGTGTCCTCGCCGTGGCCGTCGCGCTCGCCCGGCGTCTGCCGCTCGCCGCCTTCGCGCTGAGCGCGGGCGTCGGACTGGCCGCCGCCCCGGCGCTGTTCAGCGTCTCCTACGGACCCGCCCTCGGCACCTTCGCCCTCCTGCTCGGTCTGCGCGCGCCCCGGGCCCGCGCCGCCGCCGCGGGCTTCGCCGGCACCGGCGTCCTGGGCGCGGCGCGGATCGCGCTGGCCGGGACCGATCCGGTGCCCGAGGCGTTCGTCCTGACCGGCACCCTGCTCTTCGGCTGCGTCCTTCCCTGGCTGGCCGGACGCTACTGGCGGCAGAGCCGCGCGCTGGCCGAGGCCGGCTGGCTGAGGGCGGCCCGGCTGGAGGACGGGCAACGGCACGCCGAGGAACGGGCCAGACTGCGCGAACGCGCCCGCATCGCCCAGGACATGCACGACTCCCTCGGCCACGAGCTGAGCCTGCTCGCCCTGCGCGCCGCCGCCCTCCAGGTCGCCCCCGGCCTCGCCGACGGCCACCGTGCCGCCGCGGCCGACCTGCGTGCGGCCGCCGCCGACGCCACCGACCGCCTGCACCGCATCATCGGCGTACTGCGCGAGGACGACGAGCCCGCCCCGCTCGGCCCGGCGGGCGAGAGCATCGAGGAACTCGTCGCCAGGGCCGCCGAGTCGGGGCTCCCCGTCCGCTGCGAGACCGGTCCCACCTCGGCCCCGGCCCCGGAACCCGGGGGCGTCACCGAGCGGTTGCTGTACCGGACCGTGCGCGAGGCGCTCACCAACGCGGCCCGGCACGCGCCGGGCGCCCCCGTCGTCGTCGCCGTCACCGGCCAGTCCTCCGGCACGGCGGTCACCGTCACCAACGGGCCCGCCACCGGACCCGCCGCCACCGGGACCGCCTCCCCTTCGGCGGGCGGCACGGGCCTGCCCGCGCTGCGCGCCGCCGTCACCTCCGTCGGCGGCGTCTTCGAGGCGGGCCCGCACGGCAAGGGCTTCCGGGTGCGGGCACACGTGCCGGCGCACCGGGCCGTCACCGGCGTCCGCGCCCCGGCGCCCGCGGCCCCCTTCACGCGCGCCCGCCGTCGTATCGTCCTCGGACTGGGCGCCGCCGCCGGTGCCGGCCTGGTGCTGGTCGGCGCGGCCTTCGGCTGGTACGCGTACACCGAGACCCACTCGGTGCTCACGCCGAGCGCCTACGCCCGACTTCGGCCGGGCACGGAGTACGACGCCATGGCCGCCGTACTCCCGGACCGTGAGGCGCACGATCCGCCGGCCGACCGGGCCCCCGCGCCACCCGCGGGCACCGAGTGCCGTTACTACCGGGCGAGCGGCGAACTCCTCGTCTCGGTCGACCACTTCCGGCTCTGCTTCGACGACCGGAAGCGGCTGGCGGCCAAGGACGTCGTCCCGGGCGCCGGCCGCACCGGCGGCGAAGAATCCGAGCCGTCCACCGTCCGAAAGGAGTCCGCACGGTGATCCGTGTCCTGCTGGCCGACGACGAGGCGATGGTGCGGGCGGGCGTGCGCGCCATCCTCGCCAGCGGCGGTGAGAGCGAGGTGGTCGCCGAGGCCGGTGACGGCCGCGAGGCGGTCGAACTGGTGCGAGCCCACCGCCCCGACGTGGCCCTGCTGGACATCCGCATGCCCCGCCTGGACGGCCTCACGGCGGCCGAGGAGATCGTCCGCAGCGTCCCCGGCACCGCGGTCGCCATGCTGACCACCTTCTCCGAACAGGCCTACGTCGCACGCGCCCTGGCCGCGGGCGCCACCGGCTTCCTGCTGAAGTCCGGCGACCCCTACGAACTCATGGCCGGCGTACGGGCCGTGGCCGAGGGCGCCGCCTTCCTCTCCCCGAAGGTCGCCCGTTACGTCGTCGAGGACCTCGGCAGGGGAGCGGGAGGCGGGCGTCTCGCCCGCCAGGAACACGCCCGTGCCCGGGTGGCACGGCTCAGCCCCCGCGAGCGCGAGGTCCTCGGACTCGTCGGCGCCGGGCTGTCCAACCCGGAGATCGCCGCCCGCCTGCATCTCGTCGAGGGCACGGTGAAGGCGTACGTCAGCGCCGTCCTGGACCGGCTCGGGGTACGCAACCGGGTTCGGGCGGCGATCGTTGCCTACGAGGCGGGCCTGGTCGACGGCGCCTGAACCCGGCCCGTGAGGCCGTCCGCGTCCGCCCTCAGGGGGCTGGTCCGGTCCGCCTCACCGGCGTCGGTGCGAGCCGACGTACACGGCGGCGGGCGCGGCGGGCCCCGGGCCGCTCAGCCATCGCGCCGCGGGCGCGCCCGACGCCCGCATCGCTTCGGCCAGCCGCGTCGCCGGGCGCGTGCCCAGCCGTACCGCCACCGCGGCGGCGACGGCGCCCAGCAGCAGGCCCGCGGCGACGTCGTGCGGGTAGTGGACGCCGACGAAGACGCGGGAGAAGGCCATCAGCAGCGCCAGCGGTGCCGTCAGCCACACCAGCGCCCGCCGGACCAGGACCAGGGCGACGGCCGAAGCGCCCGCGATCGTCGCGTGATTGCTCGGAAAGGACCAGTCGCCGGTCGGCGGGCACTCGGCCAGCGAGGGCACCGCCCCGGGGACCGCCCGGCACGGACGCTCCTCGGTGAATCCGGACTTGAGCAGCTCACTGCCCGTGTACGCAAGAGCCGTGGCCACGGGTGCAAGGGCCGCGATCGCGAACGCCCGGGCGTCGCCGTGCCGTGCCCGCCACCAGGCGACCACGAACAGCGCCCCGAACACCAGGATGCCCGCCTCCGTCCACACCTCCACGGTGTGTTGCGTCCACGCCGGGGTGGCCCGGGCGAAGCCGGTGATGTCGCGGTACAGCTCGTCGTCCTGGAAAGTCATGCTCACGGACGGTAGGCGGGCACCCGATACGGTCACACCCCGCGATCGACACGTGTGCCACCCGACGATCGGCAGGGGGCCCGGGACCGGTTCCGGGCGATCTCGGACCGTCTCCGGAATGATGATCCGTAAAAGTTGCGGCTCTTGACGGCGGGTGGGACAAGGGAACGCGCCGATCTCTCGTACAGTTTGCGCCGTGGGATCTCTGCGCAATCCGGTCGGGCCGCTTCCCTCCTCCATCTACTGGCGTCGGAGGGCCGTACTGCTGTCCTTGCTCGCCCTGTTGGCCTTGCTGATCACGTGGATCGTGGTCTCCGGCGGCGGGGACGGCGGTGGTGGCGGCGGCGATTCCGCCAACGGCAAGAATCCGGCCCCGTCGATCACTCCGGGGCCTTCGGGCTCCGGCCCGGCGATCAGCCAGGCTCCGGGCGGCCGCGACGAGTCGGAGAGCGGGGAGCCCGGTGACTCTGGGTCGGGATCGGGGTCGGGGTCGGGGTCAGACGGGTCCGGTGACGGTGAGGGCGGCGGCAACGGCGAAGGTTCCGGGGGCGGTTCGGGCTCCGGTGGATCGGGCAGCGCCGGCGGGTCGGACTCCGGTGGCGGGGGCGCGGCGACCGGTGTCGGCGCGGGCGACGCCCTGCCTGGCGGATCCAGCCTGCCCAACTGCACGCCGGGTGCGGTGAAGTTGAGCCTGCGCAGCGTCCGCAACAGCTACTCGCCCGGACAGACACCCGCCTTCGAACTGACCGCGCGGAACACCTCCGGCTCCGACTGCCGGATCGATCTCGGCCCCGAGCACGCGGTGTTCACCATCACGCCGGCCGACGAGGACGACGCGTACTGGGCCTCGGACGACTGCGTCAAGGGGGGCAAGGGCAGCCTGCAGTACCGGGTGGCCGCGGGCAGCGGCATCGCCTACACCGTGAAGTGGGACCGCAAGCCCAGTGCCCCCGAGTGCGGGACGCCCCCGGCGGGCTCGGCCAAGGCGGGGACGTACCTGGTGGAGGCCAAGTCGGCCGGGTTCGGGACGGTGCAGACGTCGTTCGTCCTCGACAGCGACTGAGCGGCGTAACGCCCCCCTAGCCTCGGGCGGCCTGAGTATTGGAACAGCTCGGCCTCGGGCGGCCTCGGCCCCGGACGGCCTGAGCCTCGAACAGCTCGGCCCGGACGGGCCTCAGACGTACCGTTCCAGGATCGACGACTCGGCCAGCCGCGAGAGGCCTTCCCGTACGCTGCGCGCCCGTGCCTCGCCGACGCCGTCCACCGTCTGGAGGTCGTCCACGCTGGCGGCGAGCAGCTTCTGCAGGCCGCCGAAGTGCTCCACCAGGCGGTCGATGATCGCGCCGGGCAGCCGCGGGACCTTCGCGAGGAGCCGGAACCCGCGCGGTGACACGGCCGAGTCCAGCGTCTCGGGCGAGCCGGTGTAGCCCAGGGCCCGGGCCACCGTGGACAGTTCGAGCAGCTCCGCGTGGCTGAGCTTGTCCAGCTCGGCCAGCGCCTCGTCGACCGTACGGGACCGCTTCGCGGTCGGCTCCGGAACGTAGTCCCGGACGACCAGCTCGCGCTCCGGCTCCACACCGGCGATCAGCTCGTCCAACTGCAGTGCCAGCAGGCGCCCGTCGGTGCCCAGCTCCACCACGTACTCGGCGATCTCGGTGGCGATCCGGCGCACCATCTCCAGGCGCTGCGCGACCGCCGACACGTCCCGGACGGTGACCAGGTCCTCGATCTCCAGCGCCGACAGCGTGCCCGCGACCTCGTCGAGGCGCAGCTTGTACCGCTCCAGGGTGGCCAGCGCCTGGTTGGCCCGGGACAGGATCGCCGCCGAGTCCTCCAGCACGCGCCGCTGGCCGTCGACGTACAGGGCGATCAGCCGCATGGACTGCGAGACGGAGACGACGGGGAAGCCGACCTGCTTGCTGACCCGGTCCGCCGTACGGTGCCGGGTGCCGGTCTCCTCCGTGGGGATCGTGGGGTCGGGAAGCATCTGCACGCCCGCCCGCAGGATCTTCGACAGGTCCGAGGAGAGCACGATGCCGCCGTCGAGCTTGCACAGCTCACGCAGCCGCGTCGCGGTGAACTCGACGTCCAGCACGAATCCGCCCGTGCACATCGACTCGACGGTCTTGTCGGAACCCAGCACGATCAGACCGCCGGTGTTGCCGCGCAGGACCCGCTCCAGGCCGTCGCGCAGGGACGTGCCCGGCGCCACGGCGCTCAGTGAGGCGCGCATCAGGCCATCGGCACCGGCACTCCCACCGGACTTTCCGGGAGCTGCTGCCCGGTCGTTGGCTGCCACTGCACTCCTCCGGTCGCAGGTTCTTCTGGTGCTCCCGCGTCGCACACTCGGTCGTACGGACGGGCGAGACCAGGGCAAAGTCTACCGGCGGTCGTCCTCCTCCCGTGGGGCCTCTCGCCGACGGGAGCGCGGAAGCACCCGCAGGGCGTCCCCCACGTCCGCGACCTCCAGGACCTTCATGCCGTCCGGGACCCGGCCCGGATCGCCCGGTACCAGGGCGTGTGTGAAGCCCAGCCGGTGCGCCTCGGAGAGTCTGCGCTGCACGCCCGTGACCCGTCTCACCTCTCCGGCGAGACCGACCTCGCCGATCGCGACGAGGTTCTTGGGCAGCGGGGTGTCGCTGGCGGCACTCGCGAGGGCGAGCGCGACGGCGAGGTCGGCGGCCGGCTCGGAGAGCTTCACCCCGCCGACCGTCGCGCTGTAGATGTCCCGCTTGCCCAGGGCGCTGATGCGCCCGCGCTGCTCGAGGACCGCCAGCATCATGGAGACCCGCGACGTCTCCAGGCCGGAGGTCGTGCGCCGGGGGGACGGGATCTGCGAGTCGACGGTCAGCGCCTGCACCTCGGCCACCAGCGGCCGGCGCCCCTCCAGGGTGACGGTCAGACAGGTGCCCGGCACGGGCTCGGCGCGCCGGGTGAGGAACAGCCCGCTGGGGTCGGCCAGGCCCGTGATGCCCTCGTCGTGCAGCTCGAAGCAGCCGACCTCGTCGGTCGTGCCGTACCGGTTCTTGACGCCGCGCACCAGCCTGAGCCGCGCGTGCCGGTCGCCCTCGAAGTGCAGCACGACGTCGACGAGGTGCTCCAGCAGGCGGGGGCCGGCGATGGCACCGTCCTTGGTGACGTGGCCCACAAGGAGCGTGGACATGCCGCGCTCCTTGGAGGCCCGGATCAGCGCGCCCGCCACCTCCCGCACCTGCGCCATGCCGCCCGGGGCGCCGTCGATCTCGGGCGATGCCACCGTCTGCACGGAGTCCAGGACCAGCAGCGACGGCTTCACGGCGTCCAGGTGGCCCAGCACCGCCGCGAGGTCGGTCTCGGCGGCCAGGTACAGGTGGTCGTCGATGGCCCTGATCCGGTCGGCGCGCAGCCGCACCTGGCTCGCCGACTCCTCCCCCGTGACGTAGAGGGTCTTGTGCGCTTCGCTCGCCGACTTGGCCGCCACGTCGAGCAGCAGCGTGGACTTGCCGACCCCGGGTTCGCCCGCGAGCAGCACCACGGCCCCGGGGACCAGTCCGCCGCCGAGCACCCGGTCCAGCTCCGGCACGCCGGTGGGACGGGCGGTCGCCTGCCGCCCGTCGACCTGGCCGATGGGCAGCGCGGAGGTGGTGACCCGTCCCGGTGTCGTCGTACGGACGGCGGGCGCGCCGTACTCCTCGACCGTGCCCCAGGCCTGGCACTCGGGGCAGCGGCCGAGCCACTTGGCCGTCTGCCAGCCGCACTCGGTGCAGCGGAAGGACGGCCGTTCCTTGGAGGACTTCGTACGGGCAGCCATGCACGAACCGTAACGGGCACCACTGACACCACCCGCCACCGCAGCCCTCGTCGGCGGCTGTCCCGCGCGCCCCGAACCGGCCCTGCGTGCCCGGAATTTCAGCTTCCTGTCCCCTTATGAGGGATCGTTTCACCCGTACGGATTAAAAGTGGCCAGTGCGCCAGTTCGCGCCACCCATAGCCCCCTACGGTCGCCGGGTGATGAGGAGCAGTCCGGAGACCACGACCCGCACGACCGGCGCACACCGGGCGCACCGGGAAGCGCGAGACCGCACCGCGGCGCGCTCGCTCGCGCAACGCCCGCCCGCGCAGCGGCAGCCCGCGCGCTACGCGGCGTACGAGGCCCATCTGGACGGCCTGTTCACGTACTGCCTGTCCGTGCTCTGCGACCACGAGGCCGCCACCCAGGCGCTCGGCGACGTCCTCGTGCTGGCCGAGCGCCGCGGCCACCGCGGTCCCGTGGCCCCCGGCGACCGCAGGGCCTGGCTGTACGCGCTGGCCCGCTGGGCCTGTCTGCGCAAGCTGGCCGAGGCCAAGCAGAAACGTCCGAGCAGCCACGCGGCGTCCCGGCCCACCACCGCGCGGAAGGCCGACCCCACCACCGCGAGGAAGGCCGACCCCACCACCGCGTGGAAGGCCGGTCCCGCCCCCCGGGCCGGGACCGGTCCCGGCCCTCTCCGCCCCTCGCACGCCTCTCACATCCCCCACGCACCTCACGCATCTCACGCACCCGACGCACCTCACGCCCCCCAGAGCCCCGGCACCGCCGCCGAGTCCTCCCGTACCGCCCACGCCGACGAACTGGCCCGCCTGGCCTGGCCGGAGGCCGCCGGGACCACCCCGGAGCAGCGCGAAGCCCTGGAACTCGCCGTGCGCCACCGCCTCGCCGCGCACGAGGTGGCCGCCGTCCTCGGCATGGCCCCGGCCGCCGCCCGGGAACTGCTCGCCTCCGCCGCCTGCGAGGTGGAACGCACCCGCGCCGCCCTCGCCGTCGTCGAGACCGGCACCTGCGCGGGCGTCGCCCGCCTCACCGGCGACAACCGCTACGTGCTGAGCAGCGCCCTGCGGCGCGAGCTGGTCCGGCACGTCGACGACTGCCCGCGCTGCCGCCGGACGGCCGAGCGCGCGATCCCAGGCCGCTGGCCCGGTACGAGCGTCACCCCGGCCGAGCTCCCCGTCCTCCAGGCCCCGCGCGCCGCGCTGCACGTCGCCCTGGCGCACCTCCCGCGCGCGCGGGTGACCGCCGCACCCCGCTTCGACCGGCGCGGCTTCCCGATGGACCCCAAGGACCGCGCCGCCCGGCGCGACCGTCTGCGCGCCCGTGCCGTCACCACCACTGTCGTCGCCACCGTGGTCGCGGCCCCCGTCCTCGCGCTGTGGGCGGCCTACCGGGGCACCCCGGTCGTCGAGGGCGAGGAGGGCCGCTCGGCCAGCGCCAGCGAGGAGCAGACCCCCGACGGCGCGAACGGCGGCTCCCCGGGCGACGGCCACGGCTACGAGAACACCGGCAACACCGGCGACCCCGCCACCCCCGGCTTCGGGAAGAACGGCAAGGCCGACGTCTCCGTGGAGGTCGTCAGCGTCCCCGGCACCGGCGAGAGGGGCACCGGCACCCTCGCCGTCACGGCGGGCCACGACGGCGACACCACCCTCGTCACGCTGACCGCCACCGGTGACGCACCGGTGCACTGGTCCGCGTCCACGCCGGCCCCCTGGCTCTACCTCAGCAGGTCCTCCGGCACCCTCCGCCCCGGCGAGACCCTGACGATCCGGGTCCACGTCGACCACCTGCGCGAACCGTCCGGCCACTGGACCGCGCGCGTGGCCGTCGCTCCCTCCGGCGCCGTCGTGACCATCCGGGGCTACGGCACCGCGCCGGGGCCGTCCCACCCGGGCCCGCGCCCCAGCACCCCCGACGACACGACGTCCCCGTCGCATCCCGGACCGGGCCCCTCCACCTCGCGGCCCCCGGACCCGACGCCGACCGACGACCAGCCGACCGACGAACCGCCGCCCACGGACGACCCGCCGACCACCACGCCCGACCCCGAACCGACCCCCACCGAGCCGTCCCCGACCGGCGGCACGGGAGACGCGTCACCGCCACCGAGCGACACCGGATCCCCCGGCCCGTCCACCTCGTAGACGGGCCGGGGGATCCGGAAGGGCGGGGTCCGAAGGATTCAGCGGACGAGGGCCGATGGATTCAGCGGACGGGGTCCGAAGGATTCTCGGACGGGGGCCGACAGATTCTGCGGACGGGGTCCGAAGGGTTCAGCGGGCGGGGTCCGCCGGATGCGGCGCCACCAGCGGCAGCTGTGACGCCAGCCGCTCCTCGCACAGCTCGACCAGCCGGTCGTACCCGGCCTTGCCCATCAGCTCCACCAGCTCGGGCCGGTAGGAGACGTAGACCGGGTCGCCCGCACCGTGCGCCGAGGTCGCCGACGTGCACCACCAGTGCAGGTCGTGGCCGCCCGGACCCCAGCCGCGCCGGTCGTACTCCCCGATGGACACCTGGAGTACACGCGTGTCGTCGGGCCGGTCGATCCACTCGTACGTCCGCCGCACCGGCAGCTGCCAGCACACGTCCGGCTTGGTCTCCAGCGGCTCCCGGCCCTCCTTCAGCGCCAGGATGTGCAGCGAACAGCCCGCGCCCCCGGCGAATCCCGGCCGGTTCTGGAAGATGCACGAGCCCTGGAACGGCCGGGTCTGCCGCGACCCCTCGTCGTCCTCGGCGATCCAGCCGCCCCGCGTGCCCTCGGCGTGGTGCTGCCAGATGTCCGGCGTGAGCCTCGCCACGTGCTCGGCGACGCGCTTCTCGTCGTCCTCGTCGGAGAAGTGCGCGCCCAGCGAACAGCACCCGTCGTCCGCGCGGCCCGCCTGGATGCCCTGGCAGCCGCTGCCGAAGATGCAGTTCCAGCGGGAGGTCAGCCAGGTCAGGTCGCACCGGAAGACCTGCTCGTCGTCCGCCGGGTCGGGGAACTCCACCCACGCGCGCGCGAAGTCGAGACCCTTCTCGTCGCCCCCGTTGCCGCCCCCGTCACCCTTCTCGCTGACCATTACGCGCTTCTTGTCCCTCTTGGCCGACTTCTCGTCCTTCGCCTTTTTCGTCTTTGGCACGGCTCCAGGGTAAGTCGCCGAAGCCGCAGTACGGCACCGCCGCACTCCCCGCCTGGCAGTAGCGTTTCCGTACATGAGACTCGGTGTCCTCGACGTGGGCTCGAACACGGTGCACCTGCTGGTGGTGGACGCGCACCCCGGCGCGCGCCCGCTGCCCGCGCACTCGCACAAGGTGGAACTGCGCCTGGCCCAGCTCCTCGACGACGACGGGGCGATCGGCCCCGAGGGCGTCGACCGGCTGGCCGCGGTCGTCCGGGAGGCGCTCCAGGCCGCCGAGGACAAGGGCGTCGAGGACCTGCTGCCGTTCGCCACCTCCGCCGTGCGCGAGGCGAGCAACGCCGACGACGTCCTCGCGCGGGTGCGGGCCGAGACCGGCGTCGAGCTGACCGTCCTCAGCGGCGCCGAGGAGGCCCGGCTCACCTTCCTCGCGGTACGCCGCTGGTTCGGCTGGTCCGCGGGCAGGCTGCTGGTCCTGGACATCGGCGGCGGCTCCCTGGAGATCGCGTACGGCATGGACGAGGAGCCCGACGCCGCCGTGTCGCTGCCGCTCGGCGCGGGCCGGCTCACGGCGGCCCGGCTGCCCGACGACCCCCCGCACCCGGAGGACGTCAGGGCGCTGCGCCGCCACGTACGCGCCGAGATCGCCCGCACGGTCGGCGAGTTCAGCCGCCTGGGCGCCCCCGACCACGTCGTCGCCACCTCCAAGACCTTCCGGCAGCTGGCCCGCATCGCGGGCGCCGCCCGCTCGGCCGACGGCCTCTACGTGCAGCGTGAGCTGAAGCACACCTCGCTGGAGGCCTGGGTGCCCCGCCTGGCCGCCATGACCAGTGCCGAGCGCGCCGAACTCCCCGGCGTCTCGGAGGGACGCGCGGGCCAGCTCCTGGCCGGGGCCCTGGTCGCCGAGGCCGCGATGGACCTCTTCCGCGTGGAGAACCTGGAAATCTGCCCGTGGGCCCTGCGGGAGGGCGTCATCCTCCGGCGCCTCGACCACATGGGCCAGGCCTGACGCGACCACATGGGCCAGGCCTGACGCGTTCCCGCCAGGAGCGGCCGCGGGGCCGTGCCGGTGTACGGCTCCGCCGCGCGGGCGGCCTATGGCACTCACCACACCCGCGATCAAGGCCCCCGCACCCACCCGATCCCACCCCGTACCCTGACCCCCGTGGCAAATCCAAGGGACGCGCTCCGGATCCCGGACGCGAAGGTCGCCCTGTCGACGGCTTCCGTCTATCCGGAGTCGACGGCGACGGCCTTCGAGATCGCCGCACGCCTCGGTTACGACGGCGTCGAGGTCATGGTGTGGACGGACCCCGTCAGCCAGGACATCGAGGCGCTGCGCAGACTCAGCGACTACCACCGCGTGCCGATACTCGCCGTGCACGCACCGTGCCTGCTCATCACCCAGCGCGTCTGGTCCACCGACCCCTGGGTCAAGCTCCAGCGTGCCCGTGCCGCCGCCGAGAAGCTCGGCGCGTCCACCGTCGTGGTCCACCCGCCGTTCCGCTGGCAGCGCCAGTACGCGCGGGACTTCGTCGACGGCATCTGGCGGATGGCCAACGAGACGGACGTCCGCTTCGCGGTCGAGAACATGTACCCCTGGCGCTACCGCGACCGCGAGATGCAGGCGTACGCCCCCGACTGGGACGTCACCAAGGACGACTACCGGCACTTCACGATCGACCTCAGCCACGCGGCCACCTCCCGCACCGACGCCCGCGAGCTGATCGACCGCATGGGCGACCGCCTCGGCCACGTCCACCTCGCCGACGGCAAGGGCTCCGCCAAGGACGAGCACCTCGTCCCCGGCCGCGGCAGCCAGCCCTGCGCCGAGGTGCTCGAGAACCTCGCCCGCACCGGCTTCGACGGGCACGTCGTCATCGAGGTCAACACCCGCCGCGCGATGTCCGGCGCCGAACGCGAGGCCGACCTCGCCGAAGCGCTGGCCTTCACCCGCCTGCACCTGGCGTCGCCGGTGGCCCAGGCCTCCCCGGCGTCCCAGGCGTCCCAGGCGGCGCCCTCCGCGGTGCGGACGGACCGCCGGTGAGCGACCCGGGCGGCACCACCCGCCGCCGCGGCCGCCCGCCCCGTACGGAATCCGCGGACACCCGCGACCGCATCCTCACCACGGCCCGCGAGGAGTTCTCCGAGCGCGGCTACGAGAAGACGTCCGTACGCGGCATCGCCAAGGCGGCGGGCGTGGACCCGGCGCTGGTGCACCACTACTTCGGCACCAAGGAGCAGGTCTTCGCGGCGGCCGTCGAGGTCGCCTTCGCGCCCGCCATGCACGCCCCCGAAGCGATCGCCGAAGGCCCCGTGAGCGAGGTCGGCGAACGCCTGACCCGGTTCATCTTCGGCGTCTGGGAGAACCCGGCCACCCGCACCCCCCTGCTGGCCATCCTGCGCTCCGCGGTGAACAACGAGACCGCCGCCGCCGTCTTCCGCCGGCTGATCGCCGCCCAGCTGCTGCGCCGGGTCGCGGCACAGCTGGACCTGCCCGACGCGGAACTGCGCGTCGAACTGGCGGCGGCACAGCTGGTGGGGTGCGCGATGCTGCGGTACGTGATCAAGGTGGAGCCACTGGCCTCCGCGGACCACGAACAGATCGTCGCCCGCCTGGCACCGGTCGTGCAGGGCCACCTCACGGGCCCCTGACCGTGCAGGGACACCTCAGGGCCCCTGATCGTGCAGGGCTCCTGTGAACGGACGCCTGAAGCAGGCCCCGAAAAGGCACGGGGCCTCCGTACCGCGAGACGCGCATCCCGCATTCCGGACACCCTGTCCCGGTCCCTGGATGACCGGCGTACGCTCGACGGCAGTCATAACTCTCCGAAGGAGCGAGCGACGATGCCCGAACTGAGGTCCCGCACAGTCACCCACGGCCGCAACATGGCGGGCGCCCGCGCCCTTATGCGTGCCTCCGGTGTACCCGGCGCGGACATCGGGCGGAAGCCGGTCGTCGCCGTCGCCAACAGCTTCACGGAGTTCGTGCCCGGCCACACGCACCTCGCGCCGGTCGGCCGGATCGTCAGCGAGGCGGTCGTCGCCGCCGGCGGCATCCCGCGCGAGTTCAACACGATCGCCGTCGACGACGGCATCGCCATGGGACACGGCGGCATGCTGTACAGCCTCCCCTCCCGCGACCTGATCGCGGACAGCGTGGAGTACATGGTCGAGGCGCACTGCGCCGACGCCCTGATCTGCATCTCCAACTGCGACAAGATCACCCCGGGCATGCTCAACGCGGCCCTGCGCCTGAACATCCCGACGGTCTTCGTCTCCGGCGGCCCGATGGAGTCCGGCCGCGCCACGCTGGTCGACGGCACGGTCCGCACGCTCGACCTGGTCGACGCCATGTCGGAGGCGGTCAACGACAAGATCTCCGACGCGGACATCCTCCGCATCGAGGAGAACGCCTGTCCCACCTGCGGCTCCTGCTCCGGCATGTTCACCGCCAACTCGATGAACTGCCTCACCGAGGCCATCGGCCTCTCCCTGCCCGGCAACGGCTCGGTCCTGGCCACCCACACCGCCCGCAAGGCGCTCTACGAGAACGCCGCCCGCACGGTCCTCGACCTGACCCGCCGCTACTACGAGCAGGACGACGACTCGGTCCTGCCCCGCAACATCGCCACCCCCGCGGCCTTCGAGAACGCCATGGCGCTCGACATCGCGATGGGCGGCTCCACCAACACGATCCTGCACCTGCTGGCCGCCGCCCAGGAGGCCGAGGTCGGCTACGGCCTCACCGAGATGGACGCCCTCTCGCGCCGCGTCCCGTGCCTGGCCAAGGTCGCGCCCAACGTCGCCAAGGACCGCACGTACTACATGGAGGACGTGCACCGCGCGGGCGGCATCCCCGCCCTCCTCGGCGAACTGCACCGCGGCGGCCTGCTCAACGAGGACGTGCACTCCGTGCACAGCCCGTCCCTGGCCGACTGGCTGAAGACCTGGGACGTGCGCGGCGGCTCCCCGGCGCCCGAGGCCGTCGAGCTGTGGCACGCCGCCCCCGGCTGCGTGCGCTCGGCGGAGGCCTTCTCCCAGTCCGAGCGCTGGGACTCCCTGGACGAGGACGCCGAGGGCGGCTGCATCCGCTCCGTGGAGCACGCCTACTCCAAGGACGGCGGCCTCGCCGTCCTGCGCGGCAACCTCGCCGTGGACGGCTGCGTCGTCAAGACGGCCGGCGTCGACGAGTCCATCTGGACCTTCGAGGGCCCGGCGGTCGTCTGCGAGTCGCAGGAGGAGGCCGTCGAGAAGATCCTCACCCAGCAGGTCAAGGAGGGCGACGTCGTCGTCATCCGCTACGAGGGCCCCAAGGGCGGCCCCGGCATGCAGGAGATGCTCTACCCGACCTCGTACCTCAAGGGCCGCGGTCTCGGAAAGGCCTGCGCCCTGGTCACCGACGGCCGCTTCTCCGGCGGCACCTCGGGCCTGTCCATCGGCCACGCCTCGCCGGAGGCGGCGGGCGGCGGCACGATCGCGCTGGTCGAGGACGGCGACCGCATCCGCATCGACATCCCGGACCGCTCGATCGAGCTGCTGGTCGACGACGCCGAACTGGCCCGCCGCGAGCAGGCCCTGAACGGCGTGTACGCCCCGAAGAACCGCGACCGCAAGGTCTCCGCGGCCCTGAAGGCGTACGCCGCGATGGCCACCAGCGCCGACAAGGGCGCGGTCCGCGACATCAGCAAACTGGGCTGAACCGGCCCCGGCCACCCCGCGAGACAAAGTGCCCGGCCGCGCTACCAGGCGGCCGGGTCCCGTCCCGCCACGCCGAAGACCGTCCCGTCGGGCGCCCCGGCGTAGACGTGGCCGCCCGCCAGCACCGGCACGGGCAGCGTGGCGGGGACGCGGTCGGACTCGGGGCCCAGCCGCGGCCGGGTCTGCCCGAGGAGCCTGCCCTCGCGGGCGTCGACACCCAGCAGCCGCCCGTCGGGGGCGGTGACGTACACGTGCCGGTCGTCGGCGACGGGCACCGAACCCTGGCTCACGCCGGTCTCCAGCCGCCACGCCTCCTTGCCCGCCGCCATGTCCACGGCCACCAGCGAGCCGCCCGCCCCTATCAGGTACACGGTGTCCCCGTGCACCCCGGCCTGCGCCTGCGGGACCGGCAGGGGCAGCACCGTCCGGCGCACGGCCCCGGTGTCCGGCGTGTAGCGGACCACCGCCTCGGCGTCGCCGTAGACCTTCCCCTCGGCGACGAAGTACACGGAGCCGCCCGCGGCCCCCACCGGCGTCAGCACCCCCGCCAGCTCCTTGTGCCACCGCACGTTCCCCGTCGCCGGGTCCACCGCGGTGACCTTCGTCCGGCTCCCGTCGCCGACCTGGGCCGTCGCGTACGCCGACGGGCGCGGCTGGCCGGTGAAGGAGGTGAAGTAGGGCGCGGCGGCCTGCCCCGCGACCGGGTGCGACCACACGCTCTCGCCCGACGACGCGTCCACCCCGGTGACCGTGCCGTCGGACCGGGTGAGCAGCAGCATGCCGCCGACGCTCCGCACCCCGTCGTACCGGAAGGAGTCCTCGCGCCACACCCGCGCGCCCGTCTCCGGATCCAGCCCCTCCAGGGCCCCGATCCGGTCGAGGGAGGGCTGGACGAGGCCGCCCGCCAGGGCCGGCGGTTCGCTCCGCGTGCCCTTCGCGGTCTCGTGCCGCCACAGTGTGCTGCCGTCGGCCGGGTCGAGGGCGAAGACCAGACCGGGCCGCGCGCACAGCAGCTTCCGAGCGCCGTACGCGCACTGCGGCGTGCCCGCGTCCGCCTCCGCCCCGGGCGCCGCCTCCCACGTGCCGAAGCCGTCCGCAGGGCTCCGTACGGCCGCCGTCCGCCGCGCCTCCTCCGAGTCGCCGCCGAGGACCTGGACCAGCGCGAGCGAGCCGGTCACGGCCAGACACAGCGCCCCGGCGACCAGCGCCGCCCGCCGCCCCGGCCGCCCGCGCGGCCGCCGGACACGCACGGCACTCGACGGGTCCTCCGCGCGGTGTCCGTCCCCCGGCGGGTCTCCCGCGCGGTGTCCGTCCCCCGGCGGGTCTCCCGCGCGGTGTCCGTCCCCCGGCGGGTTCCCCGCGCGGTGTCCCCCCGCCGACGGGTTCCCCGGCGAGTCCCCGGGCGAGTCCTCGGGTGGGCCCTCCGCGCGGTGCACGTCCTCCGGCGGGGTCCGCTGCGCCGGTATGAACACCTGCGTGTCGTAGGCCGCCGCCACCGACCGCAGCTGCCGCATCAGTTCGTCCGGCGTCGGCCGGTCTCCGGGCTCCTTGGCGAGGCACCGCAGCACCAGCGGCGCGAGCGACGGGGGTACGGCGGTCAGGTCGGGCTCGTCGTGCACCACCTGGTAGGCGACCACGTAGGGACTGTCGGAGTCGAAGGGCCCGCGCCCGGTCGCCGCGTGCACCAGCAGCGAACCGAGCGCGAACACGTCCGCCGCCGGGCCGACTTCACGGGGCCGCCGGAACTGCTCGGGCGCCATGAACGGCGGCGTCCCGATCAGCTTCCCGGTCTCGGTGCGCAGTTCGCTGTCCTTCGGCCGGGAAATGCCGAAGTCGATGACCTTCGGGCCGTCCTCCGCGAGCAGGACGTTGCTGGGCTTGAGGTCCCGGTGCACGACACCGACGCGGTGGATGTCGCGCAGCGCCTCGGCGAGCCCGGCCATCAGCCGCCGCAACTGCGGCTCGTCCATCGGGCCGTTCCGCTTCACCTGCTCGGAGAGCGTCGGACCGGGGATGAACAGCGTGGCCATCCAGGGCCGTCCGGCCTCCGGGTCGGCGTCCACGACCGGTGCCGTGAAGGCTCCGCTCACTCGCCGGGCCGCGGCCACCTCCTGCCGGAACCGCCCCCTGAACTCGGGATCCCTGGCGTACGTCGCGTGCACGACCTTCACCGCGACCCGCATGCCGGAGGTGCTGCGGGCCAGGTGTACGACGCCCATGCCGCCCGAGCCCAGACGGGCCTCGAGCCGGTAGTGACCGGCGTACTCCGGAAGTTCCGCTTCCGCGTCCGCCCCGGCATCCCGCTGCGGCGCCATGGAACCACCCCCGTGCTGTTCGTTCGCGCGAGCGATGCTGGGAGCCTAGTCGATGGGACGTACGGGACAGAGGCGGCCTGCCGACCCTCCCGGGGGAGTTGCGAACTGGTGTTTCATGGCTGGTTCCTGGGGTATCAACGCTGCCCCACGATCGGCGTGGGGTCCAACGGGGGAGGTTCATTCATGTCTGTCGACCAGATCCAGAACACCGGCGACGAGGACGAGGGAGCCGTCGCGGCGGCCGCGGCCCGGAGCTCCTACCCGGTCGCGCCGGGGTACCGCCTCAACGTCCGCAGCGGACCCGGCACCAACTACTCGGTGGTGCGGGTTCTTTCCGAGGGGGCCAGGGTCTCGATCGGCTGCCAGCGCCCGGGGGAGTGGGTCACGGGCCCCTACGGCACCTCGAACATCTGGGACAACATCGGCAGCGGCCAGTACGTCTCCGACACGTACATCCTGACGGGCAGCGACGGTTACGTGGCTCCCCGGTGCTAGGGGGGGGCGGCGCAGGGCGCGGCTCCTCGTTACCTGAGGTGGGGCGCTCGTGACTCCGTAACAGCGCTGTCTCAGGGCGGTATGGGGAGCGTTCAGGGAGGAACGGGGGACCGGGCCGGGTCGGTCTTGGTGATCAGAAGTGCCCGCCGGTGCCGACGACCGGCACCGGCGGGCGGCCACCCCAACCGACTCTGAGGTAGGAACGATGCGCGTTCACAAGCTCACCATCGCCGCCCTGGCCGTCGCCGCCGGCCTCTCGCTCACCGCCTGCCAGGGCGACAGCGACAACGCGGGCGGACAGTCCACCGGGTCGTCCGACACCTCGTCCAACGCCTCGTCCTCCTCGAACGGCGGAACGGGCACCGGGGGAACGGACACCGGCGGGAGCGACACCGGTGGGAAGAGCGCGAACGGCGACAGCACCGCCGTCCGCGGGAACGGCTCCGACGGCGCCTCGGACGGCAAGGCCGGCTCGGGGCAGGGCAGCGGTTCGGACAGCAAGACCGACAAGTGCCTCACCGACCACCTGGAGATCACGGCGGCGGACGGCACCGTCGGCGGCGACCAGGAGGAAACCGTCGTGGTGGGCTTCAAGAACGCCGGCGCCAAGGACTGCCTGCTCACGGGTTACGCGGGCGTCGACCTGAAGACCAACTACGGGAGGGTGTCCGCCGAGCGCACCGGCCAGGAGGCGGACCCGGTCGTCCTGAAGAGCGGGGAGGACGTGTTCTTCGGCGTCACCTACCCGAAGAACGACACGGGTGGCTCCGGCGTCCGCGTCGAGGGCCTGGTGGTGACCCCGCCCAACGAGACCAAGTCGGTCACCCTCGACTGGCCGGGCAAGCCCTCGCTGCCCGTGACGGAGGACGGCTCCGGCACCGCGGTGCAGGTCGGTCCGATGGGCAGCGCCGGCCAGGGCGGCTGACCGTACCGCTGGCAGACAGCGGCTGACCGCGCAGCCGGCAGACCGCACCGCTCGCAGACCCGGGGTGCCGGGCCCCTCCCGGGCCCGCCGCACCCCGGAGCCATAATCGACCCGTGAGCGCAGAGAACGGCAAGAACGGCACCCCGGACACCGCCGCCGGCCCCCGCCCCGAACCCCTGCGGTTCTACGGCACGACGTGGGTGCACCACGACCACGGCTACACCGCCCGCCGGGCCGGCCTCGCCGCCGGCTCCCTCGCCGTCGCGGCCGCCGCCTGCTTCGTCCTGCGCATCGCCTACGAGGGCCTCCAGATCGCCGACGTCGGCAGCTTCGTCTCGCTGCTGATGACCGTGATGTTCGCGATCTGCAGCGCCCTCGCCTTCCGCCACACCTGGTCCGGCTTCAGCAGCCGCCCCGACCCCGACCGCCAGGCCTCCATGCGGGGCCTGCTCGCCATCGGCTTCGTCGGCTCCCTCCTCGCCTACGCCCTCCGCACCTTCACCGAGGCCCCGGGCGAAAAGCTTCACCGCGCGGAGTACGAAAAGGCCCGCGCGGAGTACGAGAAGCGCACGACCCGCCGCTCGGGCAACCCGTCGAAGAAGCGCCCCCGACGGTAAGGCACGAAGCCGCCGAACCCCCGACTCCCCGCCCCTGCCTGGTCGGTCTCTGCCGGGTCGGGTCCTTGCCGGGCCGGTCTCTGCCGGGTCGGTCTCTGCCCTGCCCGTCTCTGCCCTGCCGGTCCTTGCCGGGTCCGTCGCTGCCGGGGTCGTACCTCCCGGGTTCGTCACCCTCCCCCGGGTTCGTCCCTCCCGGGCCCCCACCGAGGCCCGGTGAAAAACACCCGGCGCGTCCTACCGCCTCGGCCACCATGGCCGTATGAC
>NZ_JACBYP010000142.1 GCF_018982965.1 Streptomyces mayonensis | reverse complement strand
ACCCCCCCCCCCCCCGCCCGCCCGGGGGGGGGGGGGCCCCGGGGGGGCCCCCCGGGGGGCGGGGGGGGGGGGCCCCGGGCCCCCCCCCCCCCCCCCGGGGGGGCCCCCCCGGGCCAAACTGCCCCATCCCATGGGTGCCGGGGGGCTGGGTGCCCCTCCGGCGTCAGCTGGGGTTGGTGTCGATGACGGCGACGCGGTCGGTCTTGCTCTTCAGGGCCTCGCGCAGCGCGCCGTAGACGTCCTCGGGGGTGACGGGCGTCTTCTCACCGTTGCCGCGGGTGATGAGGACCCCGTCGAAGGCCTGGCCGTACAGCTCCTTGAGGGCGTTCAGGTCGGGCTTGTCGACCAGCTTGCCGTCGACGGCCGCGACCCCGAGGAACTTCCACAGGGACTTCTCCGGGCTCATCGGTACGGAGTGGGCGGCGTCGGTCTGCACGGTCACCGTGGCGGACATCGCCGGCTCGGCGAACTCCTTCAGCATCCGGTCGACCTCGGCCTTGGGGACCGTGGGCTGCTGCTCGGTCGTCGGCACGTTCACGGCGCCGGCGGTGCCGGTCTCCACCTGGGTGCGGTACGCCGTCTGCACGGCCTCGGTCGACTTGTCGACGTCGATGCCCTTGCCCGCCTTGCCGTACACGGGGACGGCCTTGCCGGGCTCGAACTTGACCGTGCCCTCGGCGACCGATCCGGCACCGGTGGCCGCGTCCTCCAGGGCGGCGTGCAGCTTCTCCTCGTCGACGGGCATGATCGGGTCGACGACGCGCTTCTGCCCGAAGAGCGAGCCGATGACGGACACCGGGTTGTAGTCGCTCTTCGCCGCCGCGCTGGCGGTGGCCTGCGTGTCGAACTGGAGGCCTGCCTGGTCCGGCTTCAGGGAGACGGTCTCGCCGTCCACCGTGAGCTTGAGCGGCTTGCCCGCGCGGTCGGCGAGCGCCTTGTCCAGCTTCTCGACGGCGTCGTCCCGGGTGCTGCCGCCGATGTCGACGCCGAGCACGGTGGTGCCCTTGGGGACGTCGGAGCGGTTCATCAGCAGGCCGGCGCCGTAGGTGACACCGGCGACGACGACCAGGCCGCCGACGAGCAGCGGAAGCTTCCCGCGCCCCTTCTTCTTGGCGGGCTTGGCGGGGCCCGCCGGAGGCGTGGAGACGGGTTCGGGCAGCTTGGGCGGCGTGTGCGGGAGCGGGCCGTCGCCGGACGGGCCGGAGGGGCCGGACGGGAAGCGCGCGTCGCGGTCTCCCGGTACGACGGGGATGCCGCTGGTGACGGTGTTGCCGGAGATGTTGTCCGGGTTGCCGTAGCCGGAGGTGCCGGGCTCGGGCACCTGCTTCTGCGGGGTGAGGATCGCGGTGTCGTCGCTGAGCCCGCCGCCGGGACCGGGGCGGGCGGCGTCCCGCCCGGGGCCCTGCGGACCGCCGGGTGCGCCTGAGCCGCCGGGGCCACGCAGCCCGTTCGGACCGTCCGGAGCGGATCCCTGCGGTGCGCCGGGTGCGCCGGGCGCCGCGAAGTCGGCCGCCGGGGACGGGGACAGACGGCTGTCCCCGGTGACCGGGCCGCCCGTGGGACCGGCGGGACCGCCGCGGCCGCGGGTCTCGCCGTACGGGGACGGCGCTCCGGGGCCGCTCCGCCCGTTCGGGCCGGGGCCCGGTGCGTCCTGCCCGGCGCCCGAGAAGTACGGCAGGTCGTCGCGGCGCGGCTCGGTGCCGCCGTCGCCGCCCGGCCGGGAGCCGTTGCCCAGCGGTCCCGCCGCCAGCGCCTCGGTCACGTCGAAGGAACCGGTGCCGCCGCCGTGGCCGGGAGCCACGGGCCCGCCCGTCGCTCCGGAGGGACCCGCGCCGCCTGCGGACCCGGGCCGGGAGCCGCCGGGCGCGTTCATGGAGCCGACGACGCCACCGGGGCGGCCACTCCCGCCGCCCGGTCGCGCACCGCCACCACCGGAGGCACCCGGACCGCTGCCCGCGCCCGCGGGTCCCGTGCCGGAAGGGCCGCCGGGACCGCCGGGAGCCGGACCCGAACCGCCGGGCAGACCCGCGCCGTTGGTGGAGCCACCGCCCTGAGTGCCCTTGCCGGGGCCGGACTTGCGGGGTGCGAACCAGTCGCTGGTCGGCTTCTCCTCGGCGCGCGGGGCGGGTTCCGCCGGGGCCTCGGGGGCAACCGCGGGCGTGGGGGCGCCCGGTGCCGGTGCGGGCCGCTCGGCAGCCGCCGTCTCCTGGCCGTCGTCGGCGGCGCCCTCGGCGTCCCCGACGGGCTTGCGCACGACGACCGGCGGAATGGGCCGCGAACCCGGGATGTTGATCCGGATCCGGGTCGTCAGCGTCGTCTCGGTCTTGCGCTCCTCCGGTCGCGTGGCCGAACGGCCCGCGTCCGCACCGGCGTCGGAAGCCGCGGGTGTCCCGTAGGGCGGGGTGCCCGAGGGGTATGCGGCTCCGCCGCGCCCGTGGGGCCCGGAGGACGAACTGTCAGTTTCACGACTCAAGGCAGGTTCTCCCGGTTGGCTCCGCCGCCCGTCACACCTTCAAAGCGGGCGGCTCGGCGGCGCGCACCACCATACTGGCCACTTCTCGCGCGTATCCCGTGACCGCCGGGGAAACCCACACGGGACTCGCACGCCCGCGGCACGGCGAAGTGGTACGTCACTTGCGAAGTCGGACGGAGTCGCCGTCCGGTTGCCTCACCGGCGCGAGCGTGGCACAGATCACAGCGACGGCGATCCCGCCGAGCAGGAAGAGATAGGAACCGCTGCCGGCGGCGAAGAGGAAGTCGCCCTCCGGGCGGCTGGTGGTGAGCAGCACCACGGCCAGCGCCCAGCCCGCCGCGGGCGCGACGGCGCCGCCCCGGCGCCCCACGGCCCGGCCCGCGCCGACGCACAGGCCCGCCTCGGCGGCCAGCGCGAGCAGCAGCCCGCCCGGGAACCACGCCGGCTGGAGCAGCGCGCCCGCCGCACCGACGACGGCGCCGAGCACGAAGAGCCCCACGTACAGGGCGGCCCGGCCGAACGAGGGCAGGCGCAGGGGCTGGGCCAGGGCGGAGGCCGCCGCCGGCTCGTTGCGCTTGCTCACGACGCCTCCCCGGTCCTCTTGATCCCGCTGATTCCGCTGATCCCGTTGCTCGCGTCGGTCCCGTCGATCCCCGCGAAGAGGTCGTGCTCACGCCCGCCGTCGCCGCCCCGCTCGCCACGCACCAGCTCGTAGTACTCGGTGGTGACGATGGGCTGGGCCAGGTCGTTGGAGAGGACGAAGTACGGTTCGGCGACCGTGATCTGCGTGGCGTGGGCGCGCATCGCGGCGGCCTTGGCCGCGGCGTACGCGGTGCCCTCGCCGTGGATCTCGGTGGTGATCCGCTCGTCGTCGACGACACCCGGCACGTCCTCGACACCGGCCGCCTGCTCGAAGGGCAGCCCGGGCAGCTCATCCCGGAGCCGGGCGAAGGCGGCGTCGGCCCAGGAGCGCGGCACGCGGTTCCAGTAGACCTTGGCGACGGGGCACCCGCCATCGGCCGCCAGCTCCGCCGCGCGCATGGCGATGCGGTGGGCCTGGATGTGGTCGGGGTGGCCGTAGCCGCCGTCGGGGTCGTAGGTGACGAGCACCTGGGGCCGGACCTCGCGGATCACCTCGACGAGGAGGGCCGCGGCGGCGTCGACGTCGGCCTGCCAGAGGCAGCCGGGGTCGTCGTTGTCGGCCAGGCCCATCATGCCCGAGTCGGAGAACCGTCCGGGTCCGCCCAGCAGCCGGAAGTCGTCGACGCCGAGCGCGCGCATCGCGTCCGCCAGCTCGCCCCGGCGGTGGCCGCCCAGAGCGGCGCCGGACAGGTGGGCCAGCTCGGGCGGGATGACCTCGCCCCGCTCCCCCAGGGTGCAGGTCACCAGCGTCACGTGCGCGCCCTCGGCCGCGTACCGGGCCATGGTGACGCCATTGTTGATCGACTCGTCGTCCGGGTGCGCGTGCACCAGCAGCAGACGCCGGCCGGGCAGTTCCGTCATGGGCACCACCCTATGAGGGCCCGGGGTCGTCCACGTAACGCGGGAGACCGTCCGTGGAACGGCACGCCGGGACGGACGCCGGCGGCAGCCGCGCACAGCCCGCGCACAGCCCGCACCGAGCCGGGTCGCTGGTGCCGCTGCCGGGCCGGGTCCGCGACGCGGTGGCCGGGGCGTGGTCGCGCCGGAAAGAGAGACTTGCGGGCGGGCCCGACCACAGCGGTGGGGAACGCCGAACTGCCCGCCGGCCCGGGTGGGCCGGGCGGCGCGGGAGCCGGCAGCGGGCCGGCGCGTGTCGCGGGCAGACTGCTCCCGACGGTCCACTTCGGCGCTGCCGGAGAAGCCGCCGCACCGGGCCCCGTGCGACGGAGCACCCGTTTACCGGCCTGCGGGAGTCGAGAAGGCGGCGAACGCAGCGTCCAGCAGTTGGCCCAGGTCCTCTTGGCCGTCGCTCGCACTCCACTGCCCGAGGACGATCCACAGGATTTCGAGCGCCGCCGCCACGCGAACGTGGGCGACGACCGGTGACCCGTCGGTCGAGGAGGTTGTCTCCTGCAGTCGGGCGACGATCTCCGGCCGCCATTCGGCCTGCTTCTCGCGGAGGCGCGCGCACAGGGCCGGGGTCCGCTCGACGAGGCCGAGGATCGTCACGAGTTCCTGGACGTCGCGCACGAGAAACCCCACGGCTGACTCCAGGGCGTCGCGCAGCCTGCTCCAGTCGCCCTCGTCCTGGTCGGGGCGTTCGGCGGCGAGCGCGTCAGTGATGACGTCACCGACAGGGTCGAAGACGAACAGGACCACGTCTTCCTTGGTGCCGAAGTAGCGCAGGAAGGTGCTCCGCGACACCCCTGCGGCTTCGGCGAGGTCGGCGAAGGTGACCTGGTTGAAGCCGGTGAGGCAGAACCGGTCGAACGCGACGCGGGCCAGCTCTGCCCGCACCGCGTGGCGGCCGATCTCGCGGGTACCGACTGGCGCTGCACTCATGGGGACGAGTGTACTCGGACACACTCGTTTGCTTCCTCGAGTGCGGGTTCCTAGTCTGACACTCAGTATCAGTCATGATGCTGAGACTCGTGACGCTGTCCCAGCCGGCGGTCCGGTCAAGGGCCGTCCCTCACCGCGAGACGGAGCCGTTCCATGAGCTACGAAGACCTTCCCGCCCTGACCGTCGACATCTCGGACGGGGTAGCGACGGTGACGATCGATCACCCGCCGCTCAATCTGATGGACGCGGTGCTCCTGCCGTCACTCCGGGCATTCGTCGCGCGTGTGCGGGACGACGCCGACGTCCGCGTCATCGTCTTCGAGAGTGCCGACCCGGAGTTCTTCGTCGCACACGGTGACATGGCCTACCTCACCGACCCTGACGCGCTGCCGGCGGCCACTCGCGCCGCGATCGCGGCCGCGCCGGGCTCGACCGTCCCGGAAGGCCTGAACATCCTCCAGGCGATGAGCACGGAGGTCCGCTCGCTCCCGCAGGTCACCATCGGCAAGCTGGCGGGCTTCGCGCGCGGCGCGGGCAACGAGTTCTTCATGTACCTGGACATGCGGTTCGCGGCGATCGGCAAGTCGGGGCAGGGGCAGCCGGAATCCCTGATGGGGATCCTCCCCGGAGGCGGCGGCACGGTGAACATGACGCGCCTGGCGGGAAGGGCCCGCGCACTGGAACTCGTCCTCGGTGCCGAGCTCGTGGGCGCGGAGCTGGCGGAACGGTACGGCCTGATCAACCGCGCCCTGCCCGCCGCAGAACTCGATTCCTTCGTCGACACCCTCGCCCGGCGGATCGCCGGCCTCCGCCCGGAGGTGATCTCCGTCACGAAGGCTGCGATCGACGCGGTCGCGCAGCCGATTCCCCATGAGGCGTACGCCGTTGAGAACGAGGGCCTGTTCGCGGCGTTCGGTGACGAGGTCACGGAGCTCGCCCACAAACTGCTCGCCGCCGGTATCCAGACCCGCGAGGGCGAACGGCACCACGAGCGCATCGCCAACAGCATCTGAGTGCCCCTGGTCCGCCGGGCCCCTCGGGCACGGGACCGGTTGAAGCGCAGGAGGCCGTCAGGAGACCGCGTCCTTGATCCAGTCGAGGATCCGGGCGTTTGTCCTGGGCGCGTTCTCGTGCAGCTGTACGGCGTGGCCGGTGTCGGGGACGACGATCGCCTTCAGGTCGGCCTGCCGGGAGTAGTAGGGGCGCTCGGTGGCCAGCATCGTCCGCGGGGTGCAGGTGCCGGCGGTGCAGTACTGGTCCTTGTCCCCGACGACCAGCAGGGTGGGCGCCTTGATCGCGCGGGAGGGGGACTCGGCCGGCGGAAGGCCCGTGCGGTCGGCGTCCGCCGCGGTGCTCACGTCCTTGAGGCGTTCGTCGGCCCTGATCACGGCCGGGTCGGCGTTCGGGGCGTAGTAGAAGAACCGCCGCATGCCGGCGTTGGTCGTCAGGTAGCCGGGGTCGTTGATCCTGCCGTGGAACTTGGGGTCGTCCATCGCCCTGATCTCGAACGGGACGTCATGTGCGGGGCCATCGTCCGACGGTTCCTCCTGGCGGACGACGTGGCTCATGCCGGTGAGCACGAAGGCGTCGATGTCGTCCTGGTGCTTCGCCGCCTGGTACCAGGCCAGGGATGAGCCGAGGGAGTGGCCGACCCAGACGATGCGGTCGAACGCGTGGTTCATTACCTGACCGGCGCGCAGTCTGGTGACCACCTGGTGGATGGCCTCGGTCCCGGAGTCCAGCGTGTACTCCGAACTGGGCGGCAGCGTGCTCCTGCCCGTGGCGAGCCGGTCGATGTTGAAGGTGGAGAAGCCGTCATCGAGGGCCCTGGAGACGTAGGAGTACCGGCCGTCGCCCACCGGCATGTCGTAGTAGCTGTGGTTGTAGGTGGAGCCCGGGACCAGCAGCTGCACCGTCCCGCTCATCCTGGTCGGGCGGTGCGGCCGGCACAGCTCCCCGTACACGTGGGCCTTGCCCGTCCCGACCGTCACGGGCACACGGACCTCGTGACAGACGGCGGCGGGGTGTCTTTCCCCCAGGCTGCTGCGGGTGGTGTGCGCGGCGGCGGGCGGCTCAGCCTGCGCCCCGGTGACCGCCGGCACGGCGATCACCGCCGCAGCGACCGCTGCCGACGTCGCGGCAGGCACTTTGATCCTGGTCGAGGGGGTACGACGCCGGTGTGCGGTCACGGTCGTTCTCCAAACGGTGTCAGGACGCGGGCCGGGTGTCAGCGCTGCGGGCCGGCGAACCAGCGTGCGGCGGCCTGCCGGAACGCGGCGGGATCGGGGGCCTCTCCGCTCGCCCACGCCACGACGCCGTCGGGGCGTACGAGCACAGCGGTGAGACCGAGGTCGTTGCGGGCCCGTCCGGCCGCGTGGTGGATGCGGTCCGTCCAGCCCGTGGCCGCGTGCTCCAGCGCCCGGTCGGCGCCGAAGTCGAGCAGGACGCCTCGCCCCTGGCGCAGCAGGTCGCCCAGGCGGGTGCCGTCGGCGAGGCGGAAGTCGGGAGCGGTGCCGCCGACGAGCGGGTGCGTGCCGCCCAGGTCGTAGCGGTTGAACAGTCCCGTCGTGCGGCGGTGGACGAGCGTGGTTCCGTCGGTGGTGCTGAGCAGTTCGTGGACCAGCTTGCGCAGTGCGGGAGCGTTGGGTCCCGGCTTCATGGTCGCCACCTGGGCGCGCGACCAGTCGAGGACCGCGGCGCCGACGGGGTGGCGCTCGCCGGTGTAGGTGTCCAACAGCCCCAGGGGGGCGGTGCCGTGCACGGTCGCGGCGAGCTTCCAGCCGAGGTTGACGGCGTCGCCGATGCCGAGGTTGAGGCCCTGGCCGCCCAGGGGGGAGTGGATGTGGGCGGCGTCCCCGGCAAGCAGCACCCGCCCGTCGCGGTACGTGGTGGTCTGCATCGCGCGATCGGTGAAGCTCGACGCCAGGTGCACGTGGGCCAGCGTCACGTCGGTCCCCGTGATGCGGCGCAGGACCTCCTGGAGGTGCTCACGGGTCAGCGGCCGGGAGCGGTCGAAGGTGCCGCCGTCGAAGTCCATCATGCCCACGTGTCCCTCGAACGGCGTGCGCAGATACATGCCGTTCTCGGTCAGGTTGAAGCCGAGCGGCAGCTGCCCGGGGTCGGCGAAGGTGACCCGGGCGACGTAGCCGGTGAACAGCGGCTCGGTACCCACGAAGTCGAAACCGGCCAGCCCCCGGACGGTGCTGCGCCCGCCGTCGCACCCCACCAGATACCGGGCCCGGTACTCCTGGCCGCCGGCGGTGACGGTCACGGACGCGTCGTCCTGTGTGACGTCCGTGACCGGCGCTCCCCGCCGGACCTCCACACCGAGCCCCCCGGCGCGCTCGGCCAGCACCGTGGTGACGGCTTCGAGACTGGTCATGAAGCCCTCCATCGCGGGGCTGGGCAGCCGGAAGGGGAAAGCAGCCAGGTCGATGTCGGCCGCGTTCAGGCCCATGCCCGCGAAGTGGCTCACCCCGCGGGGGGCCGGTGCCTCGACCGCGTCGGGGGCCGCGCCGATCCTGGCCGGTTCGGAGCCGGACGCACCGAGCACGGCTTCGAGCAGGCCGCGGCGGTCGAACACCTCGGCCGACCCCGCGCTGAGGCCCCGCAGGCCCAGCGGAAGTGCCGCCCACGGGGAGCGGGACTCCTCCTCCCGCTCCAGGACCAGGACGGAACAGCCGCCCAGAGCCAGCTCGGTGGCCAGGAACAGGCCGACCGGGCCCGCCCCCGCGATCACGACGTCACGCATGGGTGTCTCCTCTCCGGAGAAGGCTCCGGAAACGTCCGGTCGCACGGGTGGGTCAGCCGAGCCGGGCGAGGCCGTCGAGAATCACGGCGATGCCGGCGACGAACTGCGCACGGTCGTCGTGCTCGCTCATCTGGCCGACGACGGCGTGCATGAACGGATAGTCCTCGGCATCGAGCTCCTGCCAGGCCGCCGCCGCCGCGTCGAGGAAGTCGGCACGGTCGGGGGCGGCCGTCGAGGTGTCCCCCTCGGTCCGGACGCTCTGGCTGACCGCTCCGAGAATGAAGTGCACCAGTGTCGAGGCGGCACCGAACCAGGACGCACGCGGCACGCCCAGCGCACCCAGCGGCCGGCCGATCCGCTCGAAAATCCCCACCGACACCGGGCCGGACGGCTTGCGCACGAGCTGCTGGGTCAGCCGTGTCGCGAGCCACTGGTGCTCGGCGGTCGCGTCGAACAGTGCCAGGGCCACCGTGCGGATCTCGTCCTCGGGGGCAGCCGTCTCCTGGACGGGCCCGGCCGCCAGGGCAGTCGTGACGATCAGCTCCGTGGCCGCGTCCAGCAGATCGTCCCGGCCACCCACCCGGTAGTAGATCGCCCCGGAGCCGGTGGACAGGCGCTCGGTGAGCGCACGCGTGGTCAGCGCGCCCTCTCCGCCGTCATCGAGCAGCTCGATCGCCGTCTCGACGATCTGCTCCCGGGACAGCACCTGGTTGCGCCGCTGAGGGTGGGGACTTCTCGTTGCCATGCCTCCACCATGACGCGTTTGGATCGCCGAACCAAATTAGTTCAACGATCCAAAATGGGGACGGCCGTCCCGCCGCCGAGACAGCCGTGCCACCCCCGGCGACGCCGCGGATCCCGATACCGGCACGAGCGCCGGGTGACCGGCCCGTTCCAGCGACCGCTGCCGCGAGGTCGGCACCAGGACGCCGGACGGCCCTGAGGGGCGGCCGTACGTGAGCCCTCAGGCCGTCGCCGCGATCGCCACGCTGGCGATCAGGAACAGCGTGGCCATGGCCAGGACGAAGTACACGGGCCCCGTCATGTGGCGGCGGGTGAAGACGCGGGCCGCCTGCGGATTCTGGGGCAGGTAGACCACGGCGACCTGGCGGCCGGTCGGGAGGCCCATGCCGGCGCCGCGCATGCTCGGCGTGAACTCCACGCGGTAGCCGTGGTGGTCGGCGAAGGCGACGATCGGCGCCCACGAAGGGCCGCTGCCCTGGCTGCCTTGCACCCGGACGTTGTCGACCACCATGCCGGTCGTGCGGATCCCGTGGCGGCGCAGCCGGCGTACCCGTGCGGCGTCGTACAGCCCGGCCCACAGGAGCAGTACCCCGACCAGGCCGCACAACAGCACGCCCATCACGGTGTTCGTCATGCCTCGGCGCCTCCGTCTCCTCGCGCTGTCTCCCCGAGTTGTTCGGGGCTCCCCGCGTTACGGAGACAGGGACGCCGTGGGCGTGCCGGGCGGTTGCGGGGTCAGAAGCTGATGCTGCCGATCATCCCCGCGATGTTCGTCGTCAGCTCGCTGATGGTGGGAGCGATCGTCGACGAGGCGAGGTAGAAGCCGAGCAGCATGCACACCACCGCGTGCCCCGCCTTCAAGCCTGATTTCCTGACCAGCAGGAAGACGATGATCGCCAGCAGCACAACCGCCGAAATCGAGAGTGCCACGGCGGCTCACCTCCAATGGGCCCAGGGACATGGGGGTCGGTCGCAGTCAAAGCTTGGGGCAGGCAATTCCGCACAGCGAGCACCTGGTTGATACCCACCATGCGCCAGTGATCATAACTATCCGTGCGCGCGCATCTCTCGGCGCACGGCCGCACAAGGGGGCGCATGGCCAATATGGTCGGGGTATGAGGACCACGTCTGACTCCTTTCCCAAGCGGCACGCCCGCACCCAGCGGTTCACGCTCGGCGCTCCGCGCGCGTTCACCGTGGCGCCCGACGGTTCACGGGTCACCTTCCTGCGTTCCGGCACCGGTACGGACCGGGCCAACTCCCTGTGGGTCCTCGACGTCGACGAGGGCGCCGAGCGCGTCGCGGCCGACCCGCACGCCCTGTTGGGCGGTGCCGAGGAACGCCTGTCGCCCGAGGAGCGGGCACGGCGCGAACGCAGCCGTGAGGGCGGTGCCGGCATCGTCGGCTACGCCACCGACGCGACGGTCGAGTTGGCCGCCTTCGCCCTGTCGGGGCGGCTCCACGCGGCCGAGCTGCGGGCCGGGACCGCCCGCGAACTGCCCACTCCGGGACCGGTGATCGACCCGCGCCCCTCCCCCGACGGCCGGCACATCGCCTACGTCGCCCGGGGCGCCCTGCGCGTGGTGGGCGCCGAGGGGGCCGGGGACAGGGCCCTGGCCGAGGCGGACGGCGAGGGCGTCACGTACGGGCTCGCGGAGTTCGTCGCCGCCGAGGAGATGGGCCGCAGCCGGGGCTTCTGGTGGGGCCCGGAGTCGGACCGGCTGCTGGTCGCGCGGGTGGACGACACGCCCGTACAGCGCTGGTGGATCTCCGACCCGGCGCACCCCGAACGTGATCCACAACACGTTCCGTACCCGGCGGCGGGCACCCCCAACGCGGAGGTGCGGCTGTTCGTCCTCGGCCTGGACGGGGAGCGCACGGAGGTCCTCTGGGACCGGGCGCGGTACCCGTATCTGGCGCGAGTGCACTGGTCGTCGGCGGGTGCGCCGCTCCTTCTCGTACAGGCGCGCGACCAGCGCAGCCAGTTGTTCCTGGCCGTGGACACCGCGTCGGGGTCGACCCGGATGGTGCACGCCGACGAAGATCCAATTTGGCTGGAACTCTCCCCCGGCACCCCCTGCTGGAGTCCGTCGGGACAGCTGGTCCGGATCGCCGACGAGGGCGGCGCACGTGTCCTCGCGGTCGGTGAACGACCGCTCACCGGCGCCCAGTTGCATCTGCGGGCGGTGCTGGACGTCGGCGCCGACGACGTGCTGGTGTCGGCCTCGGCGGGCGAGGAGGCCGGCGACGCGGAGACGGGCGAGGTGCACGTCTACCGGGTGAACGAGCTCGGCGTGGAGCGCGTCTCCCAGGAGCCCGGGGTGCACACGGCGGTCCGCGCGGGGGGCGTGACCGTGCTCGTCTCCGCGACGCTCGACCGGCCGGGGGCCCGGGCCCAGGTACTGCGGGACGGCAAGCCCGCGGCGACCGTCGCCTCGTACGCCGAAGACCCCGGTCTGTCCCCGCGCGTGACACTCACCCAGGGGGGCGCACGCCGTGTCCCGTGCGCCGTGCTTATGCCAACGGACTACCACGGTGACGCCCCCCTCCCCGTGCTCCTGGACCCCTACGGTGGCCCGCACGGTCAGCGGGTGGTCGCCGCGCACAACGCCCACCTCACCTCGCAGTGGTTCGCCGACCAGGGGTTCGCGGTGGTCGTCGCCGACGGCCGGGGCACTCCCGGGCGCTCCCCCGCCTGGGAGAAGGCCGTCAGGGACGACGTGGCCGCCGTCGTGCTCCAGGACCAGGTGGACGCGCTGCACGCGCTCGCCGCCGACTTCCCGCTGGACCTGGACCGGGTCGCGATCCGGGGCTGGTCCTTCGGGGGCTATCTGGCCGCCCTGGCGGTGCTGCGCCGGCCCGACGTCTTCCACGCCGCCGTCGTGGGCGCCCCGGTCACCGACCTGCGGCTCTACGACACCCACTACGAGGAGCGGTATCTCGGCGACCCCGCCGAGCAGCCCGAGGTCTACCGCCGGAACTCGGTGATCGACGACGCGGGCCTGGTCGACGCGGCCGAGCCGCACCGGCCCATGATGGTCGTCCACGGGCTGGCCGACGACAACGTGGTGGTCGCGCACTCCCTGCGGCTGTCCTCGGCCCTGCTCGCGGCCGGACGCCCGCACGAGGTGCTGCCGCTGTCCGGGGTCACCCACATGACCCCGCAGGAGTCGGTCGCCGAGAACCTGCTGCTGCTCCAGGTGGACTTCCTCAAGCGGTCGCTGCCCGCACCGAAGTAGTACGCCGCAGCAGTACGCCGCAGCGGCACCGGGCGGGCCGACGCGTCACCCGTACGGCAACGGGCTTAACACGCGGGCAACTTCACCGAAGCTGCTCCGATATACGGACACGCGACGCTGTTCTGCGTACGGCCGTGCGGGTGCCGTAAGCGGGCCGGGGAACCTGTCTCCCCGGCCCGCTGTGCCGTCTCGCGGGACCACCGGACGACGCGGTGCCCGGAGCAGCGGGAGGCGACGGCGGCCGGAGCGGCCGGGAAACGGCGACGGCCGCCGCACGGGTGGGGATGCGACCCGTGCGACGGCCGTCACTTGTCTTGTCCTGTCTCCGGCACCCGGCCGGGGAACGTGTCTCTCAGCAGCTAGCAGCTCTCCTTCCATTCGATGTACAGCGGAACGGTCTGCCGCTGCGAGCCGTCCGACGCCCAGAGCGTGGCCTTGTGCGTCGTGCCCGCCGGGGCCTTCGGCACGTTCACGCTCAACAGGCCCGCCACGCGGTCGCCCGAGGGGTTCGAACCGGGCGGGACGGGCCCCAGGTCGTTGTAGGTCACCCCGGCGGGGAGGTCGCTCACGCCGACCTCGATCTCCGTGGACCAGCTGCCCTGGATCACGATGTAGACGCGCGGGACCCGGTCGACCGTGGCCGAGCCGCAGACGCTCTGGCTCTCCCCTCCGGTGATCGGCACCAGCTTCCAGTCGGCCTGCGCCGCCCGGTTCGTGGCCGTGGCCGTGGCGGCGGCGGTGGCCGGGTTCGCGGGTGTCGCGGCCGAGGCCGAGCCCTGGAGGCCGCCGAGCATCATCGCTGCCAGCGCCGTGGTCGTGCCGAGTACCGCTCCAGTGGTCCGTCGAAGCGTTCTCATGGTGCTCTCCTCGGAGAAGGTGAAGTGCAAAGAAGGGAAGTGCCCACCGGCCCCCACAGCCGGTGGGCGTCTTGCACCGCCACAACGCGCGGGACTCGCACCGCGGTTCAATTCCCGAAGCGGTCTCCGGACGACGGACCGGGACCGTCACCGGTCTCCTCCGGCGGCACCACCTGTTTCTCCTCGGCGAAGTGGCAGGCCGAGTCGTGGGCCGCGGGGCCGGAGACGGAGCGGAACTCGGCCGGGACCGCGAGGGCCGGCACCTCCAGGGCGCACCGTTCCCGGGCCTTCCAGCAGCGGGTGCGGAAGCGGCAGCCGGAGGGGATGCTGGTCGGGGAGGGGACGTCGCCGGCCAGGATGATCCGCTCGCGGTGCTCCCGGGCCTCGGGGTCGGGCACCGGCACGGCGGAGAGCAGCGCCTGGGTGTAGGGGTGGGTCGGGTGGTCGTAGATCTCCGCGTCCCGGCCCGTCTCCACGATGCGGCCCAGGTACATCACGCCGACCCGGTCCGAGATGTGCCGGACGATCGAGAGGTCGTGGGCGATGAAGATGTAGGAGAGGTCGAACTCGCTCTGGAGGCGGGCGAGGAGGTTGATCACCTGGGCCTGGACCGAGACGTCGAGGGCCGAGACCGGCTCGTCGGCGACGATGATCTCCGGGCGCAGCGCCAGACCCCGCGCGATGCCGATGCGCTGGCGCTGGCCGCCGGAGAACTGGTGGGGGTAGCGGTTGACGTACTCCGGGTTCAGGCCGACCACGTCCAGCAGGTCCTGGACGCGTCTGCGCCGGTCGCCCTTCGGCGCCACCTCGGGGTGGATGTCGTACGCCTCGCCGATGATGTCGCCGACCGTCATGCGGGGGTTGAGGGAGGTGTACGGGTCCTGGAAGACCATCTGGATGTTGCGGCGTACGGACTTCAGGGCTCGCCCCGACAGGCGGGTGATGTCCTCGCCCTTGTAGCGGATCTCCCCCGCCGTCGGCCGCTCCAGGTTGACCAGCATTTTCGCGACGGTGGACTTGCCGCAGCCGGACTCGCCGACGATGCCGAGGGTTTCACCGCGGGCCAGGTGGAAGTCCACGCCGTCGACGGCCTTCACCGCGCCGACCTGCTTCTTGAAGAGGATGCCGGAGGTCAGCGGGTAGTGCTTGACCAGCCCTCTGACCTCGAGGAGCGGCTCGGTGGTCGGCTCAGGCATGCAGGCACTCCCTCCAGAAGTGGCAGGCGCTGCCCCGCTCGGCGCCGGACTCCGTGACGTCGTACAGCGGCGGTACGTCGGTGCGGCAGACGTCCTGGGCCATGGGGCAGCGGGGGTGGAAGGCGCAGCCGGGCGGGATGCGGGTGAGGTTGGGCGGCAGGCCCTTGATGGCGTAGAGCTCCTGGCCCTTCTGGTCCAGGCGCGGGATCGACTCGAGGAGACCGCGGGTGTAGGGGTGGGCCGGGGCCTTGTAGATGTCGTGGACGGGTGCCGTCTCCACGATCCGGCCCGCGTACATGACGGCGATCCTGTCGGCGACGTCGGCGACCACGCCGAGGTCGTGGGTGATGAGGATCAGGCCCATCCGCAGTTCGCGCTGGAGCTCCGCGAGCAGGTCCATGACCTGGGCCTGGACCGTGACGTCGAGGGCGGTGGTCGGTTCGTCGGCGATGATCAGCTTGGGCTCCAGGGCCATCGCCATGGCGATCATGATGCGCTGGCGCATGCCGCCGGAGAACTGGTGCGGGTACTGCCGCACCCGCTCCCTGGCCGCCGGGATGCGGACCCGGTCCATCAGCTCGACGGCCCTGGCGTGGGCGTCCTTGCGGGACATGCCGCGGTGCACGGTGAACATCTCGGCGAGCTGGGCGCCTACGGTCAGCACCGGGTTCAGCGCCGACAGCGCGTCCTGGAAGATCATCGCCATCTCGGCGCCGCGGACCTTCCGGCGTTCCTCCTCCTTCAGCTTCAGCAGGTCCCGGCCCTCGAAGAGGATCTCGCCGGCGGTGATCCGGCCCGGCGGGACGTCGAGGATGCCCATGACCGTCTGGGCGGTGACGGACTTGCCGGAGCCGGATTCGCCGAGGACGGCGAGGGTCTCGCCCGCGTCCACGCCGTAGCTGACGCCGTTGACGGCCCTGGCGACGCCGTCGCGGGTGTGGAACTCCACGTGCAGGTCGCGCACTTCGAGCAGCATGCGGTGGCTCACCTCAGCTTCGGGTCGAGGGCGTCGCGCACCGCGTCGCCGAGCATGATGAACGCGAGGACCGTGATCGCGAGCGCACCCGAGGGCCACAGCAGCGCGTGCGGGGCGTTGCGGACGTAGGGGGCGGCGGCGGAGATGTCGATGCCCCAGGAGACGCTGGGCGGCTTGAGGCCGACACCGAGGAAGGACAGGGTCGCCTCCAGGGAGATGTACGTGCCGAGCGCGATGGTCGCCACGACGATCACGGGGGCGATCGCGTTGGGCGCGATGTGGCGGAGCAGGAGGCGGGAGTTGGAGGCGCCGAGCGCGCGGGCGGCCTGGACGTAGTCGTTCTGCTTGGCGGTGATGACGGAGCCGCGGGCGATGCGGGAGATCTGCGGCCAGCCGAGCAGCACGATGAAGCCGATGACGGGCCAGACGGTGTTGCTGGTGATGACGGAGAGCAGCACGAGGCCGCCGAGGACGACCGGGATGGCGAAGAAGACGTCGGTGATCCGGGACAGGACCGCGTCCCCCGCGCCGCCGAAGAACCCGGCGAGCCCGCCGAGGACGCTGCCGAGGACGGCGACGCCGAGCGTGGCGAGGATACCGACGGCCACCGAGGTGCGGGCGCCGTAGACGGTGCGGGTGTAGACGTCGCAGCCCTGGCCGTTGAAGCCGAAGGGGTGGCCGGGCTGGGAGCCCTCCTGGGCCTTGGCCAGGTCGCACTTGAGGGGGCTGCCGGAGGCGATCAGGGACGGCCACAGGGAGATGACGACCAGGAAGAGGATCACCAGCGCCGAGATGATGAAGACCGGGTTGCGGCGCAGGTCGTGCCAGGCGTCGGTCCAGAGGCTGCGCGGCTTGTCGCGGGGGTCCGTCCCGTCCGGTCCGGGCGGCTGCTCCAGGGTGGCCGCCTCACTGGTGCCGAGGTCCATCGTGCCGCCCATGCCGGTGCCGGCGACGGCGCGTTCGGGCTCGTAGGGCTCCTGCTGCGGTTCAGGCATAGCGGATCCTCGGGTCGAGTACGGCGTACAGGAGGTCGACGACGAGGTTGGCGACGAGGAAGACGAGGACCAGGACGGTGACGAAGCCGACCACGGTCTGCGTGTTCTGGCGCAGGATGCCCTGGTAGAGCTGGTAGCCGACGCCGTGGATGTTGAAGATCCGCTCGGTGACGATGGCGCCGCCCATCAGGGCGCCGATGTCGGTGCCGATGAAGGTGACGACGGGGATGAGGGAGTTGCGCAGCAGGTGCCGGGTGATGACCCGGTGACGCGGCAGACCCTTGGCGATGGCGGTGCGGACGTAGTCGGAGCGCCGGTTCTCCGCGATGGAGGTGCGGGTCAGCCGCGTCACGTACGCCAGGGAGACCGACGCGAGGACCAGGCCCGGGACGATCAGCTCGCCGAAGGGCGCCTCGGAGGAGACGGCCGGGTCGATCCAGCCCCACTTGACGCCGAGCAGCAGCTGGAGCAGCAGGCCGGTGACGAAGGTGGGCACGGAGATGACGACGAGGGTCAGGAGCAGCACGCCGGTGTCGACGGGGCGGCCGCGGCGCAGGCCGGTGACGACACCGAGGACGATGCCGACGACGATCTCGAAGAGGATCGCCACGACGGTCAGCCGGATGGTGACCGGGAACGCCGTGCCCATCAGCTCGGTGACCGGCTGGCCGTTGAAGGCGGTGCCGAAGTCGCCGGTGAAGACGTTGCCCATGTAGGTGAGGTACTGCCGCCACACGGGCTGGTCGAGGCCGAACTCGTGCCGCAGCTGCGCGGCCGTCGCCGGGTCGCACTCCCGGTCGCCGCACAGGCCCGCGATGGGGTCGCCCATCACGTTGACCATGAGGAAGATCAGCAGCGTGGCCCCGATGAAGACCGGGATCATCTGGAGCAGCCGCCGGACGACATAGCGTCCCATGGCGCCCCCTCAGCCGACCTTGATCTCGTTGTAGACCGGGACGCTGAACGGGTTGAGCTTCACGCCGGACAGCCGGTCGGAGTAGCCGGCGCTGCCGTTCTGGTACCAGAGCGGGATGGCCCCCATGTCGTCCCTGAGCACCTCCTCCGCCTGCTGGAACGACTTGATGGCCGCCGCGGTGTCCGTCTCCCCGTTGGCCTTGTCGATCAGGTCGTCGAACTTCTGGTTGGAGTACTCGCCGTCGTTGGAGGAGGCGTTGGTGTAGTAGAGCGGCTGGAGGAAGTTCTGGATGAGCGGGTAGTCCATCTGCCAGCCGGAGCGGAAGGGGCCGCTCATCTTCCGGTCGGTGATCTGGTTGCGGAAGTCGGCGAAGGTGCCGACGGGGTTGCCGACGCAGGCCTTGTCGTTGTCGAGGGCGTTGTTGATGGAGTTGCAGACCGCGTCGACCCACTGCTTGTGGGAGCCGGTGTCGGCGTTGTACGTGATCTTCACCTGCCCGCCGGGCAGCCCGCCGCCCTCCTTGACCAGCTTCTTCGCCTCCTCCGGCTTGAACTCGCAGGCGTCGCCGCACAGGCCCGCCTTGTAGCCGCCGTCCTCGCCGAGGACCGGCGAGGTCCAGTCGGTGGCCGGGGTGCGGGTCTGCTGGAAGATCGTGTCGGTGATCTGCTTGCGGTCGATCGCCATGGACAGGCCCTTGCGGACCTTCTCGGAGCCGGACTTGTTCCAGTTGTCGTCGTAGTACGGGAAGGCGAGGGTCTGGATGATGCCGGCCGGGGTGTTGATGTACCGGTCGCCGAGGTCGTTCTTGACGTTCTTGAGCTGGGCGGCGGGCACGTCGTCGACGAGGTCGAGGTTGCCGGCCATCAGGTCGGTGTAGGCGGTGTTGTTGTCGGTGTAGACCTTCAGGTCGACGCCGCCGTTCTGGGCCTTGTCGTCACCGGGGTACTGGTCCCACTTGCGCAGGGACATCTGGGAGCCGCGGGTGTAGTTGTCGACCTGGTAGGGGCCGTTGCCGACGGGCTTCTTCAGCCAGGCGTCGTGGTCGTCGAAGAACGCCTTGGGCAGTGGCGCGAAGGCCGGGTAGCCGAGGGTGTCGGGGAACGTCGAGAACTTCTGGCTCAGTTTGACGGTGAAGGTGCGCGGTCCGGTGACCTTCAGCCCGGAGAGAGTGTCGGCGCTCTGCTTGCCGCCGTCCTCCGGGTGCACCTTGTCGTAGCCGTCGATGTAGGCGAAGAAGTAGGCGTTGCGCTGGTTGTTCTTCAGGCTTGCGCCGTAGTTCCAGGCGTCCACGAAGGACTGGGCGGTGACCTTCTCGCCGTTGCTGAAGGTCCAGCCGTCCTTGACGGTGACGGTGAAGTTCTGCGAGTCGGAGGTCTCGATCTTCTCGGCGAGCATGTTCTGCGCCTCGCCGGTCTCGGGGTCGTACTTCTTGAGGCCGCGGAAGATCATGTCGAGGACCTTGCCGCCCTGGACCTCGTTGGTGTTGGCCGGCTCCAGCGGGTTCTGGGGGTCGCCCCAGGAGGAGCTGAGCACGGCGCCGCTGTCTCCGCCGCCGTTGCCTCCCCCGCCCCCGCCTCCGCAGGCCGTCGCCGCGAGGGCTGCCGCCGCCGCGCAAGCGGCCCATTTGGCGTGCGTGGCTCCGCGCATGGAGTGCCTCCTCGTGCCCTGACTCGTCCGCCGGTGCGTTGCCGTTCCCGGTCAGCTTCGAGGGGTGGGGAGGGGGGTGCACGGTCTTGTGGCTGTCTCTTATACACCTCA
>NZ_JACBYP010000141.1 GCF_018982965.1 Streptomyces mayonensis | reverse complement strand
GATCACGAAGAACACGAACGACGTCACCAGATACAGCGTGCCGATCGTCTTGTGGTCCGTCGTCGTCAGCCACTTGATGCTCTTGAGGTTTCTCACGCCCCGCCTGTGTCCGCGCCGGGCGCGCACGTCACACTCGGTGGACGAGACGAGCGTCACGAAAACACCTGTGACGATCACGAGGGTGCCGGACAGATACGGGACATGAGCAACGACGAGATCTTCGCCGCTGCCTACCGTGAGCACTACTGGGCGGTCAGCCGCTATGTGGCGCGACGGCTGGACGGGCGCACGGGCGAGGTCGAGGAAGTGGTGGCGGAGGTCTTCACGGTGGCCTGGCGCCGCCGCGCCGAGCTGCCGCACACCCCGCTGCCCTGGCTCTACGGGGTGGCACGCAACTGTCTGGCCAACGCGGTACGCGGCCAGGGGCGCCGTCGGCGGCTCCTCGCCCGCCTCGGCAACGACGACGCCGCGCACGGCCGGCACCTCACCCGCGGCCCCGAGGCGGAGCCGCCCGGCGGCTGGGTGCACGAGGCCCTGGCCCGGCTCTCCGAGAAGGACCAGGAGGTGCTGCGGCTGACGGCCTGGGAGGAACTGGGCGTGGACGAGCTGGCCGTCGCCCTCGGCTGCGGCACCCGGGCGGCGTCGATGCGGCTGCACCGGGCCCGCGGCCGGCTGAGAACGGAGATCGACCGCATGAGTTCCCCGTCCGCCGCGAGCTCGCGCAGCGACCTGTCCGCCGCGAGGCCGCGCAGCAACCCGCCCGCGGCAAGCCCGCGAAGCAACCCGTCCGCTGCGAGCCCGCGAAGCACCCGGCCCGTTTCTCTCCCGGCGACCACCGGTGACGCCACCCCCGCGAAGGAACACGGCCATGGCTGACGAACTCGACCTGCTGCGCCGCGCCAACCCGGCGCCGTCCGACGCCCCGCCGTACGCCGACGGACCACTCGACCACCACGGCGAGGAGCACCTGCGCCGGCTGCTGCACGAGCCCGCCCCCGCCCGGTCACCCCTCGGGCGGTCCGGCCGCCGGTCCGCCCGCCCCCGTGTGCGCCTGGCCTGGGGTCTGGCGGCCACCGCCGTCGTCACCGTGATCGCGGCGGCCCTGCTGCTCGGCGGCGCGAGCGCCCCGCCGGCCGTCGCCGCGCCCCGCCCGCTCGTCGTGCACGCGGACGCCGCCCCCCTGTCCCTGGACCGGCTCGCCGAGCGCGCCGAGGCGGCCGCGGCCGGCGGCGGACCGGCCCTGCGCAGGGGCACGCACGTGCAGTCCTGGAGCCTCGGCATGTCGGACGACGCCCCTCCGGTCACCCTGCCCGAAGAACGCGTGGTGCGCTGGACGGCCGACGGCCGGCACACCGAGCTGGTCGTGGCCACCGACCCGCGCCGCCCGGGCCGCCCGGTCATCGGAGAGGACGAGGACGGCAACCCCACCCGGGTCGGGGACGGCCACGTCGTCAGTGACACGACGTACCCCCCGAGCTGGAGCGACGCCCCACCCGCGGCCCGCCCGCCGCACGACGCCGGAAGGCTGCGCGCCTACCTGGAGGAGGCCCGGCACACCGGCCCCATGGACACCGCCGAGCTGCTGGACGCGGCCGACATGCTCCTCGACCACTGGACCCTGGGCGCGCGCGAGTCGGCGGCGCTGGTCCGACTCCTCGCGGACACCGGCGGACTGCGGCCCGCCGGCCAGGTCACCGACCGCCTCGGGCGGCGGGGGCAGGCGTACGTCCACGAGGAGACCGGTGTGCGCCGCATGCTGATCATGGACCCGGACACCGGTGCGCTCCTCGGCCTGGAGACCACCTTCACCGAGGCACAGCCCGAGTACGGCGTCGCCGCCGGCGACGTCATGGAGTACAGCGCCTGGACCCGCTGACCCGGGCCGCCCGGCGGCTACTCGTCCCAGACCTGGATCATGGTCTGCTCGACGATCTCGCCGTCCCGCAGCGACAGCATCGACTCCGCGAGGACCCGCACCCCGTCCGGGTAGGTGCACTCCTCGCTGAACGCCGCCTGGTCGCCCTGGACCACGCAGCGTGCCATCCGGTGCGTCATGTCACGGCTGTAGACGTCGTCGAGCATCTCGGCGATCTCGTCCCGGCCGTGCAGGACCTTGGGGCGGCTCGGCTGGTCGTACCGGTCGACGACACGGACCTGCGCGTCCCGCGCGTACAGCGACAGCAGAGGTGCCGCCGTCTCTCCCTCGATGCCCCGGCGCAGTGCTTCGGTGTCGAAGCCGGGGCCTGCCGTGGTGCCCATGACGACCTCCTCGGAGGGGCCGCGGCCCGCGGGGGACGGGCCGCTCCGGCCCTCTCCTTCGAGCTTCCTCCGTTCCGGCGCCCGTGGCAACGGCACCCGTGGCACTGGTCCTCCCGGGTGAGCGGCGCCGACCGACCGTGTCCGCCCCCGGCGCACCGGCGTTGGTCAGGTCATGATCTCAACACGACGTATCGTCGCCGCAGTCGGGCTCGCCGCCGGTGTCACCGCCCTCGCCGCACCGATGGCGAGCGCGGCCGGCGCGAGCCCGCTCGGCACCGAGAAGCTCAGCGTGACGGACACCCTCGACTCGCTCGCGGTCGGTGACATGCCCGCCGAGGACCGCGCCCGGATGCCGCTGCCCTCCCAGCAGCTCAACCGCCTGAACGACCTGAACCAGCTCCAGCAGGTCACCGGACTGGTCTCGCCGGTCTTCGGCGCCGTCCCCGCCCTGGGCTGACGCCCGGCTCAGCCGCCCGCCGCCAGGAACTGGGTGGCCGCCAGCTCCGCGTACAGCGGGTCCGCGGTCACCAGTTCCCGGTGCGTCCCGACCGCCCGGACGCGCCCCGCGTCCATGACCACGATCCGGTCGGCCGTCGTCACCGTGGACAGCCGGTGGGCGACGACCAGCACCGTGGTCGTCCGGGCCACCTCGGCCACGGTGTCGCGCAGCGCCGCCTCGTTCACCGCGTCCAGCTGCGAGGTCGCCTCGTCGAGCAGCAGCAGGCGCGGGCGGCGCAGCAGCGCACGCGCGACGGCGACCCGCTGACGCTCCCCGCCGCTCAGCTTGGTGCCGCGGTGCCCGACCAGCGTCTCGAGACCGTTCGGCAGCCGCGCGACCAGACCGTCGAGACGGGTCGTCTTCAACACGGCCGTCACGTCCGCCTCGTCCGCCTCGGGGTTGCCCAGCAGCAGGTTGTCCCGCAGGGAGCCGGAGAGCACCGGGGCGTCCTGCTCCACGTAACCGATCGCGGCCCGCAGGGCGGGCAGTTCCCACTGCGCGAGGCTCAGGCCGTCGAGCGCGATCTCCCCCGAGCCGGGGTCGTAGAACCGCTCGATCAGCGAGAAGACGGTGGTCTTGCCCGCGCCGGACGGACCGACGAACGCCGTCATGCCCCGGGCCGGCACCTCGAACGTCACCCCGTGGTGGATGTACGGGAGATCGTCGGCGTAGCGGAAGCGGACGTCGCGGAAGGCGACGGACGCCGGCTGCGCCTCCGGTGACGGCAGCGGGGCGGGCCGGGCGGCCGGTTCCGCCGGCAGACGCAGCGCGTCCTGGATCCGGGCCAGGGCCGCCCGGCCCGTCTGGTACTGCGTGATCGCGCCGACCACCTGCTGTATCGGCGACATCAGATAGAAGACGAACAGCAGGAACGCGACCAGCGTCCCCACGTCGATCGCCTCCGTCGCCACCCGTGCCCCGCCCACCGCGAGCACCGTGATGAAGGCGATCTGCATCGCCAGCCCGGCCGTGTTGCCCGCTGCGGCCGACCACTTGGCGGCCCGTACGCTCTGCCGCCACGACTCCTCGGCCGCCTCGTGCAGCGCCCGTTCCTCCCGCGGTTCCGCCCCGGACGCCTTCACCGTGCGCAGCGCGCCGAGGATCCGCTCCAGCGCCGCCCCCATCACGCCGACCGCGTCCTGCGCCTGCCGGCTGGCGCGGTTGATGCGCGGCACGATCAGGCCCAGCACCGTCCCCGCACCCAGCACCACCGCCAGGGTGACCCCCAGCAGCACCGGATCGACCACACCCATCATCACCAGCGTCGCCACCAGCGTGAGCCCACCGGTGCCCAGACCGATCAGGGAATCGGTCGTGACCTCCCGCAGCAGGGTCGTGTCGGAGGTGATGCGGGCCATCAGGTCGCCGGGCTCGGTGCGGTCCACGGCCGTCACCCGCAGCCGCAGCAAGTACGACGACAGCGCGCGCCGCGCCCCGAGGACCACCGACTCGGCCGTACGCCGCAGGACGTACGAACCCAGCGCCCCCAGCGCCGCGTTGCCGACCACGAGCCCCGACATGGCCAGCAGCGCACCCGTGATGGCCCGGTCGTGCGCCAGGTCGTCGATCAGCTCCCGCGCCACCAGCGGCAGCAGCAGTCCGGCGGCTCCGGTGAGGAGCGAGAGCAGCGCCCCCGCGGCCAGAGCCCCGCGGTGCGGACGTACGTACGACAGGAGCAGCCGCCAGGCGGGCTGACCGGTCTGCGGATCGGCGGGGGTCACGACGCTCCTTCGGCACACGGACGAGGGACTCAGGCTACGTGGCCGCCGCACTGCTGGGCGCGGTGGCAGTCCCGGTCCCGCGAACAGCCCCGTCACCTGCCCTTTGGCGCGATCGACCGCGTAGGGTCGGGGCGGAACTGAACGGCCGAGGAAGGGGTCAGCAGCATGGCGCAGGAAGTACGCGGCGTGGTCGCGCCGGGCAAGGACGAGCCGGTGCGGATCGAGACGATCGTCGTGCCCGATCCCGGCCCGGGCGAGGCCGTCGTCAAGATCCAGGCCTGCGGGGTGTGCCACACCGACCTGCACTACAAGCAGGGCGGCATCAGTGACGACTTCCCCTTCCTGCTGGGCCACGAGGCAGCGGGCGTCGTGGAGTCGGTCGGCGCGGGCGTCACCGACGTCGCCCCCGGCGACTTCGTCGTCCTCAACTGGCGTGCCGTGTGCGGCAAGTGCCGGGCCTGTACGCGCGGGCGGCCCTGGTACTGCTTCGACACCCACAACGCCGAGCAGAAGATGACGCTCGCCTCGACCGGCCAGGAACTCTCCCCGGCCCTCGGTATCGGTGCCTTCGCCGAGAAGACGCTGGTCGCCGCCGGGCAGTGCACCAAGGTCGACCCGGCCGTCTCCGCCGAGGTGGCCGGTCTCCTCGGCTGCGGGGTGATGGCCGGCATCGGCGCCGCCATCAACACCGGCAACGTCGGCCGCGGCGACACCGTAGCCGTCATCGGCTGCGGCGGCGTCGGCGACGCGGCGATCGCCGGCTCCCACCTGGCCGGGGCGGCGAAGGTCATCGCCGTCGACATCGACGACCGCAAGCTGGAGACCGCCCGCTCCATGGGCGCCACCCACACCGTCAACTCCCGCGAGACCGACCCGGTCGAGGCGATCCGCGAACTGACCGGCGGCTTCGGCGCCGACGTCGTCATCGAGGCCGTCGGCCGGCCCGAGACCTACCGGCAGGCCTTCTACGCCCGCGACCTGGCCGGCACCGTCGTCCTCGTCGGCGTCCCCACGCCCGAGATGAAGCTCGAACTGCCCCTGCTCGACGTCTTCGGGCGCGGCGGTTCGCTCAAGTCGTCCTGGTACGGCGACTGTCTGCCCTCCCGCGACTTCCCGATGCTCGTCGACCTTCACCTCCAGGGTCGCCTGGACCTTGGCAAGTTCGTCACCGAGACCGTCGGCCTCGACCAGGTGGAACACGCCTTCGACCGGATGCACGCCGGTGACGTGCTGCGTTCGGTGGTGGTCCTCTGATGGCCGCCCGCATCGAACGCCTCGTCACCTCCGGGCAGTTCAGCCTCGACGGCGGCACCTGGGACGTCGACAACAACGTCTGGCTCGTCGGCGACGACCACGAGGTCGTCGTCATCGACGCCGCCCACGACGCCGACGCGATCGCCGAGGCCGTCGGAGACCGGCGCCTGACCGCCATCGTGTGCACCCACGCCCACAACGACCACGTGGGCGCCGCGCCCGCACTCGCCGAGCGCACCGGCGCCGTCGTCTGGCTGCACCCCGACGACCTGCCGCTGTGGCGGCAGACCCACCCCGACCGGGACCCGGACGCCTGGCTGACCGACGGCCAGGTCATCGAGGCGGCCGGCGCCGACCTGACCGTCCTGCACACCCCCGGTCACGCCCCCGGCGCGGTGTGCCTGTACGACCCCGGCCTCGGCACCGTCTTCACCGGCGACACCCTCTTCCAGGGCGGGCCCGGCGCCACCGGCCGGTCCTACTCGGACTTCCCGACGATCATCGACTCGATCCGGGACCGGCTGCTGGTGCTCCCGCCCGAGACGGAGGTCCGCACGGGGCACGGCGACCCGACCACCATCGGCGAGGAGGCCCCGCACCTGGAGGAGTGGATCGCGCGCGGGCACTGACCCGTCGTCCGCGCGGGCCTGCCGGGCCGGGGGACCCGGACACGTCCGTGTGACCTGCCGGACCGGCGGGACCGGACATGTCCCTGTGAACCGGCCGGAACGGCGGAAACGGACACGCGGAAAAGGTGACAGAAGATGTCCGGCTTCCCGGGCACTCTCGGTCACGGGGTCGTGGGAGCACGTCCCCGTCGTACGGGAGAGGAACGGGAAGCCGGACATGGCAGAGTCATCGAGGAAGCCGCTGACGGGCAAGGTCGCCCTGGTCGCCGGGGCGACCCGCGGCGCGGGCCGCGGCATCGCCGTCGAACTGGGCGCGGCGGGGGCCACCGTCTACGCGACCGGGCGCAGCACCCGCGCCCGGCGCTCGGAGTACGACCGCCCCGAGACCGTCGAGGACACCGCCGACCTGGTCACCGCGGCGGGCGGTCACGGCATCGCCGTACCCACCGACCACCTCGACCCGGCGCAGGTCGCCGCGCTCGTCGACCGCATCGCCCGCGACCACGCCCGCCTCGACGTCCTGGTCAACGACATCTGGGGCGGCGAGCACCTCTTCGAGTGGGACACGCCCGTCTGGGAGCACGATCTCGCGGGCGGCCTCAGACTGCTTCGGCTGGCCGTGGAGACCCACGCCGTCACCAGCCACCACGCCCTGCCGCTGCTGCTGCGCGGCCCCGGCGGACTGGTCGTCGAGGTCACCGACGGCACCGACGACTACAACCGCGAGCACTACCGCAGCTCCTTCTTCTACGACCTCGCCAAGACGTCGGTCCTGCGCATGGCCTTCGCCCTGGGCCACGAACTCCGCCCGCGCGGCGCCACGGCCGTCGCGCTCACCCCGGGCTGGATGCGGTCGGAGATCATGCTCGACCACTACGGTGTGCGCGAGGAGAACTGGCGCGACGCCCTCGACCGCGTACCGCACTTCGCCGTCTCCGAGTCGCCCCGCTACGTCGGCCGCGCGGTCGCCGCCCTCGCCGCCGACCCCGGCGTGGCCCGTTTCAACGGCCGGTCCCTCTCCAGTGGCGGCCTCGCCCGGGAGTACGGCTTCACCGACCTCGACGGCAGCCGTCCGGACGCCTGGCGCTACCTCGTCGAGGTCCAGGACGCCGGGAGGCCGGCCGACGTCACGGGATATCGGTGACGGGCGGGAGCGGCCGCCGGGCCCCGTGTCCCGGGGCCAGGGCCAGGTCCTCCCGTACGGCCGCGTAGTAGCCCTCGCGCGCGGCGCGCTGCCGCTCCAGCAGTTCCTGCCAGGCGTCGGGTTCACACACCGCGCCGCGCAGGAAGCGCTCCATCTCCAGCACCGTCGCGGCCCACGCCCGTGCCTTGTCCACCACGGTCCTGCTGCCCAGCATGAGCAGCGCCTCGGAGGCCGGATCGCGGTCGAGGGCGGCCTCGGCCTGGGCCGCGGCGGCCTCCCGGGGAGCCAGCGGGTGCGGGTGCGGGTCGTTGCCGAGGTGGGCGGCGATCCGGTAGGCGAGCGTGACGGAGGCCTTCAGGGTGCGGGCGTACTCCGTGTAGACCGTGAGTCTGCGCTCCTCCCAGCGCACCGCCGTCTCCTGGCGGAACCGCGCCCGGTCGCTGCGGACCACGGCGAGGTACGAACCGAGGGCGCCGACGACGACGCCGATCAGCGCGGGGAGTTGCTGCAGGAACACCGACATGGCCGCACGGTATCTGTCCCGGTGATCGCCCCGGCAGTACGGTCGTTCCATGACGGACACCAGGCGTTTCACCGGCCACGCGGTACTCGTCACCGGCGCCGCCCGCGGGATCGGCGCGGCCACCGCACGCCGGCTCGCCGCCGAGGGCGCCCGGGTGTTGCTGACCGACGTGGACCTGGACGCGGCGCGCCGTACGGCGGCGGACCTGGCCGGGTCCGGGGAACGGGGCTCCGCGGTCGAGGCGTTCGCCTGCGACGTGGGCGACCGGGCGTCCGTCGAGGCCGCCGTCGCCCGTGCCGTGGACACCTTCGGCGCCCTGGACGTACTGGTCAACAACGCCTGCGCCTGCGCCCCCGACGCCCCGCGCTTCGAGGACGAGCCGGACGAGGTCTGGGCCCGCGACATCGACGTCACTCTCACCGGCGCCTACCGCTGCTGCCGGGCCGCGCTGCCCCACCTGGCGGCCTCGGGGCGCGGTGCGATCGTGAACATCGGCTCGGTCAACGGCCTCCAGGACTTCGGCAACCACGCCTACAGCGCGGCCAAGGCCGGGCTGGCCTCGCTGACCCGCACCCTCGCCGGGCACGCGGCCCCGCGCGGAGTCAGGGTCAACCTCGTGGCACCGGGCACGGTACGTACCACGGCCTGGGAGGGGCGGGAGGCGGACCTGGCGGCGGTGCGCGGTCTGTATCCGCTGGGCAGGGTGGGCGAGCCGGACGACATCGCTGCGGCCGTCGCCTTCCTCGCCTCGCGCGACGCCTCCTGGATCACCGGCACCACGCTGGTGGTCGACGGCGGTCTGACCGCCGTCAACACGGGATTCCGGCGGGCCCTGGAGGAGCCCGCCGGGACGGACTGAGAGGGCCGGACGGTACGGACCGAGGGAAGCGGGCCCGTCCCGTCCTCGGACGGTGCCGGGGGCGAAGGCGTGTGCGGCGGAACACAGTCGACGGAACGAACTCGCCGGTGGACCTTGACAGATGAGAGAATCGACGTGACCAGTAACACGGTCCGATATGTCCGTTTGACTGGCGATTACTCACCTCGCCTTCACGTTCGGCGCCGTATGCTTCACAGTATGTCCACCACTGTTGAACCCTCCTCCGAGCGATCGGCTGCCGAGGTCAACGAGGAGATCCGGGCCCTGTGGCTCCGGTCGGGCGGGACACTGAGCGTCGAGCAGCGCGCGGAGTACCAGCGGCTGGTCATGGAGTGGGCCAACGCGGCACCCGAGCCCGTCGAGGCCGCCTGACCGCCGCCGGAGCTCCCCGGCGTCTCGGAGCACTCTGCCCGGCGTCCGTCCCCGCGAGGCGGGGACGCCCTTCTCGTGGCACCCCGGTCAGCCCCACGTCGCCGAGTACTGCCGCCGGTAGGCCTTGCGGTCGTGCTCGGCGCGGATCCACCGCGTGGCGACCAGGGCGATCAGGCTGCCCGCCACGACCAGCAGGCCCGGCCCGACGTTGCGGCGGTCCGTGAGGCGCGCGAGCAGCGTCCGGCCGTCCGCCCCCGTCACGGGCGCCGTCACTCCCGGCGCCGCGGCGCCCGGAGCGGCACCACCCGGTGCGGGTGACGAGGCCGCGGCACCCTGACCCGACTCCTGCTGCCCGGAGACGATCAGCCGGACCCCGAGCGCCTCCATGGCCTCCGGCAACGGCTGGAAGAACGTGGTACCACCCTTGCCGCAGTCTCCGTCGCCGCCCGACGTCACACCCAGCGCGACGCCCTCGGAGAACATCGGGCCGCCGCTGTCACCGGGTTCGGCGCACACGTCGGTCTCGATGAGACCGGTGACCGTTCCCTCCGGGTAGTTGACCGTCGCGTCCAGCGCCGTCACCCGGCCGTCGCGCAGTCCGCTGGTGCTCCCGCTGCGGAACACCCGCTGACCCACGGCCGGTGCGCCCGCCCCCGTGATCCGCACGCCCTTTCCGTCGCCCACCGCCACCACGTCGGCACCGTCCCCGGCCTTGCCGTTCGCGTACTCCACCAGCGAGAAGTCGTCCCCGGGGAAGCTGGCGGAGACGGTCTTGCCGACCTGCCGGTCACCCTTGTTGTCGCCGAACCAGACGGACCCGGTGGGCCCGCAGTGCCCCGCGGTCAGGATGAAGTCGTCCGTGCCGTCGGTCACGTTGAACCCCGCCGAACAACGACCCGCCGTGGACAGGATCGGCTGCGCCCCGTTCAGGCGCGTGGTGAACGTCCCCTCGACGCGCTCCATGCGGACGAAGTCGCCGATGCCCTCGGCGACACCCGTCAACCGCGACCAGTCGGACCCGGAGACCGTGCTGTCCCCGCGCACCACCACCTGGTTGGACCGGTAGTCGAGCGCCCAGGCCGTCCCCGTCACCCGGGGCGCCGCGCGCAGCGCCGAGGCCGCCGACCTCAGCTCCGACATGCTGTGCCGCACCAGCTTCGCCTCGGCGCCGGCCCGGCGCGCCGCCCCGGCCGTCTCGTCGTCGGTGACCGCCACGACCGGCCGCCCGTCGTCACCGACCCAGTGCCCCGCCGTGCGCTCGGCGCCCAGCCGCGCCACGATGCCGGCCCCGGCGCCGGACGCGCCCTGCGCCAGGGTGTGCGGGGCGGTGGAGGCGTCCGGGGGCTCGCTCGCCACGGCCCGGGTGACCATCGTCCCCCCGAGCAGCAGTCCGCCGACGGCCGCCAGCCGTGCCGCTCGCCGGACGATGCGTCGTCGTGCGTGCCTCATGCGTGCGCTCCCGAAGCCGAACACGCGGTGCCGTCACCGCGGGGGCCGCCGGACGTAGGCCGCCCTCCTCCCATACGCGGCCCGGCCCGAGAACGTTCACCGGCCCGCACCGGCCCGAGAACAGACACCGGCCGGCGGACGCTCACCGGGCCGCGCGTGCGGTGCCCCGCACGCGTTGTGGCCCCGTGGGGTCCAGGACAAGGGCTGCGCGGCGACGCCGACGGAAGGACGTGCTGCGCGCGAGCGGGCTGGGCGAGGGCACCTCAACGGTGCCCACGGTGACAAACGGAGCCGGTGCCCGGAGTCCCTCCGACGTCCCGGGCCCTAGACTCCGGGAGCATGGACGACGACGCGTCACCGGCCCGCCTCGGCGGCGGCAAGTACCTGCTGGTCACCACCTACCGCAAGAACGGCACACCGGTCGCCACCCCCGTATGGGTCGTGCAGGACGGCGACGCCCTGGGCGTCTGGACACCCGCCGACTCCTGGAAGGTCAAGCGCGTACGCAACCGCGCCGACGTCCTGGTCGGGCCCTGCGACGTGCGCGGCAGGCCGACCGGTGACCAGGTCCCGGGGCGGGCCGAGATCCTCGACCCGGCCGGTACGGACCGCTACCGGCGGCTGCTCGCCCGCAAGTACGGCATGGTCGGCCGCCTCACGCTTCTGGGCAGCCGGCTGCGCCGAGGGGCCGACGGCACCGTCGGCATCCGCATCACGCTCGCGCCCGGACCGGCGGGGGAGTGACCGGCCCTCGGGTCCACCCTCAGGTCCAGGCCCGGTACGGCTCGTCGACCAGTTGGAAGACCGGCTCGCCCCGCACCGGGTCCTTGGCCGTGGACAGGCGCACCCGGTCACCGCTGTGAATGCCGATGAGCGGGCCCATCACCCGGCCCCGCAGCACGAAACCCTCGGCCATCTCTATGAGTGACACGTTGCGCGCGGCCGGGGTGTTGCGGTGCACCACCGTGGCGTGGCGGACCGTGCCCGTGCCCTCGCTGCGCTCCGTGCGCAGCTCACTGCCGCGGCAGACCGGACACAGCACCCGGTGGTACATCGCGGTGTTGCACCAGGTGCAGCGCTGGAAGTAGACCGCCTCGGCGTCCGGTGCCTTCGCGTCGAGCAGGCCCGTCGCGGCGCCGGCCGCCTGCCGAGCGGTGCTTCCTGAGTGGTGGTACACGCTGGTCAACTCCCTGCGCTCGGGCCGGAATCCCACGTGCGCGGTCCGCGGGCACGCGTGTGCCCGGCCGTCGTGCCGCCGTGCACGCACCACAGCGTATGGCACGCAGTGCCACGCGTAAAGGCACTCCGTACCCTCAATCGGTCGTGCACGTCAGCGTTCCGGTCGCTCCCGCGCCCTCGTTCAGTCGCCGGCGAAGGCCGTCTCGATCTCCCGGACGACCTGCCACAGCGGTGTACCGCGCCGCGCGGCCACGACCACCACGTCCTCGGGTGTCCCGCCCCGCGGCGGCGCGGGCGCGTCCCCGAAGACGGACTGCGCGTACCCCAGCGCGTGGTCCACGGCGGCGCCCGCGTCGTCCCGGCCCTGTGAACGCAGCCAGGAACGCAGGGCGTTGTTGTGCGCCGCGACCACGGCCGCCGCGATCACGTCGGCGTGCAGGACGGCGTCCGGCCGGCTGCCGAGGCGGGTACGCAGGTAGCGGGCGAGGGCGTGCTCGTAGCGCCACACCACCGACAACTCGTAGGCGCGCAGCCCGGGGACCTGCTTGGTGAGGTGGTAGCGCTGCACCGAGAACGCCGGGTTCTCGGCGTACATCCGCAGCACCAGCCGGGCCGCGTCGCAGACCTGCCGCACCGGGTCGGCGTCCTCGGGGGCTGCGGCGAGGAAGGCCTCCATGTCGGCCAGGCAGCGTTCGTGGTCGGGGAAGACCACGTCCTCCTTGGACGGGAAGTAGCGGAAGAAGGACCGCCGGCCGACGCCCGCCAGCGCGACGATGTCGTCCACGGTGGTCTGTTCGTACCCGCGTTCCAGGAACAGCCGGAACGCCGCCGCGACCAGCGCCTCCCGCATCGGGGGCCGGGCCCCGGCCGACTCCGTCCCGGCCCCGCGGCGGGGCGCCGCACTGCTGGTGCTCATGGAGGGGAACGTAGCAGTTCGCCGCAGGCGTGGCACTGAGTGCAAGGGAGAGAGGGAACCGGGTGCGCTCGTCGCCGCGGGCGCCGCCGGGCCCTCTCCTGGCCGGAACGCGCCGACCGGAGTTGCCCACCGGAGTGCCGACGGGCGGACGACGTCGCGCGACAGGCCTTAGCATGGCCGCCATGGCTGCTCTGGACGGCTTCCTGGACCGGCTCGACCCCCACATGTGTGTGGTCACGGCTGCGGTGGGCGGGGAGCGGGCCGGGTGCCTGGTGGGCTTCCACTCGCAGTGCTCCCTGAACCCCGTCCGGTACGTCGTGTGGCTCTCCGACGTCAACCACACCTTCCGGGTGGCCCGGTCCGCCGAGGTCCTGGCGGTCCACCTGCTCGCCCGTGAACGGTACGGGACGGCCGAGCTGTTCGGCGGGCGGACCGGTGACGAGACCGACAAGTTCCGGCGGACCGGCTGGCGGGAGGGGTACGGCGGGGCCGCCGTGCTGGACGACGCCGAGGCGTGGTTCGTCGGCCGGGTCGTGGAGCGGACCGACGGGGGCGATCACGTCGGACACGTACTGGAACCGGTCGAGTGGGGCGGGCGCGAGGGGGCCGGTGGAGCACTGCTCAGGCTCGCCGACGCCCGGACGATCCGGCCGGGGCACCCCGTGGAGTGACGCGGAGTGACGCGGAGTGACGCGCGTGCCGCAGGCCCTTGCCGGATCAGCGACCGGCGGCCCCCTGCTCGGCCAGCGCGTCGGTGACCGCCCGCACGCTGCGCGCGATGTGCTGCAACTGCCCGATCTCCGCCGCGTACAGCTTGATGGTGTGCTCGATGACGGACTCGTGCAGGCCGAGCCGCGGCAGGTCCGCCCGGGCGGTCTGCAGGGCGGTGCGGGCCACCCGGATCTCGTGCTGGACCTGGATCTGCGCGTGCCGGGCGAGCAGCACGGGGTGCCGGATCAGGGCCGGGTAGCCGGCGTAGCGGGCCGGTACCAGTTCCCGCAGCCACTTGGCCGCCGAGCGTTCCCAGTCGTAGCTCCCGGGGGTCTTGACCTGGCACGGCCAGTCCGGACTGATGCGCGTCGTCGTCAGGGGCATGGTCATCGCTTCCGGGTGTGGTGCACCGTCGGCCGGGTGGGCGACGGGTGGGGGTGGTCCCGGTCCGGGGGACGACCGGGATCGTGGCGGGCGCTCGCGCAGGCGATGCCCGTCCGGAACGCCCCGGTGCGCCGTAGCGGGCAGGAATCGGCGGCCGGGATGTGTTCGCGGCAGGTGTGAGCGCGCACCGGGACGGCCGGGTCGCGATCCGTGAGCAGTATTTATATATGCCATCCGGTTTGCAAGGCGTATGAAAACATTCATGTCTGCTTTGACGGGGAAGACCCCCTTGCGCCGACCAATCCACACACGCGTGAACGGTCCGCGGGAGGAGCGGTCCGCTCAGTCCCGCAGGAAGAAATGCTGCTGGTCGGCCACGTGTTCGTACTCCTCCAGCCGGGCCTGTGTCCGGCCCGGATCGGCGTCGGTCATGGCCTGGAGCAGCGCCGCGCACATCACGCCGGGCGCCGCGTAGGAGTCGAAGACCAGCCGCGACCCGGTGCCGGTCGCGAACGTGACGTCGGCCTCGTCCGCGAGGGGCCCCAACGCCAGGTCGGTGATGAGCGCCACCTTGAGACCGGCACCCCGTGCCACCCGGACCGCCCCCAGCGTCTCGTGGGCGTGCCGGGGCATGGAGAACGCCAGCACCCAGGCGCCGCCCGCCTCCCTGGACTGGAGCAGCGCGTCGTACGCGACGGTGCCGCCGCGGGTGACCAGGCGCACGTCGGGGTGGACGCGGCGGGCGGCGTAGCCGAAGTACTCGGCGAGCGAGACCGAGATGCGCAGCCCGAGGACGGTCAGCGGCGCCGAGGCGGCCAGCTCCCGGCCGACCTCGATCACCCGGTCCGCGTCGGCGAAGTCGCGCCGCAGGTTCTCCAGGTTCTCGATCTCGGCGTCCACGGCGGCCTGCAACTCGTTGCCCCGGTTCAGCTCCGCGGCCGTCCCGCCCCGACCGCCGAGCGCGATCGACTGGAGCTGTTCCCGCAGCGCCGGGTAACCGGTGAAGCCGACCGCCGAGGCGAACCGCGTCACCGACGGCTGGCTCACCCCGACCCGGTCGGCGAGGTCGGTGATCGACAGGAACGCCGCCTCGTGGAGGTGCTCGATCAGGTACTGCGCGATGCGCCGCTGGCCCGGGGAGAGCCGGGGCCGGTCGAACAGGGTCCGCAGCCGGGACGTGGGGGAGACCTCCTGGGCCGGGGCCGCCCGCCCCGAGGTGATCGCCGATGCCTGAGCACGTGCCTGCTGTGGCGACGGCACGGGTGCGCCTCCCTTGTCTCCCATGTCTCCCACGGGGTCAACATAGCTCACCCACCGTGGTCGGCCGGGCGGTACGGCGGACCACGGACGGCGTGGATAGCACCGCGCCCACCGGGAACCCGCCGCCACGAAAGCAATCACGGGCGCAGGACAGCCCGACGACCCGGACGAGGAGCCCGCCGACATGACCGTCCCGGAAGAGAACCGGCCGAAGACCGACACCACCGACGAGGTCCTGGAGCAGCCCCCGGAGGACACGCCCCGCCCGCCCGGCGGCACCGGCCGCACCATGCGCGAGGCCCTGGAAGAGGCACACGTCCGCCCCGACGACTACGACGAGGAGTGACCGCGCCGCGCCAGGACGACGGACACACCACGAGAATTGCGTACCACGAACTCATGTACCGCGAAGGCGGGTACGGCGAACGGTATGTACCACGAACGCCATGTACCGCGAAGGCACGTACCACGAACAGCACGTACCACGAGCGACATGTACGGCGAACGGTACGTAACGCGAACGGCAGATACCACGAGCGTTGCGCAGCACGGCGACGCGGACCACGAAGGGTTCGTCACGAGTAACGCCACACCACGACCGCCACCCCTCAGGGGACGGCCACCTTTCCGGGGACGGCCACCCGTCCCCGGACACCGCCACGGGTCCACGCACGCCGGACACCGGGCGTCCTGATCACGCGGGAGCGCCGGCACCCCGGTCGCCCAGCACCTCCGCCGACACCACCAGGTCGGCCCGGTGCCGGGTCGCCGCGACGGCGTCGGCGTTGCGGCGGTCGGGGCCGTGCGCCCAGGCGCGGGCCTGCTCGGGCGACTTGCCGAACCTCTCGTGCCGGGCCACCAGCCGGCGGAGCCGCTCCGCCTCGTCCAGCTCGCAGAACCACACCTCGTCGAGGAGCGCCCGCACCCTCGGCCACGCGCCGGTCTCCAGCAGCAGGTAGTTGCCCTCCGTCACCACCAGCCGCGCCGACGGCGGCACCGGCACGGCACCGGCCAGCGGCTGCTCCAGTACCCGTTCGAAGCCCGGGGCGTACACGGTCTCCCCGTCCGCCTCCCCGTCCGCCTCCCCGTCCGCCTCCTCACGCAGCCGGCTCAGCAACGCCGCATAACCGCCGGCGTCGAAGGTGTCCGGCGCGCCCTTGCGGTCCCGGCGGCCGAGCCGGTCCAGCTCGGCGTCGGCGAGGTGGAAGCCGTCCATCGGCACGTGCGCCACCCACGGCTCGCCGCCGCCGTTCAGCTCCCGCACCAGGTGCTCGGCGAGCGTCGACTTGCCGGCGCCGGGACTGCCCGCGATGCCCAGGATCGCGCGCCGCCCGCCGACGGACAGGGCCCGGGCGCGAGTGAGGAGGCCGTCGAAAGCGGCAGGCGATGTGGCAGGCGTTGCGGGAGGCACAACGCACAGTGTGTCACCCGATGGGAGTCGCCGGGGCGGGGAACTGTGGGGAGTATGAGCACGCAGCTGGGACTTCCCGACGACATCCGGGCCTGCCTCTTCGACCTCGACGGGGTCGTCACCAGGACCGCGGTGGTGCACGCCGCCGCCTGGAAGGAGACGTTCGACGCCTTCCTGCGCGAACGCGACGGCGCGGACTTCCGCCCCTTCACCGACTCCGACTACGACGAGTACGTCGACGGCCGCCCCCGCGCCGACGGCGTCCGCTCCTTCCTCGCCTCCCGCGGCATCGAACTGCCCGAGGGCGACCCGGACGACCCCCCGGACGCGGGCACCGTCAACGGCGTCGGCAACCGCAAGAACGCACTGCTCCTGGAGAAGATCCGCACCGACGGAGTGGAACCCTACGAGGGCACACTGCGCTACATCGACGCCGTCCGCGCCGCCGGTCTCGCCACCGCGATCGTCTCCTCCAGCGCCAACACCCGCGACGTGCTGCGCTCCATCGACGCCGAGCGGCTGTTCGACGTACGGATCGACGGGGTGGTGGCCCGCGAACGGAGACTGCCGGGCAAACCGCACCCCGACACCTTCCTCGCCGCCGCCCGCGACCTCGGCGTCGAGGCGTCCCGCGCCGCCGTCTTCGAGGACGCGCTGGCCGGCATGGACGCGGGCCGCTCCGGGCACTTCGGATACGTCGTCGGCGTCGACCGCGTCGGCCAGAGCGACGCCCTCTACGCCCACGGCGCCGACCGCGTCGTCAAGGACCTCGCCGAACTCGGAGGCCGCGCGTGATCACCAACCGGACCTACACCGTCGAGCCGTGGCGCGTGCGCGAGACGGCCCTCAACCTGGACCTCCTCGCGCAGAGCGAGTCCGTCTTCGCCCTGTCCAACGGGCACGTCGGCTGGCGCGGCAACCTCGACGAGGGCGAACCCCACGGCCTGCCCGGCAGCTACCTCAACGGCGTCTACGAACTCCACCCCCTGCCCTACGCCGAGGCGGGCTACGGCTACCCCGAGTCGGGCCAGACCGTCATCAACGTCACCAACGGCAAGCTGCTGCGGCTGCTGGTCGACGACGAGCCCTTCGACCTGCGCTACGGCCGGCTCCACAAGCACGAACGCACCCTGGACCTCAGGCGCGGCGTCCTGGAACGCAGCTGCGAGTGGACGTCCCCGGCCGGCACGACCGTCCGGGTGCGCTCCACCCGCCTGGTCTCCCTCACCCAGCGCGCCATCGCCGCCGTGCAGTACGAGGTCGAGCCCGTCGACAGCCGCACCCGGGTGGTCATCCAGTCGGAACTCGTCGCCAACGAGAGCCTGCCCGACCCCGACGGCGACCCCAGGACGGCCAAGGCCCTGCAGTCCCCGCTGGAGCCGGAGGAGGACCTGGCGGCCGGGTCGCGGCTGCGCCTGGTCCACCGCACCCGGCGCAGCGGCCTGCGGGTCGCCGTGGCCGCCGACCACGCCATCGACGCACCCGCGGACATCACCACCAGCAGCGAGAGCAACGCGGACGTGTCCCGCCTGACCGTCACCTCCGTCCTGGACCCGGGGCAGCGGCTGCGCGTGCAGAAGACGGTCGCGCACGGCTGGTCGGGTGCCCGCTCCCGGCCCGCGATGAGCGACCAGGTCGAGGCGGCGCTGGCCGCCGCCGCACACGGCGGCTGGGACGGTCTGGTGGCCGAACAGCGCGACTACCTCGACGACTTCTGGGCCAGCGCCGACGTCGAGGTGCACGGCGACGAGGAGATCCAGCAGGCCGTTCGCTTCGCCCTCTTCCACGTGCTCCAGGCCGGGGCGCGCGCCGAACAGCGGGCCATCCCGGCCAAGGGCCTGACGGGCTCCGGCTACGACGGGCACGCCTTCTGGGACACCGAGATGTTCGTGCTGCCGTTGCTGACCTACACCGCCCCCAAGGCCGTCGCCGAGGCACTGCGCTGGCGCCTGGCCACCCTGCCAGCCGCCCGGGACCGCGCCACCCAGCTCGGACTGCGCGGCGCCGCGTTCCCCTGGCGGACCATCGACGGCTCGGAGGGCTCGGCGTACTGGCCGGCCGGCACCGCCGCCTTCCACGTCGCCGCCGACATCGCGCACGCCGCGGTCCGCTACACGGCCGCCACCGGCGACACCGTCTTCGAACGCGACACCGCGGTCGAGCTCCTGGTGGAGACCGCCCGGCTGTGGCGCTCCCTCGGCCACCACGACCACCACGGCGTCTTCCACATCGACGGCGTCACCGGGCCCGACGAGTACAGCGCCGTGGTCGACGACAACACGTACACCAACCTCATGGCGCGCTCCAACCTCCTCGCCGCCGCCGACGTGTGCGAACGCCACCCGGACGAGGCGGCCCGGCTCGGCGTCGACGAGGAGGAGAGCGCCGCCTGGCGGGACGCCGCCGAGGCCGTGCACATCCCCTACAACGACGAGATCGGCGTCCACGAGCAGCACGCGGGCTTCACCCGGCACCAGCGCTGGGACTTCGCCGCCACCGGCGCCGACCAGTACCCGCTGATGCTGCACTTCCCCTACTTCGACATCTACCGCAAACAGGTGATCAAGCAGTCCGACCTCGTACTGGCCATGTACACGTGCGGCAGCTGGTTCGACGCCCACTGCGACGACGACCAGAAGGCCGCCAACTTCGCCTACTACGAGCCGCTGACAGTCCGGGACTCCTCGCTGTCCGCGTGCTGCCAGGCCGTCGTCGCCGCGCAGACGGGACACCTGCGTCTGGCCTACGACTACGCCGCCGAGGCCGCCCTGATGGACCTGGCCGACCTGGAGCACAACACCCGCGACGGGCTGCACATCGCCTCGCTGGCCGGTACGTGGATGGCGCTGGTCGCCGGGTTCGGCGGCACCCGCCGGGTCGGAGAGAGCCTGAGCTTCACGCCCCGGCTGCCCGAGAAGTTCAGCCGCCTCGCCTTCCGGCTCCAGTTCCGCGGCCGGTGCCTGCGCGTGGAGATCGGCTCCGACAAGGCGACGTACACCCTGCTGAGCGGCGATCCCCTGACCATCCGGCACCACGGGAGCGAGGTGCACATGAACGGGGACGGCCCGGTCACCCTCGCCGTCCCCGCGCCCCTGCCC
>NZ_JACBYP010000140.1 GCF_018982965.1 Streptomyces mayonensis | reverse complement strand
CCGTGGGGGGGGGGGGGGGGGGGGGGGGGGGGGGGGGGGGGCGCCCCCGGGGGGGGGGCGGGGGCGGGGGGGGGGGGCGGGGGGGGGGCCGGCCCGCGGCCGGGGGGGGGGGGGGGGGGTGGGGGGGGGGGGGGGGGGGGGGGGGGGGGGGCGCCCGCCCCCCGCCCCCCCCCCCGGGGGGCCCCCCGGGGGGGGGGGGGGGCGGGGGGGGGGGGGGCGCCCCCCCCCCCCCCACGGCGATGTTTCACGTGAAACGGCGCGACCGGGGCCGAGGCCGCGACCAAGGCCGAGGGCCCGTGGTGCGGTGGTGCGGTGGTGCGGTGGTGCGGTGGTGCGGTGGTGCGGTGGTGCGGTGGTGCGGTGGTGCGCCTCAACGGCCGTAGCGGCGTTCCCGCAGGGAGTAGGAGCGCAGGGCACGCAGGAAGTCGATCTCGCGGAAGTCCGGCCAGTAGGTCTCGCAGAAGTGGACCTCGGCATAGGCGGACTGCCACAGCAGGAAGCCGGAGAGCCGCTGCTCGCCGGAGGTCCGGATGATGAGGTCGGACTCGGACCGGGTCTTGGAGTACAGGTGCTTGGAGATGTGCTCCATGGTGAAGGTGTCGATGAACTCGTCGATGTCCCCGCCCTGTGAGCTGTGCTCGGTGAGGGCGGAGCGCACGGCGTCGACGATCTCGCGCCTGCCTCCGTAGCCCACGGCGACGTCGACCTTGGTCCCGCCCTTGCGGTCCTGCGTGGCGGCGGTGGCGGTCTTGAGGCGGCTCGCGGACTCGGCGGGCAGCAGGTCCAGGGCGCCGACCGCCTCGACGGGCCAGGGGTTGCCGGGCGCCGCCAGCTGCTCGACGACTTCGGCGATGATGTCGATGAGGGGGTTGAGCTGGTCCTCGGGCCGGTGGAGGTTGTCGTCGGAGAGCATGAACAGGGTCACGTGCTCGATCTGCGCGGAGTCGCACCAGCGCAGGAAGTCCAGCACCTTCGCGCCGCCCGCCCGGTAGCCCTCGCGGGGGTCGTCGATGCCCGACATCTTGGCCCACCGGCGGTTGCCGTCGAGCATGATGCCGATGTGCTGGGGGCGTGGGCGTCCCTCCAACTGCTTGACCAGCCGCTTCACATAGAGCACGTCAAGAGCGGCCCGTACCTTCGCCCGCATGGTTACCCCTTCCACCTCGTCGGTAGCGACCGGACGGCTCCGACGGCGATGAGCCACGTGGCACCGCCCCGCCGGGGTGTGGCGCTGGTGCCCTGTGGGGTGACGATATCAAGAGCAGACAGCGCTCTCCGGGCACCGAGCACCGCCCGTTCGCGGCTCCGTTCCGGGCGCGGAGCGCGGGCCGGCGGGCCGTCCGGGGCGGCCAACTGCGCCTTTCGGTCCCCGAGTTGCCGAACACCCGGCTCGAGCGGCCGCCGTCGGCCGCGGCGCGGGGCCCCGAACGGTGAGCAACGTCTCCGCCCGGCCACGACGGCGGACGCCGAGGCCTCGGGCACCCGGCCCGGAACGAAAACACCTCCCCGACCCGCTTCCGCAGGTCAGGGAGGTCTGGAGGGTGGAGCCTAGGGGAGTCGAACCCCTGACATCTGCCATGCAAAGACAGCGCTCTACCAACTGAGCTAAGGCCCCTCGGCAGGTCACGTCGGCCATGGAGCGCGGACCGTCGGTCACCGCGGACAAGAGTACCGGGTCGCCCCCCGTATCTCACAAATGATTGGGGCTCCCGGCGAACGACCACGCTCCGTAAGATGCTCGGCGTGGTTCGCTGGAGCGAACTGCGGTTCTTGGGGAAGCGATGGGGAGACGCAATGGACGCCGCACAGCAGGAAGCCACCGCAAGAGCGCGGGAACTGCAGCGGAACTGGTACGGGGAGCCACTGGGGGCGCTCTTCCGCAGGCTTATCGATGATCTGGGCCTCAACCAGGCCCGTCTCGCGGGGGTGCTGGGGCTCTCCGCGCCGATGCTGTCACAGCTGATGAGCGGACAGCGCGCGAAGATCGGCAATCCCGCGGTGGTCCAGCGGGTCCAGCTGCTGCAGGACCTGGCGGGGCAGGTCGCGGACGGCAGTGTGAGCGCGGCCGAGGCGACGGAGCGGATGGACGAGATCAAGAAGTCGCAGGGAGGCTCAGTGCTCAGCAACACCACGCAGACGACGAGCAGTTCGGGGGCTCCCACGGTCAAGCGGGTGGTCCGCGAGATCCAGTCGCTGCTGCGTTCGGTGGCGGCCGCCGGGGACATCATCGACGCGGCCGACGCCCTGTCCTCCTCGCATCCCGAGCTGGCGGAGTTCCTGCGGGTGTACGGCGCGGGCCGCACCTCGGACGCGGTCGCGCACTACCAGTCCCACCAGAACTGACCCCGGGTCCCAGGGGAGGAGCGGCGCACAGCCATGGGTGAGGTCTTCGCCGGACGGTACGAGCTGGTCGACCCGATCGGCCGGGGCGGGGTGGGTGCCGTCTGGCGTGCCTGGGACCACCGGCGGCGGCGTTACGTGGCCGCGAAGGTGCTCCAGCAGCGGGACGCGCACTCGCTGCTGCGTTTCGTCCGGGAGCAGGCGCTGCGGATCGATCACCCGCACGTACTGGCGCCCGCGAGCTGGGCCGCCGACGACGACCAGGTGCTGTTCACCATGGACCTGGTCACGGGCGGTTCCCTGGTCCACCTCGTGGGGGACTACGGCCCGCTGCCGCCCGGCTTCGTGTGCACGCTGCTCGACCAGCTCCTGTCGGGGCTCGCGGCGGTGCACGGGGAGGGCGTGGTGCACCGCGACATCAAGCCTGCCAACCTGCTCCTGGAGGCGACGGGCACGGGCCGCCCCCGGCTGCGGCTGTCCGACTTCGGCATCGCCATGCGGCTGGGCGAGCCCCGGCTGACGGAGACCAACCTCGTGGTGGGGACGCCGGGCTACCTCGCGCCGGAGCAGCTGCTGGGATCGGACCCGGACTTCCCCGCCGACCTGTTCGCGGTGGGGCTGGTCGCCCTGTACCTGCTGGAGGGCGCCAAGCCCGACGCCAAGGCACTCGTCCAGCACTTCGCCGAGCACGGTACGCCGTCCGCACCGCGCGGGATTCCGGAACCGCTGTGGCAGGTGGTGGCGACGCTGGTGCAGCCGGACCCGCCGGCGAGGTTCCGTACCGCCACGGGGGCGCGCAAGGCGCTGGCCGCGGCGGCGGAGCTGCTGCCGGAGCCTGGGCCCGACGACGAGCTGATCGAGATATTCGACCAGGTGGGCCCGCTGCCTCCGGGCTTCGGCCCCGACGGCCCGCTCGGGCGGGCGTCCGGACCGGACGACGTACCGACGGACCCGCGCCGCCCGTCCGCTCCGGGCCCGGCGGACGGCCCGCCCGCACCGGCGGGTACGCCTTCGGGGCCGCAGGGCTCGCCGCACCCTCCGGGCCCTGCGCCCGGCGCCGGAACGCCGTCGTCGTCCCCCTCGTTGCCGTCGCCCTCGGCGCCCTCGCCCACGCCGGCGCCGCCGTCCCAGGCTCCATCCGCGGCGGGCGGGGCGGCCGGCGTCCCGCCCGGCCGGGAGAGCACCCCGCCGGCGGTGCACCCCGTCACGGCCCAGCCGTTCGCCATGTCGGAGACCGGCAGCTTCCACCTGCCGCCTCCGCAGTCCACCGCCACCTCGTCGCCGGCGAGCGGCGCGCAGCCGCTTCCGGGCGCCCCGGCGCCGCCCGAGGTCCCACCGGGCGACCCGCAGTACTCGCAGTCTTCGTCCCCGTACCCGCCCCCGTACCGGTCCGGGCACCAGCCGCCCGCCGCACCGCACTCTCCGCCCCACCCCGCGCAGGCCCTCGCGCCGCCGTCCCCGCAACAGCCCACCGACGCCTCCGCCGGCGTCTCCGCCGACGCCGCCACCGCCTCCTACACCGCACGGAGCCCGCAGACCCCCGCGCAGCACCGCGCGCCACGGCGCCGACGGCGTCCGGGACCTCCGGCGAAGGTGGCGGTGCCGCTCCTGCTGCTGGCGCTGGCCTGCTATGCCGTGGGCTTCTGGGCACTGACCCGCATCTGAGCCCGGCGCCGCGCCCCTACGCCCGGCGCCGGGCGGTCACCGTCCAGACGGCGAGGCCCGCGAGCAGCAGGCTCCCGGTGCCGATCCCGCCCACGGCGACCGCCCGCATCGCGGGATCGCCGCCCTCCGCCGCCCCGTCCCGCGTGGTCCCGCCCGGTGGGGCCACCGCCCGGTCGGCGGCCGAGAGCTCGAAAACGCCCCGGGGCCGGGGCTCCCCCGCGTACCCGGGGCCGGTCTTTGCCGCTCCCCGCAGCCGTACCCGCAGCGTCAGCCGGAAGGGGCCGTCGCCGAAGTCGTCGGCCACCTGGGCCGAGAGGTGGACCACGAGGTAGTAGTCGCCCGCGAACCGCAGGGCGCCGACCTGCCGGCCGGCCGCGTACCGGTTGGCGTACGCCACGGGCGGCAGCGCGGCCAGGCCCACGGCCGCAGGGCGTCCCGTGTACCCCTTCGCGGCGTCGTCGACCTCGCCGCGCACGGGGTTGTGCAGGCCGAGCCGCAGCGCAGCGGTGGCATAGCCGGAGGCGTCGTCGGAGCCGCCGAGCTCGGCGGTCGCGGACACCTGGCGGCCCCAGTCGACGGGCACCTTGTAGTAGAGGGTCTGACCGGGCCGGATGTCGCTCTGCCAGACGCCCTGGCCGACGGCGGTGGCACGGGCGAAGCCGCTGCCGCCCGCCCGGCGCTCCGGCGCTCCGGCGAGGGGTTCGGGCGAGGCGGAGTCCCAGGCCCCCGGGGCCTCGGTCGGGCCCGCCCGCCGCGGGCGGGGTTCGGTGGCGGTCGTGAGTTCCAGGTCCCAGGCGTCCGGCGGGGAGTCCTCGGGCCGGATCCGCTCGACGGCGACGTAGTAGGTGCCGGAGTCCTGGCAGCGGCTGGCACCGGGGTCGATCTCCCGCATGCCCCACGCCGTGACCGGGCGGGGGCTGTGCGCGGCGCCGAAGGTGGCGCTGCCCAGGGAGCAGGAGGCGCCGTCGGCGTCCCGGACGGAGACCCGGACACCGTCGACGGCGGTGACCTCGCCGCCGGAGCCGGGGACGGCGGTGACGGAGACGTAGGCGTCGGAGGCCGCGTCGAGGTCCAGGCGGTAGTAGAGGGTGCCCTCCGCCGGGAGCGAGCTGCGGTACGTGGAGCCGGGTTCCAGCGGGGCGGCGGCCGAGGTGTCGTCGGCGCCCTCGACCCGCGGGGCGCCGTCGGCGAAGGCGTACCCGGCGGACATGCCCCCCGCACCGGCCACGCCTGCCACACCTGCCGCTCTCACCTCACCTGCCTCGCCTGCCGCGAGAGCGGCTTTGCCGGGCAGGGCCGCGGTCGTGGCCAGGAGGACGGTCACCACGGCCAGCCGTACCGGGACCGTCGCGGCCAGCCGTACCGGAGTCGTCGCGGCCGCCCGTACGGCGGTACCCGCAGCGCCCCGTACGGCGGTACCCGCGGCCGGCCGCCCGGGCGCCGGCGGACGGGCCCGTCCCGCCCCGGTACGCCGCCGAGCCGTACACCACCGTCGCATGACCCGCCACCCCTCGCCCTCGCGCTCACCGGCTCTGTCGCCGCACCGCTCCGAACGGACCGTGCCCATCCTGCCGCGCGCCACCCGGCTCCGACGCCCCCGCGGAGGGATCGGGCAACACAAAACCCCGACCGTTTGACGGCCGGGGTCTGCTCAGGACCGGATGTCGGTCGTACTCACGAACCCGTGGGCACGGAGTCAGTCGCCTCCGTCCACAGATCCTGCTCGGCGCGATCCGCCTGGATCTGGCGGTACACGAGGAGCCCGCCGATGGCGGCCAGTGCGACCAGGAGAAGCTTCTTCACCGCGCGACCTCGTCTTTCCTTGACGTAGGGGACCTCTGGCGCCCGACTATACACACCGGCCGATATCGATCGGTGACCTGAGGCGGCGGCCAACTGCCCGCCGCCCGAGCCCATTAGAAGCGAACGATCCCACTCCGATCGGAGGGTGATCACACCCTCACGGGCCGCGGTTTTCGCCCCTCCGGCCACCGCTTCGGCAGCTTCTGAGGCGCTTTGCGGCCATCCGGGTGGTGTTCATCTGAACATCGACGCGCCACGGGCCCGGGTCCACCACTTCGCGACGCTCATACACATCATGAGGAAAGTACGCAAATCGCCCAACCTGAAAGTGAGGGGTTATGGCCCGGAACAAGGTCATGACGCTGTGGACCACCATCGTCACCGCCTTCCTCGCGCTCTGCACGGCGCTCGGACTCGTCACCACGACCGCCTCGGCGGCCGTACCGCAGACCGGAACGCACAGCAACGCCGAGAGCGCCTCCCCGGAAGCGGCCCCCGCGACGGCGGTCCCCTGGTCCTGGTCCCGTACCGGCTCCCTGCCCCCCACGATGAAGCAGCGCATCCGTGCCGAGGCCCACGGTTCGGCGCCCAGTTGCCGCCACCGTCCGCTCGGTGACGCCCGCGCCGCCACGACGGCTACCGGCCTCCCGTGCGACGACACGGACGGCGCGGCCGAGCCCCCGGCCCAGCACTCCCTTCCGCTCCAGCGCTGAGGGGCCCGGCGGGCGCCCGGTCCACCACCACCGCACACCGCCCGTCCCGGCAGACCTGAAACAGACGTCACGGCGATCTGCGTACCGCAGTGCACGCGAGAAACGGCCCGGCCGCTCGGCAGAGCAGCCGGGCCGTCGCCATGCCCGCGTGCCGAGTGCCCGCTCGGGCCTCGTCCCGAGTCGTCCCGAGTGCCGCTCAGCCCTCGTCCCTGCCCGCGCGCCGAGTCCTTGCCCTCGGTGCCGAGTCCTTGCCCGGTGCCGAGTCCCTGCTCAGTCCTCTCCGAGGACGCTGATCGCGGCCGAGGGGCACCCTTCGACCGCCTCCCGCACCCGCGGCGCGTCGATGTCGTACTCCCGTCCGGGTATCACCGCCCCCAGACCGTCCACCTGCGTGAAGACGGACGGGGCCCGGTGGACGCAGTCTCCGGAGCCATAGCACTGCTCGGGGTCGACGGATATCCTCATACGCCCTCCACGGCAGCGGTCGACATCGGAACCGACACGACGTGCCTGCCCACCGCACGAACCTCCGAATCCAGGATCCGGGACCGGCGGGGCGGCCGGGGAGGTGCGGGGCGCCGACATGCCTTGGTACCGGTCCCTCCCCTCGTGGGGACCGGTACCAAACCACGCCGGCGCCGCGTCGCACGCGTACCGGAACGGGTCGGGAAGGGCGGGACAGGACCACGGAAAGCTGACCGAGAACATGCGGCCTCATGAGGTGGCTCTCCGAGCGCTGAGCCGCTGACCTGTCCGGGTGCCGCGGGGCCTGCTCGCCACTGCGTCGCGATCCTGCCACCCGGAGTAGCCGTCGGGGAGACCGCTCGGTCGGAAGACCGGGGTAGTCGCAGGTCAGGCGTATAGAGTGAGTTTTCCGGTCCGGACGTCCAGGTGCGGGGGAAGTAAGGAGTGGAGACCTTGAGTTTCGACTCAGGGGCACGCACGGCCTTCGCGGAACGCCTCGCACTGCTGTACAAGGAGGCGGGAAACCCTCCTCTCAAACGCGTGTCCGAGGCCGTCGTCCGACTCCAGCGGGTCGACGAACGGGGGCGGCCCGTCCGCGTGTCCGCCCAGCGCATCAGCGACTGGCGACGGGCCAAGAACGTTCCCGCCCAGTTCACCGCCCTCGCGGCGGTCCTGTACGTGCTCGTCCCGCAGGCGCGGCGCGCACGCCCGGTCCCGGTCTCCCCCGGCCTGTACGACATGGTCCAGTGGCAGCGCCTGTGGGAACGGGCGGTGGCCGACCCGACCGGCGAACGCCCCGCGCCGCCCGCCGACGAGGAGGCCCCGCCGGCCGACTCCCCGGCCGCGCCCGGCGGCGTCTGCCCCTACCGGGGGCTCGCCGCCTACCGCCTGGAGGACGCCGGCTGGTTCTTCGGCCGGGAGCGGAGCACGGACGCCCTCGTCGCCCAGCTGCGCGCGGCCGAGGAATCGGGCGGGCTGGTCATGCTGGTGGGCGCATCGGGGGCGGGCAAGTCCTCGCTGCTGAACGCCGGTCTGGTGCCCGCCCTGCGCAGCGGAGCGCCGGACTCCGGGGCCGGCCCGCCCCGCGAGGTGCTCCAGCTGGTGCCGGGGGCCGACCCGCTGGGCGAGCTGACCCGGCTGCTGCCCGAGCTCCGGCCCGCGGCCGACGCCGCGAGGAGGGCTGCGACGGCGGAGCCGGGCGCCCCGGAGGAGGACGGCCGGGGCGGCGGGGGCGGCCGTGACGACCGGGATGACCGGGATGACCGTGACGACCAGGACGACCGGGACGGCCCGGAGGCCGACGGGGACGCGGACCGCCCGGAGACCGGGGACGCGGTCAGGGCGGCGTTCTCGGCGTGGGCGGCGCGCGTCGGGGCGACGCCGGAGGCCCGTCCGGTGGTCATCGTGGACCAGTTCGAGGAGCTCTTCACCCTCTGCCCCGACGAGTCCGGCCGGCGGGCGTTCATCCGGCTGCTGCAGGCCGCCTGCCTGCCCGGCGGGCCGGCGGACCCGGCGCCGGTGCTCGTGGCCCTCGGTGTACGTGCCGACTTCTACGACCAGTGCCTGCGCCACCCCGAGCTGGCCGACGCGCTCCAGCACCGGCACATGGTGCTCGGGCCGCTGACCACGGCGGAGCTGCGCGAGGCGGTGACCGCGCCGGCCAAGGCGGTCGGCATGGAACTCGAACCGGGGCTGGCCGAGCTGATCGTCCGCGAGGTGAGCAGCGACGGTCCGCGCGGCGCGCACGACGCGGGTGTGCTGCCGCTGCTGTCCCACGCCCTGCTCGCCACCTGGCAGCGGCGCAAGGCGGGCCGGCTGACGCTGGCCGGTTACCGCGCGGCGGGCGGCATCCAGGGTGCGGTGGCCGCGACCGCCGAGCGCGCCTGGTCGGGGCTCGACCCGGCGGCGCGCACGGCGGCGCGGCTGCTCCTGCTCCGCCTGGTCCGGCTGAGCGAGGACACCCAGGCCACCCGCCGGCGCAGCACGCGGCGGCTGCTGGCCCAGGAGTCGGGGGACCCCGGCAAGACCGAGGAGTCCCTGGAGGCGCTGGTCCGCGCCCGGCTGGTGACCCTGGACGCGGACACCGTGGAGATCACCCACGAGGCGCTGCTGCACGCCTGGCCGCGGCTGCGCGAATGGATCGACGAGGACCGCTCCGGCAACCTGCTGCGGCAGCGTCTCGAGGAGGACGGCCGCGCCTGGGAGGAGTCGGACCGCGACGCCGCACTGCTCTACCGGGGGTCCCGGCTCGAGCAGGCCCGCGGCTGGGCGGACTCGGCCGACACCTTCCTGAGCCGCAGCGCCGTGGACTTCCTCGCCGCCGCGGTGCGGCTGCGCCGGCGCACCGTACTGATCAGCCGGGCCGCGGTGTCGGCGCTGGTGGCGCTGGCCCTGGTGGCGGTCGGTTCGGCGGTGATCGCCTGGCAGCAGCGCAACGACGCGGTCTTCGAGCAGGTCGTCGCCGAGGCGGACCGGGTCCAGGACACCGACCCGTCGCTGTCGGCCCAGCTCGACCTGGCCGCGCACCGCCTGCGGCCGGACGACAGGAACGTACGGAACCGGCTGATATCCATCGTGAACGCGCCGCTTGCCACCCCGCTCCTCGGTCACACCGGCGCCGTCTACCTCACCTCCTTCAGCCCCGACGGGCGCCTCCTGGCGACGGCCAGCTACGACCGGACCGTACGGCTCTGGGACGTGTCCGAACCGGCCCGGCCGCAGCCGCTGGGCAAGCCGCTGACCGGCCACGGCAGCTGGGTGAGCACCGCCGTCTTCAGCCCGGACGGCACCATCCTGGCCAGCGCCTCGGACGACGGCACGATCCGGCTGTGGGACGTACGGGATCCCGGCCGCCCGCGGCCGCTCGGCACCCCCCTGCAGGGCCACGGCGGCACCGTCTACCTGCTCGCCTTCAGCCCGGACGGGCACACCCTGGCCTCCGCCCACGACGACCATGCCGTACGCCTGTGGGACGTGCGCGAGCCCGGCCGCCCGAAGGCGCTCGACACGCTGACCGGCGCCACCGCGGCGGTGCGCTCGGTGGCGTTCAGCCCGGACGGCCGCACGCTGGCCGCCGGTGGCGACGACGACGCGGTCCGGCTCTGGGACGTGACCGACCCGAGCAGCCCGGGGGAGCTCGGCGACCCGCTGGAGGGACACGGGGCCCTGGTGCACTCCGTGGCGTTCAGTCCCGACGGGCGCACGCTCGCCAGCGGCAGCGCCGACGACACCGTACGGCTCTGGGACGTGACCGACCGGGAGGGGGCGGCGCCCATCGGCGCTCCGCTCACCGGTCACACCGGTCCCGTCTGGTCGGTGGCCTTCAGCCCGGACGGCGCGATGCTCGCCGTGGCCAGCGCGGACAGCACGGCGAGCCTGTGGAACGTCAGCGACCCCGACTACCCCTCCGAGGTCGGTGTGCCCCTGGCCGGAGGCAGCGGTGAGATGTACGCCCTCGGCTTCAGCCCCGACGGCCGCACCCTCGCCACCGGCAGCGGCGACAGCAAGGTACGCCTGTGGTCGCTGCCGACGTCGGACATGATCGGCCGCAATGGTGCCTACCGTCCGGACGGCAAGGTGCTGGCCACGGCGGCCCGCGACGGCCGGATCCGGCTGTGGGACGTCACGGACCCCGACCGGCCCACCGCGCTGGGCGCTCCCTTCGGGCCGGGGGAGGGCGACATCCGGTCGATGGAGTTCTCCCCGGACGGCGGCACCCTCGCGATGCTCACGGGAGGCCGTGCCGTCCAGCTCTGGAACGTCGAGGACCCCGCCCGGCCCACCGCCCACGCGCCGCCCGTGCGGCTGAGCACCCGCTACGCGGGGCCCGACGCGCTGGCCTACAGCCCCGACGGCCGCACGCTGGCCACGGCCCACGACGACCGCACCATCCAGCTCTGGAACGCCGAGGACCCCGCCCGGCTGCGCCGGCTCGGCGAGCCGCTCCGCGGCCACACGGGATACGTCAACACGCTCGCCTTCAGCCCGGACGGCCACACCCTGGCCAGCGGCAGCGCCGACGACACCGTCCGGCTCTGGGACGTGCGCGACCCGGCGCACGCCACCCTCCTCGGCGCCCCCCGCACCGGGCACCTCGGGGCCGTCAACACGCTCGCCTTCAGCCCGGACGGCCACACCCTGGCCAGCGGCAGCGACGACGGCACGGTCCGGCTGTGGAACATGGCCGACCCGCGCGGGGGGTCCGCGCCCGAGGCGACGCTGGCCGGGCACACCGACTCGGTGTGGTCGCTGACCTTCGACCGGAACGGCTCCGCCCTGGCCAGCGGCGCCAACGACAACACGGTGCGGCTGTGGGACGTCACCGCTCCCGCCGAGGCCGCTCCCGTCGGGCGGGCGATGAGCCCCAACGCCAAGACGGGGAACTTCCTGTCCTTCAGCCCCGTACGGAACATGCTCGCGGTGTCGAGCGGCACGGACACCATCCGCCTGTGGAGCCTCGGGGTGGACGACGCCATCGACCGGATCTGCTCGGCCACCCGGGGTGTGCTCACCGAGGACAAGTGGCACGAGTACCTGCCGCGCCTGGACTACGAGCCGCCGTGCGACCGCTGAGGCCGCCCGTGACAACGTGATCCCGGTCACAGCTTCGGGTCCCGACCGACCAGTCGGCACCCGGGACCCGTCCGGCCTTGCTAGCCTTGGCCATGGCCCGACCGCTGGCGCATCCCCCGTCGCCAGCGGTCGGGTCTTTTCGCGTCCCCGAGCCGCAGCCCCGCGTCGCACCCCGCGTCGCACCCCCTGCCCGCACCGCTCGCGGGCGCACCGCTGCGTCGCGCCCGTGAGTCGCGTCCGTGAGTCGCGTCCGTGAGTCGCGTCCGCGGGGCCCCGTCCGCACACCTGGAAGGGTGGTGAGTGCCGCCGTGAACCGGCGCATCTCCGTCGTCACCGCCGTGCACGGCCCGTCGGCCCGCTACCTGCCGGAGGCGTTCGCGTCGCTGCGCGAACAGCGGCTTCCCGACGGCTGGGAGTGGCACTGGCTGATCCAGGAGGACGGCCGCACCGGCGACGTACGGCCCCACGTGCCGGACGACCCGCGGGTGACGTTCCGCCAGGGCCGCCCCGGAGGGCCCGGTGTGGCCCGCACGATGGCCCTGGCCCACGCCGACGGCCCGTACGTGAAGGTCCTGGACGCCGACGACCGGCTGCTGCCGGGAGCCCTCGCCCGGGACCTCGCGGCCCTGGAGGCCGACCCGGCGCTCGGGTGGGCCACCTGCCGGGCGCTCGACCTGCTGCCCGACGGCTCCACTGTGGGCTTCCCGGGCGATCCCGAGACCGGCCCGGTCGAGCGGCGGGCGGTGCTCGACCACTGGGCGGCGCACGACCACCGGGCGCAGGTGCATCCGGCGACGCTCTTCGTCCGCCGTGACCTGCTGCTCGCGCTGGGCGGCTGGATGGCGCTGCCGGCCTCCGAGGACACCGGCCTCCTGCTGGCCCTGAACTCCGTCGCCCGGGGCTGGTTCTCGGCCGAGGCCGGACTGCTGTACCGCAAGTGGCCCGGCCAGGCGACCGGGCAGGCCGCGCACGTCGACACCGCCGAACGCGAGGCGCGGATGGCGGTGGCCGAGGCCCGGGCCCGGGCCCTGGACCGCTTCGGGTGGCACCGCGCGTCGGGCTGAGGCCGGTGTGCCGCGCCGCCCTCAGGCCAGCGTCTCGGCGTCGGTCCGGGAGAAGACCAGCTCGGTCTCGCCCTCCACGGCGCCCCGGACCCGGACCGCCGCCGCGGGGCGCCGCAGGGCGCGCGGGTAGCTCGCCGGCGCGTAGTCGTTGGGCAGCCGGTACGCGTGGAAGCCGTGCCGGTGCATGATCTCCATCAGTTCGCCGACGGAGTCGCCGAGCCGCTCCATGCGCTCCGGCGTGACCTCGACGACGATCTCCGCGTCCGGCCGCAGACGGTCCAGGAGCGGCTCCATCCCGCGCACCACCGCGCCCTCCGCCCCCTCGACGTCCACCATGATCACGCGTGCGGCGGCCACCTCCTCGGACCGCAGCAGGTCGGGCGCCGCGAACGCCTCGGCCTCGAAGGACGACTCCGCCGGTCCCTCGTAGGGGACGATGCTGTTCGCCCCCATGTTGCGGGAGCTCGCGAGGACGAAGGTCAGCCTCCTGCGGCCGTCGGAGACCGCGGCGTTGACGGCACGGATGTTGTCCCGCCCGTTGAGAGCGGCGTTCCGCAGCAGCCTGCGGTGGAAGTCCGGCGACGCCTCCACGGCCACCACGTGCCCCGCGGGGCCCACGAGGCGGGCGCCCAGCACCGCGTACACACCGACGTTGGCACCCAGGTCGACGAAGCCGTCCCCCGGCTTCAGCCGCCGCTCCAGCCACCGCGTCAGGTGCGGTTCCCAGGCCCCGAAGAGATACAGGTACCGCTGGATCAGGTCCTGGGTGTCGACGGCGAACCGGTCGCCCGAGCGGGTCTCCACCAGACGCCGCCGGGGGCGCTCGCGCAGGCGCGGATCGAGCACGCGCGCGGCGAGCGCGGCCTTCCCCAGGCTGCCGGGAGCGGCCCGCACGTACCGGCAGCCGGCCGTCACCAGGAGGTCGGCAAGGGACCCGGTCACCCGCGCTGCCTCCCCGGCTGCTTCGGCTGCTTCCGCCTGCTTCCCGAACGAAAGAACGGACGCTCCCCGCCCGGGGAAACGTCCGTTCATTCGAATCATGATCGGTGGGGCTAACAGGATTTGAACCTGTGGCCTCATCCTTATCAGGGATGCGCTCTAACCAACTGAGCTATAGCCCCGCCGCGCTCTGCGGTGTATGTCCCGCGCGCTGACTCCTGAAGATTAGCGCACGAGGCGGGCAGTCCCAAAATCGGTTGTCCCGCCCCCGCGGAGCGCCGAGCGGGGCACCGGTCACTCGTCCTCGGCGAGGGTCAGCTCCACGCCGCCGACGAAGCCGGCGGACAGGTTGTAGATGAAGGCACCCAGGGTGGCCAGCGCCGTCGCGAGGACGACGTCGATGACCGCGATGACCGTCGTGAACAGCAGCACGTTGGGCAGCGACAGGAAGGACTGCAGGTCGAAGCCGTTGGACTCGTTCGATCCGGTGGCCTCGGCGATCGTGCCGCCGACCGTGGAGAAGACGCCCATGGCGTCCATGACCATCCACAGCACGGCGGACGCCACGATCGTGCAGACGCCGAGCGCGATGGAGAGCAGGAAGCTGACCTTCATCACCGACCAGGGGTCGGCCTTGGAGACACGCAGCCGGGCCTTGCGGACCCGGGGCGTGGTGCGCGCGCCGGTGCGCGGGCGGCGCACGGCGGACGCGTTGCCGCCCTGGGTCTGGTAGGCCTGCGGCGGGTGGTACGGCCCGCCGGGCTGCTGGGGCTGCCGTTCTCCCGGCAGCGGCGAGGCCGCCTGCGTCTGCTGGCCTCGGGTGTCCGTCACAGTTCCCCCCTGGGATCCATGCGTCTGGGACGTGCGCGCACCGCTCGCTCCGTCGTCGATCTTGCGCAGCTGGGTCGTGTGCGGGTCTGCCGCACGCGCGGCGGAGCCACGGCCGCCGCCGCCCGTTTCCGTACCCGTGGGGGTACCGGTCGATCCGGCGCCCGTGGCTCCGCTCACGATGACTCTCTCCTCGTGCTACTCGGCCGAGGGCGCCTCACCCTCGTCCGTGCCGGTGGTCGCGGCATCCTCGGCGGTCTCGTCGACGACCACATCGCCGTCGACCTCCTCCGCCTCGCGTCCCGCCTCGGCGTTGCGTGCGATGCCGACGACGGCATCGCGCTTGCCCAGATTGATCAGTTGGACGCCCATGGTGTCACGGCCCGTCTCCCTGACCCCGCTGACTCGCGTACGAATCACACCGCCCGAGAGTGTGATGGCGAGGATCTCGTCGTGCTCCTCGACCACCAGCGCGCCCACGAGCGACCCTCGGTCCTCGACGATCTTGGCGGCCTTGATGCCGAGGCCGCCGCGACCCTGGACGCGGTACTCGTCGACGGAAGTCCGCTTCGCGTAACCGCCGTCGGTGGCAGTGAACACGAACGTACCGGCTCGGACAACATTCATCGAGAGCAGCTCGTCCCCTTCGCGGAAACTCATGCCCTTGACGCCCGAGGTGGCACGCCCCATCGGACGCAGCGTGTCGTCCGAGGCCGTGAACCTGATCGACTGCGCCTTCCTGCTGATCAGCAGCAGATCGTCCTCGGCGGAGACGAGCTCGGCTCCGATCAGTTCGTCGTCGGATCCGTCCTCCTGCTCGCGCAGGTTGATGGCGATCACACCACCCGAGCGCGGCGAGTCGTAGTCCTTCAGCGGTGTCTTCTTCACCAGACCCGCCTTGGTGGCCAGCACCAGGTACGGCACCGCCTCGTAGTCGCGGATCGCGCGGATCTGGGCGATGGTCTCGTCCGGCTGGAAGGCCAGCAGGTTCGCCACGTGCTGACCGCGTGCCTCGCGTCCTGCGTCGGGCAGCTCGTACGCCTTCACCCGGTAGACGCGGCCCTTGTTCGTGAAGAACAGCAGCCAGTGGTGCGTGGTGGACACGAAGAAGTGGTTGACGATGTCGTCTTCCTTCAGCTTCGTGCCGCGCACGCCCTTGCCGCCGCGCTTCTGGGCGCGGTAGTCGTCGGTCTTGGTGCGCTTGATGTAGCCGCCGCGCGTGACCGTGACGACGATGTCCTCCTCGGCGATCAGGTCCTCGATGGACATGTCGCCCTCGTAGGGGATCAGCTTCGTCTTGCGGTCGTCGCCGTACTTCTCGACGAGCGCGGTCAGCTCCTCGCTGACGATCCCGCGCTGGCGGACCGGCGAGGCCAGGATCTCGTTGTACTCGTTGATCTTCCGCTGGAGCTCGTCGTGCTCCTGGACGATCTTCTGGCGCTCCAGGGCCGCGAGGCGGCGCAGCTGCATCTCGAGGATCGCGTTGGCCTGGATCTCGTCGATCTCCAGGAGGTCCATCAGGCCGCCGCGCGCGATCTCGACGGTGTCGCTGCGCCGGATCAGCGCGATGACCTCGTCGATGGCGTCCAGGGCCTTCAGCAGGCCGCGCAGGATGTGCGCCCGCTCCTCCGCCTTGCGCAGGCGGAAGCGCGTACGGCGGACGATGACCTCGATCTGGTGGTTCACCCAGTGCCGGATGAACGCGTCCAGGGAGAGGGTGCGCGGCACGCCGTCGACCAGGGCCAGCATGTTGGCGCCGAAGTTGGTCTGCAGGTCGGTGTGCTTGTACAGGTTGTTGAGGACGACCTTGGCGACCGCGTCCCGCTTCAGCACGATGACCAGGCGCTGGCCGGTGCGCGAGGAGGTCTCGTCGCGGACGTCGGCGATGCCGCCGATCTTGCCGTCCTTCACCAGGTCGGCGATCTTCTGCGCGAGGTTGTCCGGGTTGACCTGGTAGGGCAGTTCGGTGACCACCAGGCACTGGCGGTTCTGGATCTCCTCGACCTCGACGACCGCGCGCATGGTGATCGAGCCGCGCCCGGTGCGGTAGGCCTCCTCGATGCCCCTGCGGCCCACCACCAGGGCGCCGGTCGGGAAGTCGGGGCCCTTGATGCGCTCGATCAGCGCGTCGAGCAGGTCCTCGTGCGAGGCCTCGTAGTGGTCCAGGTACCACTGGGCACCGGCCGCCACCTCGCGCAGGTTGTGCGGCGGGATGTTGGTCGCCATGCCGACCGCGATGCCCGCCGAGCCGTTGATCAGCAGGTTCGGGAAGCGGGCCGGCAGAACGGTCGGCTCCTGGGAGCGGCCGTCGTAGTTGTCCGTGAAGTCGACGGTCTCCTCGTCGATGTCGCGGACCATCTCCATCGACAGCGGCGCCATCTTGCACTCGGTGTAGCGCATGGCCGCCGCCGGGTCGTTGCCCGGCGAGCCGAAGTTGCCGTTGGAGTCGACGAGCGGCATCCGCATCGACCAGGGCTGGGCGAGGCGGACGAGCGCGTCGTAGATGGAGGAGTCGCCGTGCGGGTGGTAGTTGCCCATGACGTCGCCGACGACGCGGGCGCACTTGTAGAAGCCGCGCTCGGGCCGGTAGCCGCCGTCGTACATGGCGTACAGCACCCGGCGGTGCACGGGCTTGAGGCCGTCGCGGACGTCGGGCAGCGCGCGCGAGACGATGACGGACATCGCGTAGTCGAGGTACGAGCGCTGCATCTCCGTCTCGAGCCCGACGGGCTCGACACGCATCGCCAGGGCGTCACCCTCGGGCGTCGTCACGGGGGTGTTCTCGTCGGTCATTGCTGGTGAAGGTCCTTCCTGGTGCGGTCAGCCGAGACCGACTCAGATGTCGAGGAAGCGAACGTCCTTGGCGTTGCGCTGGATGAACGCGCGCCGGGCCTCGACGTCCTCGCCCATCAGCACCGAGAACAGGTCGTCGGCCTGCGCGGCGTCGTCGAGCGTGACCTGGCCGAGCACGCGGTGCTCCTGGTCCATGGTCGTGATGCGCAGCTCCTCCGCGTTCATCTCGCCCAGGCCCTTGAAGCGCTGGACGGAGTCGTCGCGGATGCGCTTGCCCGCGCTGCGGCCCATCTCGATCAGGGCGTCGCGCTCGCGGTCGGAGTACGCGTACTCGAAGTCGTCCCGGCCCCACTTGATCTTGTAGAGCGGCGGGCGGGACAGGTACACGCACCCGGCCTCCACCAGCGGCCGCATGAAGCGGAACAGGAAGGTCAGCAGCAGGGTGTTGATGTGCTGGCCGTCGACGTCGGCGTCCGCCATAAGAATGATCTTGTGATAGCGGAGCTTCTCGATGTCGAAGTCCTCGTGCACACCGGTGCCGAACGCGGAGATCATCGCCTGGATCTCCTGGTTCTGCAGGATCCGGTCGATGCGCGCCTTCTCGACGTTGAGGATCTTGCCGCGGATCGGGAGGATCGCCTGGTACTGCGGGTTCCGGCCGGACTTGGCCGAACCGCCGGCCGAGTCGCCCTCGACGATGAAGATCTCGCACTTGGTCGGGTCGTTCGACTGGCAGTCGGACAGCTTGCCCGGCAGCGACGCCGTCTCCAGCAGGCCCTTGCGACGGGTCAGGTCACGCGCCTTGCGGGCCGCCACGCGCGCGTGGGCCGCCTGGATGCCCTTGCGGATGATGTCCGCGGCCTCGTTGGGGTTGCGGTCGAGCCAGTCGGTCAGGTGCTCGTAGACGATCTTCTGGACGAAGGTCTTCACCTCGGTGTTGCCGAGCTTCGTCTTGGTCTGGCCCTCGAACTGGGGCTCGCCCAGCTTGACCGAGATGATCGCGGTCAGACCCTCGCGGATGTCGTCACCCGTGAGGTTGTCGTCCTTCTCCCGCAGCAGCTTCTTGTCCCGCGCGTACTTGTTGATCAGCGAGGTGAGCGCCGCGCGGAAACCCTCCTCGTGCGTACCGCCCTCGTGGGTGTGGATGATGTTGGCGAAGGAGTACACACCCTCGGTGTAGCCGCCGTTCCACTGCATCGCGACCTCGAGGGACAGGCTCTTGTCCTTGTCCTCGGCCTCGAGGTCGATCACGGTGGGGTGCACCAGCTCTCCCTTGCGGGAGTTGAGGTACTTCACGAAGTCGACGATGCCGCCCTCGTAGTGGTACGCGACGCTCTTGACCTCGTGCTTCTCGTCCTCGCCCGCCTCGTCCGCACCGGAGGTGGCCATCGCCGACTCGCGCTCGTCGGTGAGGTTGATCTTCAGGCCCTTGTTGAGGAAGGCCATCTCCTGGAAGCGCCGGGACAGCGTCTCGAAGGAGTAGTCGGTGGTCTCGAAGATGTCGCCGTCGGCCCAGAAGGTGACCGACGTGCCGGTCTCCTCGGTGGCCTCGTGCCGGGCGAGCGGTGCCGTGGCGACGCCCAGTTTGTAGTCCTGCGTCCACCGGTAGCCGTCGGTCTTGACCTCCACCGCGACCCTGGTGGACAGGGCGTTGACGACGGAGACGCCCACGCCGTGCAGACCGCCGGAGACCGCGTAGCCACCGCCGCCGAACTTGCCGCCCGCGTGCAGCACGGTCAGCACGACCTCGACGGCCGGCTTGCCCTCGGACGGGACGATGCCCACCGGGATGCCGCGGCCGTCGTCGACGACCCGGACGCCGCCGTCGGCGAGGATCGTGACGTCGATCTTGTCCGCGTGGCCGGCCAGCGCCTCGTCCACGGAGTTGTCGACGACCTCCTGCACCAGGTGGTGCAGACCGCGTTCACCGGTGGAGCCGATGTACATACCGGGTCGCTTGCGGACCGCGTCCAGACCCTCGAGCACGGTGATGGCACTGGCGTCGTACGACGCCGATGCGGCGGCGTCGCCGGTGCTCACCGCGTCGTTCACGCCGGTGTCGGTGGACGGGTTGTTCTCGTTGGGGTTGCCGGAATCGGCCACGAAGCGCCCTTTCTGGCACAGCACGAGCCGGGCTCCTTGGGGTGCCCGCCGGAGCGGCTGCGGCATGTTGCGTTGATAAGCCTTGATCAGCGTTGCTCAGCTAGTCCCGGACGGTCCCCACGTTCGGGGCGGGATTCGCTTCCATTCTACCGGTACCACTGACACTGATGGGGGTTTGCCGGTACCTGAGTCCGCATGTGCCGCCCTGAACCAGGCTCGTCCGACTCCCGATATGCGGAAGGGGGCTCCAGGAGGCTCACACCGGCACTCAGCGCTTCGAGGTGTCAACCCTTTGCTACTTGGGAGTCAGATCGTGGTGCGCGCCCGCTCGAGACGGTGCGGCGGGCGGGGTTCCGCCGGTTCAAACGGGGCACTTGCGTTGATTTTTGTGAGGTACGTCACCTGTCGGTGACGGGGGGTCAGACCTTCTCCGAGGGCCTGCCGGACGGCGGACGCGAGGATCGGGGGGCGAGTCGGGGGACGAGGGG
>NZ_JACBYP010000013.1 GCF_018982965.1 Streptomyces mayonensis | reverse complement strand
GGCCAGGGGCGGGCCCGGGGCCAGGGGCGGATGCGGGGCCTCCAAGGGCGGGAGCGGGGCCAGAGACGGGCGCGGGGCCCGGGGCGGAACTGAGGCGACCGCCGTTGCTCCGTTCGGCTGACCGGCCGCAGTCAGCACGCCCCCTCACGAGTCCGCTCCCGCCACTTGTGCCGCTCCCACCGACTTCTCCGCTCCCACCGCCTGTGCCGCTCCCACCGCCGCGCCCACCGGCTGGTCCGTCCCCACGGCCTGCTCCGCCGAGGCCACGGCCTCGGCCCGTACCTCGAAGGGCAGCCCGTGCAGCAGCGGTGGCTCGGCCACCACGACCACACGCACCAGTTCAGCCTCCCGGCCGACCGTGACCCGGGCCCCGCCCGGCGCCGCCTCGCGAGCCACGGCCAGGACCGCGTCGTCCGGGTCCTGGCGCGCCGCCGCCCGGGCACCCGTCCGCGCGGCGTCCACGCACTGGATCTGAGCGGCCATCACGAGCAGCCCCCACACCAGCGCCATCGCGAACGCCACCAACACCGGCAGCACCACCGCTGTCTCCGCCGTCACGAAGCCCCGGTCCGGGCGACAGCGGCCGGCGCGTGCCGGGCGGATCGCCCCTGCGCCCGCCGTTCTCGGCTGCGGCCCCGCCGCCCGCTCACATCCCCGCATCGAGGGCCCGCTTGACGATGCCCTGCAGCTCCGCGCTGACCGCACCGCTCGTCACGACCTTGTACAGGACCACGGCGAACGCCACCGCCGCGACGATTCCCATCGCGTACTCGGAAGTAACCATTCCCGCGTCCCGCTGCACCGCCTGCCGCCGCAGGGCCGTCCAAGCGCCGCACGCCAGGGCACGCAGCCGGGCCCGTACCACCTGATTCATCGCAACCCCCGTGAGATCCCGTGCCACTGCTCGACTGCCTGCCGGTTCGACTGCACGCCGACTCGGTTGTCCGCCGGCTCGGTGTTGTCCGCGCGGTTGTCCGCCGGCTCGGTTTTGTCCGCCGCCCCGGTTACCCGCTTGCTCGCTTGCCCGTTGCGCTCGCTTGCTCGTTGCCGGCATGGTCGTCGACGACCTGCTCGTTGCCGGCATGCCCGCTGTCTGCCTGCTCATCTGCCGCCTGCTCATCTGCTGCCTGCTCATGTGCTGCCTGCTCTCCGCTCGTCCTCGGCGGTCACTCGTTGGCCGCGCCTGTGTGCCGCTGCGTTCCGTCCTGTCAGCCGCCGCCTCCCCCGTCTCCCAGTGCTCCGGCGGCCAGCCCGATGACCACCGGCAGTACGCCCACCGCGATGAACGCGGGCAGGAAGCACAGACCCACCGGCGCCGTGACCATCACGGCCGCCCGGCGGGCCCGGACCGTCGTCGCGCGGGCCCAGTCGGCACGGGCCTGGGCGGCGAGTCGGGCGGCCGGGCCGGCTGCGGGCAGGCCCGACACATCGGCCCGCTCCAGCAACCGCGCCAGCGGACCCGCACCCGGGATCGCGGCCAGCCCGCTCCACGCGCCGTCCGGCTCTCCCCCGAGCCGCACCTCCGCGGCGCCACGGCCCAGCGCCTCCCCGACCGGACCGTCCAGGGCCTCACCCACCGCCCGCGCCGCGACCACCGGGCTCGCGCCCGCCGCGATGCAGGCCGCCAGCAGATCGGCCGCGAGGGGCAGCTGCCGAGCGGCCTTGGCGGCGTCGGCCCGGTCGGCCGGCACACCGGCGCCGCCACGTCGGAACCGCCACCGCCACAGCACGGCCGCGCCCACCAGCCCCAGCACGAAGCCCGGGACCCCTCCGATCACGGCCCACCCGACACCCACCGGGCCCAGCAGCGGCAGCCACTGACGGACGACGGCACACCTCTGTGCGTTCTGCGCGTTCTGTGCGCGCCGAGGGGGCTGACGGGCCGGTGCGGGCGCCAGCAGCCCGGTGAGCCGTCCGCGCATCGCACGCTCCCGTCGGGCGACTCCCAGGATCCGCGCCAGCCACACGGCGGCGAGCACCGTCCCCAGTACTGCCCCCAGCCTGTGGACAACCTCACCGGTCATGACGCCGCCTCCGCTCCACGGACGATCCGTGTCACCCACCAGACGCCCAGCCCCTCCAGGACCCCGCCTGCCAGCAGACAGCCCAGCCCGGCTCCGGTGTGCAGCAGCACATGCAGCGGGTCGGACCCGAGGGCGACCCCCAGCAGCAGACCGAGGACCGGCAGGCAGGCCAGCATCAGCGCCGTGGCCCGGGCGCCCGACAGCTGGGCCCGCAGGTCGGAGCGCTGGTCGCGTTCGGCCCGGAGCGCGGCCTCCAGCCGGTCGAGTCCGGCGGCCAGTCCCGCACCCTGGTCGACTGCCACCCGCCAGCAGGCGCCGAGGCCTCCCAGCCCCTCGGCCCCCGGTTGCCGCGCAGCCGCGGCGAGCGCCCCGGGGACGTCCCCGCCGAAGCGGGCCGCCGCCAGGACCGCGGCCTGCGCGTCCCCGAGCCCGCCGGAGTCCCGCGCGGCGCACAGCAACGCCTCGCCGGGCTGTCGCCCTGCCCGGACCTCCCCGGCGAGGGCCCCGCAGAGCCCGATCACCGCGTCCTGCCGGTGTTCCCGTGCCCGTCTCTCCCGCGCGGCCAGCCGCGTCCGCCGCAGCACCGGCACTCCGGCCGCCCCCGCGAGGGCCGGCAGCACCGAGCTCCCCAGCAGCGCCAGGGCGAGTCCGGCGGCCGGCGACCACCACTCCGGACGCAGCCCGCTCCGGACGCGCCGCAGGGCGTCCGTCACCCGGCGTTCCACGGGCGGCCGGGTCCCGTCCCCGGGCCCCGCACCGCCGGTACCCCGCTCGGCGAGTACAGCCCGCGCCCTTCGCACCGCGGAGTGCCAACCGCCCGCCAGCCATGCGGCCGACCCGACGCACGCCAGGGCCACGCCCGTCGACAGCTCACCGATCCACGAAGTCCCCGTCACCTCTCCGCCTCTCCGCCGACGGACCGCTCCGCGAACTCCCCGCCGCGCAGCAGCTCCCGCAGGCGCTCCCAGCCGTGCTCGGCCACGAAGGACTCCGTGCCCCACCGCAGCGCCGGCACGGTCCGAACCAGCCCCGCCGGATCCCGCTCCAGTACGTGCACCTCGGCGATCCGGCGTCGTCCGGCACGGTCGCGGACCAGGTGGAGGACGACCGAGAGGGCCGCGGCGAGCTGGCTGTGCAGGGCCGCACGATCCAGTCCGGCGGCCGTGCCGAGCGCCTCGAGTCGGGCCGGGACGTCGGCGGCGGCGTTGGCGTGCACCGTGCCGCACCCGCCCTCGTGGCCGGTGTTCAGAGCGGCGAGCAGGTTGACGACCTCGGGTCCGCGGACCTCGCCCACGACCAGCCGGTCCGGCCGCATCCGCAGTGCCTGCCGCACCAGGTCCTCGAGGGTGACCAGGCCCGCGCCCTCCTGGTTGGCGGGTCTTGATTCCAGACGGACGACGTGCGGGTGGTCCGGCCGCAGCTCCGCCGAGTCCTCGGCCAGCACGATGCGCTCGTCCGGTCCGACGAGCCCGAGCAAGGCGCTGAGCAGCGTCGTCTTGCCGCTGCCGGTGCCCCCACTGACCACGAACGACAGCCGGGCCCGCAACAGCGCCCGCAGCACCCGGTCACCGCCGGGCGGCACCGTGCCCGCCGCCGTGAGCTCCTCCAGCGTGAACGCCCGGGGCCGGACCACCCGGAGCGACAGGCAGGCACAGCCGACGGCGACGGGTGGCAGTACGGCGTGCAGCCGGGTGCCGTCGGGCAGCCTGGCGTCCACCCACGGCCGGGCGTCGTCGAGCCGACGTCCGGCGACGGTGGCCAGGCGCTGTGCGAGTCTCCGTACCGCGCCGGCGTCCGGAAAGGAGACCGGCGCGAGCTCGAGACCGCCGCCCCGGTCGACCCAGACCCGGTTTGGCGCGGACACCAGCACATCGGTCACCGACTCGTCGGCGAGCAGCGGCTCCAGTGGCCCGCTGCCGACCAGTTCCGACCTGAGCTGTTCGGCGGCGCCCAGGATCTCGGCGTCGCCGAGCACCCGACCCTGCTCACGCAGGGCCTGCGCCACCCGCGCGGGCGTCGGCTCCGCACCGCTCGCGGCGAGCCACCGCCGTACGCCGTCGAGCAGCCCCGGAGCCGGTGCCGGGTGTTCTCCTGCAGACGTGGGCAAAGGCAGCCGGGCGGCGGCGGTCGCCGGGGCGGCCTCTCGCCGCTCCGCCCGAAAGGCCCACCGGGGCACCGTCCCGGTCTCGGGGGCATGGGGCGCCGCCGCCTCCGGGTCTCCGACGCCCAGGCTCTCTGCCCTCGCCCGGCCCGCCACGCCCGCCGACCCGTCCACCGGCCCGCGCCACGCCCCGGCACCTGCTCCAGCGCGAGGCCCGGCCCCTGCCGTCGTCCCGACCCCTGTCCTTGCCCCTGCCGCCCTTGCCCCTGCCACCGTGCGGCCGTGCGCACCCGCGTCGGGCATCGTCACCCGCATCGCCTCACACCGTCCTGTCCGTCTCGACCAGCGCCCGATCCCAGAACTCCCGGCAGAAGCGCGCCAACGGACCGCGCGCCGACGTGCCCGGCGGACGCCTGTTCTCCGTGGCGCGCAGAAGCCCGGACTCGACCGGCACCTCACCGGCCAGGGGCAACCCGAGCAGCCCGGCCACTTCCCGGTCGTCGAGCCCTGAGGCGTAGGGTCCCCGCACCACTGCTCGGAGGTCGCGCAGGACCATGCCGACCGCCGTGGCCACCCGGCCCGCCGCCGCGACGGCCCGCAGTTCGGCGGGGACGACCAGGAGACCGACGTCGAGTTGTGCGAGTACCTCGGCCACTCCGTCGTCGATCCGGCGCGGCAGGTCGACCACGACCGTGCCGCCCCTGCGCCGGGCTGCCGCGAGCACCGCGCGGACGGCAGGTGGCGGCACGGCGACGCAGTCGCTCCGGTCCCAGCTGAGCACGCGCAGCGAATGGAGCTCGGGCAGCGACTCCTCCAGGGCGCCGCCGCCGACCCGCCCGCGGGAGGCGGCGAACGCCGGCCACCTGAGTCCGTCGGCGGTCTCGCCGCCCAGGAGCACGTCGAGACCGCCGCCCAGCGGATCCGCGTCGACCAGCAGGCTGCGCATCCCCTCCCGTGCGGAGGTGACGGCCAGCGCGCACGCCAGGGTGGAGGCTCCGGCCCCGCCCCGGCCGCCGATGACACCCACGGTGAGAGCCGGGCGGCCCACACCCTCGGTGACGTCGGCGATGCGGTCGACCAGCCACTGCTCGCCGTCGGGGAGCATCAGTACGTGGTCGGCGCCGATCTCGACGGCGCGCTGCCAGATGCCGGAGTCGTCCTGGTCGCGGCCCACGAGGACCACTCCTCGTCTCCTCAGGGCGCCGCCCCGCAGGCGGCGCGCGGCGTCGTCTCCGACGAGGACGAGCGGCGCGGCGTCCCAGCCGCCCCGCGGCGCGGACGTCGCCGGGAGACGAGGGGCGGGAGGCCCGGTCGCCCCGGCCCGGTGCCCGATCGCCCCGGGCACGGAGTGGTGCACCTCCGGTGTTGCGCCTGCGGCTGCGCACAGGCGCAACAAGTCGTCGAGGAGTTCGGTGTCCTCCGTGATGATCAGAGGTCCGCTCTGGTGCCCTCCGGGGGCGGCCGGCGGATCGTGGGTGATGGTTTCGGACATGCTTCACTTCCCCGTTCGCCGCGAATCCGCGGCCGTTTCGCCGGAGGTTCGCGGCCGTTTCGCCGCGGGTTCGCGGCCGTGCCGACAACGCGCGCCCGGCGAACAGATCCGGCCGTCGACTCGGCGCGGCCCGGGCGCATGGGAATCACGGTGCAGCGGTCCGGGAAATCGTGTGGATCTTGGTCCAAAACTGTGGACACTTTGGTGGTTGTGAAAATCGCCGTCACCCATACCGGTGACTCACGTCCACCCCGTTCCATGCCTGTGTACGACGCTCGCGGAACTGTCCGCGGAGCGGCCCGCAAAGCAGTGGACAGAACAGCGCCAGAACGGTCTCAGGTCAGCCTTCAGTGGGACTCCGGGGCGGCTCCGGGGCGACTCCCGGGGCGGCTTCGGGGCGGCTTCTGGGGGCCCACGGGCCGGTTTTCACCGCAGGCCGAGAGCGACAATTTGACTACTCTGTGCGACAGATGGCGCGGCGACAGCCCGCCGGTCCCGCACCGGCACGGCACGGAACCTGATCACGACCGGAACCAGAAAACCCACCCGGACATGCGACGACCCCCGCCGGGGGGGAGAGCGGGGGTCGTCTCCACGGCCGACTCGGGGGGGGAGGAGTCGGACCGGGTTAGCACGGTCGCGAACGATCCGTGACTTCCATGGTGTACCCGAGAGCCCTCTCAGGCAAACCCACGCGCCACACCTTACGCCGAATGGGCTGCGCCTATGCTCGGGGGCGTGGAAAACCGCTCCTTGCACCACTCCGTGCCCCACTCCATGCCTCGCACAGCGGCCTTCTTCGACCTGGACAAGACGGTCATTGCGAAGTCGAGCACGCTCACGTTCAGCAAGTCGTTCTACCAAGGCGGACTGATCAACCGCAGGGCTGTGTTGCGTACCGCATATGCCCAGTTCGTCTTCCTCGCCGGTGGGGCCGACCACGACCAGATGGAGCGGATGCGCGAGTACCTGTCCGCGCTGTGCCGCGGCTGGAACGTCCAACTGGTCAAGGAACTGGTCGCCGAGACGCTGCACGACCTCATCGACCCGATCATCTACGACGAGGCCGCCTCCCTGATCGAGGAGCACCACACGGCGGGCCGCGACGTCGTGATCGTCTCCACGTCGGGCGCCGAGGTCGTCGAGCCGATCGGCGAGCTGCTGGGGGCGGACCGGGTGGTCGCGACCCGCATGATCGTGGGCGACGACGGGTGTTTCACCGGGGAGGTGGAGTACTACGCGTACGGCCCGACGAAAGCGGAAGCCGTCCGGGAGCTGGCCGCGTCCGAGGGGTACGACCTCTCACGCTGCTACGCCTACAGCGACTCGGCGACCGACCTGCCCATGCTGGAGGCGGTCGGCCACCCCCACGCGGTGAACCCGGACCGGGCGCTGCGCCGGGAGGCTCTCGCGCGCGAGTGGCCGATTCTCGACTTCCACCGGCCGGTACGGCTCAAGCGGCGGATCCGCGGACTCTCCGTACCACCGCGCCCGGCACTGGTCGCCGCCGCCGCGGTCGGTGCGGCGGCGGCCACCGCCGGCCTCGTCTGGTACGCGAGCCGGCGGCGGTCGGCCACGGCGGCCTGAACCGGCCCCGACCGGCCGTCTGCACACACGGCACCGCGTGCACCTGCGCCTTCCCCACGCCCGAGCCTCATCGCCCCTGCCTCACCACCCGCGTACGAGTGCGAAAGCAAAGAACTGCGGTCGGCACTTCCGCTTGCCCCGGGCCAGGAGTACAAAGGAGACAACGGCCCGCGAGACCGAGGACATCCGAAAGGATCACCTTTAACACGCATTTGGCCCCACGGACCGAGCATGGACACCGGGCACCCACGCGACGTCGACCCGTCGATTACGGGCCAGCCGCACCAGGTGACGGGCGAAGTTCCCGACCTGATGGGCGACATACCGAGGACGCCTGGTAACCCGGTGGACATGCCAGCGGCGGTACGAGTGCTCGTACCGCCGCACCTCTGTCGTCCTGACGCGTGTCCGGGGCCCCGCGCGCGTGCTGTTCGCCTGCGCCGCCCCGCTACGCCGCCCCGCGCTGGAGCGCCTCGCAGACCGCCGTGGACTCGCGGGCGCCGAGTGTCACCGCGCTGCCGCAGTGGGCGATCCAGGCCGCCATGCCCTCCGGGGTTCCGGAGGCGTAGCCGTCGAGTGCCTCGAGGTAGGCGGCCGGGCCCAGTTCGGCGTAGCCGACCTCGGCCGGGCAGACCGACTTGGGGTCCAGACCGCTGCCGACCAGGACGATGCGCTCCGCCGCGCGCGCGACCAGGCCGTTGTGGGAGGTGAAGGGGCGCAGCGCCAGGAGCTCGCCGTGCACGACGGCGGCCGTCACCAGCGCCGGCGCGGAACCGCCCGCCATGAGCAGCGCGGCCAGACCGTCCAGCCGGCCGTGCGCCTCCGCGGCCTCGGGCAGGGGCAGCGCGAGGAGCGGTTCGTCGACCGGCTCGCCCGCCTGGCGGGGCCGTCCCACCTCGTCGGCCTTGTCGGCGGCCGCCACGAGATGCAGCCGGGCCAGCACCCGCAGCGGCGACTGCCGCCACACGGACAGCAGTTGCCCCGCCTCGGCCGTCAGCCGCAGCGCGGCGCCCACCGCGCGGGCCTCGTCGTCGCCGCTGAAGTCGGTGCGCCGGCGCACCTCCTCCAGGGCCCAGTCCGCCCCGGACAGCGCCGCCGACCCCCGGGCACCGCGCAGCGCCGCCTCGGAGGTGATCTCGTTGCTGCGGCGCCGCATGATCCGGTGGCCGTAGACCCGGTCCACGGCCTTGCGTACGGACTCCACGGACTCGGCCACGCCGGGCAGGGCGCCCAGGGCCGCGAGCGGATCGGCGGTCGCGCCTGTCGTACTCATGAGTAAGACCCTACGCACCCGGGCGGCGCGCCCCACGATTGAGTGGTCTTCTTCACGTATCACCGGACTCCGCTGCCACCTACAGCTACCACGACACTACGCTTGGTGAACATGAAAATTGCTTTCGTCGGGAAGGGCGGCAGCGGCAAGACCACCCTGTCCTCCCTGTTCGTCCGCCATCTCGCCGCCACCGGCGCGCCCGTCGTCGCCATCGACGCCGACATCAACCAGCACCTGGGCGCCGCACTGGGGCTCGACGAGGCGGAGGCGGCCGGGCTGCCCGCGCTGGGTGAGCACCTCGGGCTGATCAAGGACCATCTGCGCGGCACCAACCCGCGTGTTCCCTCCGCCCAGACGATGATCAAGACGACCCCGCCCGGCGAGGGCTCGCGCCTGCTGCGGGTGTGCGAGGACAATCCCATCTACGCCGCCTGCGCACGCCCGGTGGAACTCGACGGCGGGACCGTCCGTTTGATGGTCACCGGCCCCTTCACCGACGCCGACCTGGGCGTCGCCTGCTACCACTCCAAGACGGGCGCGGTGGAGCTGTGCCTCAACCACCTGGTGGACGGACCCGACGAGTACGTCGTGGTGGACATGACCGCGGGGTCGGACTCGTTCGCCTCGGGCATGTTCACCCGCTTCGACCTCACCGTCCTCGTGGCCGAGCCGACCAGGAAGGGAGTCTCGGTCTACCGCCAGTACAAGGAGTACGCCCGCGACTTCGGCGTCGCACTGAAGGTCGTCGGCAACAAGGTCCAGGGCCAGGACGACCTCGACTTCCTGCACGAGCAGGTCGGTGAGGACCTGCTGGTCACCGTCGGGCACTCGGACTGGGTGCGCGCCATGGAGAAGGGGCGCCCGTCCCGGTTCGAGCTCCTGGAGGACGTCAACGCCCGCGCGCTGCGCATCCTGCACACGGCCGTCGACGGGACCTACGCGCTGCGGGACTGGCGGCGCTACACGCGGCAGATGGTCCACTTCCACCTCAAGAACGCCCAGAGCTGGGGCAACGAGCGCACCGGGGCCGACCTGGCGGCGCAGGTCGACCCCGGTTTTGTCCTCGGTGAGGAGGCCGCCGCCCCTGCGTGACCGGTCCCGGGGCCACCTTGGCTTCCCCTGAGACCTCTCCGGGGTCACCAGGGGGTCACCCTGATCCCCTCTTTGGAACGGCCGGCCCTACTTCTTGTCGGCCGGCGCCCCGGGCACTCCCTTGGGCGCGGGGGCGGGTGCGGCCGACAGGAAGGAGTTCCAGCCCTTCTCGGGGGCCTCGCCGACGCCGAGCGTGCGCAGTTGCTTCAGGACCTTCGGGTCCTGGGCGTCCAGCCAGTCGGCGAGTTGCCGGAAGGAGACGCAGCGCACCTCCTTCTTGTTGCAGACCGTCTCGACGACCTCCTCGACGGCGCGCATGTAGGTGCCGCCGTTCCACGACTCGAAGTGGTTGCCGATGATCAGGGGCGCGCGGTTGCCGTCGTAGGCCCGCTGGAAGCCCTTCAGCAGACTGTCACGCATCTGGTCGCCCCAGAACTCCCGCTTGCCGGGGTCCCCCTGGGTGGCGGTGCCGGACTGGTTGACCATGTAGTTGTAGTCCATGGTGAGCTGCTCGTAGGAGTGCCCGGGGAACGGCACGAGCTGCATGGACAGGTCCCACATGCCCTCCTTCTTCGAGGGCCAGACCTGGTTGTTCACGCCGCTGCTGTCGTAGCGGAAGCCCATCTCGCTCGCGGCCTTGACGAAGTTCTTCTGGCCTTCGAGGCACGGGGTGCGGGCTCCGATCAGCTCCTTGTCGTAGTCGAAGGGCAGGGGTGCCGCGTTCTTCAGCCCGGTGTTGGTCTTCCAGGTCTTCACGAACTGCTTGGCCTGGCTGATCTCCTCCTTCCACTCCTCGACGGACCACTCGCCCACACCGCCGCCGGCACCGCAGAAGTGGCCGTTGAAGTGGGTGCCGATCTCGTTGCCCTCCAGCCACGCCTGGCGCAGCTGTTTGACGGTGTCGGTGATGCCCTGCTCGTCGTTGAAGCCGATGTCGGAGCGTCCCGGAGAGTGCTGGGGCGGTTTGTACAGGTCCCGCTTCTCCTTCGGCAGCATGTACACGCCGCTGAGGAAGTACGTCATCGTGGCGTTGTTCTCCTTGGCCACTTCGCGGAAGTGGGAGAACAGTTTCTGACTGTCCTCTCCCGCGCCGTCCCACGAGAACACCACGAACTGCGGAGGCTTCTCGCCGGGCTTGAGCCGCTCGGCCCGGGGCAGGTGCGGCTGGGCCCCGGTGTACGCGGTGGAACCGTCACCGATCAGCCGGACCGCGTTCTTGGGTGCCGGCGCCGCTTCCCCCTTCTCTTTCTGCGGGCCGTGCGTCCCTTCGCCGGTGCCCGTGCCGCTGTCGGTCGCACAACCGGCGAGCGACGCGGCGCAGACCACGGCGACCACGGCGCGCGCGGCCGTCCTGCGGGGGGTCGTTGTGCGGGTGGCGGCCATGTCCGCCCACCTTCTTCCTTCTCTCGGGCCAAACGCCGACGTGGCGATGTCGGGTGCTGAGCCGGAACGTGCCGTCAGCGCCGTCAAAGTGACACGAAAAGAAGAAGGAATTAGTACGACAAGCCGATGAAATGCTTCGTTCACCCGAACACGCGGAGCGTTACTCCATTCGCGCGAAAAGTCTATGCCTCTTCTTTACTCTGAATTACTCTCTATTTACTGAGAGCAATCTCTGATCACCGAGCGCAACCAGAGTTCCGAGCGCAATCAGAGTTCTAGGAGACGGACCCATGTCAGCCTGCGTCCCCGCCCGCGCCGATTCGGCCCGGACCAAGCACGTCCACCCACCCCACAGTCCGCCGCCCGGTGGCCCCCGGCGCTTCCGTATCGCGGGCGCCGACGTGTCCGCCTCGATCGCGGTCTTCCTGATCGCCCTCCCCCTCTCCCTGGGCATCGCCCTCGCCACCGGAGCGCCCCTCCAGGCCGGTCTCGTCGCAGCCGCGGTGGGCGGGATCGTCGCCGGGTGGATCGGCGGCTGCCCGCTCCAGGTCAGCGGCCCGGCCGCCGGACTCACCGTGGTCACCGCCGACCTCATCCAGCAGTACGGATGGCGTACGACCTGCGCCATCACCGTTCTCGCCGGGCTCGCCCAACTCGGCCTGGGCTGCCTGCGCGTGGCGCGCTCCGCGCTTGCCGTCAGCCCCGCCATCGTGCACGGCATGCTCGCCGGCATCGGTGTCACCATCGCCGTCGCCCAGCTGCACATCGTCCTCGGCGGCACCCCGCAGAGTGCGGTGCCGGACAACCTGGTCGCCCTCCCCGCCCAGCTGGCGAACCTGCACCCCGCCGACGTCGCGGTGAGCGTGCTGACCCTGACCCTGCTGACGCTCTGGCCGCGCGTGCCGGGCCGGGTCGGGAGACTGCTGGGCAAACTGCCCGCCGCGCTGATCGCCGTCGCCGCCGCCACCGCCCTCGCCGCCTTCGCGGGGCTGCGCCTGCCCAAGGTGGACCTGCCCTCGTGGAGCAGCCACGCCCTGGCAGCACTGCCCGACGGGCCCGTGCTCGGCCTGGTGGCCGCCGTCCTCACCACCACGCTGGTGTGCAGCGTGCAGTCCCTGCTGGGCGCCGTCGCCGTGGACAAGCTGGTCGCCGCCCGTCCCGGCCTGACCGGCCGCGTCCAGCGCTCCGACCTCGACCGCGAACTGCTCGGGCAGGGCGCCGCCAACATCGTCTCCGGATCGCTCGGCGGGCTGCCCATCGCCGGAGTGGCCGTGCGCAGTTCGGCCAACGTGGCGGCCGGCGCCGTCAGCCGCAACTCCACGATGCTGCACGGCGGTCTGGTCGTCGTCGCCGCCCTGCTCCTGGTCCCAGCCCTGGAGCTGATCCCGCTCGCCTCACTCGCCGCCCTGGTCATGGCCGTCGGCCTCAAGATGGTCTCGCTGAACCACATCCGTACGGTGACCCGCCACCGCGAGGTGCTGGTCTACGCCGTCACCACCGGCGGTGTGGTCTTCTTCGGCGTCCTGGAGGGCGTGGCCCTCGGCATCGCGGTCGCCGTCGGCGTCGCCCTGCACCGCCTGACCCGGACCCGGATCACCCACGACGAGACCGACGGCGTCCACCACGTGCACGTGCGCGGCCAGTTGACCTTCCTCGCCGTGCCACGGCTCAGCCGCGTCCTGCACCAGGTGCCGCACGGGGCGGACGCGGTCGTGGAATTGGACGGGTCGTTCATGGACCACGCGGCGTACGAGACGCTGCAGGACTGGCAGAAGACACACACCGCGCAGGGCGGATCCGTCGACATCACCGGTCGCCGCCCCGGCACCCGTATCTCCGAGCCGGCCGAGGGCGACGGCTGCCGCTGCCGCCCCTGGACGGCCTGGCGCAACCACCAGTGCGCACGCCCATCGGCCGCGCCCCCGCCCGACACCGACTCGCCGCACCGGGCCGACGGCACCGGGGCCGGAGCCACCAGCAGCACCGGCGGCTCCCCCGGGGCCGCAGGGACCTCCGGGACCAGCCCCACCGATCTGGCGCGCGGCATCAGCGCCTTCCAGCGCAACACCGCCCCGCACGTGCGCGGCGAGCTGGCCCGGCTGGCACGGGAGGGGCAGCAACCCTCCCAGCTCTTCCTGACCTGCGCCGACTCCCGCGTGGTCACGTCGATGATCACCTCCAGCGGCCCCGGCGACCTCTTCGTCGTGCGCAATGTGGGCAACTTCGTGCCGCTGCCCGGCGAGGAGAGCGGCGACGACTCCGTGGCCGCCGCCATCGAGTACGCGGTGGACGTGCTGAAGGTGCGGTCCATCACCGTGTGCGGGCACTCCGGCTGCGGAGCCATGCAGGCCCTGCTCAGCGCCGAGCCCGGCGGTGTGCAGACCCCGCTCAAGCGCTGGCTGCGGCACGGGCTGCCGAGCCTGGAGCGCGTCCCCGGGGCGGAGGACGGTACCGGTGGGCCCCGGCTGGCCGGACGAGGCCACGCCGACACCGCCGAGCGGCTCTGCCTGGCCAACGTCGTCCAGCAGCTGGAGCATCTGCGGGCCCACGAGTCGGTGGCCCGGGCACTGGCGGCCGCGGACGGGGCCGACCGGCTGGAGCTGCACGGCATGTACTTCCACGTCGGCGAGGCCCAGGCGTATCTGCTCGCCGGGGACGACGGGGAGCCCGTGTTCCGGCGGGTGCTGGAGACCGACCTCACCGCCTGACACCGGCGCCGGGCCGGAGCACCCACCCTCCCCTCCCGCCCGGCCTCCCATGACGTCACACTCGGCCTTCCCCTCACGCCCAGCCCCCCCCATGACGTCACACCCGGCCGTCCGCTCCCGGCGGCCACCGGTGCGCGGCGCCTGTCCGATGCCGCGCACCGGCGTGTCGGACAGACGCGAGATCCGAGTGTGTGACAGGCGTTACAGAGCATGAACTGGGCGCGCCTCACGTCCGTGGGTACGGGTGACGGGGCCGCAGAAAGGAACCGCGACAGGTCTAAACCAGTTGCCCGTCGACCCTTGTCACCGACCCCCCGGGTCTGATGAGCTGTGGCCTGGGACACAACGGACAACCCTGAGAAAGGGAGATGTCGTGAGCAACGAATCCTTGGCCAACCTGCTCAAGGAAGAACGCAGGTTCGCACCCCCCGCCGACCTGGCCGCGAACGCCAACGTCACGGCGGAGGCGTACGAACAGGCCAAGGCCGACCGGCTCGGTTTCTGGGCCGAGCAGGCCCGGCGGCTGACCTGGGCCGAGGAGCCGACCGAGACGCTCGACTGGTCGAACCCGCCGTTCGCCAAGTGGTTCCAGGACGGCAAGCTCAACGTCGCGTACAACTGCGTCGACCGCCACGTCGAGGCCGGACACGGCGACCGTGTCGCCATCCACTTCGAGGGCGAGCCCGGCGACAGCCGCGCCCTCACCTACGCCGCCCTCAAGGACGAGGTCTCCAGGGCCGCCAACGCCCTGCTGGAGCTGGGTGTGCAGAAGGGCGACCGGGTCGCCGTCTACATGCCGATGATCCCGGAGACGGCGATCGCGATGCTGGCCTGCGCCCGGATCGGCGCCGCCCACTCGGTGGTCTTCGGCGGCTTCTCCTCCGACGCGCTCGCCACCCGCATCCAGGACGCCGACGCCCGCGTCGTCATCACCTCCGACGGCGGTTACCGCCGGGGCAAGCCCTCCGCGCTCAAGCCCGCCGTCGACGAGGCCGTCGAGCGCGCCGGCATCGTCGAGCACGTGCTCGTCGTCCGCCGCACCGGCCGGGAGGTCGCCTGGGACGACTCCCGTGACAAGTGGTGGCACGAGACCGTCGACCGGCAGTCCGCCGAGCACACGCCGGAGGCCTTCGACGCGGAGCACCCGCTGTTCATCCTGTACACGTCCGGTACGACCGGCAAGCCCAAGGGCATCCTGCACACCTCCGGCGGCTACCTCACGCAGACGGCGTACACCCACTGGGCCGTCTTCGACCTCAAGCCGGAGACGGACGTCTACTGGTGCACCGCCGACGTCGGCTGGGTCACCGGGCACTCCTACATCGTCTACGGCCCGCTCGCCAACGGCGCGACGCAGGTCATGTACGAGGGCACCCCGGACACCCCGCACCAGGGCCGGTTCTGGGAGATCGTGCAGAAGTACGGCGTGACGACCCTCTACACCGCGCCCACCGCGATCCGGACGTTCATGAAGTGGGGCGACGACATCCCCGCGAAGTTCGACCTGTCCTCCCTGCGGGTCCTCGGCTCGGTCGGTGAACCGATCAACCCGGAGGCCTGGATCTGGTACCGGAAGACGATCGGCGCCGACGCCACCCCGGTCGTGGACACCTGGTGGCAGACCGAGACCGGCGCGATGATGATCTCCCCGCTGCCGGGCGTGACCGACGCGAAGCCGGGCTCCGCCCAGCGCCCGCTGCCCGGCATCGCCGCCACCGTCGTCGACGACGAGGCGAACGAGGTGCCGAACGGCGGGGGCGGCTACCTGGTCCTCACCGAGCCGTGGCCGTCCATGCTGCGCACCATCTGGGGCGACGACCAGCGGTTCATCGACACGTACTGGTCGCGGTTCGAGGGCAAGTACTTCGCCGGCGACGGCGCGAAGAAGGACGACGACGGCGACATCTGGCTGCTGGGCCGGGTCGACGACGTGATGCTCGTCTCCGGCCACAACATCTCCACCACCGAGGTCGAGTCGGCCCTCGTCTCCCACCCGTCGGTCGCCGAGGCCGCCGTGGTCGGTGCGGCGGACGAGACGACCGGGCAGGCCATCGTGGCCTTCGTGATCCTGCGCGGTACGGCCGCCGAGAGCGAGGACCTGGTCGCCGAGCTGCGCAACCACGTCGGTGCCACGCTCGGCCCGATCGCCAAGCCCCAGCGGATCCTGCCGGTGGCGGAGCTGCCGAAGACCCGCTCCGGCAAGATCATGCGGCGCCTGCTGCGCGACGTGGCGGAGAACCGCCAGCTCGGGGACGTCACGACCCTGACGGACTCGACGGTCATGGACCTCATCCAGTCGAAGCTCCCGGCGGCCCCCAGCGAGGACTGAGCCGGCTACGGCGAGGACTGCCCAGGCAGCCACCGCAGCCACCGCCACATCGAGGGCACCCGGCGTCGCGCACGCGCCGGGTGCCCTCGCCCTGTGTGACAGCCGGGTGCCCTCGCCCTGTGTGACACCCAGGGCCCGGGTAAGCTGGCAGGACGTAGGAGATTCGTCAGGACCCTCATGGTGCGCCGGGAAGTCTGGTCGGCACGTGTTCCGTGCTGCCCAGAGACCGGAGGTTCCCCTCGTGACCGCGCCCCGCACCCCCCGCAAGGCCCTCGGCCGGCTGTCCCTCCCGGAGCGGACCTACCTCGCGGACGCGCTGCGCACAGAAACCGTCGGCGGCGTCCTGCTGCTCGCCGCCGCGATCGCGGCCCTGCTCTGGGCGAACATACCGGCGCTGCAGGACAGCTACGAGAGCGTCAGCCACTTCCACTTCGGCCCCGGGTTCCTCGGACTGGACCTCTCGGTCGCGCACTGGGCCGCCGACGGCCTCCTCGCGGTCTTCTTCTTCGTCGCCGGCATCGAGCTGAAGCGCGAACTGGTCGCCGGTGACCTCAAGGACCCCAGGGCCGCCGCGCTGCCGGTGGTGGCCGCGCTGTGCGGCATGGCCGTACCGGCGCTCGTCTACACCGTCACCAACACCGCCGGCGGAGGCTCCCTGGCCGGCTGGGCCGTGCCCACCGCCACCGACATCGCCTTCGCGCTCGCCGTGCTCGCCGTCATCGGCACGTCGCTGCCGAGCGCGCTGCGCGCCTTCCTGCTGACGCTCGCCGTCGTCGACGACCTGTTCGCCATCCTGATCATCGCAGTCTTCTTCACGGACGGCCTCAACTTCGCCGCGCTCGGCGGCGCGGTCGCCGGCCTGGTGGTCTTCTGGCTGCTGCTCCGGGCCGGGGTGCGGGGCTGGTACGTGTACGTCCCGCTCGGCCTCGTGATCTGGGGGCTGATGTACAACAGCGGCATCCACGCCACCATCGCCGGTGTCGCGATGGGCCTGATGCTGCGCTGCCACGTCCGCGAGGGCGAGGAGCACTCCCCCGGTGAGCACATCGAGCACCTCGTGCGCCCGCTGTCGGCGGGGCTGGCCGTGCCGCTGTTCGCGCTGTTCAGCGCCGGAGTGGCCGTCTCCGGCGGGGCGCTGGCCGATGTGTTCACCAAGCCGGAGACGCTCGGCGTGGTGCTCGGTCTCGTCGTCGGCAAGACGCTGGGCATCTTCGGCGGCACCTGGCTGACCGCGCGCTTCACCCGCGCCTCGCTCAGCGACGACCTCCAGTGGGCCGACGTGTTCGCGGTGGCGACCCTGGCCGGCATCGGGTTCACCGTCTCGCTGCTCATCGGCGAGCTGGCCTTCGAGGGCGAGGGGGCGATGACGGACCAGGTCAAGGCCGCCGTCCTGACCGGCTCCCTCATCGCGGCGGCGCTGGCGACGGTGCTGCTGAAGGTACGGAACGCGAAGTACCGGGGGATGGTCGCGGAGGAGGAGCGCGACGACGACCTCAGCGGTATCCCGGACATCTACGAGGAGGACGATCCCGAGTACCACCTGCGCATGGCCGCCGTCTACGAGAAGAAGGCCGCCGAGCACCGCCGGATCGCCGAGGAGATGAAGTCCGCACGGCTTGCCGAAGTGACGGGCGGGGCAGGCGAGGAGGGCGGCGGTCCGGCATGATCTGACGAGACGGTACAAAAGACGGGACCGTTCGCACTCGGACCGAACCCGGACCGGACCGGAACCGGCCGGACCGGGGACTACGCGACGCCACGGAACCGTACGCAGATGAGCCAGCAGAAGAGGGAGACCGCGATGAGCGCACCCGACGGCAGCCCGGTCGGCACCGAACGCAGCATCGGCCAGCTGTTCGCCTCGGCGACCACCGAAATGTCGGCGCTCGTGCACGACGAGATCGCACTGGCCAAGGCCCAGTTGCGGAAGGACGTCAAGCGCGGGGCGACGAGCGGCGGCGCACTGTCCGCCGCGGGCCTGGTCCTGCTCTTCTCGCTGCCGATGCTGAGCTTCGCCCTGGCCTACGGCATCGAGACCTGGAGCGGCTGGAACCTCGCGGTCTGCTTCCTGCTGTCCTTCGCCGCCAACGTCCTCGTCGCCGGCCTCCTGGCGCTGATCGGCGTGGTCTTCATGAAGAAGGCCAAGAAGGGGCGCGGCCCGCAGAAGGTCGCCGCATCGGTGAAGGAGTCGGCGGGCGTCCTGCAGAACGCCAAGCCGCACCCGCGTCCGGAACTGCCGGCGGACCGGTCCCCCGAAGCCATCGAGGCTGTGGCACGCTCGTCCTCATGACGGGCTCCACCACCCCTTCGGGCCAATCCTCCTCCCCCTCGGGGCATTCCTCCCCGGCGCAGCACCCCACGTCGGTCGTGCGCCTGGACGTCCCCGGCGGGCGCGAGGTGATCCACCGGGACGTCGCGGCCAACGGCGCCCGTTTCCACATCGCCGAGCTGGGCGACGGGCCGCTGGTGCTGCTGCTGCACGGATTCCCGCAGTACTGGTGGACCTGGCGGCACCAGCTGGCGGCACTCGCCGACGCGGGTTTCCGCGCGGTCGCGATGGACCTGCGCGGCGTGGGCGGCAGCGACCGCACCCCGCGCGGTTACGACCCGGCCGGTCTCGCGCTCGACATCACCGGCGTGGTCCGCTCGCTCGGCGAGCCGGACGCCGCGCTGGTGGGCCACGACCTCGGCGGCTACCTGGCCTGGACGGCCGCAGCGATGCGGCCCAAGCTCGTGCGGCGGCTGGCGGTCTCCTCCATGCCGCATCCCCGGCGCTGGCGTTCGGCCATGCTCGGCGACGTGCGCCAGAGCCGGGCGGGCTCCTACATCTGGGGCTTCCAGCGGCCGTGGGTCCCGGAGCGTCAACTGACCGCGGACGACGGCGCGCTGGTCGGCCGGCTGCTCCACGACTGGGCCGGGCCGAAGCTGCTGGACGACGAGGCGGTGTCGGCGTACCGCCGCGCCATGTGCATCCCCTCCACAGCGCACTGCTCCGTCGAGCCGTACCGCTGGCTGGTGCGGTCGCTGGCACGCCCGGACGGCATCCAGTTCTACCGTCGTATGAAGCGCCCGGTCCGTGTGCCGACCCTGCACCTGCACGGCTCCCTGGACCCCGTGATGCGTACGCGCAGCGCGGCCGGGTCCGGGCAGTACGTCGAAGCGCCGTACCGCTGGCGGCTGTTCGACGGCCTCGGGCACTTCCCGCACGAAGAGGACCCGGTCGCCTTCTCGACGGAACTGATCAACTGGCTGAAGGACCCCGAGCCCGACAGGTGATGGTTCGGTGACGTTCATGGCGTCCGGTGTCGTCCGGTGACGTTCGGTGTCGTCCGGTGACCGAACGGGCGCATCCGGTATCCGAACCGGAACGCTTGTCCTGTCAACGGCCACTTGCCCCGCGCATACGCCAATTGGGGGCCCGGAGAGCGGTTATCGACCTTGGGGCGGGGGCACACGTCCGGGTATGGGCTGGACGCACGACTACAGTGACGTAGCACGCGACGGCCGCTCCACGAGCGGCGTGAGCAGCACCCACCGACGAGGCGGCACCCCGCAACTGGCGGGTGCGGATCTGCGGGTGGGTATTCCACACATCCTGCGCCGCCGGGCCCGCTGGGTCTCCGTACGTCTGCGCCATCCACGGACCTGACACCCACCGCGCCCACCGCCGCTACCGCCCCGCCGCGGCGGCCAAGGCACCACGGCCGCCGCGCCCGGCAGGCACCGTGGTGACCTGCCGCGCCAGGCAGGCACCGTGGCGATCTCCCGCGCCAGGCAGGCACCGTGGCGATCTCCCGCGCCAGGCATGCACCGTGGCGGCCTGGCGCGTCCGGCACGTATGCGGCCGCCGCCGTCCGTCTAAAGGGCGCAGCTGTCGCTGTCCACCTGCTGGCTGGCGGTGCGGCCCTTGCCGATGTCCTCGCGGATCTCGTCCGCGGTGAGCGCGTACCCCGTCTCCGGGTCGTCCAGAGACTTGGCGAAGACCACGCCGTAGACCTCTCCCTGGGGCGTCAGCAGAGGCCCGCCGGAGTTGCCCTGACGGACGGTCGCGTACAGCGAGTAGACGTCGCGGCGGACGGAGTCGCGGTGGTAGATGTCCGGGCCGTTGGCCGTGATGCGCCCGCGTACACGCGCCGCGCGGACGTCGTACGCCCCGTTCTCCGGGAACCCCGCGACGATCGCGCCGTCGTTGCGGCTCGCGTCGTCGTCCGCGAACCGCAGCGCGGGAGCGTCGAGTTCCGGTACGTCCAGTACGGCGATGTCGCGCTGCCAGTCGTAGAGGACGACCGTCGCGTCGTACTTCGGGCCCTCGCCGCCTATCTGGACCGTGGGCTCGTCGACGCCGCCCACCACGTGGGCGTTGGTCATGACGCGGCGGTCGTCGAAGACGAAGCCGGTGCCCTCCAGGACCTTGCCGCAGTCGGGGGCGGTGCCCATGACCTTGACGATGGAACGCTTGGCGGTGACGGCCACCTGACTGCTCGCCAGCGCCGGGTCGGGCGCGGGCACCTCGGGGCTCGACTCGTCGGTGAACGGGTTGAAGACCTGCGGGAGGCCGTCCTCCGCGAGGACCGAGGTGAAGCTCTCGAACCAGGTGTCGGCCCCCGCCGGCAGCACCTCCTGCACGCCCGCGAGCACCGTGGACTGCCGCACCTCCTTGCCGACCGTGGGCATCGTGGTGCGCGCGAGGGCGGTGCCCAGCAGCCAGGCGACCAGGAGCATGGCAAGGACGTTGACCAGGGCGCCGCCGGTGGCGTCCAGGGCGCGGGCCGGGGACCAGGTGATGTGACGGCGCAGCTTGTTGCCCAGATGGGTCGTCAGGGCCTGGCCGACGGAGGCGCACACGATGACGATGACGACCGCGACCACGGCGGCGGTCGTGCTCACCTCGGCGTTGTCCGTCAGCGCGTCCCAGACGACCGGCAGCAGGTAGACGGCGACGAGGCCCCCGCCGAGGAAGCCGATCACCGACAGGATGCCGACGACGAAGCCCTGCCGGAACCCGACGATCGCGAACCAGACGGCGGCCAGCAGCAACAGGATGTCCAGCACGTTCACTGATTCAGGCCTCGTCTTGTCGTCTTCGGTACGCAGGCCAGCCTGTCATGCGCGCCAGTCCAGCGGGACCTGCTTCTCCCGGTCCCAGGGCTGCTCCCAGCCCGCGAAGTGCAGCAGCCGGTCGATGATGCCGGCCGTGAAGCCCCACACGAGCGCCGATTCGACCAGAAATGCCGGGCCCCGGTGGCCGCTGGGGTGGATGGTGGTCACCCTGTTGGCCGGGTCCGTGAGATCCGCCACGGGGACCGTGAAGACCCGCGCGGTCTCGGCCGGATCGACGACACCGACCGGGCTGGGCTCGCGCCACCAGGCCAGCACCGGGGTGACGACGAAGCCGCTGACCGGGATGTAGAGCTTGGGCAGGACCCCGAAGAGCTGCACGCCGGCCGGGTCGAGGCCGGTCTCCTCCTCGGCCTCGCGCAGTGCCGCCCGCAGGGGCCCGTCACCGCACGGGTCGCCGTCCTCGGGGTCGAGGGCACCGCCCGGGAAGGCCGGCTGGCCGGGATGGGAGCGCAGGGAACCGGCGCGCTCCATCAGCAGCAGCTCCGGGCCGCGGCCCGGCTCCTCCCGGCCCCGGCCCACGCCGTCGCCGAAGTCCCGGCGGGCACCGTCGCCGAGGTCCCGGCGGGCACCGTCGCCGAAGCCCCCGGGAGTGCCGGCGCCGCCGGCACCGAGGTCCCCGCGTGTGCCGTCGCCGAAGAGGATCAGGACGGCGGACTGGCGACCGGCGCCGTCCGCCGGTGGCAGGAAGCGGCTGAGCTGGGTGGGCCGCACCGTCTCGACCGCCCGCACCACCGGGTCCAGCCAGCCGGGCAGGCCCTCCTTGCTGAGCACCGCACCCCGCGTGCCGCTCGCCCCTGTCATCCGCACCCCCGTCCTGCCGACTCCAACGCCCGAGCCCCCCGAGATCGTTCCGTCACCCGGCCCCCAGCGGCGGCGCCGGTTTGCCGCCCGCCTCCAGATAGGACCGCGGCGGATTCAGCCGCTGGCCGGGGAAGCCGCCTTTCTCGTACTTCAGCAGCTTCTTCGCCTTCTCCGGGTCCGTCTCCCCCTCCCCGTAGGCGGGGCAGAGCGGGGCGACGGGGCAGGCACCGCAGGCCGGCTTGCGGGCGTGGCAGATACGGCGGCCGTGCCAGATCACGTGGTGGGAGAGGTCCGTCCAGTCGCTCTTCGGGAAGAGCGCGCCCACGGCGGCCTCGATCTTGTCCGGGTCGGTCGCCTCGGTCCACCGCCAGCGGCGCACCAGGCGCTGGAAGTGCGTGTCCACGGTGATGCCGGGACGGCCGAACGCGTTGCCGAGCACCACGAAGGCGGTCTTGCGGCCGACTCCGGGCAGCTTCACGAGGTCTTCGAGGCGGCCGGGGACCTCGCCGCCGAAGTCCTCCGCCAAGGCCTTGGACAGCCCTATGACGGACTTGGTCTTCGCCCGGAAGAAGCCGGTCGGGCGGAGGATCTCCTCGACCTCCTCCGGGTTGGCGGCGGCCAGGTCCTCCGGGGTGGGGTACTTGGCGAAGAGGGCCGGCGTCGTCTGGTTGACGCGCAGGTCGGTGGTCTGGGCGGACAGCACCGTCGCCACGACCAGCTGGAACGGGTTCTCGAAGTCCAGCTCCGGGTGGGCGTACGGGTAGACCTCGGCGAGTTCGCGGTTGATCCGTCGGGCGCGGCGGACCAGGGCGGTGCGGGACTCGCCGCGCGGCGGCCGCGCAGCCACCGTCTTCGCCGGGGCGACGCCCTTGACGGCCGCGGCCGCCTTCTTCGGCGCGACGGCGGGCTTCTTGGCGGGAACCTGCTTCTTGAGGGGCGCGGCCTTCCCCGCAGCCCTCCCGGCGGCCTTGCCCTGAGTCTTCGCGGCGGCCGTCCCTGCACTCGCGGCCTTCTTCGCGGGGGCGCGCTTCTTGGCGGGGGCGGTCTTCTTTGTGGGGGTGGCCTTCTTGGCGGGCGCCGCCTTCTCGGCCCTCTCGGCCTTCTCGGCTTTCCCGGCCCTCTCGGCTTTCCCGGCAGTGGTCGTGGCCTTCTTCGTCACGGCTTCCTTCTCCGCGGTCACCCTCTTGGCAGGTGTCGACCGCTTTGTCGCTTTCGCCGGTTCCCTACCGCCATCGGGGCCCTGTTCGCCCACAGCGGAATCGCGGCGTACAGTCACTCGCACGGCCCCCTGGGCCTGTGCTCTCACCGGCGATTTGGACACCCGGCCAGCCTACGGCCCGGCACCGACATCCGCCCCGGACCGCGAAGATCGGCGTCCAATTGGACCCCTGCCGCGTAACCCGGGACACCAGTGCGGCATCCTTGTGACAGATCACACTGTTTGGACTGTCCGGCAAAATGGGCACCACGGACCCCTGGTACACCGGGGGAACAAGATCCTCTGAGCCGGTCGACAAGGAGAGAACTCGTGGACGACGTTCTGCGGCGCAACCCGCTCTTCGCGGCGCTCGACGACGAGCAATCCGCGGAGCTCCGCGCCTCCATGAGTGAGGTGACCCTCGCCCGCGGCGACACCCTGTTCCACGAGGGGGACCCCGGAGACCGCCTCTACGTGGTCACGGAAGGCAAGGTCAAGCTCCACCGCACGTCCCCCGACGGGCGCGAGAACATGCTGGCCGTCGTCGGCCCCAGCGAGCTGATCGGCGAGCTGTCGCTCTTCGACCCGGGCCCGCGCACCGCCACCGGCACGGCGCTGACCGAGGTCAAGCTCCTCGCCCTCGGCCACGGCGACCTCCAGCCCTGGCTGAACGTCCGCCCCGAGGTGGCCACCGCCCTGCTGCGTGCCGTCGCCCGCCGCCTGCGCAAGACCAACGACGCCATGTCGGACCTGGTCTTCTCGGACGTCCCCGGGCGTGTCGCCCGCGCCCTGCTTGACCTCTCGCGCCGCTTCGGCGTGCAGTCCGAGGAGGGCATCCACGTCGTGCACGACCTGACGCAGGAGGAGCTGGCCCAGTTGGTCGGCGCGTCCCGCGAGACGGTCAACAAGGCGCTGGCGGACTTCGCCCAGCGAGGCTGGCTCCGCCTGGAGGCCCGCGCGGTGATCCTGCTGGACGTCGAGCGGCTGGCCAAGCGCTCCCGCTGACGGACCCCGTCGAGCCGTCACGCCGTCGAGCCCTCAGGCCGTCGAGCCGTCACGCCGTCGAGCCGTCACGCCGTCGAGCCGTCACGCCGTCGGCAAGGCCCGCCGGGCGGTCAGCCGTCAGTCGGGCTGCTGGATGAGCCCGTGCTCGCCCAGGTACTCCAGCTGCGCCCGCACCGAGAGTTCCGCCGCGGGCCACAGGGAGCGGTCGACGTCCGCGTACACGTGGGCGACGACCTCCTCGGGCGTCCGGTGGCCGTCCTCCACCGCCGTCTCCACCTGGGCCAGGCGGTGGGCGCGGTGAGCGAGGTAGTACTCCACGACACCCTGCGCGTCTTCCAGGACGGGCCCGTGGCCCGGAAGCACCGTGTGCACGCCGTCGTCGGCCGTGAGCGACCTCAGCCTGCGCAGCGAGTCCAGGTAGTCGCCGAGGCGGCCGTCCGGGTGGGCCACCACCGTCGTGCCGCGCCCCAGGACGGTGTCTCCCGTCAGGACCGCCCCGTCGGCGGGCAGGTGGAAGCACAGGGAGTCGGCCGTGTGCCCGGGCGTCGGTACGACCCTCAGCTCCAGGCCGCCGACCCCGATCACGTCACCGGCGGCCAACCCCTCGTCCCCCAGCCGCAGCGCCGGGTCCAGAGCCCGTACCTTCGTGCGCGTCAGCTCGGCGAAGCGTGCGGCGCCCTCCGCGTGGTCCGGGTGGCCGTGCGTCAGGAGGGTCAGCGCGACACGCTTGCCCGCCCGTTCGGCCGCGTCGACGACACGCCGCAGGTGCGTGTCGTCCAGCGGGCCCGGGTCGACGACGACGGCCAGGTCGGAGTCGGGTTCGGCGAGGATCCAGGTGTTCGTGCCGTCCAGGGTCATCGGCGAGGCGTTCGGAGCGAGAACGTTCACCGCGCGCGCGGTGGCGGGCCCCGAGAGCACGCCGCCCCTCGGCCGGCCGGGCAGTGCTGCTGCGTCCGTCATGCGGAGGTGCTCCCGGTCGGGTCGGAGTCGGGACGGCGATCGGGACGATCGAGGCCGTCGGGGCGATCGGGACGGGTGTCGGCCCCCGGAACGGACCGGGGGCCGGTACCGGAGCCCGTGTCAGGACCGGAGGCCGTGTCAGGACCGGAGCCCGCATCCGGCGCGACAGGGGAGCCGGACGGGGCTGCAGGCGTCGCCGGGGTCTCCGGCATCGCCGGTTCCGGTGCCGTGTTCGGGACGTGCTTGGTGAACTCGTCGTGCCCCGGCCAGGAGAGGACGACCTCGTCGCCGGAGAGACTGGCCCGTGCCAGCACGGGCGTCAGGTCCCGTCCCGGCGCCGCCGCCAGCGCCTCGGCCGCCGTACGGCACGCCGCGAGGCTGCGCAGGGTGGCCACGGTCGGCGGCATCATCAGCAGCTCGCCCCGGTCGTACCCGGCCGCCGCCTCCGCCGGCGCGATCCACACCGTGCGGTCGGCCTCCGTGGAGGCGTTGCGGGTGCGCTGCCCCGCGGGGAGGACGGCCACGAAGAACCACGTGTCGTAGCGCCGTGCCTCGAACTCCGGGGTGATCCAGCGGGCCCAGGCACCCAGCAGGTCGGAGCGCAGGACGAGGCCCCGGCGGTCCAGGAACTCGGCGAACGACAGCTCGCGGGCGACCAGGGCGGCGCGGTCCGCCTCCCAGTCGGCACCGGTCGTGTCGCCGGCCACCGTGTCACCGGTCGGCCCGGCGAGGAGCACTCCGGCCTCCTCGAAGGTCTCCCGTACGGCCGCGCAGACGATGGCCTGGGCGCCGGCCTCGTCGACACCGAGCCGGTCCGCCCACCACGCGCGCGTGGGGCCCGCCCAGCCGATGTCGCGGTCGTCGTCGCGCGGGTCGACGCCGCCGCCGGGATAGGCGTACGCGCCTCCGGCGAACGCCATCGAGGTGCGGCGCCGCAGCATGTGGACGGCGGGTGCGGTACGGGTGCCCGTGGCGGTGTCCTTCAGGAGCATGACGGTGGCCGCGCGCCTGGGCGTGACGGGGGTGAGGGTCCCGGCCGCCAGCGCGCGGATGCGGTCCGGCCACTCCGGCGGGTACCACTGGCCGTTCGCGGGACCGCCTGACCGGCCGTCCGCGTGCCGGTTCGCCTGCCCGTTCGCCTGACCTCTCGCCATGGCCGGAGGCTATCCGGTGACGGGCGGATGTTCGAGTGGCCCCCGGGGAAGAGACGAACGGGAGAGACATACGGGAGAGACGCACGAGACGTACGGGAGAGATGCACAGGGGGGAAGGCGGACCTCAGCCGGGCAGGGTGGCCAGCCACTCGGTGAGCAGCCGGTTGGTCTCCTCCGGCCGCTCCTGCTGGAGCCAGTGCCCGCAGCCGTCGAGGAGGTGCGAGGCGCTCAGACCGGGCAGGGTCGTCGGGTACGCCTCGATGGCGTCGGACAGCCAGGTGGTGGAGGCGTCCAGGGCACCGCCGAGGAACAGGGCGGGCTGGGTGACCGGCGCACCCGCGTGTGCGGCCAGGTCGGCCCAGTCGCGGTCCATGTTGCGGTAGCGGTTGAGGGCGCCGGTCAGGCCGGTGCGCTCGAACTCTCCCGCGTAGACGTCCAGCTCCTCCTCGGTGAGCCAGGCCGGCAGCCGCCCGTCGGCCGGGAAGCGGTCGCGCAGCCTGCCGCCGGGAGCGACGAAGTGCGGGTCGGGCGCCTCGGGCGCCGGCATGGTGTCGGCGGACAGCGCGGCGTAGAACCCGGCGAGCCAGCCGCGTACGTCGGGCTCGATCTCCGCCTCGGCGCGGCCGGGCTCCTGGAAGTACGAGACGTAGAACTCCTGCCCGGCGAAGGGCCCGGCGGGATCGCTCATGCCGGCGAACACGTCGCTGGGCCGCGGACCGCCGGGCGGGGTGTACGGCACGCTCAGCAGGCCCACCGCGCGGAACACGTCGGGCCGCAGCAGCGCGGAGTGCGCGGCGACGGTCGCGCCCCAGTCGTGGCCGACGACCACGGCGGAACGCTCGCCCAGCGCCTCCACGACGGCGACGTTGTCCGCCACCAGGTCCAGCATCCGGTACGCCGCCACGTCGTCCGGCCGCGAGGAGCGCCCGTATCCGCGCACGTCGATGGCGGCGGCCCGGAAACCGGCGGCGGCCAGCGCGGGGAGCTGGCGGCGCCAGGAGTACCAGGACTCGGGAAAGCCGTGCACGAGCAGAACCAGCGGCCCGCTGCCCTGCTCCACCAGGTGGACGCGGCCGGCGGGCGAGGGCACCAGACGGTGGACGGACCGGGAGACGGGCTCGGAGACCGACCGAGCAGACCGGGCGGACGAGGCGGGCGGGGCGGACTGGGCGGACCAGCCGTCGGGCTGACCCGCCCGGGCGTCGGACTGACCCGCCCGGGGGTCGGACTGGGCTTCGGTCCGGTCGGTCGTGGGCGGCTGCGGCATGGCTCCTCCTGGCACGTACGGTCGCTACGGCCCCGGGACGCTCCGGGACCGCTCCGGCCAAGGGCCGGGCTCCCGCGCCGTACGGGGCACCGGCACCGATCCTGCGGGGGCGGAGGCCGGGGGGGGCGAGGTTTGTTGCCGCCCCGGCAACGCACCCGCGCGGCGCGACGCCGGCCCTCAATGCCCCTACACCCCTGTGCCCCCACCACCCGCAGCCTCCACGCGCGCGGGAAGCAGGCCCGCAACCGAGAGACCGCCGTACCCGCCCGGGCACACTCGGGCTGCGCCTGCCAGTGCGCCTGCACTGCGCCCTCTGGGCACGCCTGACCAGGTCCTAGGCCTGGACGAGCTCCACCTGGACCTCGACCTCGACCGGTGCGTCCAGCGGGAGAACCGCCACGCCGACCGCGCTGCGGGCGTGGACGCCCTTGTCGCCGAGGACCTCGCCGAGGAGTTCGCTGGCGCCGTTGATCACACCGGGCTGACCGGTGAAGTCGGTCGCGGACGCGACAAAGCCGACGACCTTGACCACGCGTGCGACGCGGTCGAGGTCACCGGCGACGGACTTGACTGCGGCCAGGGCGTTCAGCGCGCAGGTGCGTGCCAGCTCCTTGGCCTCCTCCGCCGTGACCTCGGCACCCACCTTGCCGGTGACCGCGAGTTTGCCCTCCACCATCGGCAGCTGGCCGGAGGTGTAGACGTACGGACCCGACTGCACGGCCGGCTGGTAGGCGGCCAGCGGCGGGACGACCTCGGGCAGCGTCAGTCCCAGCTCGGCGAGCCTGGCGTCGACGGCGCTCATGCCTGCTTCTCCCGCTTCAGGTAGGCCACGAGCTGCTCGGGGTTGTTCGGCCCGGGCACGACCTGGACGAGCTCCCAGCCGTCCTCGCCCCAGGTGTCCAGAATCTGCTTCGTGGCATGGACGAGCAGCGGCACGGTTGCGTATTCCCACTTGGTCATGCGGCCGACTCTAGCCGTTGCCCGGGGCGCCCCCGCGGCCCGTCCGTGACGAGGTTGTCCACAGCCTCCGGCGTACTCGCGGCCCGAACTGGTTACGCTCGAATACGTGAGCAGGCTCCAGGTCGTCAGTGGCAAGGGCGGAACCGGCAAGACCACGGTGGCCGCGGCCCTAGCGCTGGCCCTGGCCACCGAGGGGAAGCGTGCGCTTCTCGTCGAGGTCGAGGGCCGCCAGGGCATCGCGCAGCTCTTCGAGACGGAGGCGCTGCCCTATGAGGAGCGGAAGATCGCCGTCGCTCCCGGCGGCGGGGAGGTGTACGCCCTCGCCATCGACGCCGAACTGGCCCTGCTGGACTACCTCCAGATGTTCTACAAGCTGGGCAGCGCCGGCCGGGCCCTGAAGAAGCTCGGGGCGATAGATTTCGCGACCACCGTCGCGCCCGGCGTCAGGGACGTGCTGCTGACCGGCAAGGCGTGCGAGGCGGTGCGCCGCAAGGACCGGCACGGGCGGTTCGCGTACGACTACGTCGTCATGGACGCCCCGCCGACGGGACGCATCACGCGCTTCCTCAACGTCAACGACGAGGTGGCCGGGCTCGCGAAGGTCGGACCGATACACAATCAGGCCCAGGCCGTGATGCGCGTGCTGAAGTCCCGGGAGACCGCCGTGCACCTCGTGACGCTGCTGGAGGAGATGCCGGTCCAGGAGACGGCCGACGGCATCGCCGAGCTGCGGGCGGCGCGGCTGCCGGTGGGCAGGGTCGTCGTCAACATGGTCCGGCCCCAGGTGCTGGACGCCACCGACCTGGAACGCGTGCGGAGCACCCCGCGTACGGCGCTCGCCCGGTCCCTGTCCGGTGCCGGGCTCGGTGGCGCACGGCGCGGCGGGCACGCGGAGCGGCTGGTGGACCCGCTCCTCGCGCAGGCCGGGGAGTACGGCGAGCGGTACGCGCTGGAGCAGGAGCAGCGGACCGTCCTGACCGACCTGGACCTGCCGCTCAACGAGCTGCCGCTGCTCACCGAGGGCATGGACCTGGCGGGCCTGTACGAACTCGCCACCGAGCTGCGGAAGCAGGGGATCGCATGAGCCCGGAAGCAGGGATCGCATGAGCCCGGAAGCAGGGAAGCGCACGAGCGGTGGCCCGGCCCGGCACCAGGAGGGCGCCCGGCGACTGGCCCCCGCGCGGGTGCTCGACGTCGATCCGCTGCTGGACGACCCGCAGACGCGCATCGTGGTGTGCTGCGGGTCGGGCGGGGTAGGCAAGACGACCACCGCGGCGGCCCTGGGTCTGCGCGCGGCCGAGCGCGGCCGCAAGGTGGTCGTGCTCACCATCGACCCGGCACGGCGGCTCGCCCAGTCGATGGGCATCGACTCGCTCGACAACACGCCGCGCCGGGTGAAGGGCGTCGACGACTCGGCGGGCGGCGAGCTGCACGCCATGATGCTCGACATGAAGCGCACCTTCGACGAGATCGTCGAGGCGCACGCGGATGCCGACCGCGCGGCGGCGATCCTGGGCAACCCCTTCTACCAGTCTCTCTCGGCGGGCTTCGCGGGCACGCAGGAGTACATGGCGATGGAGAAGCTGGGCCAGCTGCGGTCGAAGGACGAGTGGGACCTCATCGTCGTCGACACGCCGCCGTCCCGCTCGGCGCTGGACTTCCTGGACGCCCCCAAGCGTCTCGGTTCCTTCCTCGACGGAAAGCTGATCCGGGTCCTGCTGGCCCCCGCGAAGGTCGGCGGCCGCGCCGGCATGAAGTTCCTGAACGTCGGGATGTCGATGATGACCGGCGTCCTGGGGAAGGTGCTGGGCGGAGCGTTCCTGAAGGACGTGCAGACCTTCGTGGCCGCGATGGACTCCATGTTCGGCGGCTTCCGTACCCGCGCGGACGCGACGTACAAGCTGCTGCAGGCGCCCGGGACGGCGTTCCTGGTGGTCGCCGCCCCGGAGCGGGACGCGCTGCGCGAGGCCGCGTACTTCGTCCAGCGGCTGGCGGCCGAGGACATGCCGCTCGCCGGCCTGGTGCTCAACCGGGTGCACGGCAGCGGCGCCGACCGGCTGTCGGCCGAGCGTGCCCTCGCCGCCGCGGAAAATCTTGAGGATCCCCGCATTGTGGATCAGGACGGCGGGAAAGCTGGAGTTCGTAACTCTCCCGACACGTACGGCAGTTCAGATTCGGCCGAGCCCACGTCCGGCGCCACTCCCGACGCCGCTCCCGGCTCCGCCCCCGCACCCTCCCCGGAGACGACCACTTCCGAGGCACCCACGCCAGAGACACTTACGTCCGAGACGCCCAGGGCCGAGGCTGCGTCCGAGACGCCCACTCCCGAGGCTCCCGGCGCGGCGGCGGACACGTCTGCAGGCACACGGGCGAGCGCACCGGACGCCGCGACGGCGCGGTCCGTCGACGCACTCGCGGCCGGTCTGCTGAGGCTGCACGCGGAGCGCATGCACCTGCTCGCCCGCGAGCAGCGCACACGGGACCGCTTCACCGCGCGTCATCCCGAGGTGGCGGTCACCGAGGTGGCCGCGCTGCCCGGCGACGTGCACGACCTCGCGGGACTGCGGGACGTCGGCACACGCCTGGCGACCAGCCTGCCCGAGCTGCCCGAGCCGGGCGCCTGAGCGATTGCGAGGCTTCGGGCTCGTGTACTTCCGGCTCGAAAGGGCCAGCAAGGAAGCTCCGGCTCGCAGGGCCGCGGACGCAGCGAGCTGACGGGCTCGACGAGCGCACGGGCTCACGAACTCACGGGCTGCCTGGCTGCCGGGCTCGGAAGACTCCGTCTCAGAAGGCTTGCAGGCTCTCCGAACTCTCCTGACCCTCCAGGTTCTCCGAACTCCCCGGGCTCTCCGGGCTCTCCGGGCTCCCCGAACTCACCCCACGGCCGCGTAGTTCTCGTAGATCTCGTCGTCGTCGAGGGCCACGATGCCGGCCCCCCGCTCGTACTCCGTCCGCGCCGTCTCCAGCAGTCGGCGCCAGGAGGTCACGGTGGGCCGCCTGCGCAGCAGCGCGCGCCGCTCCCGCTCCGTCATCCCTCCCCACACGCCGAACTCGACGCGGTTGTCGAGCGCGTCGGCCAGGCATTCGGTCCGCACCGGACATCCGGTGCACACCGCCTTGGCCCTGTTCTGCGCTGCTCCCTGAACGAACAGTTCGTCCGGATCGGTAGTGCGGCAGGCGGCCTGCGCACTCCAGTCGGTTACCCAGCCCATACCGGCGCCGTCCTCTCCCGAATCGAGGCTCCCCCACGGCGGCAGCGGCATATTCACCGCCGCCAGTTGAGGACGTTACGGAAGGTGGGCACAGCGCAACACCCCCTTCGGGCCCAATCTTGAATGGCCCGAACGGACTATGGGTAAGCGGCAGATCACCCGGGGGAGTGAGCTGGCGACATGCGTGACCATCCCGGCATTCCGGTCATCTCCACTGCACCACAACGGACACCGATTGACACACAAGGCGGATTCGGACACGCGCCCCACACGCCGCGGCACGCGCCGGCGCGCTCCCATCACGCCCCCAGCGAGGCGCCTCTCAGAAAAAAATCAAGCGGATCCGGAACGATTCGGGGTCGCCGGACGTATTGATACGTGGCCTCACTGCTGTGACAGTTGGGTGCAGCTTAGGCCAAGGCATATACGCGTGTCCGGCGAATGAGAACGTAGGCTGCCTCCATGCCAAAGAAGCGCTCGGGCGGCGGTCTGTCGCCAACGCAGCAGGCCGCCAAGTTCCTCGGTGTCAGTGTGCTCGCGGGAGCAGTGCTGGCCGGCATCGCGATGCCCGCCGTGGGCGCGCTGGGGCTGGCCGCCAAGGGGTCGGTGGAGGGCTTCGACGCCCTGCCGGCCAACCTGAAGACTCCCCCGCTGAGCCAGCGCACCACCATCCTCGACACCAAGGGCGACACCATCGCCACGGTCTACTCGCGCGACCGTACGGTGGTCGACCTCAAGAACATCTCGCCGTACATGCAGAAGGCGATCGTGGCGATCGAGGACTCGCGCTTCTACGAGCACGGCGCGATCGACCTCAAGGGCGTCCTGCGCGCGCTCAACAAGAACGCACGCAGCGGCGAGGTCTCCGAGGGCGCGTCCACGCTCACCCAGCAGTACGTCAAGAACGTCTTCGTGGAGGAGGCGGGCGACGACCCGACCAAGGTCGCGCAGGCCACCCAGCAGACCATCGGCCGCAAGATCCAGGAGCTGAAGCTCGCGATCCAGGTCGAGGAGGAGCTGGGCAAGAAGAAGATCCTCGAGAACTACCTGAACATCACCTTCTTCGGCCAGCAGGCCTACGGCGTCGAGGCGGCCTCCCAGCGCTACTTCTCCAAGCACGCCAAGGACCTCAACATCCAGGAGTCCGCCCTCCTGGCCGGCATCGTCCAGTCGCCCAGCCGCTACGACCCGGTCAACGACGAGGCGGAGGCCACCAAGCGGCGCAACACCGTCCTGACCCGCATGGCCCAGGTCGGCGACATCTCGCAGGCGGAGGCCGCCGAGGCGAAGCAGGCGCCGCTCGGCCTGAAGGTCAGCAAACCCAACAACGGCTGCATCACGGCCGTGAACAGCGCGAGCTTCTTCTGCGACTACGTGCGCGAGGTGTTCCTCAGCGACCCGGTCTTCGGCAAGACCCGCAAGGACCGGTCCAAGGTCTGGAACCAGGGCGGCCTGACCATCCGTACGACCCTCGACCCGCAGGCCCAGGAGTCGGTGAACGACTCCCTGAAGAACCACGTCTACAAGGCGGACTCGGTGGCCGCGGCGCTCACGATGGTGGAGCCGGGCACCGGCAGGATCGTCGGCATGGGCCAGTCGAAGCCGTACGGCTACGGCAAGGACGAGACGGAGTACAACTACTCGGTCGACGCGGCCTACGGCGGCTCCAACTACGGATTCCCGACGGGTTCGACGTTCAAGCCGTTCCTGGCGGCCGCGGCCCTGGAGGAGAACGTGCCGGCGACGAAGGAGTACTCGTCGCCGTACGACATGGACTACCCGAGCCCGATCCAGACCTGCGACAAGCCCTGGATCAACGACTCGGGCTACCGCGTCGAGAACGAGAACGAGTCGGAGGTCGGCCCGTACCGGCTGAAGGAGGCGATGGCCAAGTCGGTCAACACCTACTTCGTGCAGATGCTCTCCGACATCGGACTGTGCCCGGTCTCGACCATGGCGGACAAGCTCCACGTCCACCAGGGCAACGGCGACAAGCTGCCGCAGAACCCCTCCGCCCTCGCCCTCGGCTCGGTCGGTATGTCCCCGCTGACCATGGCGAGCGCCTACGCGACCTTCGCCTCGCGCGGCATGTACTGCACGCCGGTCGCGATCGAGTCGATCACGCAGAAGGTCGGAGGCGAGCAGAAGTCGCTCGAGGTCCCGAAGTCGACGTGCTCGCGGGCCATGTCCGAGAAGACCGCGGACAGCGTGAACACCCTGCTGCGCGGCGTGGTCGACTCCGGTACGGGTAAGGAAGCCGGTCTGAGCGACCGCGACAACGCGGGCAAGACGGGTACGACCGACGAGCGCAAGAACGCCTGGTTCGTCGGCTACACGCCGAACATGTCGGGCGCCGTCTGGGTCGGCAGCGCCACCCAGAAGGTCGAGATGAAGAACATCACGATCGGCGGCGTCCACCACGACCTCGTCTTCGGTGGCGCGGTCCCCGGCCCGATCTGGAAGGACGCCATGACCGGCGCCCTGTCGGGCAAGGACGCGCCCTCGTTCAACCTCGTCGACATCCCGGACGGCGACAAGAACAAGGACAAGGGAAAGAACAAGAACAAGGACAAGGACAAGGGCCGCGACGACAACAAGCCCGGCGGCGGGGACAACGGCGACGACGAGGGCTTCATCGCCGGCCTGTCCGACGGCGGCGCCGGCAACGGCAACGGCGGCTCGGACAACGGCGGCGGCTTCCCCGGCAACTGGTTCCAGGGCGCGGGCAACGGCCCCGGCGGACGCGACTGACGAACAGCTGACGAACAGCTGACGACCAGTCCTGCCGACACCAACGGGTGAGGGCCCGCTCCGCACGACAGGCGGAGCGGGCCCTCACCCGTTCACGAACCTCCCGTTCACGAGCCCTCGCGTACCACTACGAGACCCCGTGCAGGACGTCGTGACCGTCCTGGCAGGCGGTTCAGCCGGCCAGCAGCTTCTTGACCAGGGCGGCGACCCGACCGCCCTCGGCCTGCCCGGCCACCTTCGGGTTCACGATCTTCATCACGGCGCCCATGGCCCGCGGCCCCTCGGCGCCGGCCGCCTTCGCCTCCTCGACGGCCTGGGCGACGATCGCGGTCAGCTCCTCGTCCGACAGCTGCTTCGGCAGGTAGGCGGCGAGCACCTCGCCCTCCGCCTTCTCCCGCTCCGCGCTCTCGGCCCGGCCACCCTGGGCGAAGGCCTCGGCGGCCTCACGGCGCTTCTTCGCCTCGCGGGTGATCACCTTCTGCACCTCGTCGTCGGAGAGCTCACGCTTCTCCTTCCCCGCGACCTCCTCCTTGGTGATCGCGGCGAGGGTCAGCCGGAGCGTCGACGAGCGCAGCTCGTCCCGCTCCTTGATCGCGGCATTGAGGTCGTCGTGCAGCTTCGACTTGAGCGTGGTCATGGACCTGATTGTCGCAGGTACGGGAAGCAGAGCGCCCGTCGATTTGCGCGGCCCGCGGCAAGACGGCCCCGGCCGGCCCCCGGTGAACCGCGGTCGGCCCCAGCCCTCCGCTTCTGACACGATGGACGTATGCGCGCGCGATACGGAGTACCCCTGTCCATCACGGCGGTTGGCGCCGCCGGCCTGGCCTACGCGGCGGGGTTCGAGGCCCGTTCCTTCCGCCTCCGACGGGTGACGGTCCCGGTCCTGCCCCCCGGTATGCGGCCGCTGCGCGTGCTCCAGGTCTCCGACATCCACATGGTCGGCGGCCAGCGCAAGAAGCAGCGCTGGCTGCGTTCGCTGGCCGGGCTGCGCCCCGACTTCGTGATCAACACCGGCGACAACCTGTCCGACCCGGAGGGTGTCCCCGAGGTCCTGGACGCCCTGGGCCCCCTCATGGAGTTCCCGGGTGCCTACGTCTTCGGCTCCAACGACTACTACGGCCCTAAGCCGCGCAACCCCGCCCGCTACCTGCTCGAGAAGGTCCAGGGCCGCCACGGCCTGAACGGCAACGCGCCCGTCGTGGACGCCGTCCACAACCCGTGGGAGGACCTGCGCGACGGCTTCGACGCCGCGGGCTGGCAGAACCTCACGAACACCCGCGGCACCCTCAAGATCGAGGGCGTGTCGGTCGAGCTGACGGGACTGGACGACCCGCACATCAAGCGGGACCGGTACGCCGAGGTGGCGGGCGGCCCGTCGGGCACGGCGGACTTCTCGATGGGCGTGGTCCACGCGCCGTACCTGCGCGTCCTGGACGCCTACGCGGCCGACGCCTACCCCCTGATCCTGGCCGGCCACACGCACGGCGGCCAGCTGTGCATCCCCTTCTACGGCGCCCTGGTCACCAACTGCGACCTGGACACGGACCGCGTGAAGGGCCTCTCCACGCACACGTCGGAAGGCCGCACGTCCTACCTCCACGTCTCGGCCGGCTGCGGCACCAGCCGCTACACCCCGGTCCGCTTCGCCTGCCCACCGGAGGCAACCCTGCTGACCCTGGTGGGTCGCGACCACTGACCACAGGAGCGGAAGAGGTCGGGACTGGGACCTGGGACCTGGGACCGGGTCCAGGACCAGGACCAGGACCAGGGGACCCGACCGGAAGGGAGACCGGGACCGGCCCGAGTAACCCACACAGCCCACCCACATAGCCCGCTATGTCCGGTCTGTCTACCGTGAGCCCATGACAGCACCGATACCCAGGGACCTCCCGGACCTCCCCCCGATCCCGGCCCGCGCCGTCGTGCTGCCGAGCGTGGTCCCGCCCCGGGCGGTACTGCTCCCCGTACGCCGCCGCCCGGTCGCCGCCTTCCGCGCCCTCATCGCCCTGCTGGCCCTGACCGGAGTGGCACTGGCCCTGCTCACAGGCGGACCACTCACCAACACCCTGAGTCACTTCACGACCCAGAGCGGCATCCTGCTGGCCCTGGTGATGCTGGCCTCCGCCCAGTGCGCATGGTCCGCCCACCACCCCCTGCCGGCCTCCCTCACCGGCGCGACCCTCTTCTACGTCGTCGCGGCCGCCCTCGTCCACCACACCCTCCTGACCAACCCGACGAGCCCCTTCGCCACCCCCGACGGCGCCGGCACCGGCTGGCAGACCGCCGCGACCCACATCCTGCACACGGCGGTGCCGGTGGCCGCGGCCCTCGACTGGCTCCTCTTCACCACCCCCGGCCGACTGCACCAGGGCCAGCCTCCCGCGTGGCTCCTCTACCCCCTGGCCTACCTGGCCTTCTCCCTGGCCCGCGGCGAACTCCTCCCGCCCGGCACACAGGGCCGCTACCTCTACCCCTTCCTGGACGTCGACCAGCACGGCTACAAGAGCGTCCTCGGCAACGCCCTCCTCGTCGGCCTCGCCCTCTACGCCCTCGCCGCCCTCCTCGTGGCCCTGGACCACATCCGCCCGTCCCTGCTCCGCGGCCGCCGCTGAATCGGATTTCGTCTCCGGCGAGCGGTGGGCTAAAGTAAACGACGTCGCCGCGACGAGCAGCGACAATCGGGGTGTGGCGCAGCTTGGTAGCGCGCTTCGTTCGGGACGAAGAGGTCGTGGGTTCAAATCCCGCCACCCCGACAGAGAAACACCAGGTCAGGCCCGGTGCTGAGAGATCAGCACCGGGCTTGATTTGCTTTGGGGCCTCGTGTTGGGAGCCGGTTGGGAGCCAACTTCCAGAAACGGGCTCCCGGCGGCCCCCAGCGAGCGGCCCTCCGACGTCCAGCCGCTCTTTGCCACTCACGCTGGGAAAGGGTCATCCCTACGGTGTGCGAGGCCGATCACAGTCGGTACGACGATCGCCATGCCCAAGCAGGATGGGAAGTGGCAGGCGGAGATCACTGACGCGGGGCGCATCTACCTGGAACACGGCCATCACCGGACCGGCCGGAACCGGCGTCGCGCAAGCAGCGGTCGGCGCGTTCCGAGCAACGGACACGGCCTGCCCCTCCTCCGCAGAAGCAAGACACAGCTCCGTCCACGACGAAGTCGGCGCCGCAACGCGCCGCCAAGCCCCCGCAGGCGTCGGCGGCGGAAATGCCGAGGGGAAGAACACCCGGCCCTGAACGTCTCCCGAACAAGCGAGGGCGACCTCGCCGAGGCCCCTCGCCTGCCGGTTCGCGACCCTGAGGCCCGGTGCGCCGCCGCCAGGCCGCCCGCGACTCGCTCTCACGGACCTGCAACCGACATGACCCTCAACACGTCTGACCTGGCCCGTCCCCCTTCCTTGATCGCCGAGAGTAGCGATGTTTTGACGTACTTTCAGAGCGGCGTGCCAACATGGGGCGTTGTGAGGGGTGTTCCGCGGCCGCAGTCCACGGTCCAGTACCCGATCCGCTTCGATCACGCCCCCGCCGCCCGGGCACCGCAGCCCCGTCCGACGGTGTCCTACCCAATCCGGTGGTAGCGGTGCCCCGGCGACGGCGGGTGCAGCGGCGCACCCAGCGGCCCATCCGACGACAGCAGCAGCGCGACGCGCAGCTGCTCGTCTTCGCCGCGGTGACGGCGGCCGGTATCGGGCTGGCGGTGATGGCGGTCAACTGGCTGCGCCTCACTGGTGGGTCCTCGTCGCCGTCCGGGCCTCACCGTCTTCGCGGGCGCCAGCTGGCTTCACCACCGGCAGCAGCAGGCCCGATGGAAGGCGGTGTGGGCGCAGGGCCTGCGCTTTGGACTGGCGCAGCTCGACGCGCTGCACCACCGCCGCTTCGAGGACGCCATACTGGCCCTGATGCAACGCGACGGCTGCCAGGATGCCCAGAGGGTCGGCGGCCGCGGCAACCTCGACGCCGACGTGAAAGCCACCGACCCGTACGGGCGGCGCTGGGTGATCCAGTGCAAGCACCGCCGCAACGGCACCCACGGCTCACCAGTCGGCACACCCGACCTCCAGGTCCTCAACGGAACCGCCCACCAGGTTCACGGCGCCGACGTCGCGGTCATCGTCACCAACGGACGGGTGACCGGCCCGGCCGTGGCCTTCGCGAGGTAGCAGCGACTGCACGTCGTCGACCGCCAGACGCTGGCTGTGTGGGCGTCTGGATCACCTCCGCTGTGGGAGCTGCTGCGAGCGGTTCCGCCACCAGGAAACGAAGACTTTGGCTTACGGCGTGTTCTGGCGCCGGCGCAGCCAATCAGGGTCGCGTACCGGAGTGGCGACCGGGTCAGGCTCAGCCGAATCCGCATCTGATACCCGCATCATGCTGTCGAACAGCCAGATGAGACGGCTAAAGCGCAGCGCTGCAAAGCTCATGGCGAATTCGAAGATGAACCGTGCGGATACGGGATCCTTATCTCTGTCGAGTGATAGCGCGCTCAATAGCAGAGTGCATACCAACGCAGTGCTGCACAGCAAACTGCGCCAACTTCGCCGAAGGTCGTCCTGATGATGGCGGCGCACAGCTCGGAGGCGCTCACCGTTCGCCGCGGTGTAGATGGAGATCGCGATGGCACTCAATCCGCCGATTGCTGACACCACACCAGCAGCCGCAGCGTACAGGCCGGTCCGCTGCGAGGAGTCGATCCACGACAGCCAGTCTCCTGACTCGGTTGCGCGGATCACCAGAACATGCACGCCCAGTATGAGCGCTGCTACGAGGTAGTCGATCCAAAGATGTTCTGCCCAACGATCCGCGATGGTGTCGCGTTCCTCCACAGGCCCCCCTCGTCTATGCCCAGGTCACGAACCCCCGGCATCCACTGCGAGTCGCAATGCATCCTCATGCTCGACCGCTGCTCCCAGGATGGCATCCACCGCTGACATGATCCGGATTGACCTACCTTCTCCGTCTGTGGCCGGTACGCGCCTTTTGGCCGTAATGCTGTGCTCTACCAGCTCGACTAGTCGGGTTTGCTCCGGCCCGCCCGGCTCGGAGAAGACCAGTCGAGCCCGGGCGCGCTCGGCACCGGTCACCACATCGGAGATCTCCTCCAGGTCAGCCAGAAGATGCTCGCGGTGCTCCTTGAGTTCTTTCTTCTTGGGGACTGAGATGATCATGGTTACGCTGATCTCCCCGTACGACTCTCCAGCTACCTGGAGCGTTCGGGCCAAGCCACCGCGACGGCCGCTCAGAGCACCCATCTTGTTGGCCATGATCTTCACTTCCACCCTGCTTGCGCCAGAGGCGCTCTTCAGCTTCTCCACCTCTGAGTGCGTCACCACAGGGCGAATCTGCAGCTGTGCACCAGGGAAGATCTGGATCCCGTTGAGCCAGGTCTCCAGCGCCTTGTGCGAAGGCGCCGACACGCCTCCCTGCATGATGCCTACAACGTTGCCGAAGGGCAGGAAACAGATCACCGACGTGTCCAGGTAGCCCTCATGCGCAGACTGCTCCAGCTCGCGCAAGGTTCCCGTATCGAAGTTCATGACAGACAACCACTCGCCGGCATCCTTCACGCGATGCAGGAGGAGATGGTCCTGCATGTCGTAGGTGGCGATAGTTCCCACCATTTGTGAGTCTGCTTCGAAAGTACGGGCTGCGACGGGTGCTTGGGCGAGATCCGAGAGGGTGCCGTCCCAGTCCATCTGCTCGGGGATTCGTCGGGCTTCGCCGTCCTTGAGGACGACTACCTCGTAAAAGCCAACCGTGCGTTCCTTCAAGTGGCCCAGCGTTGCCAAGGCGCCCCCTCACTCGTGCCAACAACAGCAGGCCATGTGTATATCCGACCCCCAGTCGGTCACGGGCTGCTGCATAGATCGTAGCCCTGCGCAGCGGGCCCAAAGAGCGCGAACCAGCCAAGAGGAAGCCTTGCTGCTCGCCTCAGACATCACACCGTCCCTGTCGAGCCAGACGAGCTACATCTTCCTAGATCACGTGGTGATGCTCTTGCAAGCCATGTCGATGAAGTCGATCCGGGCCTGGATGAGCCGCTCCCGGTGGGCGGTCACGTCGTTGTCGATGTACTGCGAGGTGATTTCGAAGACCGGTCCCATCAAGGCGAGAACTGAGGCACGAAGGCGGTGAGGGCGGTCGCTCCCCCACGGCAGCCGAGCTTCCCCGCACTTGCTACGAGACACCTTCGTCGGCCTGCAAGGCGAGCACCAGCGTCTGACCCCCGGTCAGGATCGTCTGCGCGTCATCCGGACACGGCGACCCTTTGATGCCCGCGTTCTCGTCGTTCAGGCACTCGTGGTCGCTGTACGCGTCCACCGCGGCATCCACCTTCTCGAGCTCCGCCACCGTCCGCGGATACGAGGAGCTGCCGCCCGCCTCGTTCACCGCGAGCTCCAGGTCCCCGACCACCAGAGCGATATCCGTGAGGTGCTCCGCGCACGCCTGGTCGCCCACCTCGTTGCACACGGCGTCCGTGCCGTCGGTCGCCTCGGAGAGCTTCGGCCCCCACACGCCGGCCAGTTTCCCCGAGGCCGACGGCGCGGACGCGGACGACGTGGCTTCCACTTTCTCGTCCCCTCCGCCGTCGTCTCCGTTCGAGCAGCCTGCGGCCAGCAGCGCGGCGAGCAGAACGGTGGCAGCAGTGGTGCGGCGCATGGGTCCCCCAGGAGTGATCGAAGTTCTCGAGGCATCATGCGACCACGTAGAGGCAACGTGAAGGATCTGTCGCAGATCTGCGACGTCTCATGGGCGCCCAATCCCTCAATTCCGGCCCCGACCGAACCAAAAGAGCAGCAAACTAGCCTCGCCGTTTCACTTGGGTACGCGTGGCCTGGGGGCGGAAACGCGAAAGTGCCTTCCTGACCTGGGACGATGAACCTTGCTGAGGGGTTCTGTCGGTCCAGGCGGAGGGCACTTTCTACGTGCAGGGTATCGGGTTGCGTCCCAGGGTCCATGTCAGTGCCGATGGTTCGGGGGTGGTCGGGCATGCCGGGGCACGGTTGCTGGCGGATCTCGCTGATGCCACCGGGCTGACCGCCGCGTACTCCGCCGCTCTCAGGCCGCTTCGGCCGCGCGGGACCGGGCATGATCCGGGCCGGGTCGCCACGGACCTTGCGGTGATGCTCGCCGACGGTGGTGAGGCGATCGCGGATCTGGCCGTGCTGCGGGACCAGGCAGGGGTGTTCGGCCCGGTCGCCTCCACGCCCACGGCTTGGCGGTTGCTCGCCGACACCGACGAGGCTGTACTCGCCGCGCTGCGGACGGCCCGCGGTTCGGCCCGGGAAGTCGCCTGGATGCAGGCCGCCGAGACCGGCGAGGGCATACCTGCTGCTCGGGCCGGCGGACGAGAACTTCCCGGCCTGGTTCTGGACCTCGACGCCACGCTGGTGACCTGCCACTCCGATAAGGAGCAGGCCGCACCCACCTACAAGGGCGGCTTCGGCTTCCACCCGCTGCTGTGTTTCCTCGCGAACACCGGCGAGGCCGTATCGGGGCGGCTGCGGCCCGGGAACTCCGGAGCCAACACTGCCGCCGATCACATCACGGTGCTCGACCAAGCGCTCGCGCAAATCCCCGACGCTCACCGGCACGGCACCGACATCCTCATCCGCGCCGACAGTGCCGGATCCGCGAAAGCCTTCCTCGCTCACGTCCGCGACCTGGGGAAACGAGGAATCCGTACCTTCTATTCAGTCGGATACGCCATCACCGAGCCGGTCCGCCGAGCTGTCCGGACCATGCCCGACCGCCTCTGGTATCCCGCCCTGGACCAGGACGGGACGCTGCGTGACGGTGCCGAGGTCGCCGAGCTGACCGGCATGATCGACCTGGCCGGCTATCCGACCGGCACCCGCATCATCGTGCGCCGCGAGCGGCCGCACCCCGGAGCCCAGCTGTCCCTGTTCGATCAGGACGAGGGCCTGCGCCATCAGGCGTTTCTCACCGACACCCCCTACTCCGGGGGCGGATCCGCCCAGTTCCTGGAGGTCCGTCACCGCGGGCATGCCAGCGTTGAGGACCACATCCGGTGCGGCAAGACCACCGGCTTCGGCCGCTTCCCCTCCCGCGACTTCAACGTCAACGCCGTCTGGCTCGAACTCAGCCTCGCGGCGATCGATCTGCTGGCCTGGACGCGCGTTCTGCTGCTGGACGGGGAGCTGGCCACTGCCGAGCCGAAGAAGCTCCGCTACCGACTGCTGCACGTCGCCGCCCGCCTCACCCGCGGCGGCCGACGCCTGCGCTTGCGGATATCGGCGACCTGGCCCTGGAGAACCGAACTGGCCACGGCCTTCCATCGCCTCGCCGCACTGCCCCGTCCCGCCGGCTGACCGGCAGGCCCCTGACCGCCCACGACCCGAAGGACCCTGGAGAACCCGACCACCGCGCCGGGTCTCCACCATGTCCAAACACCGAAAGCGCGTCAGCCACCCGGCAGTTCCCCCTCAACGACACCTCATCGCCCCAACCGAAACGGCGAGGCTAGGGCAATGCCAGCTACCAAGACCACCACCCAGCCCTACCCGCCCGGCACCGAATGGACGTTCACCAGCCGCCGCAATCCCTCTTTCACGCAGACCACCCAACTCGTTCTCTACCCCGAACCCGACGGCAGCGCCATGTCCGACGACTACCTCCCCGACGAGGCCGACGCAGCCACGCTGTGGCGGAAGTGGGTCAACCAGTACGCCGTCACCTACCACCAGCGCTACCCCGACAAGTACCGCCTGGGTGAGGTGCCCATCTTCTGGGCAGTCACCAAGCCCTCCTTCGGCGGGGTCTTCGAGGCCGCACCCCACGCCCCGAACGTCCTCTCCGAAGACTTCCTCACCCACTACACCCACCCCACGCACGCCAAGAACGGAGAGCCGATCAACTGGGCTCGGCTGCTCGTGATGGACAAGGCATGGAACGACACGGGTGCAGACAAGGGCGGCTTCATCCAGGAGGCGACCGGGTGGAAGCCAGCACCGCTGCAGTCGAGGATGGACTTTGTGACCGTCGGGCGGGCGGCTGGCCTCTACGTTCCTGATCTGCGCTGAGCCGCATCCCCTGGCCCCGCCATACCATCGGCCGTCGCGCCTGCCGTCTGGTCTTCAACCCCTACGCTGCTGTCCCGGGCCCGGCTTCACACGGATCCCCGTACGGTCGCGTCAGCCCGCAGCCATGGACCTCCATGCTTTGTCTCCATCTTCATGACAATCAACCGGCGACCGCACTCGGCATCGGATAATCGGGAGTTACGGCTGTGGAGGCTCGGCCGGCCCCGGTCGTCACCTGCGTCACCGCGGTCCTGGTGGCCGGCGGCGTCTTCTACGGCTGGGTGTACCTGCTGCAATTCCAGGAGATCGACACCACCGCAAAGCTCGACGCCAAGGCGCTCGACCTGGTGGAGCTTTCCTTCGGCGCGGTTGCCGGGGCCGGCGCACTCGTCGCCCTGGTCGCTGCTTACCGCCGTCAGCGCGTCGACGAAGCCGGTGCTCACCGGGAAGCAACCCGGCTCCACACCGAACGTTTCTCCGTGGCCGTCGCCACACTCGGCTCGGACTCCCCTGCCGCCCGGCTCGGTGGCGTCCACGCCTTGGCCGGCCTCGCCGACGACGCCCCCCCTACAACAGCCTGCGCCAGACCTGCAGCGACCTCCTGTGCGCCTACCTCCAGCTCCCTTCACCCCAGCCCCTGGCAACGACCCCGCCCACCAAAGGGAACATCACCGCTACCTGGCCCTGCGCAAGGTGCGGCACACGATCCTGCGCCTCATCGGCGAGCACTGCCGACGTCCCAGGGGAGCCCACCAATAAATCCAATCAGACCTGCCGCGACCGCCCACCCGGACGATCTCCACCTGCCTGACAGAGTTGCCTAGCTCTTTCGGCCTCGCGCGGTATGCCCAGTGCTCACCAGTCTCCATGCACCTATTGAGCCAGGCCCGTTGGCCCCGCTACTGGGCAATCGTCGTAACTGCTGAAGTGAGACGGTTCTCCGGACGCTCTGCTGTGTCTCATATGACTGAATCATCAACTGGGAACGTATCCGCACGCAGCGCCTCTATTGACTGCTGCAAAAGACCCGCGAAGCAGGTTCGGGTACTCTCCAGGTGCCGCGTGAGCCAAATTTCTAACTCGTCGTCTGCCGGTGCCGAGTAGCCGTCAACCGAAGTCCGCGTTTGGCAGATATGATGGAGAATTAGCCTGCGCACATCCGGATTATTGAAGTATTCGGTGTGCACCAACGCACTGCCACTCTCCATGAGGAACCTGCCAGAACCTTGACCGTCTTTCGGCACGCCTTTCAATGCTGCAATAATCAGTAGCTCGCGCGCCTTTGGTGCGAGCATGGCGTTGCAGTCAGTGACCTCCCGATCGATTTCACGAATGGTGCGAACAGGGAGGCCCAAGTGGGTGCAATCGTGATCCAGTGGTAACGGCCAGGGTGAGACATAGGCGGCAACAGTGCGAGGAAGGTCAGATCCCTGGACACTGCGCGCCAAGGTCCGGGCGAGCTTTCGTGTCCACAACGGCGCGATGCATCGATTTACCCAAGTGACGACTGGCTTGGTTGCGGATAATACAGAAGTGCGCCGAACGTGCGGCACCAGGGTGATCGTGCGAATTGGGTCCGGTATAGTCAAATTCGGTAGCGGTACCTGATTGGGGAGACGCGCCAATTTTCGGCGGGCGCTCAGCGCGCCCGATGACCACAGCAGCTCATACCTGACCTGGTGGTGAGCCAGAGCCGAGAGCACGTTAATGGCTTCATCAGATGGCGACCATAAGCCCAGCCAGCGCCCGGAGAACCGACGAAAGACACCAGGTACAGCCCGCTCGCGAACTAACAATGAATCACTATAGTCGCTGACTCTCATCGAGCGGAAAGTCACCAGCCAGCACAAGACGTAAGGAACACTCCACGCATTGGCGGTGTCGCTAGTTAGCACCGCCCTGCCCCAGTTCCCCCCGAAAAGAGCAGCAGCGAGAGGTACTAGTGGAAGCGCCGTCAGCAACATCGGAATCAGAGCAACGTACTCTTTGCCCAAGATGCGCCAGGCTGATGATGATTGGAGGGACAGACAACGGGAAAGCAGCCCTCGGCGCACCGGCATGTAACGCATGAATGGGGTTCCGACGGTCGTCCAACTTCGCAAACCTTGCAATTTTATCGCCGACCGAATGGCTTCATACTCGGCCGAGTCAGGAAGATCCCGAGTCTTGTACCTCACCCACCAAGGGTCGTACTCGTCGCGCCGGGGCGGGATGATCGGTTGGCCACCTGATAAGACTTCAGGATCGTTCAAGGCCCGGCGCAGTTCCGCATAAACCTTGCCGTGATTACGTGTAACTTCGGCACTGACCAGAGCCTCCCAGATTACCGAACCGCCATGACTATGGCCGACCAGGTGGTAATTGCGTCCTTCATTTTCAAGTTTCAGCATGAGCGCCAGCAATCTATTAGCTGCATGCAGTCGGCTAACCTGGCTATTCGCGCCGTCCCATCGGAACAGTCGGACAGATTCGTCGGGCAGAGCGATGTCCGCCGGTAGGTGTTCTTGGAGCCATCGCCAGTTTGGGCTGTCTCGCTGCCACCACCGGTCCCCCCTTTCACCGTCGGCGGTGGAGAAGGTGCCATGAACGAGGATGACAAGGTCGGGGAGTTGCTCAGGGTCAGCGGACGGTGAAGCAGGACCGGGGCGTGATGCTCGCATGGCTCATTGATAGCGCCGTTGGCTCCGTTCGTCCTGAGTATCCAAACTCAGCTCATGACGCAGGCGTGTCAGCGCTCAGCACATCGCCCCCGTCTCACGATGACCAAGCCAGAGCGGCTCTGCTGTGTCTCGTGAGACACAGCAGAGTCTGGAGGAGGGCGGCTGCCGCGCGGTGACGATGCTTCCTCGCGGAGGCATCATGGACATGGACGTGCCCTCCGGAAGGGGTCGCCGGAAGGCACAGGTCTTTGCTCGCTACGACTTGACGGACACCCGTGACACCTCATGTGCCCGCAGGAGAGCACTCAGTACGCGCACTGGTGACGTGGCGCTCATGGCCAAACGCGCGTCGAGTGCTGCCTCCCACTGCTCGGTCAGCCCCAGCTTGAGGCGCTTGCGCATGCCTGGGGTGACGTGGGCGTAGCGCGCCGAGACCGAGCCGTCGATGTGTCCCATGCGTTCGTCCATGAGCACCTTCTCGGTTCCCAGATCCTCCATCATCGTCCGGTGGGTGTGGCGGAGGCCGTGGGGCGTGAGTCCCTTGGCTATCGGGAGCCAGCAGGCGTCGGCCCGTTCGCTGGCCCCCCGACCGCGTGCCGGGACACCGGGCCAAGGCTCGCCGAGTAGGGGCACGGGCCGCGGCTCTTGTGGTGCCTTCTTCGGGTACCAGCCGGAGACCGCCGGGGTGAACAGCCAGGTCGCGAAGCCATTCCTGCGCCAGTGGGCGGCATGCTCCGGCACGACGCCGCCCAGCACGAACCCCAGGTCCGCGATGGCCTGCTCGACCTTCTCTCGCGTGGCCTCGGTGACGCGTTTGGGGTGGTTGAGCACGTTGGACACCGTGCCGGTCGAGACGTCGGCACGGCGGGCGACGTCGACGAGCTTCGCGCCCTGGTGGCCCCCGGTACGGGCCGCGCCCTGTCCTCGGAAGACGTAGGTCTTGCCGTGGCAGGGGCATGGCTTGGGCTTCGTGCGGGCGATGTGGTTGGCGACCAGCGCCGACAGCCAGTCCATCGAGTCGATGGTGCGGTAGCTGTCGTCCTTCGGCGGGCAGCGCACCAGCTCCCCCGTGTCGAGCTCGTACAGCTGCCACTCGACCCGGACGGCTCCAGGGCGGACGAACGCGGTCTCCAAGCCGACGATCTCGCCCCAGCGCATGCCCGTGTACCCCTTGAGGACCACGGCGACGAACTCGTCGTCGCGGCCGGAGAGCAGGGCAGCGCGCTCGGCGGTCAGCAGGAGGCCGAGCGCGTCGGTGACCACCTTCTCCGGACCACGGTCTCGGGAGCGGCCCGCGCGCTTACCCCGCCCGCGCCGGCGAGCAGCCGGGTTGGACGTGATCAAGCCCTCGTCGATCGCGTCCTCGAAGATCAGGTGGAGCGTCGAGCGCCAGGTCTTGACGCTGGAGGCGGCATAGAGGGCCTTCTCCTTCTTCTCCCACAGGTCGACGTCCGTGCGCAGGATGCCGGCGAGCGCCTTGTCCTCGAAGTCGGGGAGCAGGTGCTCCTCGATGTGGCGCTTGTAGTTCTGCATGGTCGAGGCCGCCAGGTCCTGGGCCTCGTACCAGCGGTTCGCGTACTCTCCGAAGGTCTCCTGGCCGAGGGCCGGGTCGCGCCAGTCGCCGCGCCGGAACTTGTTCTCGGCCTCGGCCGCTGCCCGTTGGGCTTCGCCCTTGGTGGCGAACCTGATCGCCTTGCCGTTCTCGTCAACGACCGTGTTGTGCTTGCCGGGCGCGACCTTGTAGCGGCCGCGCCAGTAGTTTCCGCGCTTCTCCGCGAAACCCAAGTTCCGCTGCCCCTCTCTTCCTTTCTTCGGCTACGGCAGATTCGATCGGGTCACGCGACAGTGCCGTATTGCTGCTGTCGACGCGGCGGGCGGGCCCGCAGACGAGTCGCCGGCGCAACGACAGGGCGGCGAGGTTGCCCGGAGCCGGTCTGCGCACCGGGCTCGGAGAGCGGCTCGGTCACCCATGCGACTGCCTGCGCAGGCTGGGCCGGCCGCTCCTCGTAGAGGTGGATGATCTCGGCGAGGTGCTCGGCGGTGAAGCGGTAGGCGCGGCTGACCCGGATATGCGGTATCAGGCGCCGTCGCGCGCGGTCCTTGACCCACCAGGCCGAGCAGCCGAGGGTGTCGGCGATCTCCTCAGGGCGGTAGAGGCGGGGCGGAGGGGCGTCAGACGGCCTGTGGGGCACGGGCGCGGGCGTGGATCGGTGCAAGAGGGCGGCTCCTGGTCGGGAGGTTGGGGAGGGCTGCGTGGGCGGCTCAGGCGGCACCCGGCCCCTGAGGAGGGCAGCGGGTGACACCTGCAGGGCTGCGGCGATGGCGACGAGGTCGTCGATATCGCATCGCCGCTTGGCGAGTTCGATGCGGGACAGCATCGTGTTGGACATAGGACGCCCCAAATCGGTATACCGTGCGGCGAGTTGGCACTTCCCAAGGTCGCGTTCCGCGCGAAGAATTTCGATGGTGCGAGCCGCCAGCATTCCTGCGGGCCCTATTTCCAGCGATCGTGCTGCCATGACTCCAGTTGTAGCGCGCATTCGCCGGTTTGGTTAACCGGCGATCGTCGGCTATGTTGCGCCGCGCTCAATCGGTGAGCGCGGTGGTCGGGGTGCTGCGCTAGGTCGGACCCCCGAACGGGCCCCGACACCAGAGAGCCTCTCTGACGTGGGGTGTTGTGTTGTAGCTTCGTCGCTCGCAGGACGTCAACGGCTTGCCGATGTGACCCTTCTGGCTTGGGATGCGGGGCAACTATTTGGTCAACCGCCGATCGTGCCCTACCTTTTTCGCACCGCCCTCGCCGACGCGATTTCCAGCGGCGTTTCTGCCGTGAGAGATTGCGCCGGATAGGGCTGGACTTGCGTGACCTGGGTGTGGCTATGTTGACGACACCCCGGAAAGCGCGAGCGGCCATCAACGCTCCCGCGTCAACGGCCAGGCATTCCAGGGCGCTTCACGCCCGACCCGCCCCCGACCGACGGTGAACGGTGGGACCCAGTCCACCGGCCACCGAGTGAGGACCGCCCCTCTTGGCACGAATCCGCACCATCAAGCCGGAAGCCTTCGTCTCCGAGTCTCTGGCCGCCGTCTCGTTGACCGCAGAGCGCACCTTCTTCGGCCTGCTCACCCAGGCTGACGATCAGGGGCGCCACCGCGACCACGCCGCGATCATCGCCGGGCAGTTGTGGGTCCTGCGCCCGGAACATACGCCTGGCGCTGTCGAGCACGACCTCGCCCAGCTCGCCGACGCGGGGCTGATATGCCGCTACAAGGGTCCGGGCGACAAGCGCTACCTGCACATCGTCACCTGGCGGCAGCATCAGAAGATCAATCGCCCCAGCGCGAGCCGTCTTCCAGCCTGCACGCACCACGACACGCAGGCTCGCACCGCGCCTAGCGTCGATGCGTCGGCTGCGGGAGTGGGCGTCACGGAGCCCGCACCGCAGCCTCACGGAGCCCTCCGTGAGGGCTCCGGGCGAATACGCGAGCCTGCGGTGAATCCGGTCACCGATGAAGAAATAGCAGGTCAGAGCAATTTCAGTGAGCCCTCCGTGAGGCAGCGAGGAGGGCTCAGTGAGGGAGCGGTGACGCCTCAGCATCCGGATCTAGGACCTAGGATCATGGATCTAGGAAATACCCCTTCGGGGGGCGCGAGCGCCCCCGCACCCCACGCCGTCTCGGCCAACGAGCTCATCGCCGAGTACGCCGCCGCTTGCACACACCGTCCGCCCAAGGACGTCCTGAGCCATCTCGCTCGTGAGGTGCGCAAGCTGCTCGGCGAGGGCATCGCCCCCGCCCACATCCGGGCCGGCCTGGAACGGCACCGCGCCAAGGGCCTGCATCCCAGCACTCTGCCGAGCCTCGTGCACGAGGCCATGAACGCGGCCCCCACCGCGCTGGTTGTCCACAGGGCGTGGACAAACCCCGCCGATGTCGAAGCCGCCTACGGAGGTGACCTCTGACCGCCACCCTCACCCGCGAGCCCCACCGGGTCGGCCCGCTGGCCGACCGGCTCAACGGCATCCTTGCCAGTCGCGGCATCGACCTCGCCACCGCCGCCGTCGAGGAAGGGCACGCCGAGCCCGTCACCGCGCTGGAACTCGCCGACGCCAGGATCCCCGCCCGCTACCGCCGAGCCCTGGCCGACCACCCGAAGGTCACCGCCTGGGCCGACGAGATCGCCCGCGCCGGACGCCCCGGCCCCGGCGGGCCGGGCATCGCCGAAGGCCCGTCGCTGCTGATCGCCGGCCCCACAGGCACCGGCAAGACGTACCAGGCGTACGGCGCCATCCGAACCCTGCTCGCCCAAGGGGTCCGTCTGCGCTGGGAAGCGACCACCACCGCCGACTTCCACGCGCGTCTGCGCCCCCGCGCCGGCCACGACGCCGAGCGTGACCTGCAGACCCTGGCGCGCTGCCCGCTGCTGTTCCTGGACGACCTCGGCGCGGCCAAGACCAGCGAATGGACCGAGGAGCTGACCTACCGGCTCATCAACCACCGGTACGAGCACATGCTCCCCACCCTCGTCACCACCAACCTTCCTATGGAGCAGCTGCGCGTCACCCTCGGTGACCGCGTCGCCTCCCGCCTCGCCGAGATGACGGAGCGCGTCATCCTCGACGGCCCCGACCGACGACGCCGCACAGTCCCCGCCGCCTGACTGGCCGCCTCAGCGCCCTCTCTTGGCCGGGCCCGCCGCGTCACCCGCGCTGACACCAGCCCTACCCGCGCCAGCCTCTCGCATAGGCGGTTGCTCAGCGCTCCGTCGATTCGCCCTTCGCCCTTCGCCCTCAATCCTCGACGCCTTGGAGCCCTCTCCTGCCTCCTCACAGCCCCGTCCCCCTCGCCATACGGATCAGCGGCCCGCCGCTCCTCCCCGACTGGGCCACCTCCCCGGTGATGACCGTGGCGCTCCTCATCCCGCCCGTGCTGCTCGTCCTGCTCGCCGGGTGGCTGATCCGCCAGCAGCGCCGCCGGCAGCATCAGACCAATCGCTGGCGCGGGACTGTCGCAGTGCCGGTCGCGGCCGTGGCCGCCCTCGGCTGCACCGCGTACAGCGCGGACACCAGCTGGCGGTTCGCCGCCGACTACCTCGACATGGGCGGCACTGCCGAGCGCGTCGCGATGTTCGCCGCCGCCGAGCTGGCCCTGTTCGCCACCGCCCTGATGGCCCGGCAGAACCTCAACGGCCCGAAGCAGGCTCCCGGCCTGCCCGGTACCCTCACCTGGGTCATCACCGCAGTACAGGTTCTGCCCGCCTACGCCGAGTCCGGGCTGGTCGGCGGCACCGTGCGGGCCTTCGTCGGCCCGGTCATGGCCGCGATGCTGTGGCACCTAGCCATGGGCATCGAGCTGCGCCACCGCGCCCCCGACGCCGCCTCACGCGGCCTGGCTGCCGTCCTCGTCCGTCAGGCACGCGAACGCCTCCTGGCCCGGCTCGGCATCGCCGACCAGGACGCCGATGCCGCCCGGCTCATCCGCGAGCGCGCGCTGAGCGAAGCCGTCGCCCTGATCCTGCGCGCCGAGTCGATGACCGACCGACAGCGCGGAAAGCGGCGGGAGCGGCGTCTGACGGAACGCCTGCACGAGGCGCTGGAGCGGGCCGGCGTCGACGGGGATCCGCGCCAGGACGAGCTACTGCTGCGCAAGCTCGCCACCCGCAAGCAGGCTCTCGGCCTCGCCTCCATCACGCTGCCGCCGCGCTGGCAGATTCCGGCCTCGTCCCCCGCCCGTGAGTCCGGGCACAGCCGCCCGCGCTCCGGCCGCCCGGAAGCCCTGCCGCGGGCAGAGGACGCTGCCCGCCAGCACCCATCAGATCCGGGTGACGAGGAGATGCCTCCGGCTGCCCGCCCGGTGCCCGGGCTGCCCACACGGGCAGAAGCCGAAGACAGCCCGGCGCTCACGGGCACCAGCGCGGGCAGCGTGTCGGGCAAGCGTGATCGGAAGGCGGCTGCCCGGAAGAACGGCGACGCCAGCAAAGCCCGCGCCTCTGACGAGGTCATCCTCAAACACGCTCGCCGCATCTACGAGGAGACCGGCAGCGTCGGCCGCGACCGGGTCGAAGACGCCCTGCGCACCGTCGGCTACACCGTCTCCAGCGACGGCGTCGGACGAGTCGTCCGCGAGTTCAAGGCCCAGCTCAAAGCAGCAGCCGGTGCTCCGTCCCGCTGATCCCCGCAGCACCAGCACTCCCAACCAGACCCCGACCGAAGGGCCCCATGCACACCCCGCACCACGATGACCCCACGTCCCGCGAGGAATCCCTGCCGACCGCCCCCGCCCCGTCGGGAGCAAGTTGGAGGTCCGGACACTCCCCCGCAGGGGAAGCGCCCGAACCCGACCCCGCGCCGGAGGCTGCGGGTCCCGTCCGGCGCCAGGGGGCTCCGGGCGGGAAGGCTGCGACCGAGGGCGGACCGCAACCAGGCAAGGTCAGCCCGAAGGAAACGGCCAGAAGAGGTAAGTCGCGTCGGCGTGACAAGAAGCAGCGTCCTGCCCACAGCGTCCGCCTAAACGACCAGGAACTCGCCATCATCCAGTCCGGCGCCGACCACGTCGGCATGAGCGTGGCCGGGTTCCTGGCTCACTCCGCCCTGGCCGCTGCCCGCGACCAGTCCCGCACCGCGGCAGTCATCGCCACCGAGCGGGACGTCCTGACTGCCCTGTTCGGTGTGCGCCGTCAGCTCGGCTGGGCGGGCAGCAACGTCAACCAGGTGGCCAAGGCACTCAACTCCGGTGCCGAGGCACCTCACTTCGCCGCCGCCCTGACCAACCTGCAGGACGCCGCACGGGCCGTCCAACGGGCAGCCGACAGGATCACCGGCGGGCAGGAGGTACAGGCGGCTTGATTCCCCGGATCCACCAGCAGGGCAGCAACACCCTCGGGCTTCTTCACTACCTGTACGGCAAGGGCACCCGCGAGGAGCACGTCGACCCGCACCTGGCCGCCTCCTTCGACGGCATGGCCCCCGACCCCGGCCGCGACGCGTCCGTCACGAAGAGGGACCTTCAGCACCTCCTCGACCAGCCCCTGTCCCTGCTCGACGCAGGCCAGCGGCCCGACAAGCACGTCTGGCACTGTTCGGTACGCGCTGCCCCGGACGACCCGCTGCTGTCCGACGAGCAGTGGGGCGACATCGCCCGCCGTGTGGTCGCCGCCACCGGCATTGACCCCGGCGACGGTGCCGGCTGCCGCTGGGCAGCTGTCCGGCACGCCGACGACCACATCCACATCATCGCCACCCTGGTCCGCGAAGACGGCCTCCGCCCCAGCCACCACCGCTCAGGTAAACGCGCCCAAGCCGAGTGCCGCCTGGTCGAGAAGGAACTCGGCCTGCACCAGGTCGCGCCCGGGGACGGCACCGCTGCCAAGCGGGCCACCAGCGCCGAGCGGCACAAGGCCGAACGCGAGGGGCGGGACCGTCCGGCACGCGACGAGCTGCGGGAGAACGTACGGCGCGCCGTGGCCGGCGCTGCGGGCGATGAAGAGTTCTTCGACCGGCTGGCCGCCGCCGGACTGCTGATCCGCAAGCGCATCGCGCCCTCGGGCGACCTGCTCGGCTACAAGGTCGCGCTGCCCCATGACCGCAATGGTGACAGGGAGCCGGTGTTCTACGCGGGCTCCACTCTCGCACCCGATCTATCCCTGCCCCGCATCCGTGAACGCTGGATCCCGCCCAGGGAGGCTGCCGCCTCCGCGGATGGCGCCCGGCCGGGGCAGCCGGCCCTGCCGGACGTGACAGGCCCCGCGTTCGCGCGGCGCAGGGCCTCTGCGGCCGCCTGGCAGGCCCTGTTGATCATCGATCGCGGTGAGGACGGCACAGCGGCGGCTCAGATCGCCGCGGCGGGTGAGATCCTGGACGCGCTCGCCAAGACCTCCGCCGCTCGCACCCGCGCCGAACTCCGGGAGGCCGCCTTCACGTTCGAGCGGGCCAGCCGCTCCCATGTCAAGGCCGTACGCGGGGGCGACCACGCCCTGCGCCAAGCGGCCCGCGATCTCGTCCACAGCGGGCCAGCCCTCGGTCGGGGGGAGGACGGTGCTACCACCGCCATGCTCATCGACATGGCGTTCTTCCTCGCCGTTGCCGCGTCGAACTGGCACGCCAAGAAGCGCCACAGTCAACAAGCCGACGCAGCCCGGAAGGCCAGTGAACACCTCCGCGTCGCCTACCAAGCCGCCGCAGCCCACCCCATGTCCGTCCTCCGCCAGCGAGGCCAACGCCTGGCCCCGCGCGTCCGGCAACGGCAAGCCGACCTTCTCCACCAGGTGCTGCCGGACCTGGCCACCAGGGTCCAGGAAGAATCGGGCTGGCCCGCCCTGGCCTCCACCCTCGACGAGGCCCGCAGGGCCGGTCATGACCCGGCGGCTCTGCTGACCGACGCCGCCCGGCGACGCGAGCTGGGCACTGCAACCTCCGTCAGCGACGTCCTCGTCTGGCGGCTGCGACGCAGAGCACACCTGCCTGCTCTGCCTGAAAGTCGCTCCGGCGCATCCAGCCGAGGCACTGGGCGCCAAAGGTCGTCGGCACCCAGCACACCGCTGGTGCATAGCCCCGTGAAGGATTCCAGCCGCCGCCGCTGACCGGAAAGCAGCGCAACATAGCCGGTGATCGCCGGTTGGGCAAACCGGCGCTTCTCCGGACCATTGATGTTTCCACCCACCCCACTCCTGTGAGGAGCACTCGTATGCCTACGACCCAAGCCCGACCGGAAGTCGTCGTCCTGCTCTGCGACGCGGACTACAAGCGTCTGCGCGAGACCAAGAGGTGGTATCACCTCGACGGTCGCCCGTTCAGCGAGGAGGAGCGGGAGCGCGCCGAAAACGCCGATCCTGTCGAGTTGGAAGAGATGCGGTCACAGTCCGTGCGATACCAGGCGTACGTGCGCACGGTGATGGATGCACCTGCAGATCTGGAGCGCTTCCTCGCCCCGTTCATGGAGCGGCTTTCAGTGAAGACCCTCGGCAACGCCGTCGATCTGATGAACGATGACGAACGAGCCGAGCTCAATCGCCACCTCGCCCGCATCGTCAAACCCGTCCGGCGGTTCGCCCCTTACACCTTCTGACCTGAAGGCCCCAGACCGACGTGTGACCGACGTGGTGAGAGCCGGCCGGCACGACGGCCCTGGTGTCTGACACAGATGCGTACGACTTCCCGGCAGCCGACCTCCGCGAGCCCGTGACGCGCGGGCTCCGCCCTGCCCGAGCAGACCACGCGTCGAAGCCGGGCCTCCATCGGGAGTGCCCGGCTTCGACGCGTCGGTTGACCTCAGACCGCTGGAGCTCGCAGGAGCCGGTCGCGAGTACTCTCGGGCAGTACCCGGCGCAGGACCGGTGCGCTGGAACTGAGGGAATCGGCGAACGCGGCGACGAGGTCGTGCGGTACGCCTGCACCGAACGAAGTTGCCCACAGGTAGCCCGCACCGAACACCGGCTCGGCCCACGCCTGCCACCCCACCGGGACCGCATCGCCAACCGCAGTCACCAGCACCAGCGGGTCACCGTCCTGGATGAGGGGCGGCACCTCACCGAGGCGGACGTGGGAGGCGAAGGTCGGATCCACCATGCCCTGACCGAACTGATCGACGTCACGCATCCAACCGTGCGCTCCAACCGCTGCGGTGACCAGTTCCGGGCCACCGAGCGACAGGGTGGGCTGTTCACGGGCGTCGAGCGCGGTGAGGAACGCGCCGAGGGCCTCTCCGGGGACCTCCGGAGTGAAGTAGGCCGACCACTGGGCGAGCGGGCTGCGCAGGTCCGTACGTGCGGACACCTGCCAGGCGATCGGCAGGTCACCCAGGTGGAACGGCTCGTCCGGCAAGACCCACTGCGCCCACCGCAGGGAGTCGGGACTGATGTGCAAGACGGTGCTTCGCAGGACCTGACGGTCCTCCGGCGCCTCGTCCGGCTCCTGCCGTCCGCGGACGATCACCAGGCTCGTCCAGCCGAGGCCGGCGAGTGTGTCGGCGACGACGTCGTACAAGCGGCCGTCGTCACCGGCCAGGTGCCGGGGGCCGACCCAGTACGAGGAAGGGGCTCCGCCTTGGACAGACGGGTCGAACGGGACGTCGGAATGCAGGTACGCCTCCAAAGACTTGGGAGTGTTGATGCCGCCAGCGGCACGCGAACGGGGACCGCGCCAGCCGTGCGGCAGTATCTGGGGCAGGTGGCCAGGCCGCGTGCCCGTGCCTCGCCTTCACCAGGCAGGACACAGGTCCTCCGAGAGACTCCGACCCGAGTTTCGGGATGTCACAACTGCCGGGAGGTTTCCAGCACGCGAGCTACTGCGGCGGCAACGACATCGGCCGGCGTCTCGGTATCGAAGGACATCTGGTAGCCACGCACCGTGGCCGTACCAGTGACGGCGATCTTCCATCCCTCGCCCTCGGTGCCAGGGCGCCCGAGGGGGAACCAACCCAGGTAGAAGCGACCATCCCTCGAATTGACGTGTACATCCGCGCGGTCGTCCACCACAACGTGGAAGTCGTCGGCGGAGAACTGATCCGTCACGAGCGTGGCCTGGCCCGGCCCGAGCAGCCAATCACGCAGCCGCAGGGCTTCGACGGTGCTGGAAAAGCCGAGCCTGGTGGACGGCTCAGTCACCGGGAATCACCTCTTTGACCTGGTGCTTTACAAACAGGTCGTCCACGTTGACATGCCCGTGCCGGACTGGCCAGTCATTGGCCGATCTTTGTTGTCTGCCCCCGGCGAACTGTCCTTGGACAACCGAAGCCGGTCGCCCTGACATCCAACCGCGGCGCGTTCGACACCGACCCCAGGCGGCGCTGCTCTTTGCCATCCAGCCGAGTCGTCGCACATCAACCAGCCATGTCAGTGTCCGGTCGCATACTGACGCCCATGCAGCTTTCGGCGTACACACTCAAGCGGGCCTGGCACCACGTGTCCGCGGACTCTGACGTGCTCGACGACGCGATGCTCCCGCCCATCGGCACCTCACCCGACCAGTACGAGCAGCACATGGGTGAGTCGCACGGTCGTCTCTTCCTGGTCCTGGACGACGACGGCACGGTGCGCGGCCACATCGGCCCCTACCGGGAGGTCTTCGCCACTCAGGATCTGGATCAGGTGCTGTACTTCGCCGCCGAGGACGCGATCCGCAAGCTCGCCGAGCACATCGCAGCACGGTCCCCGGGCCGCGGCCCAGTGGCCAATCTCGTCTCCGGGCAGGCCGAGCTGCTGGACCGAATCAACCCCGCCTGGGGCAGCCGATTCCGCAACGGCGGCATGGACGGTTCGCAGCCCTCCGCCACATGCGGACGCGATCCACTGGAGCGCCTCGCCTGGATCGCAGGCAGCTGGCGCGAGCAGGACCCCTATACCCACCTTGCCTTCTTCCGCGGCGAGAACACCAGCGCCGAACAGATCGCCCTGCTCCACGGCGCCGACCCCGCACAGATCGCCGCCGGGACCCGCCTTGCGGATCTACGTAGCATGGACGGCGGGACCTTCGACTACTGGGACATCGTCTGGGAAACCTGCTGCTACGGGCAGGCCGGCGACTGGGCGTTCATGATGTACCACGAGACACCCGGCTACGGGCCCGACCTTGAGGCCCTCGCCCGACTCGGTGTCACCGAGGCGGTACACCTGAACGCCACCTCCGCGAAGGCCATCTACACCTTCGACTACATACGCGACGGCCACCGTATCGACGACGACTGGGGCGTCCTGGAGCTGATCTGGTACGACCGAGGCTGCACCCCCTACTTCCGAGGCGGTCAGCTCGACTTTCTCAACCAGGCCATACGCCGCGCCGAACTGGACCACCCCGAACTCACCAGCGAGTTCGAGCTGTACTTTCACGCCTTGGAGGACGCTTTCGACCTCCAACTGCCCAGGCAGGACATCCAGGAGGGAACAGTTCGGGCCACGCAGTGGACACGCCGCAACAGTTGACGGTTCCATCCCCAGAAGCTTGCCAAGGGCCGTGGCATCTCACGGCAACCCGCTTCAGCAGTGGCAGGCATACCCAGAGACCCGCCCTGGTCACGGGGCTCATGCCGCGGGGGACGGTAGGCACTTCCATGACCAGGGCGGGGGCTTAACCGCGGCGGAGGAATCTGCGCTGGCTCCGGTGCCTGCCGACGCGCCGGGCGGCGGGTGGTCCGGCTGCGGGGGCATCACTCGGCCGCGCAGGGCGAGTAGGTTCGTCCCGGCTGAGGAGAGACTGCCAGACCCTCTCCTGAAGCGCTCGGATGCAGGGTCCGCACGCGTACATCGGTGCCTGGGCGCCCGCGACACGGGCGGGGCCGATCCACAGGACTCGAGTCCACCGCTGTCCGCAGTAGAGCCAGCAGGGCCCGTCGACCCACTCGTTGCCGTCGTCCGTGGCCGCGGGAGCAGGCAGACCACCGCGTGCGAACTCGGCTATCCCGGGGATCACCCTGTGCCGTAATGCGGCTTCCGTGAGCATGGCTTGTCCGCTTCCCTGGTCACTTGCTTCGGACCGCCGAGGAAGCGTCCTCCTGCTTCTCGGCGTCGGAGAACAGGAGGGTGGGCTCGGCGAGGATGTCGCGGCCGACCTCGCTCTTGTAGATCTCGTCGACGCTGCCGAATCGGGCTTCGGAGTAGTCGAGGTCCAGCAGCGCGGCGGCCTGCCGGACCGATGCCTCGTCGGGCCCCTCGATCTCTAGGAAGGTGGGGAGGTCGGGCCAGGTGTCGAAGTCGAAGGCGACCCCGCCCAGACGCCACTCCTCGCGGTAGTTCTCCTGGTAGCGCACCTCGGTGAGGCCGACCCGCCGCAGGATGTCGGCCATGGCGTGCAGGTCGGACACCTCCGTCTCGATCTCCTTGGTGCCGTCGATCGTCGTGGCGTCGGTGACCTGCTTGAGCGTGAGGGTCGACCGGGTGCCTTCGTCCCGAAGGCGGATCCAGGCCCCTCCGTCGAGGGAGTCGTTCTCGAAGATCTTGCGGGTGAGGAGGGTGCGGGGGAACGCCTGGACGGCTCCGAGGGCGGTCAGCTTGGCCTGGAGGCCGGTGGCGTCGACGGCCAGGAACTTCGCCTCGTACTCGTGCTTCATGTGTCCTTCTCTCAGAAGTGGTCGGTGAAGGGGGACGTTCGGGCTGCCATGAGCAGGCCCATGCGGTGGGTGTGGTCGTTCGGCTGGCCGACGTGGGCCCGTTCCGTGAACTCGTTCGTGCGCAGGGTGAGCAGGATTTCCCAGTCACCGATGAAGTGAGGGAGCAGGCGCTCGGGAGAGGTGTAGTGCTCGGTCATGTGGTGGCGTCTTTCGACGGGCATCATGAACTCCGCACCGAACACACCGCCCGGGCGGACCAGGCGTTGCATGCGGTCGACGAACTCGGCGAGCGGGCGGTGGTGGTTGGCACTGTAGTGCCACGAGCAGCTCGTCCAGATCGCCTCACACTGCATGCCCAGGGGCTTGCCCTCGAGGAAGTCGTCCTCAACCACGTGGACACGGGAGTGGAGTTCTTCGAGCTTCAGCCGGTCGATCAGGCCCATCGCATGGGCCTCGCTGTCACCCGGAAGGCGTACCTCGCCTCCGTGCAGGGCGAGCGCGTCGCGTTCGATGGCGACCACGTGGTAGCCGGCGGCGGCCAACGGCAGGACGAACTTGCCGTCGCTCGCGCCGACGACCGCGACGGTGGCGTCAGGGGCGACACGCTCGCGCAGTGTGCCGAGGAACTGGGGGAAGAAAGTGAGGGTGTGCTCCCACACGCTCTGGGTCTGCATGGGAGTTCGCTCCTTGCCTGTCGGTTTCTGTGATCACACGGAGGACCTCTTCGGGGCTGCGCCCCGTGGTGTCGACGCGACGCATCGGGAACGAGGCGTAGGCGTCGATCACCTGGTCCGGGACGGTTTCGACCAGTGCGTCCCACTGCGTCGCTGGCTTGTCCCGAGCGGCCAGACGACGGCGGCGTTCGTCGTCGCCGCAGACGAGGTAGTACGTGACGGGTGTCGGGAGCCGGCGCGGCAGCGTGACGCCGAGCCGAGCCCCCATGGCCTGGTGGGTGGCGAGGCACCGGGCGAAGTAGCTCTCGACGACTACGGGGACGCCGGCGTCGAGGTGGCTCTGGATTTCCTCGGTCGCGGTGAACAGCGCGGAGAGGTAGAGGCACATCCGCGCGTCGACGTTGGTGCGCTGGTCCACGGCCGCTCTGAGGGGCTGGTACAGGGCGGGCACGGTGGGGACGAGGACGGCTTGTCGGGCGGCGGCGAGCATCGGGGCGATGGTCGACTTGCCGGTGCCCCGTAAGCCCTCAAGGCTCTCGAATCGCGGGTGGTCAGGCACGGGCGTACACCACGTCCGGCACCGCGAGCGTGAGCTCGTCGCTGGCCGAGGGCTGGTGGACGATGCGGCCAGCGCTCTTCTTGTACCAGAAGGCGTGAGAGTCCTTGCCCACGGCCTTGCAGGACATGGTCAGGGCACCACGCGGGTCGGCCTCGATGCGGTCGATCTCGCGGGGCCCGCCGGTCGGGGCGCAGAGCTGTGGGGCGCCGTGCTCGGAGAGGTCCTCGTCGACGATCACCTCCAGGGGCAGGTCGGCCGCCGCGAGCTGTTCCCGTAGCCGGCCGTAGGCACCCGGGCCGGTGACCAGCAGCTCGGGATGGTTGGCGGCGTTGCCGACGGGCCGCAGGTGGTGGAGCTTGAGTTGCTGGACCCCGAGTCGGGCCAGGATGCCGGCGAGGGGGAGTACCTCACCGATGTTCCGTGAGGTCACGGTCATGGTCGCACCGGTCGGAACTCCGAGGTCCCGTGCCAGGCTCAGTGCGTCGAGGGCGCTCTGGTAGCTGCCCTGCCTGCGGATGCCGTCGTTGGTCGATCCAACGCCCTCCAGGGACACCCTGAGGAGGTCCAGGTGCGGCGCGATCTCTGTCAGGCGTCGCTCGATCCGGTACCCGTTGGTGCAGATCTCGACGCGCTGGCCCAGTTCCTCCTTGGCGTGGCGGACGACCTGCGGGAGGTCCCGATGAACGAAGGGCTCCCCGCCGAGCAGGGTGACTTCCTCCGTGCCGTACTCGTCTCGCATCAGAGTGAGGAGGCGACTGGCTTCGTCGACGGTGAAGGCGTCCGCGTACTGAAGCCGCTTGCCGTGGAAGCAGTGCAGGCACGTGAAGTTGCAGCGGTAGAGCAGCTGCAGGTACAGCATCCGGATCTTCCTGATCCCGGTGACTTCCCTGATCACTTGGGCTCCTTCGGCTGGCTGCCTTTCGGGAACCCGATCGTGGCTGTCTGCCCGGGGACCTCGTCACCGCGTTCAGGGACGGCCCGAGGACGTCCTGGGACGTTTTCCGTCACCTGCGACCGACTCCAGGACGCTTAGAAGGCGCTTGGCGTCTGCCAGGTCCGGCAGGACCTCGGCGGCGCCGGCCGCTGCGAGTACCGCGCGATCGTGCAGACCGGAGGCGACGGCGACGATCCCGCACCCCGTGGCCAGGGCAGCCTCCACATCACGAGGGGTGTCCCCGACCAGGACGATGGGCGTGTCGACCCGGACACCACGAAGCCGCCGCACTCGCTCGCGGGCGACCGCGACCAGATCGGGACGGAGATCGGCGTCCGCTCCGTAGGCGCCCACCGGCAGGTCCAGCAAGGAGTCGAGGCCGAACGCGGAGAGCTTCACGCGGGCGTTGGCCGCGATGTTGCCGGTCAGGACAGAGGAGACCCAGCCGCTCCGTGCTGAGGCGGCCTTCAATGCTTCATGGGCTCCTGGCAAGGCCCATCCGCGCGAACGCAGAGCGTCCCGGCGCTCACTCCCTGCCCGTTCGAGGGCCGCCTCGATGCCGGGCCAGTCGGGCACGGGCAGCCCATCACGAGCGAACATGTCGCGCATGATCAATCGGTCCGTACGCCCCTCGGTCCGTGCCGGCCCCGTCGGCTCGCGTCCCGCAAGTGCCGAGAAAGCAGCAGCGTAGATCTCCTTGCTCACCCCCGCGTTCTCGATGAGGGTGTGGTCGATGTCCCACAGGACGATGAGCTCCATGACGCCAGCGTAAGCAGCCATCGGCAACACCGTGATTCCGCGACAGCGTCCCACAACGTCCTTGCGCGATCACGCGTTGCACCGCTTGCATGGTTTCTGTGAACGACCGACTGCATACCGTGCTCGCCCAGCGAGGGGTCTCACCCGATGCGCTCGCGGAGATCTGCGAGGTCGACCCCAAGACAGTGAGCCGGTGGCTGGGAGGACGGGTTCCTCACGCGCGGCATCGCTTTCGCGTGGCCGGTCATCTGCGCGTGGAGGAGACCTTCCTCTGGCCGACGCCCTCCAAGCGGCCCGGTCCACCCCGCGACGGATTAGGCACCGAACTGGTCGGCACCTACCAGAACCGAGCCAGCGTGCCGCGGGACGTATGGCTCTCGCTGCTGCGGGAGGCACGGCAGGAGATCAGCGTCCTCGTCTTCTCGGGCACGTTCTTCGCACAGTCCAACCCGCACGTCGCCAAGATGCTCTCCGAACGCGCCGCCGAGGGCGTCCGGGTTCGCCTGTGCTTCGGTGACCCCGACGGACAGGCGGTCGCCGTCCGGGGCCGCGAAGAGGGAATCGGCGACACACTCGCCGCCAAGATCCGCGCCTCGCTGACGTACTACCGCCCCCTGCTGGGCGAGGTTGGGTGCGCGGTGCGTCTGCATGACACCACGCTCTACACGTCCATGTTCCGCTACGACGACGACCTCCTCGTCAATCCCCACATCTGGGGGCAGCCGGCCAGCGCCAACCCCCTCCTCCACCTCAGGAGAGCCGACGGCATGGGGTGGTTCGACAACTACGCTCAGAGCTTCGACGCCGTCTGGGCCGCCGCACGGCCATGGGCGCCCGACCAGGAGAGGACCGCCGACCATGGGCAGGACTGAGTACTACAACGACCCGGCCGCGCCGAAAGCGAACACCCTCATCCCGGCCAGTAACCTGCTCGTCGCCGACGAGACGGGGGCCATCCTCCTCCAGCGCCGCCGCGACACCGGACAGTGGGCACTCCCCGGCGGAGCCCAGGACATCGGCGAGACCGCGGCCCAGTGCGCGGTCCGCGAGTGCCTGGAGGAGACCGGCATCATCGCGGAGATCACCGGCTTCCTCGGCATCTACACCAACCCGAACCACATCGTCGCCTACACCGACGGCGAGATCCGCCAGCAGTACGAGAACACCTACATCGGCCGCCCCGTCGGCGGCGAGCCCACAATCAACGACGAGGCCGACGGCGTCCGCTTCGTCCAACCCGCCGACCTGGACCAGTACGACATCCACCCGAGCATGCGCCAGCAGATCGGCGACTACCTCGCCGGCACCTATCCCTACCTCGGCTGAGCCGCCAGAGCGGCCTCGATCCTCTCGACAGAGGAGAAGATCTCCGGCGCCGCCCGCCGGATGAACCGACCGACCACGCCGTCCGCGCCGTAGCGGCCGACGATCTCCGCAACCCGCTCTCGCGCGGTCGTCCCGCCACCGTCGGGCGTCGTCGTCATGTCGCAGTACACGAGGGCGTCAACAAGCAGCGGATCGTCCGGCAGAGGAAACTCCGTAGCCAGCACTTCCCTCAACCCGCGTTCCTCGGCTTCCAAAAGCGCGAACGAATGGTTCGCCACCAGGCGGGTCAGCCGCTCATCGGCTCCGTGTTCGTCCCGAAGGAAGCGTGCTCCGTCGAGCGGATGGAACTCTGAGAGGGCCAAGCGAGGCGCGTATCCCACATCGTGCAGAATGGCGGCCGCGGTCAGCAGTTCAGCGTCCGTACGCAGGAGGCACCTTAGTTCCTCCGCTCTGCCGGCTACTCCCTGACTGTGCAGCCATCGTCGAGGCAGCAACTCACGGAGCTCCACCTCCGCGATGCGCCCTGCCCAATCCAGCGTTACCTCGTCCATTAGCGACTTCATGCCCGTCAGGCTCGTCTCCCATTCCCTCCTGGGCCGCAACGCCCAGCGACGAACGGGTTCACACGGACGTGATGATGGTCTACGCCGACTCGCTCTCCGCAGGACAGGGTTACTGCATCGGGGCGCTGCGGAGCACCCGCGCCGCCGACGCCCGCCGCGCTTCGCGACATGACGCAAGGGGGCGTGCGTACATCTCCGAGGCCGGAGAAGGGCAGCACAACACTGCCAAGATGGCCAGCATGACCACGATCAGCGGCGAGGTGGCTCCCGGATTCGAGCCGGTACGGGCGGCGTTCGCGGAGAACTTCACCCGGCACGGCGACCTCGGCGCGGCGGTGTGCGTGTACAGGAACGGCCGCCCGGTGGTGGACTTGTGGGGAGGCGTGGCCGACGCCGAAACCGGCCGTCCCTGGACGCGGGACACGCTTCAACTGGTCTATTCGGCGACCAAGGGGGCGACCGCCACCGTCGTGCACTCGCTGGTCCTGCGTGGCGCGCTCGACCTGGACGCACCCGTCGCGAAGTACTGGCCGGAGTTCGCCGCGAACGGCAAGGAGGACATCCCCGTGCGCTGGCTCCTGTCCCACCAGGCCGGCCTCGTCGCGCTCGATCACCCGGTGCCGTTGAAGAAGGCGCTGGCCTGGCACCCGATGGCGGAGGCACTGGCCGCTCAACGCCCCCTTTGGACTCCGGGTACGGCGCACGGCTACCACGGCCGGACCTGGGGCTGGCTGGTCGGCGAGGTGATCCGACGAGTATCCGGCCGCTCGCCGGGGCGCTTCTTCGCCGACGAGATCGCGGCTCCACTGGGCTTGGACTTCTTCATCGGCCTGCCCGCCGACGAACGCGACCGAGTCAGCCGCATGGCGTACCAGCGGCCAGACGTCGACCTCACCACCTTGCCCGCCGAGTCGGTCCCCGAAGAACTCCGCGAACAGGTCGCCGCCTGGCGGGACCCGAACTCATTCAGCAACCGGGCCTACGCGGTCACCGACCCGGCCGCGATCGACTTCGACTCACCGGAGGTACAGGCCGCGGAACTCCCGGCCTCCAATGGCATCGGTACGGCCCGTGCGCTGGCCCGCATGTACGCCGCGCTGATCGGTGAGGTGGACGGCGTGCGCCTGCTCTCCTCGGCCGCCCTGGCGTCGGCGACCGAGGAGCAGGCCGGCGGGAAAGATCAGGTCATGCTGATCCCCAGCCGCTTCAGCGCCGGGTACATGCTGCCCACCGAGAGCAACCCGATGCTGGGGTCAAGCTCATTCGGCCACACGGGTCGAGGAGGGTCGCTCGCCTTCGCCGATCCGGAGCACGGTGTCGCCTTCGGGTATGCGATGAACAACATCGTCGGGGGCATCGACGATGTGCGTGCGTCCTCCCTAGTCGATGCGGTGCGTGAGGCTCTCGCGTAGCCGGTCGGCGTCCCTGGCGGTGAAACCGCGGGAGATCTTCGGTCATCCGCCTGGCCACCCGGGGCGATGGACGCCAGGCACCGCCCTTCGACCCGACCTGCGTCAGCCGGGCATCGCCGTAGCGCGCCCGTCTGCCGCCGGCCGGACTCTCCGAGCTCCTCGGCTGCGGAGCAGACACACCGCTCTGTCAGTACCCGCCGCTACTGTCGTGATGACGCATAGGGGAGCGAGTCCAGGGAGAGGGCCGGCTGTGGGTGGGAAGCTACGGGTGGGACAGGTCTACCGTTACGCGAGCGGCAAGGACCCGAAGCCGGAGTCGCTCGACGGCTTCCCGAACTTCCACCACGTGACGCACTCGTCGGGCCACAAACGGGCTCTTCTGGAAGCGGGCATCAACGGGATGGCCAAGGTCTCCACCCCCGACGGCATACGGCGCCCGGCGATCCTCATCCGCTCCAGTCCCTGGAAGGCCGGCACCGAGCAGACGCCTTGGCACGACGTCTTCGACATGGACAACGGCCACGTCCGCTATTTCGGCGATCACAAGGCCGGTTCGAGCGTTCCGCCCGGCACGACCACCGGCAACGCCGCCCTACTCGACGCTTTCACCGACCACCAGGGGCGAACCGCCGATGAACGAGCCGCCGCCACGCCTCTGCTGCTGTTCCGCGCAGTGCCCCGGAACGGCAAGCCAAAGGGCCATGTGGCGTTCTGTGGGCTCGGCGTCATCGAGCGGACCGAACGGTTGGTGCAATGGGGAGGCCGCGAGCACACCCCGTTCGTGAACTACGTCTACGACATCGCCCTCATCGACCTGACCTCCGAGGACGACACAGTCGATTGGGAATGGATCGGGGCCCGCAGAGACAAGGGCGTGTCCCACGCTCAAGCACTCGACCTCGCGCCACGGGCATGGCGGGAGTGGGTCAAGCACGGTTCCTCGGCCCTCCCGGGACTTCGTCGCCGGGTCGCCCGGGCTCAGGTGGCCAAAGTGCGTGATCAGCGCCCGAAGCCAGGCAGTGGTGAAGCCGCGGACCTGGAAACGATCTACAAGTACTTCGACGGCCGCAAGCACGACTTCGAGGCTCTGGCCGCCGCGGTGGCGGCCCGTGTACTGCGTGGGGCGGGTCACGGGTACGTGGAAGGCTGGCTCACACGTCGGTCGGGTGACGGCGGAGCCGATTTCGTCGGACGTCTCGACCTCGGCGGCGGAAGCGGCCTGGCGGGCACGAGCCTCGTCGTGCTCGGGCAGGCGAAGTGCGTCAAACCCGACACACTCATCACGGCGGAGCAGATCGCCCGAGTGGTCGCCCGGCTCCGACGTGGATGGATCGGGGTCTACGTCACCACCGGCGCCTACTCCGAGTCGGCACAGACCGAGATGGTGGAGGATCAGTATCCGATCATCCTCCTCAACGGCACGAGCCTGGTCGCGGAACTGCGGAGCATGGCCAGGGACGACCACGGCGGCGATCTGGCGGCATGCATCGAGCACGTCCTTGCCGGCCGGGAGGTCGCGATCACGAACCGACGCCCCGAGGAAATCCTGCTGCAGTAGCCGGCCACCGGCCGCTCCTACGCACGGTGAACCCCGACAGCTCTCCTTCCAGGGCGAACGCGCCCGACGGCAATCGGGGATTCACCCTCCGGCCGCCACGGAGAGCGACTCCCGGAACACGCCTTCCAGCTCCTCGTCGAGTACTTCCGCCGGCAGCGAGTCGAAGGAGATGAAGGCGTTGAGCCTGAGCACACGCATGAGGAAATCGCGGAGTACCCGCCTCTCCGCGTTGGGCGGAACGTCGAGCGTTTGCCACACCCTGACGATCGCCCGCACCAGATGCGGGCTCCCGCCGATCGAGGTGCGTCGGGCGTAGATCTGGTCGAAGTCCGACTCGTTGAGCACGGACAACGAGGCGTAGAGGTCCTCCCTCCCTCCGTCCTCGTCGTACAGAAGGTGTGCTCGCCACCACAACCGGCCGAAGACGTGGCGTGTGACGTCGGTCCCCAGCACCCGGTCGCGATGCAGGTCCGCGAATCTCCACGCGGACACGTCCGGCAGGACGACGAGGGAGAGGAAGGCCCAGAGGTCACCCGCGACCGCCTCCGCCGGAACGATGCCCGAATCTCGGTGGAGGACCGTCGCCACGTCGATGTCGAAACCCGCCGCCTGCCTCCTGCCGGGTTTGGCGGGATAGCCGCGTTCGGTGGCGCACGCGAGCACCGCCTCGCGTAGGGAGCCGAGGCTCCGCTCGGGAAGACGGGACCCGCCGGTGGCCGCGTAGAACATGGCCGGGTGGGAGAGAGCCGAACGATCACGCAGATACTCGACGGAACGGTGTAGGCACTCCTCCCGGAGGTTGGCCGCGGCCGCGGGCAGAAGCCGCGGATACAGGTGGACCATCACGTTTCCTTGGAGAAGAGGCCGACGGCGTGCTGGATCTTCGCCGAGAAGAGCGCCGGATCCGTGCGACGTGTCATGCGCAGGGAGGTGAGGGATGTACCGGGGAGGAAGGTACGCAGAAGGCCGAGCAGTGTGTGACCGAGCGTGTCCGGCTCGAACCGGGACGAGTCCGTCAGCTCTTCGTCGGACACGGCCCGCTCGATCATCAGGCGGACGACGTCCTGTCGGACGGCGGACTGGATGAGCCGTTCCGCGTACGACGCCTTCTCCGCGCGGCGAAGCGCGTTGAGCACGACCGGCGTGCCGCTGTTCACGAGCAGCACGACGGCGCCCATCGTCGCCGCCTCCAGGTTCGGACCGACGTCGAGGTACCAGGGAGCGTTCTCCGGGTAGCCGGCACTCTTGAAGTCGACCACGGCCATGGGGAACTGCGACGCGTCGCCCTGCAGCCGCACCCCGGCCCGGTGCTGCCAGAGCACGGACCCCGCGCGTCGGGGGCCGGTCGGTTCCGGATTGTCCAGGGCCTTCGCGAGAACCAGTTGGGTGTCGAGGGACAATCGGCCGCCGCTGTCGCGTCCGATCACGGTGAACGAGAGCTGTGCCGATCGGATGCCCCCACCGTGCAGTGTGATTCGGTGGGCCAGTCGCCGGAGGCCGCTGCCGGTGGAACTCCAGATCGCGGAGAGGGCGAGCTCGGCCTCGTATGGGAGTCCGGCCGAAGCCCTGACTGCGTCGAGGTCGACCTCGACCACCGTCTCGAGGGACAGGTCTCTCTGGAAGTCCCAGTCGGGTATGAAGGAGGGCAGCGGAACGGCTTCCCCGTCCTCGGACTTGAGGGACCACTCGGACATCGTCACCGACCCGACGGCCGCGCTGCGATAGGGGTAGGCGCGACGATTCACCGATCGTCACCCCCTGCCTCGGCCACGACCGTCACCTCGGTCATGGTGTCGGGGGCCGGCCGGACGACCAGCGACCAGACCGTGCCGTCACCGCCGACCGTGTGCAACGAGGACCCGTCAGTCACGGGTCCGCTCCCCGCACGCCATCCCAGCACCGTGGGGATCGACGCTCCGATGGGCGGCTCCGTCTCGACACCGCGTCCGTCGCCCAACGCGACGGCGGGGCGACCGTGGACGACGTAGGAGCCCGCGTCGGGCAGGGTGAATCGCTGGACGATGACGGCTTCACCGTCCACGACGTCGTGTTCGGGGGCTCCGTCGTACAGAACGCGCCTGCGACCGGGAGGGACGCCGGATCCTCCTCTGGGGCCGGGGCTCCCGCCGGCTCCGGCCGGCCCTCCGGAGCCCCGTCCGGTGCCCGAGGAACCTCCCGGGGGCGTCGTATCCGCGGCGAATACCGCCTCCGCCCCCTCCCCCGCCGTACCCGCCATGAGTCCAGCCATGAGTCGGCTCATCCCCGCGAGGGAGACACCTTCGCCCGCCTCGTTCGCCACCCGGGCCGGCCCGGAAACCTCCTTCATCGCGTCGTTGATCTTCCGGAGGGCGTGCTTGGCCAGGCGCTGGTCGTCGCCACTGAGCTTGTCCACCAACCAGGCGTCGTGCGATGCGGGCTCAGCCGCCGCGAAGACCCGGTCCACTGCGGCGTCGGCACGGAAGACCGCGGCGTAACCTCCGCTCTCCTCGAAGAACGGGGGACCTTCGAGGTACTTCACCACCAGGTCGACCGGCCGCATGAGACACGTGTGGTGAAGCCGGTCCCCGATACCCGCCTCCTGCGCCACCCGAGGGGGCCTTCCCTGCGGGGAGATAAACTTCCGCATACCGAGTCGGCCGAGGACGCGCCCCATGGACTTGTGCTCGACGAGACGGGTCATGTCGTCGTAGGCCCAGACGAACGGTCGCAGGTGGGGCACCTCCGACGGCCTGGGAACGGGGACGGCCAGGCCCTCGTGGTGGGCGGAGAAGCGCATGGGGGCGTCTCCTCCCTCCGGGAGCATCTTCGGCCAAAGGTTCCAGACCATCGCGTCGACGATCCACCTCATGGCCTCGGCGTCGTCGCGTTCGCCGAAGACCGGGTCGAGAATCGCGACGGAAGTCCCGGTGTCGCCGTCGGGGAGGGAGTTCAGGCCGAGACTTCCGGCGACCTCGTCCGCTTCATCCCCGAGCAGCGGCTCGACGTAACCGCGGCGGACCCTTCCCCAGAAGTGGCGGCCGGTGAACGTCTTCGCACCGTCGTCACCTTCCACGGTGTAGCTCTCGTGGACCGCCCACCCGATGAGTCGGGTCTCCAATCGGTCGTCCACCCGACAGCGCGTGTGCACGATCACCGTGTGCGATGCGGAGAGGAGGTGGAAAACCGCCTTCCCGAAACCGTAGGTGCCACCACGGCCGGTGACCTTGCTGGAGCTGCCGGTCTTGCGGACGAACGACGCGAAGTCCGACTGCCCGGGAACCGCGACGTCGGCGCGGGTGGGTCCGCCCAGTCCCCTCGTCCCCGTGTCGGTCACGGTCAGGATGCGCGGGGCGGGACGTGCCAGCGAGGCCCGGAGCTTGAGGTGTCGAAGCTGAGGCGCGCCCGCGGCCAGGAGTTCGCGCCACACCGGAGCCTCACTGGGCCCGAGGGTGCGCAGTTCCACTCGGTAGTTCACCGGACCATTCCCGGTTCGTGCGTCCCAGCTGTTCTGAGCCGACTCCCTCACCAGAAGTGTCAGCGGGTCGAGCTCGGTGCCGTCGAGGTTCTTCAAGGCACCTTCGGCCGTCCCTCCGCCGCCGGGGGCGTAGGGCTCGGACGACCAACGCGGGGATTCCGCGCTCATGGCGTCCACCCCAGCTCGTCCAGGAAGGCATCCACGGACGCGTCGTCCAGCACCGGCGAGTGGACACCGGCCAGGTCGACGGTGTAGCGAACGTCCAGGAGTGCGTCGGGTACCGGCTCCGTCAGCGAAGCGGCCGTGAGGCGGGGGAAGGCCCCGTCGACCTCGTACCAACGTTCTTCAAGCGGTGACACGCGCAGTGCGCCTTCGTCGTCCGTCTGTCCGTGCCGATAGCCGACACGTGCCAGTCGAAGCCACAGCTCCGACTCGTCGTCGCACATCCGGGCCGCCTCCGCGGCGAGCTCACCGACGGTCCGCCCCCGCGGGCTCTTTTCGAACCGCTGCCAGGCCAGCATCAGACGACCGTCCTGCGGTGCCTCCAGCTGGTCGAGTCCGTGGACGTCGAAAGTCCTACGCTCCGAGGTCGTGTGCGTGCTCTTCACCTCCACGGCGCGGAGGCCGTCGGAGAAGTCGTGCCGTCCTCCCTCGGGGCCGGTCCACCACCTCACGGCGCCCGGGTCCTTGACGAGCAGGCGGAGGAGGACCGACAACTCGCCGATGAGGCCGATCTCCTGCGTCTCGGTGAGCGTGCGGGGTATGCCGCTGAAGAGCTGACGCCAGCGGTTCACCACCGCCAGCGTAGTGCGGTAGGGCTGCCGCCCGTCCGCCTCCAGTGCCACGAGGACGTCGGCGCACAGCCCCGTGAAGACGTCGTCGAGATCCCTACGGGTGCAGACGATGTCCGCGAAACGTCCGTAGGTCTCGTCGTCCTGCAACGCCCGCTCCATGACGCGGAGTGTTCCGCCGATCCGCCCGGTGGGGACACGTCGACGTCCCCGGAGGGGGATCAGCAAGTGACGCAACGAGTCACCGTCGGTAGCCGCAGCGACCGCCCCGTGCTCGGTGACGACGGGGAGCGGAGAGGTCCTGAGAGCAGCTCCTGGGCCGAGTGGGGCGAGATCCAACTCGGCCCAGTGCCGGTCGAGCACACGCCGCAGATCGGCGCCCCCGCTCAACTGTCGTCCTCCTCGAAGAGCAACGACAGGTCTTCCTCCTCGTCGTCCTGTACGCGGGACAGGTCGGCGCTGTAGTACTCCACCTCACTGTCCTCACCCCGAGGCATCGGAAAGACCAGACCGACGCCGATCACGTGGTCGACGGCATCGAGCGGAGCACGCCTCTCGCGGTTCGTCGGTGACGGCGATAGAGCGTCGATCGGGTACAGGGTCAGCAACGCGGTGTCGGGCGCCTGCTCGCGCCTGGCGTTCTTCAGCGCCGCCTCGTTGATCTCCGTCAGCGCACCGAGGTCGAGATCGACGCCGGCATCGCGACGGCTCATCAGGGTCTTGATGTCGGCGGCGTCGCCTCCGCTTTCGCCGAGCTTCGCTCGGATGACGCGGTCCACGGCGAGCCCGGGACCGAACTCGTACCGCTTTTCCGGATCACCGCTGAGCGGATTGCCGATGATCGCCACGTTCCAGCGCTTCAGCGAACCGCCGCCCCCGGACCGCACCCGACGCTCTACGTAACTGCGCAACAGACCCGCGTCGCACTCCAACGACTTGCCGTGGAAGCGGTATTCGTCGAGGAAGTCCAGGATGATGTCGTAGGACACACCTCGGAGGATGTGCCTGCCCTGCATTCCGTTGTCCTGGTGTCGGGCTCCCGCCAATCGCAGGGAGCGGTCGACGAGGTCGTGGGCGGCCTGCCGGTTGGCCCGCAACCACTCGGCGTCCCGCGTACGGAAGTAGCGGGTCTGCACACGCTGCCCTCCGTACGCCGCACTCGCCTTCACCGCGTCCCGCATCTTGCCCGCCGCCGTGATACGGAGTGAGGGGTGGGTCCGCATGCGGACGGCGAAGGTCCTGGGCGTCTTGTCCTCGACCATGTACACATCGATGTCCCGACGCATCTCCGACTCGACGGTGGCGATGTGCCTGAACCAGTCGCGCATCCCGTCCGTCATCCAGATGCGCGGCAGGTCTGCGTACCCTTCGCGGAAGCCGAACCAGCGGCCCATCTGCAGCAAAGAGTCGTACGTCGTGGCGTTTCGCACGAAGTAACTGACGGCGAGCCCTTCCAGGGTCAAGCCACGCGACAGAGTGTTGCCGCCCACGGCGATGGCGACGACCGGGCCGGCCTCGTAGTCCAATCGCTTCACGCTCTTCGAGTTGTCCAGGATGATGCGACAGTCGTCCACCACACCGGCCAACAACGGAAGGAGAGCGTCGAAGGGAACGGGCGTCTCCCCGAGGTCCGGCTCGTTACCGGGGACACGGGCGATCTCGGCCTCCCAGAGCCGCCTCAGCTCCTCGAGCAGTTCCCCGTCCGCGGCATCGAGCCACCCCGCCGTCCGCTTGCGAAACGCCTCCAAGGGCCTTTCGAAGCTCTCGTGGACGACGGTGCTGACACTCGTGTGGACGAGCATCGTGGAGTGGGGGACCCCCGTACCACGCACCCGTCGGGCGGCCGTGACGAGCCAGAAGTACAGGACTGCCGTCCTCAAGGCACCGCTGATCTCGGGTACGAACCCCTCGATCTCGTCTCGTCCCGGTCGAACGAGGGGCACCTCCTCGTCGGGGACCGTGCGGATCATGTCGTATCCGTCCGGTACCTCCTGGGGGTCCTCGCCGTCCAAAGCGTCCCGGCCGAACAGAACCTCGGTGCCGAAGTGTCCGCGTGGCTTCGGCAGATTGACGACGAAGTCCTCCGGATAGAGGTCCTTGGCGGCGGGGTCGATCAGCAGGTTGGCGAAGGGCGTGGCGGTGTAACCGACGTATCCCCCGCGGGGGAACAGATCAACGATCTCCCGGATCAGCGGATTGGTGCTACGTGACGCGACACTCGCCTGGTCGGCCTCATCGTCAATGATCAGTGTCGGGCAGTTGCGCAGGTAGTCGGGCGCCTTTTCCAACCACGCCTTGAGCTTCCGCAGCCTGGGCACGTTCTTCTTGATCACGCAAAGGACGTGCTGCTGACTCTTGTCGCCGAAGAAGGCCGCCGGGTTGCCCGCGGGAGGCTCGAAGTCCCCGACGCGACCGGTGAGCGGGTGCCACTGGTCTATCACCGGCTCCACGAGCTGCCGCTCGAGTCGGAGCTGGGTCTGCAGTCGCAGCCCGTTGTGGACGCCGGCGAGGACGATGAAGAACTTGTATCCGGCGTCGGCCGCCTTCGCGATGAGCGCGGTGAAGTTGCTGGTCTTACCCGACTGCACGTAGCCGACGACCAGCCCTCTGGTAGAGAACGCGCTCTCTAGGGGGTGGTCGAGCATAGAAACGACCTTGGTCGAAGCGGAGTCGAGGCCGCGCAGGCTGTCCTCGTCCCACGACTGTTTCGCCAGCAGGTTTCTGAGAGCGGGCCAGCACCTGTCGTCGTCCTGGGGGCCGACGTACCAAGTCTCGCGGTTGTTCCGGACGACGGAACCGGGCTCCCGCTTCTCGCGGACGGCGATGGTCTCCTGCTGATGACGCTCCGCAATGCGCTTGGCGAGCTCGTCGGACATACCGAAGAGCTTGATCGTCGCCAACGCCTGTTCGGGCGTGTGCGTTTTGATCAGGCGCTTGAACGCCTCGTACTGATCCTCGAACTCCTGCAAGCCCCACCCCTCGGATACACGGCGTACCGCGATCGTAGGGGTGGCCTACGGGTCGACCGCCATACGAGCGGCGTCCGACCCGCGCGCCCGTCGGCCGCGGACGTCAGGTCGGCCACGGCCACCACCGCTCACCCTCCCCTAGGTGAACCAACGGCTGAGGCCCCGGCGTCGGTGTCCAATGAAACAACTCTATATCCGCGCGCACCGACAACCGGGCCCGGATGCGGGAAGTTCCCCGTACGGAATCACCGAACGTTCTACGCAGGACCGATCAGGCAGCCGCCGCCAGCTTTCGTCGCCGCTTGGGCGGACGGGGAGCCTTCACCGTGGTCGTTGCCTGAAGGTCCCGCTGAGCGAGTAGCAGCGGGGCGAGGTGCTCGGCGATGGCCCGTCCCAGCCCGACGGGCACGGCGTTACCGATCTGCCGTGCGATGTCGCTCCTGCTTCCACACCATTGGAAAGACTCCGGGAAGCCCTGCAGTCTGGCCGCTTCCAGGTGTGTGATGGGCCGATGCAGCCAAGGGTGCAGGTAACGGCCCTTCTCCGGTTTGAAGAACTCCGTACGGATGGTGACCGACGGCTTGTCGCGGTGCAGTCGCCCCATGACGTCGGCGGAACCGCTCTTGTGCTTCTTCCAACAAGGCGCAAGCAACTCGAAGGGGATGTCGAACCGGTTTCCCCCCTCGGGAATGGAACGATAGCGCGCCATCGAGATCGGCTTTATGCCGTTTCGGCGCAGATGAAGCTCGTCCATACGGAACGGGCCGGCGATCTTACGCCCGTTAGCGGACACCTCGCGTGTGGGTAGATCGGAGGAGAGCTTGCGCAGCACGAGGTCGGAAATCGTCTGCCATACGGTGCGTTCGGGCCCGGCAGCCGGAGTCGGGATGAGCGCGGCCTGTAGTTCCATGTCCGTCAGGTCATCGATTAGACGAGCCGAGTCCACGGCGGATCGTAGATCCTTTCGGATTCCGACGACAATCGCACGGAAACGTCGTTGCGGCACACCATAATCAGCAGCGTTGAGAAGATCATCGTAGATGAAGTATTCGGAGAGAGCCCCCCCATCCCGAACTTCTCTGCGCAAGAGTTCGAATTCGGGAGAATTCCTGAAGGCGTCAACATTCTCCATAACGAAAGCCATCGGCCGGACGGTTGAAACCACATCCAGATAATGGCGCCAAAGCTGGTTGCGCGCATCGTTCGGATCTTGGTTTCCAAGCCTCGAAAACCCCTGGCAGGGCGGGCCACCCAACACGATGTCGGCTTCGGGGAGTCCTCCGGGCCTGTCGACCCAGTCCGCGATGTCCCCTTGGTGGATATGCGCCCCGAACTTCTCGGTGAAGTTCACCGCGTACGTAGCCGCCGCTGCCCGATCGAGCTCGACGGCTGCGACGGGCCGGTACACCGGACGGCCGCCGCACTTCGCGTCGACGAAGCCCTGCGTCAGCCCACCGCAGCCGGCGAAGAGGTCGATCGTCCTCAGCGGAGCGAGACCGGGATCCCCCGCCTCCACTTCGGAGGCGTCGACTTCATTGTGTGGTTGGCGCATTGGCGCACTGTAGCCGGCCACCAGGCCGGAAGGCAATCTCCCGACTGTACAGCTCAACAGCGTTTCGCGCCGGCCCCCAATCAGGTCCATTTCGGACTGCTCGATCAGGTCATGCAGCACCTTAAGCTCGAGGAGTGGACCTTGGGCACCCTTCACGCGGATCATCCGACGGCCCCGCGAGCCGACGGCGCACCTCTGCCTACCGCCCGCCCTCCCGCGCTTGGCGCCCAAGGGCCGGGATGACGAGGACTGATCGCAAACGTGAACAGGATCGAGCCGCCGGAGGTCACGCCAAGCGTTTCGTGAGCGACGAGTCCGGCGTCAAAGTACCCGCCACCGTCGTCCTGACCGAGTCTCGAAGGACGGGGCACGTCGTCGCCAGACTCGAATGGGCTGTCGCAGGACGCAGACGCCGATACTCCCTCGGCGAAGTGGACCACCCCACCCGGAGCGCGAACCTTCGTGCCGCTTGGCTCCTGGCCGAAGAAGCCGGGCTCCTGGTGGCGGAGGAGATAGGGAACTCCTGGGCCTCGTCGAGCGGTACCCGGGCGTCGATGCGTTCCAATCGAGCACGCGACACCAAGCCCGAGCTCAGGCTCCGCTCCTCTCTGCATCGGGAAGGGCTGCGCTTCAGGGTGAACGCCAGGCCGGTGGCCACGTTGCGCCGAACCGCGGACGTGCTTTTCACCAAGCACAAGGTGGCGGTGTTCGTGGACGGCTGCTACTGGCACGGGTGCTCCACCCACCGGTCGATCCCATCGACGAACAGGGACTTCTGGGTGTCGAAGATCGAAGGCAACAAGAGCCGTGACAGAGAGACGGACAGCCTCCTGGTGGAACACGGCTGGTTCGTGGTCCGAGTCTGGGAGCACACGCCGATCGACGACGCGGCCGCCCTCGTACGACTCGGACTGGAGGAGTCCAAGTCGAAGCACGCCGCCCGTGTGCTCAGAGCGGACGTCCGTTGAGTAGATCGTCCAGGGCGTCCGCCTCCCTTCGCAGCACGATTCGCCCGTCTCCGTCGCTGTAGGCGAGGAGCCGGGCGCCGGGGGCCAGACCGGCCTCGACGAGAATCCCCATGGGAAGTTCTACGGAGCCGTCCTCACGCACCATGGCCTCAGCCGGTTCTCGGATCATGCCGCCAGGATCGCACGCCGCTCCCACCCCCGTATTTGCCCTGGGGGCGGCAGGCGCATCCAGCGTGACCAGACCTCGTAGTCGCTCTGCACGGGTTCGCAATCCGCAACGAGCCGCTTCGGCCCGTCCTACATTGCGCGTCGCATGACGGCCTGGAGGCCACATCACCTGGGCTGTCGGACCTCCGCCAGAACATCGTCCAAGAGTCCCCTCACATCGCTTCCGCCCAGCACCAGCTGTCGATCGAGCAGCCGGTTCCCGGTTTCGCAGGAGGTCTCGCTCACAAGGGAGCAACCGTGGCAGGCCGAGAGGTTCAGCTGCGAGGCTCCCTGCCGATCGCTCTCGATGCAGACCGGGTCGTTGGAACAGATGTCCGCGTCGTCCAGAGCGGCCACCAGGAGCGGGATCAACTTCTCGGGGGCCCCGAGTCTGACGAGGCCGCCGAGGGTCCCCTGAGCGTCCCCCGCCGCGGTGTAGATCAAGATCCCGGCGGTCTTGTCCGTACGGTCGGAGTTAGCGTAGATCCGCTCCTGCAGCGCGGCGGATGCATAACCGCTTGCGAACGCCAGTCGCCGGATAAGCAGGTGCGCCAGCGTGTGCAGGGCGATGTACCTGGGTTCCGGCATGTCGAGGCGGCCGGCCCAGGGAGAGTCGGCCCTGCGCTCCTTGAGGATGCCGGCGCGTGCCTCCACCTCCGGTTGCGCCTCCCACTCGGCGAGCTTCCGCTCGTCGAACCGCAGGAAGATCCCCTCCCCGAACAGCTCGATCGCCGGGTAGGTGGGCCAACGCCGCTGGTCCGAGCCCAGATCAACGCTGATCATCGCCGCTTCTGCGTCATGACGCCGGAATCCTCGTAGAGCACGGACCTCACGGACCCTGCGCACCTGCCCGATGCCGCTGATCTTGCCGAGCAGACTCTGCGGCCCTGTGACGCCTCCGAGGCTTCGTCCGTCGACGACGAAGTCGCTTCCCGAACCGTCGCGTCCACCGTCCAGCTTCTTCAGGAACGCCGCCCACTCACCATCCTTGAGATCGAGCAGCATCTCGTCCGGTGCGGTCTCCTCCCCCGCCGCCACGGCGAGGACGGTTTCCGACGTAACTCCGAGATCGTCGGCGATCCACTCCGCCACCTGCTCCGACAAGGGCCCGCCGTTGTCCGTCACCACCTTCTCGAAGAACACGTGCCCGCGGATCTTGTCGGCCGCCTCCGCGGACTGCGGACGTTCCTCGGGTATGTCGAGAGCCGAGATTCTCTCGGCGATGTAGTTGCCCGTGGCACCGCGCTGAACGGCGACCAGCTCGTACGGGCAGGGCTTCTTGACGGAGTCCTCCGGCTCCCAGGGTTGCCGCCCCGCGCAACGGATCCCGTCCCGGTGCAGAGCCCCCTTCGTCACGAGTTCCGCGAGTCTGCGCTCGTTTCCGCATCCATAGCACTTCACCACCAACGCCGCGAGACCTTCGCCACGGGTGGCCAGCTTGTGGAACCTGAGCGCCTTGTAATCGCGGCAGAAACGGACCGCTTCGCTCAGGCTCGCCCCGCGCCCACGATGCGCCCACTTGAACCAGTTGACGTCCTGGGCGTGGCTACCCTTCTCACAGACGGCGATGTAGCGCATCGGTACGAGGGCGCCGCCACACTCACAGGCGTTACTCCACTTACCTTTCTTTTTCCCGGTCAGCTTCGAGAGCTTGTCGCAGCGTTCGCAGAACCGCCAAGCGGGAAAGCGCCAGTAGGGCAACGCGGGAGTGTCCTTGCCGGCGCGACCCGCATGTTCCGGCGGTTGCCTGAGAACGCCGGCACCGAGGCGCGCCATCAGACGCTCACAGCTGATCTCATGGGCGAATCTCTTGTCCCACCAGGACGTGTCCGGCGCCATGAGCGACTCACCCCGGACGTCGACGATCGCTCCCACACCGAACGGCGAGATCGTCTCGGAGAGGCGCAGGTCATGCCTGATCTTCTCCACGGTGCACCTCCTCCTGCGGCTCCTGGACCTCGACCGCCACGTTTGGCTCCACAGACCTCATCGAGTCTCCGACGAGCCACCCTTCTCCGGGCTGACCGAACCTCTTCAACAGAGCTGCTTGATCCTTCTTCGTGCGCTGGTAGTACAGCGGCTCGTCCACCTCGCGTGCCTGTGCCGCCCGCCGGTCCCAATCCCTCAGAAGGCTGCCCACCGCAGAGCGCGTCTCCTCCGCTTCGAGACCGTCGGCGCGCGTCACGTAACCGAGAAACCCGTCGACGAGTCGGTCGACCGCTTCGCGGATCTTGTCGTCCCCGAGGTCGAGCCGACCCGCGGCGTCGTTCGGGGCGAGCGCGCTGAACGACTGCCTCAACAGCGCCACGAGTGCGCCGGCGAGCGAGCGGTTGCGCGAGGCCAACGACCACGGCGTGACACTCGTGGGCTCTACGCTCCGGTAAAGAGCCTCGTGATAACCGCGGAAGGTCTCGAAGTGCGATCGGTCGCGGGCCCTGCTCGACCGGAACAGCGTGACGACGACGCCTTGCGTGTCTCCACGCCCGACACGGCTGGTGGCCTGGATGTACTCGGCCGTGGTCTTCGGCTGCCCCACCATGAGCATCAGCGCGAGCCTCGGAATGTCGATGCCCACGGAGAGCATGTTCGACGAGAGGACCACGTCCACGGCGTCCGACGACTCGTCGACCCCGATCCGGAGCGCACGGAGGTCGTTCGGCAGCTCCTCCGCTCCGCGGCGACTCGTCAGTTCGAGGACCTTTCCGGCCCTGACGGGACGCAGCGGGAAACCGAGCCTTTCGGCACGAGGCTCCAGACGGCCGTTGACGTCGTCGACGACCAGCGTTCCGGTACGCCCGAGCTCGCGGAGGCTGTTGTGGTACATGACCAGTGTCCAGTACGCGTCCCGTGGCGCGGCGGACGGAGCGCGGGCGGCGAGTGCCTCGGGCATCTCCACCATGGGGGTGACGGCGGCGATGACGGCCGACGGCTGCGAGACCGACTGCGGCATCAAACCGACGTAGAGACGCCCTTCTCCGCTCTCGACGGGGCGGGAAAAGAACGTCCGGTCGTCGTCGAGCCCCGACGGCGGGTACAGGGCGACTTTTCGTCCGTAGAGCCCTCCCACCTGTTCCTCGGACGCGCGAATGGTGGCCGTCGAAGCCACGATCTTGGGGCTGACCCCCGACCGGCTCAGCAGGAGCTGGATCACCGCGTCGAAAACGGCGACGGTGGTCCCGAGCGGCCCCGAGAGCAGGTGCAACTCATCCTGAATGATCACGGACGGTTGCTTGAAAATGGTCCCGAGACCGAGCAGCCTCCCGGCTTCCGGCTTGAACTGCAGACGTGCGAACTTGTCGACGGTGGCCAGCAGGATCGTGGGCGGTTCCTCGTACAGCACCTCGTCGACGACCGCGAGCGGAAGCCCGTCGGTGAACTCGCACGACTCGTCGACGCAATGGAGTACGACGTCCGGTCCCACCAGACGCATGCCGTAGTCATGCGGCTTGTCGCTCCTGAGCTTCGGCACCATCGGCGTCAAACACCACGGGCAGCTCTCGACCTGGAACTCGTTCGCCTCTTCCGGACGCGCGGCCTTCTGAAGACGCTTGAGCGCGTCACGCGCCTCTCCACGCGTACCGGGGGTGACTTCGTTGCCGACCCACAGACCGATCGAGAAAGGCGCCATCCCCTTCGCCCGGCCGTCCGTGGCCCGCAACCTCTCCATCGCACAGACCAATGCCGCGGCCCGCTGGAATTGCTGAGCGGTCAGGAGCCGCAGGGTATAGCGGGTGATGACGGCGGTTCCCCCACCGGCCGTACCGTGGTCGAGCCGTCGGCGGAAGACCTCGATCGCGGCGAGACCCAGGTATGCCTCGGTCTTACCACCACCGGTCGGAAACCAGATGAGGTCGACGAGTCCCCGGTCCTCGTGCCTCTCGTCAACGGTGGAAGCCAACGAGACTAGCAGGAAGCCGAGTTGGAACGGCCGCCACTCCGGTTCCCGAACCTGGTCCTCCGGCTCCCCACGGTTGATCGCCCCCTGCCGCATCTGAAGGCGCATGGCGGCCATGCCGAGTGAGAATGCCGTTCGGAGATGTTGCTGTTCCGGTGACCGGAGGAGGTCGACGCCCTTCTTCATCCTGCCGACCGTGTTCTCCGAACGTTCGGCGATACGGACGGCCACGGCTTTGTCGTCGCCGAACGCTTCCGCCCGTTCCATCTGCCGGGAAGCCCAGCCGGCGAACGCCTCGACGAAGGCGTCCAACGATTGCAGTACCGCTCCGGGGTCCTCGTCGATCTGCTGGAGGTGCCTCAGCTCCAAGGCCCCGGCTTCGGCCGTCCCCTCGTCGAAACCCGTGGTCTCGACGGCGGGCACCACGAACGCCGGGACGGGTTCGAGGAAGATCCGTGTGCAACGGCCAGCCGTGAACTCCCAGTCCGCGGCCATTCCGTGCCCGACCGCGTAGACCTTTCGGTTGCGGTACCGCAGACGCAGCTCGGCGGCTTCCGGATCGGCGTCGAACGAACGCGTCGTGTCGTACTCCAGGATCTTTGCACCAGCGGGCGGAGTGACGGCCAGACGGACCTGGAACAGCATCCCGGGGATGTCGAGACGGTCGTCACCCGTGGACTCGGTCAGAACCCGTACATGGACGGTGACCAACGAGTTTCCCCCGAAGACGCGCCAGCGCGATCCGACCTCGACCGAAACACCCCCGACGGACAGGCGCTCGATCTTCTTCTCCCGCCGGAGCTCGATGACGCCGGCGGAGAACGGAGTACGCCGCCATCCGGGTGGCCCGTCCCCGTCGACGACGGCGTACGTGCCGCACGAGAAGTCGACGTCGACGGAATCGCCGTCGGTGACGAAGGAGATCGCGACGGACGAGGGCCTCCAGTCCTCTGCCAGGGGGACCCCGGCGCCGCTCTCCTCCACCTCGCCGTCCGTGACGTCGGCGGAAACGTGTTCGTCCGTGTCTCCGCCGCCGTGAGTCCCTCGATTCCCGGCCTCGACCGGGAACAGCATGCCGACGGCGTACTGCCGGTGAGGCAGGTTCGTCGTGACCTCGTCATCGCCCGCCTCGGGCCCTACGTAGGACTCTCGAAGGTGTTCCAGGGCCTTCTTCTGAGCCACGGTGAGGTTCACTTGCAGACCTGCTTTCGAAGAAGAGCCTGGAGCCGCTTCTTGTCCTCTTTGGACGCGATCACGTGGAGCGTGACCCGCGCCCTCGTGACTGCCACGTAGAAGGCGGCCAGGCCCCGATCGTCGTACTCACGGGGCAGGCCGCAGACGATGACGTGCTCTGCTTCCAGCCCCTTGGCGAACCGCGGGTTCGTCACGAGGAACCCGGCCTCGCTTCTATAAGGCTCGGCACCCTCGGAGACGTTGATGATCCAGATGTCTTGACGACGGGCGCCGTCCGCGACGAGGTCCCGGGCCACGGATTCCGCCGCGTCGACGTCGGCCGTCGCATCGGACCACCGCCATTCCACTCGGTCACCGTGGACGATGCCCGGGTCTCCGACGTCGGCGCCCAGGTATTCCTGCACGACGTGGACGATCGCCCGGGTGTTGCGGACGTTCCGGTCCAGGTCGTACTGGAGCGCCTCCTGCTGGACCAGCTCACAGACATCAGGGTCGAATTCGCCGTCGACGCGCGCCTGGTTGTTCGGATCCAGGAACATCCTCCACCGACCGCCCTCGCGACCTCCGCGGATCACGGAGTCCAGTGCGTCCATACCCTCGGCGTTCATAAGGTCCTGCGCCTCGTCGACGAAGACGACGTCGTACTGCTTGTCACCTGACAAGTCCGCGAACGGAAGAAGATCGATGTCTCTGCCCTCGATCCGCGGGCCGAAGAAGTCGACGAGAGCGGGTGAGTGGAAGGTGATGAGAACCGACTTTCCCTCGCCCGCCTCCTGCTTCGCGCCTTCCACCAACACCAGGGACTTTCCGGTGCCCGCACCGCCGAAGACGAGCATCCTCGGGTTTCGGGAGAGCGCGGCCAGGACCCGTGCCTGCCCCTCGGTCGCCCGGTTCTGCTCCTCCAAGACGGCGCCCCGCTGTGCATCCATGACGGGCATCCGCGTGAACTCGCCGAAGAGGCGTGCCCGCAGGGTCTCGGACCGAGCGATCCTGACTCCGAAGGGTGCGGTCCTGGCCTCACCGGCGACCTTTTCGAAGGCTTCCGTCATCGCCGCGGTGGTCATCTGGTCCCTAGCCCACCAGTGGCTCCCCTTCCACTCGACCGCGGCCGGAGGCGCGTCGATGTCGGGGGTGAGGGCGACGGCCTCGGTCGCGAACCAACCGACGCCTTCCTCCTGAAGAATGTCCCGCAACGCGTACATCGCCGACTGCGCCTGGTCCATCGGGGACTCGCGCAGCTTCTTCCAGTCACCGTGGCGGTCGATGGAGTACCAGACGCCGTCGTACTTCCTGACGCCCCCGCCCTTGACCTCGACGATGACGACGACACCGTCCCAGAGCACGACGAAGTCGGCTTCCCCCTGCTGCTTGACCGCATGACTCCGCAGCTTCACCGAGTGGAAGGCGACCGCCCCGTGGGGCCCGTCGATAGCCCGCAGCAGTCGCGCCACCCGCCGTTCGGCGTTGCTGGTGGTCGTCGTCTCGACGTCGGCGAGATCCGGTACCAGGATCATGCTCCCTGCTTTCGCCAGAGGTCTTCGTAGGCGCGGTATCCGAGGAAATCGTTTACCGCCCCGAAGTTGTCGGCGACGTCCACGATGAGACACTCCGGTTTGCCGCCGTTCGCGGGGCCGCGCAGTCCGCGGCCGGCCATCTGGATGTACGCGCTGGGGCTGAACGTCGGCCTCGCGATGTACAAGGCCCGGACACCGGGTGCGTCGAAGCCCTGGATCAACAGATCGCAGTTGGCCAGGACCCGGATCTCCCCCTTCTTGAACTTCTCGATTACGTCACGGCGTGCCTGCCGTCCGGTCTGGCCGCTGACCGCCTCGGCCGCGACCTGCCGGTAACGAAGCGTGGCGGCGAGGACCTGGGCGGACAGGACGTTCGGAGTGAACACGAGGATCGGCCATTCCGGGTCCCTGCGAAGAATGTCCTCCACGAGGATCCGCATGCGGGCCTGGTCCCGCCCGATGCGGTCGAGAACCTTGGGCTCGAGTTTGCGCCAGGACTGCACCTGCTCGAGTTCGTCCGGCTTCAGTGCGACGTCCACGCCCTTCAGCACCTCGTGTCGAACCCGCGCGAGGACGCCCCTCTTCGACAGCTCCTCGTAGGCGTTGCCTCCGAAGGCCCTCATGATGTGGTGGCCGAAGCGGGCCGCCAGCTCCTCCGTCGGCTTGGTGACGACGTCGCTCTTCCCCTTGAACGGGGTGGCCGAGACGCCCACCAGAGGCCGCTCCCAGCTACGGCCGTCGACTCCGAGCCATCTGAGGATCTTCGTGTACATCTTCGATCCGCCCGCCCGGTGGGCCTCGTCGATGAACACCGCGGACGCGCGACTGAGCCACTCGTACTCGGGGGTGTCGGCGACCCTGTCGAGCTTGGCGTCGGTGGCCACGACCACGCTGAACTCGGTATCGGGCTCGTGGACCACGTTGGAGTTCCAAAGCCTGCCGATGGTCAACGGACGCTCGTCGCCGAGCCATCGCCAGACGGTCTCGAACGTCTGCACCGCCTGCTCGCAGAGCTCCTCCGACTGCGCGATCCAGATCACGGTTCCGCTCACGTCGCCGTCGACGAAGAGCCGCAGCACGGTTTCGGTGGCGACGCGAGTTTTTCCGGCTCCCGTCGGAAGTTCCACCATGCCCTTGCGTGCGCGCCCGTCCGCTTCCCGGGACGTCAGAACCTCCTTCAGCTCCCGGCTGATCTCCTTCTGGAAATCGTGCAGAGGGTTGAGCCTCACGGCACCGGGCACGACGAACTCCTCGTCCTGGTGCCGACCGCGGCGTCCGGCATACTGCGTGCCGAATCCCATCTTCCGGAGCCAGGCGACGGTCGACGCTCCCCCCGCCCACGCCGTGGGAACGTCCGTGTACCCCTCGACGCTGAATTGATCTTTGAGGAATCTGATCGAGTCGCTGCCGTAGACCGTCAGGAAGAGCTCCGCAACGGACGTGGAGTCGTCCACCAGGCCCTGCCCTTCGAGTGCCTGCCAGAGCCCCTTCGGCAGGCACTCCTTCAGCGTGTCGTCGCCGAAGAAGATCTCCAGGCGCTCCGCATCACCGGTTGCGGCACGGGCGGCTTGCCGCTGTTCCTCCAGACGTTGGTCTGCACGTGCTCGGAGGATGTCCCTCAGCTCGGCGTTCGACAGACGCAGGTCGAACGCGCCGTTGACGATCTGCAGAACGCGCTCTTCGTCGAGGTCGGCATGGACCACAAGAGTCAGCCCCTCGAGATGCCACTCGAGCGTCTGGTCCTCGACGCCGTCCTCGGTGGTCACGCGCTTCGTGATCTGGACGGCCTTCGCCACGGTCGCGTTCACGACCTTGTCCTCGACGAACGTCGAACGCAGCCCGGCGTACAAGTCGATGACGCGCTCCTCGCCCTGCCGGCCGTCGACCAGCAGCGAGAAGGAGAAGCTGTCCTCGAACCGACGACATCCGACCTCCTCGACGAGCAGCTCCGCTTCGTCAGGGTCCGCCTTGAGGTACGGCTTCTGCCTCATGCTGAGGAACGCGCGTTCTTCTTCGGTCGTCGCCAAATACACCGCGTCGGGTCGCCTCGCCTCGATGGCGCGTCCAACCCTGGCGGGGATGAGTGCCGGACGCCCGTCCGGGAATGCGGTCCTGCCGGCAGTGAGGACGAACCCCGTCAGGGCCCCGTTCTTGATCGGCTTGAGGACCTCCGATCGGAGCGCTTCGCGCATGACTTCCGCCGGAACCTCGTCCAGTCCCTTCGGCAGTGCCAGGGCGTCTTCGACGTGGCGCGGTCCGCGGAAGAGAGGCAGCAGGGCCTCGTACTCGACGAGCGACGCGGAGACGACGTGACCGGGAGCCCGGTAACCGCGGCTCGACTTCAGCAGGCCAGCCTGGTCCACCGCCCAACGCACGGGGGAAGCGACTCGGTGGGTGAGCCCCGTGTCGACGTCCGTGCAGAGCCAGTGACCCGTCTCGTCGAGCCGGAGCAGCCTCTCCGTCCAGTGTTCGCGGATGCCCTCGGGCGCCTCCGCCTCCTTCAGCATCAGGAGCGCCGAGAACGGACCCGGACCGTCGCCCCTATCGAACTCGACCTCTTCGACGGGGCGCTCTCCGGGCCCCAGCCTCCGGTTCAGCTCGTCCAGGACGTACTGGCAGTAGTCGTCGAAATAGACCTCCTCTTCGACCGAGTACGAAGCCACAGGTTCTGTGATGACACCTGCTGCATGGGCGAGCTGGGGAACGCACTTCGTCCTGTCCAACACTCGGTCGGCAATGCCGTCACCGAGGCCGTCGATGTCCAGTACGTACTCGGGCGACGCCCAGCCGCCGTCGCGCGTCGGAACCTTGAGGGAACCTGCCTTGTTGCCCGCCACGACCTTCTGCGCCTGCGCTATGGGCACGTCGACGGCCGCGTCCCAGAATTTCGGAAGCTCGTCGTCCTCCGACTCCGGCGACAACTTGGCCATCCTGGCCTCGAACTTCGCGAGCGGGTCCAGGTCCCGGAAGCCCCTGTCACCGAGCTTCTTCTCGACGCCGGGAACGGCTAGAAAATCCGGATCGACGAAGCACGATCCTTCGACCTCGATGCCCTCCACGCGATGGAGGAAGACCTGACCGCGATCCTTGACGGACTTCATGCCGTCAGTCGTGGGTATGACCTTCGCGGAGCCGATGCCGTCGACTCTGGGATTCCGCAGCACGAAGTCGAGCGCTCTCGCGGCAGAGGCCGCATCGGCCCCCTCCGCCCACTCGCGCAGCCACGACAGGACGCCTCTCTTGGGTACTTTCTCCAGCGCCTTCGCCTCATCCCTCGGCCGCGAGTCGACGAAGGCGGAGGAGACACTGCACACGTAAAGCGTCCGCAGACGCGTCATACGCTGATTGTTGGCGTAGCAACGCCAGTGCGGCACATCGCCACCGGTGTGGGGCGACTTGATCCACTCTTCGTGGTCGCGCTCGGACGCCTCGCTGACGCGGAAGTCGAGAGGACGGAGCTCCGGCGGCGTGCGCAGTACACCTGCAGCATCGGGGATCAGAGCCCTCTCGCATCCGAGCTGCGGGATATGAACGCAGAGGATCTCATCGCCGAACGAGTGGGTCTCGCGACCACGTGCAGGCATGTAGTCCAAGTGCGCTGCAGGATCGTCGAAGGACGAAACCTTCGGCAACATGTCGAGGAACATCCCGGAGAGAGTCACGAGGATCTCCCGGTTGTACGTGTTCGCGAGCAGCGTGGTGCGGTCGTCGTTCACGCTCCAAGGGGCGTTGAAGAGGGCGGATGCCGACGTCCTGTCCTGGAGCGGGAAATACGACCAGAACCCGCCCGTCTTCAGTTGGGCGAACCGTGCCGGCATGGCGACCGTGACCTTCATCCGGTCACGCGACACCGCTTCACCGACCTCGGTCCGAGCCTCGGGGCTGGGTGCGTGCATCCGATTCTCGACGTACCACTCCTCGTGGTCACCGTCGGGACGCTCGATGCGGAACCTACCGTCACCGAGGTCACGCGACACGTGGCTCGTCACGAAGTCGGCGTCGGCGCCGACGACCCGGAGCCGGACCTCGCGCACCGAGTTGACGAAGAGGAGGAACTCGGAGCGGAACTCCTCGATCTCCCTCCGGAGGTTCTCCAACCTCGACGCGCGCGGCAGTCTGACGATCGTCACCGCCCACTCCGCCAGCTCGGCCAGGATCGGGTCCTCGGCGAACTCGACGTCGGCATCGATCCGCGTCAGGGTCCGCAGGACCGGCAGCCTCCTGGATGCGGGGGCGATCGCCGCGAGGGCCGCCTTCGCCTTGGGAGAGTTGAACTCGAAGGCGATCGACCGGCTGAACACCTGCGGAGCGTCGGTGACCGCGAGCACCGACTTGAACCCGAGTCCGAACCGCCCGATCTCATCGCCTCTCTTACCGCTGAGGTGCGCGTGCGCGAGCGTGGTCAGGCCGCTACGTGAAAACGGACGCCCGGCGTTCGCGCAGTACAAGGTCTGGCGATCGAGGTCGAGGACGATCTCGACCCGCCCGGCCCCCTCCTCGTGCTCGGCGGCTCCCGACATCGCGTCGGCCGCGTTCTGCACGAGCTCCAGTAGCGTGCGGTTCGAGTAACCGCCGACTCGGATGGACTCCTCCTGATTGGCATGCTCCGCGATCAGGTGCGAGTTCGCACGATACGAGTTGGTCGCCCGCTCGAAGAGGTCGTCGACCTCGCGAACCAGACGCTCGTCGGGAATCCAACCGGCTCGATTCGTCGCCACGCCTACACCGCCCCCGCTGCCGACACAGCAACGCACCACTGCCAAAGCCGCACTTGCATGGCTCCTGAAACGTCGATCACCATGTTCACCGACGGTGTGTCACCCACCACACCACCGACCTGCCACGGACTGTAGACGCATCCACTGACAGACCGACCGGTTATTACCAGATCGGTCGTCGAAGCAGGAGGATAGAAACCTACGCCAAACCTTCACAAGTTGTAAGGCGCAGGTACGTCACGGGTCGGTGTCGACGGGTCACTCAGCGAGAGCCGAGACGACACCGACTCGGTGGCACAGGAGGATGGGCCAAGTGAACGGGAACGTCGCACGGTTGCCGGCATGAAGGTCCTCGCCCGAGCTGGTAGGAAACGCCGTGGGAGCCGTTTGGGAGCCGTTTGGGAGCCGACCCACTCCCCAAGCCCGTTCCATACGGCGTGAGACCAAGCGAGACCACCCACCTGACCAGGGCAAACAGGATTCATGCCGGCAGGGGTGGTAGCCGAACCTCATTCGGGACGAAGAGGTCGTGGGTTCAAATCCCGCCACCCCGACAGAAGAACACCAGGTCAGGCCCGGTGCTGAGAGATCAGCACCGGGCCTGTTCTGCTTTGTCGCCCTGCTTTGGGAGCCGACTTCGGGGAGAGGCTCCGCGGTGGCTCCCAGCGCGAGGTGTTCCACGCCGGCGCTCCTCACCCGCGTCAGGGGCGGAACCGTCCCCGACACCGATCGACCTCCCACAGGGTGCGGTCTCGTCCATATCCGGGGCACCACCGGACACAACCGGAGGGCTTGCGCAGCTAACTCCCCGCCGGGCCATGGTCCCTTCACCCATTCACCGCGTGCCGCAACACGCCCAAGAAGCGAAGGCTTGCCATGTCCACCACAAACAATGCCTCGGATGACCCGCAGTCGCACGGAACGCCGCCGACCGAGCCGCACACGCCGGACGAGGCCCCCACGGAGCAGCCGCGCTCCCACAACGCCCTCGCCTGGGCCACAGTCGGACTGTCCGCAGCCTGCTGCACCGCCGGTGCGATCCTCTCCCTGACCGGCCACGAGGAAGCAGGTACCGCTCTCATCGCCGCCGGATCCCTGGAACGAGGCGTCAGCACCCGAAAGTAGGGCAGGCCGGGACGCGGGCCCCTGCCTCCGGACCCGCCTCGTGCGGCAGCAGGGGCAGCTGACCTCCGTGGAGATAGGCAGGAAATCCTTGACCATGTAGCACTAGAACCGGATCCCGCCGACGCTGCCGGTCTCCAAACCGCGGGCACCCTTCTCTGATCCGCATGGTGCTCCGGATGAATGCCTTCAAGGCGTTATGTGCCTCGCTGAGCTGCCCAGTCAGTTCGTCTCAATCCAGCGCGGCTGCGGTCACCTCCACGGCCCGACCGCCGCTCGCTTGATCTCCCCAGCGAATCTCCAGCATGGGGATCGGCGCTGCCTCCCTCACTCGCTGCAGGGTGCGCACGAGGCGCCGGTCCTCTGGCGCCCCGACAGAGGAATAGCAGGTCAGGCACGGTCAGTGTCGGTGCCGGCGGGTGATCCGTACCGTGCAGCGCCTGCCGGCGGGGGGTGGGGTGGAGGAAGACCGTGCAGACCAGCTCACCGCTAACCTGCCTTCGGGCGAACGCCGTCGTTCTGCGTCCCGCCCCCGGACCGAGAGCCGCCGCGCGGCCGTAGGGGCGGCGTCGCTCACTGCTCAGCACCCGGGGCAGCCTACGTCGATAGCGCCCGAAGTCGTCCGGCCTCGACAGGCGGGCGGCTTCCGGCATCATTCGGAGGAGCACAATGATCCGCCAGGAGACCGCCTGGGTCCTCTTCGCTGCCGGACTGATCTTCATAGCGTCGCTGGTCCTCGGGGTGTGGAAATGGCAGCAGTCGATAGCGTCCCCGGACGGAACGGCACACCGCTACGTCAACGTCGCCCATAACGCCGGACTGATGTATTCCTTCGCGACCTCGGCCATCGTGGCACCGCTCGTCCAGTTCTCCGGCTGGCCCGGCGCAGTGAACGTCGCCGCCGCAGCAGCGATCATCGGCATGTTCATCGTGACGGTCTCGAACTACGTACGACTCGGCATCCAGGCCAGGACCGACAACCAGATGCGTGACCTGAAGCCCAGCCTGCGCGGTGCACGCGAGGCTCTGATCATCGGTGAGATCGGCGGCACCGCCGTCCTGCTGACGGGCTTCGCATCGGCCCAGCTGTAGGCGGGCAGCGCATCCGAAGGGGCCCGGCCGGGGTGGGACGAAGGTGGTACGTGGCTCGAGGCGGTCGCGTCATCGGCCGGGCCCGAGCGGTGCGTTGGGCCGGTCCTTGCCCGCGCCGACGTCCCGTCGGCTGGACGTCACCGGACCGGGGCCGCGGCGGTCTCCTGTTCCAAGCGGGCCGCGAGGGTGAGGTAGCGGGCGCGCCGGGTCACCGGGACCATGCCCCGGATCCGGAGGTGCCACATCTCCGCGAGGCGGCGGGGCCGGCGTCCAGCCGGTTCGAGAGTGCCGCCCACGACGCAGGTGCCGACGACGGAGGAGACGAGGGTGTGGGCGATGGAGTCGACATCGATGTCCGAGTGCACATCCGACTGCTGTACCGCGTTCAGCAGCCGTGACGTGGCAATCTCCCGCCACTCGGTGAAGGGGTGCGGCAGGGGCGGCCGCACTGGTACTCCTGCGGTGGCGAGCCGCATTCCGGCCCGCAGCACCGGCCCCTCCTCGTAGACCTGGGCCATACCGAACGTGAGGCGCATCAGCGCCTCCAGCGAGGAGTAGCCTCGCCCGTCCAGGTCCTTCGCCAGTCGGCGGAAGGTACGGGACTGCATCTCCATGATGGCGTGGGCGAGGTCTTCCTTCGCCGCGAAGTGGAAGTACAGGGCGCCCTTGGTGACTCCGGCGTGGGCGACGATCTCGCTCAGGCTGGTCGACTCGTAGCCCTGGCGGTCGAACAGGTCGGCCGCCGCACCGAATATCGTCGTGCGGGTCCGCTCGGCGCGTAGCTGCCTCGCCATCGGCTGGATTCTCCCGGGCTGAGACTCAACAGACCATGTGCCTGCTCATACTCCCCGCACACGATAGCCCAACCTCGGAAGGGCGTTCTGCGGGCGGGCCGGGCCGGGGCCCTGTTCCCGAGTGCCATGGGACCGTTCCTTCCCCGAGGGTGAGATTCCGTGGCAGGAGGGAAGCAGGACGGAAAAGGGCGTGCGCTCGGCGGGGCCGGCGCTGAGAGTTGGCACATGGATGCCATCGAGGCCGCACGCGCCGTTGTACAGGAACAGCACCCCGAAGCGCGCACCGCGTTCCTGGGCGGGAGCGTCGCCACGGGCCGGCGTACGGCGACGTCGGATCTGGACGTGGTGGTGCTGCTCCACGGGGACCCCGCCCCCTACCGTGAGAGCCTCCAGTACGCCGACTGGCCGGTGGAGATGTTCGTGCACACCGAAGCGACGTGGCACGCCTACATCGACCGGGAGTTGCCCGTGCGCCGGTCGCCGCTGCTGTGGATGTGTGCCGCCGGGCTGCTGCTGTTCGACACCGACGGGCTCGGAGCGCGCCTCGCCGCGCACGCCCGCAAGCTGACCGCAGCCGGGCCGCCCCCGGCGTCGGCGGAAGAGATCGACGATCGCCGTTACGTGATCACCGATCTCCTCGACGACCTCGCGGGAAGCGACGACCAGAGCGAGCGTCTGTTCATCGCGACCGAACTGGTCCGCCGGACCGGTGAGCTGGCGCTGGCGGTCGCCGGAACCTGGGACGGCGGTGGGAAGTGGCTGGGACGCCGCCTCGATGCGGCCGCACCAGGGCTCGGTGCACGTCTCCATCACGGTCTGCAGGAGGTACTGAGCGGAAGAGCGGAGCCTCTCGTGACCGCCGTCGACGAGGTGCTCGGGCAGGCCGGCGGCCGGTTCTGGGTGGGCTACAGACGTGCCGGGATCCGCTGAGCGGGGGGCAAGGGCAGTAGACGCCGGGGCTGAGTCAACCGGGCGCTGGTCGACGGCGGTTGCCCGGGGCCGCCGGTGTCTCGTTCGCCAGGTGCCGGTGGGACGCTGACCTCCCCAAAGAACCGGAGAAAGAACTACCCGCCCGCCCACCCTCCCCGCGCCGGTGCGCGCGTGTCACTCGTGCGGGTGACTGGCTTGCGGGTGCGGGATTCGGGCCGTTACGTTCACCGCAACAGAGCGTCACCGACCCGCAACAGAGCGGCCCCCGGCTGGGATTCGCAGTCCCGGACGAGGGCCTAACCGATCAAGGAAGAGAAGAGCTTCCCGATGGCTGACTCGCAGTCTAACGCGCGCCTGCGCGCCGGCGCCGGAGCACCGACCTCCGGTGTGATCCACGTACGCACCCGGCTCATCGCCGACTTCACGGTGGTCTCCAACGCCCTCGCCCAGCGGCGCGGCAGCGCGGTCACGGTCGGCGTGGCCGTGTACATCCTGTCGCTGCCCACCGGCGCCCCCGTGACCATCGCCGCCCTGTGCGCGCACTTCAGCGAGGGCGAGATCCTGATCTCGCGCGCGCTGCGGGAGTTGGAAGCCGCCGGGTACCTCGAGCGTCGCCGGGAGCGGCTGGCCTCTGGGCAGATCCGCACTCGCACGTACTTCTACGACGTCCCCGGTGACGACGGTCCCAGCGACCCGCCCGTGCCGCCGAAACCGCCCCGGCCCCGGGTACGGCAGCCGGTACGGCAGCCCGTCGTCCAAGAGACGGCTTCGGCGCTGCGTGAGGTGGCGCCCGCTCCCGGTTTCGAGGTGCCCGAGGTGGCCGAGGTGCCCGAGGTGGCCGAGAGTCCGGCCCCGGGGCTCTCCGACGCCGATCCGGAGGCGGTCGCCGTGCTGACCGCCCTGCGTCGGGTCGATGCCCGTCTCGTCCTGTCCGCACCGGAGGCCGCCCGCTTGGCGCCTGCCGTGGCCGAGTGGCTGGCGGCCGGAGTGGGCGCGCGCGAGATCACCGAGCTGCTGACCGTACGGCTTCCCGACCGCTTCCGGGCCCGGCCTGCGAGCTTCCTCGCCTTCCGCCTGCGGGAGACACCTCTGCCCGTGCCGCCCCCGGCGCCTCTGCCACCGGCCGTCGAGCGTCCGGCCGTGCTGCCGTTCCAGACCTGCGACGGCTGCGAGCGCGCCTTCCGCGCCCAGGGACCGGGGCACTGCCGCAGTTGCCGGGACCACCTCGTCGGGGAGCGCCTGCGTGCGGTCGGCTGAGCGTCGGCCTCGATGACGTGCGGCTCGTGGCGGACGCGCGGACGGTGGCTCCGTGGGTACGGGAGGGCGGTGGCCGACTTCTGGGGTGCCGGGGCCGCCAATGCCTAGAGTGGTGGGGGCAGTTCGTGTGACTGTGAGTCGTGAGCGTGAGGTGGAGCGCGGGTGGGAGGGGGCGGCGTGTTGCGGATGGTGTTGCGGGTTGTGCTGGCGGGGGTCACCGGCAGCGTGGTCGGTATCGCCGCGTACTCGATCAGCCAGACCGGTGGGCAGCGTCTGTCGGTCATCGTGGGGTGTCTCATCGGGGTGGGCGTCGTGCTGGGGCTGGAGCTGTATCGCAGGTCCGCCCAGCTGACCGAGGTGCGTCTGCAGCTTCTCGGCAACGAGATGTCCTTCACCACCAAGACGGACATGCGCCAGGCCGCGCAGCGGATGTTCTTCCAGGCCGCGACCCGGGTGGCCACCCGTCCGCTGGAGGACGGCAGCGGCAATCTGCGGGAAGCGCTCACCTCTCTGAAGACGCTGTTCGATCTTTATCGTGAGCCTCTGGAGGGGCACACGACCCCGCCGCCTCCCGCCAGAGGGGACTCGGTCTACGAACTGGCCCTGGACGTGCTGAATTTCGAGCTCGCTCCGTTTCTGGCCAAGTGGCATCCCAGCCTGAAGGAGTTCGAGGAGCGTCATCCCGGTCAGGACGAGTCCGAGTGGCCGCACAACGCCGCGTTCCGTGAAGAGCTGCGGCAGTTGCAGGGGCGGCTGCGGCCCTACGTCGTCGGGCTTGGGGAGATTGCCGGTATCCGTGATCCGGAGCGGCACCTGCGGCCCTCGGGGCGGTCTCCGCAGTCCCCGGGCTCCCCGGGCTCCCCGAGCACCCCAGGCTCCCCGCAGTCGGCGCAGGCCGCTTCGGGGTCGGTTCGGCCGGCCGTGCCGAGGAGCAGGGGTGATGGCGTCGGGCAGTGAGGGCCGTGTCGCATGATGGCAGAGTGACGGTCATCATCGTGCGGGCGCTCGGCCTGCCGGGTTGTGGTGGGGCGGGTAGTGGTGGGGCGGCGATCTGCGCACCCCCCCCCCGGCGTTTTTTCAGTGGTCGCGAAGGGCGGCGCGGCCCGTCGACTGAGGTGTCCGCGGGGAGGCGGAGATGACGGGGTCCGAAGCCTCCGGGCCGGATTGGGACGTCTTCGTCAGTTACAGCCGGTCCGACGCCGGTCGCGTCGGTGACCTGGTCCCCGCGCTCCAGGGGCGCGGCCTGCGGGTGTTCGTCGACGACACGGCCGTGGACGACTTCGCGTCCATCACCGCGACCATCACCCGGGGGCTCGCCCACTCCCGGATCCTGCTCGCCCTGTATTCGGAGGACTACCCGCAGCGGCGGGCGTGCCAGTGGGAGCTGACCTACGCCTATCTGACCGGGCAGCGCGAGGGTGATCCGCGCCGGCGGACGCTCGTGGTCAACCCCGAGTCCGGCTCCGACCACGTCCACCCGGTCGAGCTGCGGGACGCCCGCCACTGGCCGTGGCCCGCCACTCCGGAGGCGCTGGACCTGCTCGCCGCGCGGGTGGCCGAGTACGTGGAGACCGTCGGCACGCTCATGGGCGATGCGGCGGACGCGGCGGACGCGCCGCCCGTGCCGTGGCTGCCCGCGCCGGCCCGCACGGGTTCGCTCCGCTTCACCGGCCGTCTGGCCGAGCAGTGGCGCATTCACACGGCCCTGCACCGCCACCGTGCCCCACTGGTCGCCGGGACCGGCGGCGGGCGCGGCGCCCAGGTCCGCGGCATGCCCGGTCTGGGCAAGTCGCTGCTGGCGCAGGAGTACGCCCTGCACTTCGGGTCGGCCTTCCCCGGCGGCGTCTTCTGGTTCGACCTCCACGCCTACGAGGGGGCGCCCGCGGAAGCGATGGAGTCCTACGCGGAGCAGGTCTCCACCGTGCTGGCGGCGCTGCGGGTGGCCACCTCGGCGCCGACGTCCCTGCCGGGGCTGCTCAGCCACCTGGCGGTGGCGCTGGGGCAGCGCAACCTGCCCTGCCTGTGGGTGGTGGACGGTGTCCCCGACGGTCTCGCCCCGGACCAGCTCACGCTCCTGCGCGGCCCCCACATGCTCACGGCCACCCTGGTCACCACCCGGTCCCAGCGCTACGACGCCTTCGCGGAGTGCCTCGACCTCGCTCCGTTGTCGGACGCCGACGGCTACCGCCTGCTCACCTCGCGGCGCGCGCCCCTCGGCGACATGGACCGCGCCGCCGCGCTCGCGCTCGTACGGGACGTCGGCGGGCACCCGGAGGCGCTGGAGCTGCTCGCCGGTCTGACGGTCACCGGTGACTTCGCCGACGTACGCAACCGGTTGCACACGCGCGGCACGGACGTGCTGGCCGGGCGTGCCGCGTCCGGCAGCGGCGGGCCGGGGCGGCGTCCGCTCGCGACGGCCCTGCTGCCCAGGGCGCTCTCCGGCGCCGATCCGGCCGACGACGTGCTGCGGCTGCTCGCCCTCGCCTGCCCGGCACCACTGTCCCAGACCGCACTGGAGAACGTGCTGTCGTCCGTCGGGCCCTACGACCCGTGGGACGTGGCAGGCCTCGTCTCCGAGGCCGTGGAGGCGCTGCGCGGCTCCGGCGCGCTGCGCGACGAACCGCCTCGGGAGCGGTCCTGGACCGTCCACCCGTTGCTCGCCCGGGCCGTGCACCGGCACGACACGGACGTGGCCCGTCAGGAGGACCTGCGCCGGCTCCTCCTGCACTCGCTCGTCCCGGACGGCCGGCCCGCCACCGGGCACCCGGCCCCGGGCCGGCCGGCGGGCGCCTGGACCGTCAGCGGCCGACCGGTCAGCGAACAGCCGAGCAGCCGACAGCCGGTCAGCCAACAGCCGGCCAGCCAACAGCCGGTTACCCAACAGCCCGTCGGTGAACAGCCCGTCAGCAGCGGTCGGCCGGTCCGGCCGGTCGGGGTGGGGCCCGCCGAGGGCCGGGCCTCGCACGCCGCCCCGCCGGCCACGCCCGCCCCACCCGCCACGTCACCCGTCGCCCGTCGCGGCAGCCCTCTGGAGCGGGCCGCAGCCTTCGATCTCCAGGTCGAGCTGGTCACCCGGGTCGGTGTCCAGCCGCTCCCCGAGGAGCACGGCTCGCTGCGCGAGGCGCTGGCGTCCCTGCACTCCCTGTTCGCCACGACACGCGACGTGCTCCACCGGGTGGCGACCGAGACCGCGACCCCGCTGACCCTGCCCGCCGTCGCCGCGCGGTTGATCAACACGCATCTGCGTCCCTTCCTCACCACGTGGCATCCGGCACTCCAGGAACACGAGGCCGCCCGCCCGCCGGACGTCAGCCCGGTGGAGCACGAACGGCGGTGGAAGCGCTCCACCGACATGCGCGCCGACCTGGCCGGGCTGCGGGCGCCGCTCACGGCCGTCGCCGGAGAGCTCGCCGCCCTGTGCGGCGTCGACCTCCTGGCCCCGTCGTCCTCCTCTTCCTCGTCGTCCTCCTCCTCTTCGTCTTCGTCGCCCTCGTCGCCCTCTTCGTCTTCGTCGTCCTCGTCGTCCTCGTCACCTGGCGCCGGGTAAGTGGGCTCCCCGTCCGGCGCCGTCGGACGGACGGTGTACCTGGCCCCACCCCCGATATGGGCCCCAGGTGGTTCGTGGCCCCGTTCCGCCTCCCTCTACGGTGAAGCTGTCAACAATCGGAAGGGCGAGTGGACATGACAGTGGGTACGCGGACGGCGGCCATGAGGCTGGACTCCGTCACGAAAACGTACGGCGAAGGGCAGAACGCCGTCACCGCGCTGCGGGGGATCTCCTTGGAGGTCCCGCGCGGCACCTTCACCGCTGTCATGGGGCCCTCCGGTTCCGGCAAGAGCACCTTCCTGCACTGCATCGCCGGGCTCGACCAGCCGACCGACGGCCGGGTCTTCCTCGGGGACACGGAGCTGTCCGGTCTGAAGGAGGCGGAGCTGACGGCCGTACGGCGGGAGCGGATCGGGTACGTCTTCCAGGCGTACAACCTGATGTCGGCGCTGACGGTCCAGCAGAACGTCACGCTCGTCGCGCGGCTCGCGGACATGACCGTGGACGAGGCCTGGCTGCGCGAGGTGCTGACCCGGGTCGGGATGAGCGAGTACGTCGACCGCCGGCCCAACCAGCTCTCCGGCGGCCAGCAGCAGCGCGTCGCGATCGCCCGCGCCCTGGCGACCCGGCCCGACGCGCTGCTGGCCGACGAGCCGACCGGCGCACTGGACACCCGCACCAGCCAGGAGGTCCTCAAGCTGTTCCGGCAGATCGTGGACGAGATAGGCCAGACCGTGCTGATGGTGACCCACGACCCGGTCGCCGCCTCCTACGCCGACACGGTGCTGTTCCTGGCCGACGGGCAGCTGGCGGGCCGGCTCTACAAGCCCTCGCCGGCCGAGGTCGCCGAGCACATGACGCACCTCGGCAACTGGTGAGGCGGCTGACGTGTTCGACATCGCATGGAGCACCATCAAGAACCGCAAGGGCGGGTTCATAGCCGCCTTCATCGCCATGGTCTGCGGCTCGGCCGTCATCACCGCCTGCGGCGTGCTGTTCACGTCCGGGCTGCTCTCGGGCGTCGCCCCCGAGCGGTACGCGGGTGCGACCGTGATGGTCGGCGGCCGGCAGACCAAGGACGTCAAGGAGGACTTCGACCCGTACTACGCCGAGCGCGTCACCGTGCCGGCGTCGGTGGCCGAGCAGATCTCCCGCGTCGACGGCGTCGACAAGGTCGTACGCGACCACACCGTCGAGATGACCGCGCAGAAGGACGACGGCAGTGAGCGGGGGGAGCCCGTGCCGCTGGAGCACCCGCTCTACGGCCACGGCTGGTCCTCGGCCGCGCTGGGCCCCTTCGAGCTGGCCGAGGGCGGCAGGCCGGGCGGCGCCGGGGAGACGGTGCTGGACGCCGGGCTCGCCCGCACGGCCGGACTGAAGGTCGGGGACACCGTACGGCTCTCGGTCGGGACGACGCCGCAGGCCTACAAGGTCGTCGGCCTGGTCGACGCGCCCGCGAACGGCCTGGACCGGCAGTCGGCCGCGTTCTTCACCGACGCGCAGGCCGCCGACCTCTCCCAGCGGCCCGACCGGCTGACCGCCATCGGCGTCCTGGGCGAGGACGGGGTCGACGCGGGGGAACTCGCCGGGAAGATCGAGGCTGCCGTCAGCGGCACCGAGGTCGTCACCTACACCGGTGACGGGTTCGGCGACCTGGAGTTCCTCGACGTCGGCCAGTCCCGCAGCTTCCTCGTCCTGCTGTCCGCGTCCTTCGGCGGGACGGCGCTGGGTGTCGTCGTCTTCGTCGTCTCCTCGACCCTCGGCCTGGTCATCCACCAGCGCCGTCGGGAACTGGCCATGCTGCGCGCCATCGCGGCCACGCCGCGGCAGGTGCACAAGCTGATCGGCAGCGAGGTGCTGCTGGTGGGGGCCGCCGGTGCGGTGCTGGGCGCGGCGCCCGGCTTCCTGGTGGCGGGTCTGCTGCGGGACGCCTTCGCGCGCGCCGGGGTGCTGCCGCACGACTTCGAGCTGTCGTTCAACCCGCTGCCGGCCGTCGCCGCCGTGCTGCTGTCCGTACTGGGCGCGCTGCTGGCCGGGTTCATCTCGGCCTACCGGATCGCCAGGATCAAGCCGGTGGAGGCGCTGAGCGAGTCCCAGGTGGAGAAGGGCGAGTTGGGCAGGACCCGCAAGGCCGTCGCCCTGGGCCTGCTCGGGCTGGGCCTGGTGACGTCGATCGTGCTGCCGGTGCTGATCCCGGGCCAGCTGGCGATCGCCGGGGCCGGCGGATCGCTGGTGCTGCTCATGGTGGGCAGCGCGCTGATCAGCCCCATCCTGGTGCAGAAGACGACCCGGCTGCTGACGCCGCTGCTGATGCGGTCCAAGGTGAGCGGCTACCTGGCCGCGGCCAACAGCAACGCCAACGCGCGCAGGCTCAGCAGCGCGGTCGTGCCGCTGGCGCTGGGCACCGCGATGGCGCTGATGCAGCTGTCGATGCTGAACACGGTCGAGGTGACGGCGAAGGAGCAGGCGGCGACCGGTGTCGTCGCCGACCACGTGATCACCAGTGGGACCACGGGACTCTCCACCGACCTGGCGCAGAAGGTCCGCGCCGTCGACGGTGTCGGCACCGTCACGCCGGTGGCCCGTTCGCAGGTGCTGATCACCTACGTCGAGATCGACAAGCCGGTCACCAACCCCTTCAGCGCGCAGGGCCTGGAGCCGCGGGACCTGGACCGCACGCTCGACCTGGACGTGCGCGAGGGCAGCATGGACGAGCTGCGGGGCGACACCGTGGCGCTCAGCCAGATCGCCGCCGACACCGCGCGGCTGGACGTCGGTGACACCGCCGAGGTGGACCTCGGCGACGGGACCCAGAAGAAGCTGAAGGTCGTCGCCCTCTACGGCAAGGGCCTCGGCTTCGGCGACGTCACCCTCCCGCACTCGATGGTGACCGAGCACACCGCGAACCAGCAGGACGCGGCACTGCTGGTCAGCGGCGCGGACGGTGGCGGCGGTGCCGACGGGCAGGTGGAGGCCGGGCTGGCGGAACTGGCCGGCGCGACCCCCGGTCTCGTGGTGCAGAGTTCGGACGAGTTCGGCGCCGTCCAGCAGGGGGAGTTCACCCAGCAGTCCTGGACGAGCCTGATCGCCAACGCGCTGCTGATCCTCTACGTCCTCATCGCCGTGGTGAACACCCTGGTCATGGCGACGACGGGCCGCAGCCGCGAGTTCGGCATGCTGCGGCTGATCGGCACCAGCAAGCAGCAGACCCAGCGGATGATGTTCCTGGAGTCCTGGGTGGTGATCCTCACCGCGGTCGTCGTCGGGATCGCCATCGCCATCCCACCGGCGGTGGGCGCCGCCCTGGGCACGACGGGCCAGCCGATCCCGTACGTCGAGCCGCTGGCCTGGGCCGGCATCGTGGCCTTCGTCGCCCTGCTGGGCTGGCTGTCGATCAGCCTGCCCACCCGCTCGGCCCTGCGCGGGCGCCCCATCGACGCGGTGTACGCGGCGGACTGAGGGCACGCGTACGACGGTGACCGCCCGCGACCGAGGCAGCTCGCGGGCGGTCACTGGCGTGTGCGGGGCGCGGTGCGTCGTGTGCGCGGTGTGCCGTGTGCGCGGCACTACTCGGTCGGATGACGGTGCAGAGGCGCACGGATCGAAAATCCCTCAGGCAGCATTGCCAGAACGACTCACCGCGACGGACCTTTCCGAACCGGCCGGTGGGTGGTCCCCACCGGAACGGGAGTCCAGTCGTCCTTCTCAGGCCGCTCCCCCTGCCGGGAATCGGCTGCCCGGTGCGGCCCGTCGAGCCCGCCCGGGCGGATCAACGGGCTCTCGGGACTTACCGGCGGTGTGGGCGCGTGGTCGGCCACGGGCGTGGCGCTCCGGGGCTGGTGCAACTGCTCGCGCGGGGCCGTGTCGGCGCCCTGGGCGGCGTGGCCCCGACCGGGTGTCGCGCGTGCCCAGCGGGCGGTGTCCGGCCGATTGTCCACCGGCTGTCCCGGTTCCAGCGCCGGGAGCCCCGCCAAGGAGTCAGGAGGTGAGGAGTCCAGGAGGCTCGCACGCTGCTGCTCGGGCCCTCCCGGTGCCCGCGGCTCCGGCGGGTTCAGGGGGGTTGACGGGCGCGACGGCACCGGTGAAGGGGCAGTGATGCGCTTTCGGCGCAGGCGCTCGGCCGCCGTGAAGCCCTGGCCGTCGTACATCTGGTTTGCTTCGATTCGGTCGATCCGGGATGCTGCCGGCTGCGCCCGGGGAACCTCGCTCTTACGCCGTACGTCCTTCCGCTCGTCGACGTACATGGCGACGAGCGGCATGCTCTGGCGAGAGCTGTCCCACCTCTTCTTCCACTTGCCGGACGACAGCTGTTTCAGGAGCGCGTCCCTGAAAGCCTGGTGTTTGGTGGCGGACTGGCGCTTCCTGGTCTCGATGATCTCCCGCAGCCTGTCCAGCTTCGGGTCCTGGTACTGCGCCGGTTTGGGCTCGCTCCCCCATGAGCCGGGGCCGGCCACCGCCTGCCCGGCCCCGTAAGGACCGTCGCCCACTTGCTCGTACCCGCTCCCGGGGCGGCCCGTGACACTACGCCAGGCGTTTCGCAGGAATCGCCACAGTTGTTTCAATATGTCTGGTTCCTGCGTCGTCTGCGGAGACTGGCGACTCTTACTCAGGGCCCATTCCGTATCGAGCAGTTCCGAGGCCAGGTCGGCCGGGCCCATCGGCTTGGTCAGCCGCTTCCTTTCGCCGGAGGCGCGAGGGCGGTCGGCCATGGTCGTCCTCTCTCTGCACCGCACGAGCTGCCCGCACGAGACACAACGGGCGGCTCCGGCGCACGGTTCAACCCGGCGCAGACTCGGATTCGGGCTCGGGCTCGGACTCGGGCTCGGGCTCGGGCTCGGGCGAAGCGGTGAGCGTGAACGGTGAACCGGAGGTTCCGCTCATCCGTCGTTCCCGCGCGGACGCCGTTACGGGCACCGTGACGGGCGCCGCAACGAGTCCACGTGAAGATCCGCACTATCCGCGCGAGCCCGATGGAGAGGCACGATCCATGCGCAGACGCACGTCATTACTCCTGGCGTTGCTCCTGGTCGTCGTCGGTGTGACCGGCACCGCCCTGATGATCCAGGACCAACGCTCCGACAACGTGAGCCTCAAGGGGGAACCGGCCGCGGAGGCCGGAAACGCGGAGCACACCGTGACCCTGCAGAACGGGACGGACAGCCGGATCTGGGTCGGCAGTACCGTCAACGCCGACGGCTCGGCCGCGCTCACCGGGCTGCCGGTGCTGGATCCGGGCCAGTCCGCCACCGTCGCCATCCCCGAGCGCTCCGGCGCCGGTCACTGGCGCGGCACCTTCTTCGCACGCCAGGGCTGCACCGGTGAGGAGGGCAGCACCTTCCACTGTGCCGTCGGCGACTGCGGACCATACGCCGACCGCTGCACGACGGGTGAACAGCCCACCGGGCTGGCCGAGTTCAACTTCGACCCCGCGGACGGCCTGGCACCCTGGTACGACGTCAGCTACGTCAACGCCGTCTCGGCACCCATCACCATCACCCCGGACGATGTGACGCCGCCCGACTCCGGTGCCTGCGCGGCGGCCGGCTGTGTCGAGGACCTGCTGGCCGGCTGCCCGGCCGACAACCTCGTCACGGACGAGGCCACGGGCCGCCCCCTGGTGTGCGTCAACCCGAACCGGGACGCCAAGACGCCCTACAGCGACGCCATCAACCAGACGTGTCCCACCGCGTACGCCTGGTCCAAGCAGGACGCCGAACCGGGGAACAAGGTCATGTACCAGTGCACCGAGTGCACCGGCCTGACCGTCGCCTTCCACGGATACGGTCAGGACGCCGCCGCCTCGTCCGGCTCCGGCCACACGCGGCTCGTTCCCCCCGCGCCGTCCCCCGAACCACCGCAGCAGGGCCCGGCGGAGCCGCCGTCGGACACGTCGCCCAAGGGCATCAGCCTCAACCCCGTCGACGGCGCCTCCGAGGCGCTGGCCGACTCCGGCGCGTCCTGGTACTACAACTGGGCCTCGTCCACCGACGGCGTCAACAGGCCGGACGGCGTCGAGTACGTTCCGATGATCTGGGGTCCCGGGTCCGTCACCGACGACGAACTGGGCCGGGCCGCCGAGCAGGGCAGCGCGCTGCTCGGCTTCAACGAGCCGGACCATGCGGACCAGGCCAATATGACGCCCGAGCAGGCCCTGGACCTGTGGCCCCGGCTGGAAGCCACCGGCCTGCGTCTGGGTGCCCCCGCCGTGGCCGGTGGCGGCGATGTCGCCGACGGCTGGCTGGACCGGTTCATGCGCGGCGCCGAGGAGCGCGGTCTGCGCGTGGACTTCATTCCGCTGCACTGGTACGGCTCCGACTTCGGCCCCGGCGCCGCCGGCCAGCTACGCGACTACCTCCAGGCTGTCCACGACCGCTACCACAAACCGGTGTGGCTGACCGAGTACGCCCTCATCGACTACACGCAGGACGTACCCCGCTACCCGAGCGAGGAGGAGCAGACCCGCTTCATCACCGCCTCGACGCAGATGCTGAACGGCCTGGACTTCGTGGAGCGCTACGCCTGGTTCACGCTCTCCACCGGCACCAGTCCGGTCGGCCTGTACGACGGAGCGGTACCCAACGCCGGCGGCCGGATCTACCGCGACGCCGGCTGACGTACCCGGCCCGGCAGTTGAACCGGCCCCGGCCGCCGGCCGTTGTACGGGTGCCCGGTCGCCGCGTACCCCGCGTGGCGGCCGGGTCCGGGCGGCGTTCTTCTTGATGCGGGCCACTCGGCTTGCCACTCAAGTGGGTTGAGGCACGACAGTGGCGGCATGAGTGACACCGAGTTGTTTGCCATCGGAGACGCCGCCCGGCGCAGCGGGCTGAGCGTGAGCGCCGTGCGCTTCTACGCCGACCGCGGGATCGTCGAGCCCGCGGAGGTGACCCGGGCCGGACACCGGATGTACGGGGTGGACGCCGTCGCCCGTCTCGAACTCGTCCGGACGCTGAGGGAGTTGGGGACTGATCTCGCCGAGGTGCGGCGGCTGCTCGCGGGCGGGACGACGCTGCACGGGCTGCTCACCGCCCACCTGGCCGTCGTGGAGGGCCAGGAACGCGCTCTGCGGGCGCGGCGGGCGGTGCTCCGGGCCCTGATCAAGCAGGGGGACGGCGCCGCCCGGGCCGACCTGATGCACAGGCTGGTGTCCATGACCGACGAGGAGCGCGAACAGGTCATCGACGACTTCTGGAACGACGTCGGCGAGCACGTCGACGTACCCGACGGGTTCATCGACCGGTTGCGGACCATGCGGCCCGTCCTTTCCGAGGACCCCTCGGCCGCTCAGCTCGAGGCCTGGATCGAGTTGGGCGACCTGGTGCAGGACACGTCCTTCCGTGAAGCCGTGCGCGCCTACCTGAGCGACGCCTACTCCGTGCCGGAGGCCCGGACGATCACGAGCGAGCCGTTCCAGCAGTTCATCCACGTGGACGGCGTACCGCTCATGGAGGAGTTGCTCGCCGCGCACCGCGCCGGGGAGTCGCCGCGGTCCGCCCGGGCGCAGCGGGCCGTCGTCCGTTTCATGGAGGCGGCGAACGCGCTGTCCGGTACGCCCCTCACTCCCGAGGTACGGGACCGGATGGCCGACGGGTACCGGCGCACACCCGCTCTCCTCCGCCAGATCGCCGAGGAGGAGGCGGCCTCCGACGGCCCGTCGTACGAGGAGGCCCACGGGCGGTACGTCGCCCTGGTGGGGATCATCAACGACGGCACGGCCGGACAGGACCTCGACGCTCTTCCCTACGGCTGGATCGCCGACGCCATGCAGGACCGCTGAGGCCCGGGGAGGCACGGGGGCGAGCCGGTGCCCGCGCGTCTCACGTTCCCAGCCGCAGCTCCGCCCACACCGTCTTGCCCAGCGGGCGGCGCAGTTCCCAACCCCAGCTCGCGGCAAGGACGTCCACCAGGAACAGGCCCCGGCCCGACTCCCCGTCCGGGCAGGCGGAGGGCGGGACGACCGGTGGCCTCCGGTCCGCGGCGGCGTCCGACACCTCGACGCGGACCAGGCCCGCCGTCTCCTCCAGGGCGAGGCGGAGGCCGAAGGTGCGGCCCAGGGTGTGGGCGTGCTGCACGGCGTTGGCGGTCAGCTCGCCCACGACCAGGGCCACCGCACACGACGCGTCCGACGACCGCGCGTGTCCCCACTCCTCCATGCGCCGCACGGCCTGGTGCCGGGCCAGCCGGGCCCCTCTCGGGGAGGAGGCGAACTGCGCCCTGAAGTCCGGGGGCGTCGTTCCCGTCGTTCCTGTCAGCACGGCCGGTACGTCCTTGTCTTCCGGGGCGTCTGCTACTGCGGTGCGTGGCCCAGTCGTTACGTTCCGCGTTCACGATGGAGTCCGACGCCCTACTCTCGAAAGGGGGCACAGCCTTACCTTTCGGCCCGTAACGAACGGACGTGACGTCTTGGCCAAGGAAATCGATCCCTGTGAGTCGGTGGCGGCGCTCTTCGGGCTGCGGGTACGCAGGTTGCGCATCGCGGCCGGGCTGACACAGGCCGAACTCGGGGCCAAGGCCCACGTGGTGAGCAGCCGGATCACCCAGGTCGAACGGGCCTCCGGCGCGAAGCCCACGCTGGAGCTGGCGCGGGTACTCGACGACGTCCTGGGCGCCGACAACCTGCTGGTGGAGCTCTGGCCGTATGTGTACCGGGAGTCGTTTCCCGACTGGTCGCGGAAGTTCATCGCCCATTCGGAGCGGGCGGTGTCCGTCCGCGAGTATGCGGCGCATCTGGTACCTGGCCTGCTCCAGACGGCAGCGTACGCGCGGGCGGTGCTGAGCGTCGGCATCACGCTCGACGGCGATGAACAGTTGGAGGAGCGGGTCGCAGCACGTATGGCACGGCAGCTCCGGCTCGGGTCGCCCGAACGCCCCGAGCTGTGGGTGGTGCTCGACGAGGCGGTACTCAGGCGCCCTGTCGGGGGACGACTCGTGATGCTGGGGCAGTTGAGGCGACTGCTGGAGGTGGCGGAGTCGCGTCTTGCGAAGGTGCAGGTGTTGCCCTTCGAGCAGGGAGAGCATGACGTGATGGGCGGATCACTGACCGTGTTGACGCTGCCCGACGGCTCGGATGCCGTCTACACCGAGGGCGCGCATTACGGCCAACTCGTCGAAGATCCAACCGAGGTCAAGCGCTTCTCGTTGACTTACGATCGGCTGCGGGCGGACGCTCTGCCCACTGTCATGTCGCGCGACATGATCCGATCCGTGTTGGAGGGCTACCACCGTGAAGCGAACGTCCCTTCCCGATCTGAACGACGTCGTCTGGCACAAGAGCAGCTACAGCAATCAGGCGGGCGGCGACTGCGTCGAGGTCGCCACCGAGCTGCTGGCCGTCGTCCCCGTCCGTGATGCGAGCGGAACCTCCTGGCGCAAGAGCAGCTACAGCAATCAGGAGGGCGGCAACTGCGTCGAGGTCGCCGACGGAGTCACCGGTGTCGTTCCCGTCCGTGACAGCAAGGCCCCCGGTGGACCCGTGCTCTGCTTCGAGCACGGCTCCTGGGCGAGGTTCATAGGCGAGTTGAAGGTCGGCCGCTCCCGCCACTGAGCCGTTCAGGCAGCCCGGGACGAGCCGTTCGGGGCCCGGAGTTCGGGCTCTGCCCGCAGCGCGGCGACGTCCGCGCCGCATTCGGTCAGGACGCGCTCGATCTCCGCGACGGACTCCGCGTCCGTGCCGGACTCGTCCAGCAGGGCGGCCAGGAGGTGGGTCGTGCCGACCGTGGGTGCGCCGTGGGCCGAGGCGGTGAGCGCCGTGACGTGCAGGAGGCGCCGGGCGAACTCGTTGTCGCTGCCCACCTCCGGCGGAGCGCCGTCGGCGAGGCCGGTGGTGGGGAGCAGTACGCGGGCCAGGGTGTCCTGGCGTGCGCCGTGCCGGTGCAGGAGTTCCGCTCCGCGGTTCTCGGCCCTCAGGTTCTCGGGCAGTTCGCGCTGCGCGACGGTGAGGGAGCGGTCGAGCGCCAGCATGGCCATCAGTACGTCGACGGGTGCCGACTCCGCCGCCCCGCGCCGCACGGCCGACCGCTGTTCCTCCGAACGCACCGCGCCGATCATCGCGGAGCCGAACCCGGCGCCGCCGCCGAAGATCCAGGCGAAGAACTTACGGCTCAGCGGGTTGCCGCTCTTGCCGAAGGTGCCGGTCTTGCGGAGCAGCAGCACCGAGGTGGGCTCCGGCACTTCGTCGTTCCCCCGCAGCTCGTCGAGCGCGGTCGCGGCAGCGGAGACGCCCAGCTTCTCCACCACCATGGCCTCGCGGGCCCGGGTGTCCGGCAGGTCGACCAGTGCGCGCGCCACATGGCGGACGTGCACGGAGATGCTGCCCTCCTCCCGTGCGATGTCGAGCGCCTTGTGCAGGCAGGCGCGGAGTGCGCCGGTGATCGGGGGGAGTTCGAGGCTCAGCTGCTCCTCTTCCGTCTTCTTGCGGTTCTTCCAGCGCCGCCTCTTGACCTCGTCGTGCCAGACCTCGCGCCAGAGGGCGTCGATGTCCCGGTCGTCCTCGGGAGTTCCCGTGATGCCGTTGGCCGTGTCGCCGCTGACCCACACGGAGGTGCCGCGGACGCCGATCGAACCGCCGAGCGAGCCGGCCTTGCGCATGCCGGGGGCGATCGCGGAACCCGCGGCCCAGTCGTCCGACACGAGCGCGCTCAGCAGGCTCTCCGTGCCGATGTCCGCGCGCTCCTGCTTGGCGACCGTGCGTACCGTCTCCAGCAGCAGCTTGTAGACGTCCCTCTCGAACTCGGTGGTCGCACCGGCGTGGTGGTCGGGCTTGCGCTCGTTCATCGGGGGCCTTCCTCTCCGTGGGGCATCCAGGGGGGTCGTGTGCTGAGTCAGACGCTAGTTCCGTGCGTCCGGGCTCCGCGTCGGCCGACCGGCCAGGTTCCCGGTCCGAATGGCCAGCCCCTGCCGGGTCTCGGGCGCCCGCCCGGGCTGCCCCGCCGAGGTCGTGGGCCGGTCCGACTCACTGCCCGACCCCGTTGTCCGACCCCGCCTCTAGGCTCTTCTCACTGTCAACGCGGGCCGACGTGCCACCAGTTGAAAGAAGATCCGTGATGCGTGTACTGCCGAAGACCGACGAGGACGCCCCGCCCATTCTGGTGATCCGCACCGACTACCGGGACGACGAGGCCTGGCAGCGGCTGAAGGCCGCCCTGGACGAACCCTGGGTGTTCGACCGGAACGACGAGGACGGCGGCCTCAAGGAGGACATCCTCTTCGTCGAGGACCCGTCGTGGACGGACGCGGATCCCGCCGACGTCCTCACCGCTCTCACGGCGCCGGAGGACGGACAACAGCCGGACGAGCCGGATGAGCTGGACGAGTCGGACGAGTGCGGCTGGGCCGTGGTCTTCCTCGCCGACCGCGCCGGCATGCGGGGCACGGGGCCGACACTGCTCGCGGTGAGCACCGACCCCGAGGAGGACACTCCGCCCTTCCGGGTGGCGGCCCGGTCCACTCCGCACGAGATGCACTGCAACCTGCGGCTCGCCAACATGGACTTCAGTGATTTCGAGAACTGGGACGGCCTGATGAGCCCGCCGCAGGAGCCGGGCTCCGGCGGCGGTGGGTGAGGAGGAGGACGGTGACCGTGAGGGCCTGGATGCCGATGATCATCGCCTGGACCTCCGGGGCCTCGACGGCCAGCAGGATCATCGTCATGTTGACCGCGAAGTGCGTGGCGATCGAGGCGACGATGCCGGCCCGTTCGTAGGCGGCGGTGACGAGCATGGCCATCGGGATGTTGCTGGCGACGAAGAGGATGCCGCTGGGGGTGGCGAGGCCCAGGTCGTGCTGGACGGTGCCGTCGATGAAGAACAGGGGGAGGTGCCAGACGGCCCAGACGGCGCCGAGGATCAGGCAGACCCGGAAGGTGCCCATGCTCGCGCGGAGCCTCGGGTAGGCGGTGCCGCGCCAGCCCGGCTCCTCGGACAGCGGGCCGCTGACCAGCATGCCGACGAGGAACGCCGCGGGTCCGCCGAAGTCCTCGACGGTGTCCTTCGCCACGTCCAGGCTCAGGTCGGGGCCGCCCGCCCGGCTCGCCAGCAGGGCCGCGAGCAGCACGGTCGCCGCGCCCAGCACCAGTAGCAGCAGCGCCTTCAGCAGGTGCGCCGCGCGGAAGCGGACGACGTGCTCGGGGACGGGTTCGCCGCGCCGGCGGCGGCGGACGCGGACGACCAGCGCGCCGATCAGCGGGCCGAAGGCGCCCAGCATGTAGGGGGCGTTGGCGGCCTCGTTGGTCTCCGTGCCGCCGAGCGCGATCGCCGTGCCCCAGGAGAGCCAGCTCACGGCGAAGGCGATGACCATGAAGAGGGTCAGGTCGGCGCGGTAGTTGCGGCCGGGGGCGGCGGTGGAGGTGGTGGGGGCCGGTCCCGGTGCGGGGGCAGGTCCGGGTGCGGTGTTTCGTGAAGCGAGCATGCCAAGCCTTCGGGTGTGGGGTGGCCTAGCGGCCATGGAGGTTCGCGTGGTGTGGGGCCGTGGCGCCGGGACGGTGACCTGCGCCGCTTCGGGCCCGGTGGATCAGGGGCGCGTAGCCTGCCGCTCGTCCCGCGGGTCGGGGGCGGGCTCGTGCAGGCGGTCGCCGAGCCACTCGGCGACGCGGGCGAGCAGATCGGCGTCGACCGGCCGGCTCAGGAGTTTCTTGTAGGAGCGGATCGTCGGCCGCCCGGGATCGCGGCGCAGCAGGTGGGTCAGGTCGGGGGCGCGGCGGATCTCGGTGTCGGCGCCCGGCACCAGGCGCCGCACCACGTCGAGGTCGGCGGGGTCGACCTGGATGTCCTTGTCGCCGGTGACGGCCAGGACGGGGACGGTGATGGCGGCCAGGTCGGTACGGGAGTCGTGGACGAATATCTCGCGCATCCAGCGGGCGTTGATCTGCTTGCCCCCGACGCGTGCCACGTCGGTGGTGGTCCGCTTGAGGCGGGCCAGGATCCGCTCGCCCAGGGCGCCCAGCGGACGGCGCAGGAGGCGGACCGGGGCGGGCAGGCCCCGGAAGACCGAGGCGGCCTGCCACCGGAAGGCCTCCTCCCCCGTACTCGCGAACCCGGCCAGCAGTACCGCCGCATCCGCCTCGCCCCGGGCGGCGAGGGCCATCCCGTGCAGGGCGCCCTCGCTGTGGCCGACGACCCCCACGGACGCGCCGCGCACGTCCGGGTGGGCACGCAGGGCCCGCAGGGCGGCGGACGCGTCCTCGCGGTTGCCGGTGAAGCCGGACTCCTGCCAGTTCCCGGGGGTGGCGCCGACGCCGCGGCGGTCGTAGCGCAGCGTGGCGACGCCCGCGGCGGCCAGCACGTCGGCCAGCGGGCGGCCGAGGTTCAGGGGGACCTTCCCGGCGTTGCCGTCGCGGTCCAGGGGGCCGGAGCCGTGCAGCAGGACGACGGCGGGGTGCGGGCCCGGCCCGGTCGGCAGGGTCAGGGTCCCGGCCAGCAGGGCTCCGTCGTCCGCGGTGACCGTCATGTCGATGTCGGGCAAGGCTCCGCCTCTTTCGGTCTCTCTCGATCGCTCTCAACAACGAGAACGTTATCAGATGTGAGATCATAGGTCACATGCCTACTCCGAACCTCCTGCTGCACCCCGTCCGCATGCGCATCCTGCAGACCCTGGTCGGCGCCGGTGAGCTGACCACCGCCCAGCTGCGCGAACGGCTCCCCGACGTCTCCCCCGCCACCATGTACCGGCACGTGGGCACGCTCACCGAGGCCGGCGTCCTGGAGGTGAGCAGCGAGAAACGCGTCCGCGGCACCGTCGAGCGCAGCTACCGCGTGCGCCAGGAAGAGGCCCTCGTCGACGAGGACACCCGCGCCGCCATGACCAAGGAGGACCACCGGCAGGCCTTCACCGTCTTCACCGGCGCCCTCATGGCCGACTTCGAACGCTATCTCGGCCGGGACGACACCGAGCCCGCCCGCGAGGGCGTCCTGTACCGGCAGGGCGCGGTCTGGCTGACCGACGAGGAGTTCGCCGAGCTGGTCGCGGAACTGGAGGACGTGGTCGCCCGTCGTACCGGACACAGCCCGGGCGACGGCCGCGTCCGCCACCTCGTCAGCCTCGTCGTCGTGCCCGACAAGGGAGGCGGCAGGGCGGACAGAGCGGGATGAGAGTGGGGTGACCGAGCGGAATCGGCCACAGCCCCTTAGGGTGTCCCGGGTTGCCAAGGACAGGCCCGGAAAGACAGGGAGGCGGCCGTGGGGGCTGCGCGTACGAGCAGGACGCCGTTGCCGGGGATCGGGGTGCGCTACGACCTCGTCACCCGTGAGCGGCGGAAGCTCTCGGTGGTGGCCGAGCCGGACGGGGTGCGGACGCTGAGCGCGTACCGCAAGGACGACCCCGACGACTGCGCGCTCGCGGTACGGCTGGACGCGGGTGAGGCGGCCGCGGTCGTCGAGGCGCTCCGGCCCGCCCACCACAGCCCGAGCCTGCTGTCGACGACCGAGCTGGGGCTGGTCGCCGAGCGGATCGGGCTGTCCTCGACGTCGTACTGGAACGGGCGCCTGCTGGGCGACACCCGCATGCGCACCGAGACCGGCGTGTCGATCGTGGCCGTGCTGCGGCGGGCCGAGGCCCTTCCGTCGCCGGGGCCGGACTTCCGGCTGGCCGGCGGTGACACGCTGATCGTCATCGGCACGCGGGAGGGTGTCGACACGGCGGCGGAGATCCTCGGACGGGAGTGACACCCGGGAACGCGGGGCGGGCCGGGAGCACCCGGGCGGGCCACGCGGGCCGGGAGCACCAGGCGGGCCGCGCGGGCCGGAGGCACCAGGCCGGGCCGGGAGTACCCGGAGCGCCGGTCCTGTGGGGCTCTTCCGCGTCGTGCCGGGCCGTTCGGACCCGGCCGTCGGCCGCCGGCCGCTCAGGCGTTGGCGTGCGTCGGCTCGGGGTCGGTGGCGGCCTCGGGCGGGGCGTGCGGGCCCTGGCGGCGGGTGATGCGGCGCGCGAGGGGCTCGGTGAAGCGGGCCGTCAGCGGGCCGAGTACGACCAGGATCAGGACGTACGCCGTGGCCAGCGGGCCGATACGGGGCTCGACGCCCACCGCGAGCCCCGCGATGACGATCGAGAACTCGCCCCGCGCGACCAGGGTGCCGCCCGCCCGCCAGCGGCCCGCACCCTGGACCCCGGCCCGGCGCGCCGCGTACCAGCCCGTGGCGACCTTGGTGAGAGCGGTGACGACGGCCAGGAGCAGGGCCGGCACGAGCACCGGCGGGATGTCGGCGGGTGCGGTGGACAGGCCGAAGAAGACGAAGAACACGGCGGCGAACAGGTCGCGCAGCGGGGTCAGCAGACTGCTGGCGCCCTCGGCGACCTCACCGGACAGCGCGATGCCGACGAGGAAGGCGCCGACCGCCGCGGAGACCTGGAGTTCCTGGGCGAGGCCCGCCACGAGCAGGGTGAGACCGAGGACGACCAGCAGCAGCATCTCCGCACTGTCGGACGAGACCGCGCGGCTGATCAGGCGCCCGTGGCGCAGCGCCAGGTAGAGGACGGCGCCGACGGTGCCCAGCGAGATCAGCAGGGTGACGGTGCCGCCGGCCAGGCTCACGCCCGCGAGCAGTGCGGTGAGGATCGGCAGGTAGACGGCCATGGCGAGGTCCTCGATGACGAGGACGCCGAGGATCACCGGGGTTTCGCGGTTGCCGAGCCGGCCGAGGTCGCCGAGGACTTTGGCGATCACCCCGGAGGACGAGATCCAGGTGACGCCCGCGAGCGCCACGGCGGCCACCGGTCCCCAGCCGAGGATCAGCGCGGCGACGGCACCGGGGACGGCGTTGAGTACGAAGTCGACCGCGCCGGAGGGGTACTGGGTCTTGAGGTTGGTGACCAGTTCGGAGGCGCTGTACTCCAGACCGAGCAGGAGCAGCAGCAGGATGACGCCGATCTCCGCGCCGGTGGCGGTGAACTCCTCGCTGGCCTGGAGGGGCAGGATGCCGCCGTGCCCGAAGGCCAGGCCGGCCAGCAGGTAGAGGGGGATGGGCGAGAAGCCCACCCGGCCCGCGAGGCGGCCGAGGAGCCCCAGGGCGAGGATGATCGCTCCCAGTTCGATCAGCATGGCGGTCGTGTCGTGCACGGGCGTCTGTCCTCCGGGGTGGTGTGGGTGGCGGGTCCGGGGGGTGGTGTGTGGG
>NZ_JACBYP010000139.1 GCF_018982965.1 Streptomyces mayonensis | reverse complement strand
CGCCCCCCGGGGGGGGGCGTTGTCGGGGGCGCCCCCGGGGGGGGGGGCCGGCGCCCTGGAGGGGGCGGGCGGGGGCGAAGGCGCGGGCCGCCTCGTCGACCGTGCACGACCAGGGCGTGAGGTCGTCCAGCGTGCGCAGTCCGGGCCCCCGCGCGCCGGGGGCGCGGACCAGCCACTCGGTGAACACCGCGCCCCGGTCCGCGACCAGCACCTCGAAGCGCAGGTCCGGCCAGAGGGGCAGCGCCCACTGCCGTGCCTCGCACGCGAGGTCGCCGACGCGGCGGGGCGCCGTGGACTCCGGCTCGCCGAGCACGGAACGGTACCGGGAGGCGGCCGATCGGGACCGGGGTGAGTGGAGCATCGCCTGCCAGCGCCGGTTGGCCTCGCGCATGTCCGCGGCCGACGCGCCCAGTTCGCGGCGGGCGTCCTCCACGCGGCCGGGGTTGTGGTCGGCCATGCGGCGCAGCAGCACGAGCTGGAAGTCGCGCGGGGTGAAGGGGCCGGCGGGCCGCTTTCCGGTGGGCATGGGAACCATCATCGGCGACCCGCTCGCCTCGGTGCGAGCGCATGCCCATTGCCCCGGCAAACACGATGTGAGTAGCCTGTGTTCGTGATGCCGACCGCTGGTTGAAATCTCGAACACTCGAACATCTCGAACGTTACCGCATCCACCTAGGGAGGGGGCTGGACATGGGACGCCTCGTGCCGGCCGTGACCCGGGCTCTCGACATTCTGGAGCTCTTCCTCGACGGGGACGGCACGCTCTCCGCCCCCGACATCGTGCGCCGGCTCCAGCTGCCGCGCACCACCGTGCACGAGCTGGTCACCACGCTCGCTGCCCGGAAGTACATCGTCCCCGTCCCCGAACAGCCCGGGCGGTACCGCCTCGGCGTGCGCCCGTACCAGCTCGGCGCCCGCTACGCCGAGCACCTCGACCTCGCCGCCGAGGGCCAGCAGGTCGCCCGGACCGTCGCCGAGACCTGCGACGAGACGGTGCACGTGGCGATCCTGGAGGACACGGACGTCATCTACATCGCCAAGGTCGACTCCACGCACGCGGTGCGCATGGTCTCCGCGGCCGGCCGCCGCCTGCCCGCCCACTGCACGTCCGTCGGCAAGATGCTGCTCGCCTCCCTGCCCGAGCCGGAGGTCGCCGCGCGCTTCCCCGACGGGACCGAGCTGAGCGCGATGACGCCGAACAGCATCACCGACCCGGCCGCCCTGCGCGGGGCCCTGGCCGCGATCCGCGAGCGCGGAACCGCCGTGGAGAGCCGCGAGTCCAACCCGGACGTCTCCTGCGTGGCGGCCCCGGTCCGCGACCGCGCCGGACGGGTCGTGGCCGCGCTGTCGATCTCCGTACCCATGATCCGCTGGAGCGAGGAGCGCCTGGGTGAGCTGGAGGAACTCGCCGTCAAGGGCGCCGGCGACCTCTCCGAGCGGCTCGGCCACCGGGGGGCGGCATGACCCGGACCGGAACGCGTCACGGCACCGGGTACGAGGTGGCCGTACCCGCACAGGCGACCCTCGGCGAGGGTCCCACCTGGGACCCGGCCACGCGGCGCCTGCTGTGGATCGACATCCTGGGCTCCCGCGTCCACACCTACGACCCGTCCGACGGCCGGCGCACCGTGCGCCGCACCGAGCAGCACGTGGGCGCCGTCAAGCCGCGCGCGGGCGGCGGCCTCGTCCTGAACCTGCGCGACGGCGTCGGCCTGCTCGACCCCGACGACACCTTCCGCTGGCTGCACCGCGAGCCGGTACCCGGCCGCCGCGCCAACGACGCGGCCGTCGCCCCCGACGGCAGCCTCTGGGCGGGCACCATGCGCTACGACGAGGCGCCCGGCGGCGGCACGCTCTCCCGGTACGCCGGTGACGGCACGGCCGAACTGCTCCTCGACGACGTGACGGTGAGCAACGGCACCGGCTGGAGCCCGGACGGCCGGCTGATGTACTACGTCGACACCCCGACCCGGCGCATCGACGTCTTCGACGTTCACGCGGACGGGGATACCGGGGCCGGGGAGTCCGGGGACGGCCGGATCACCGGGCGCCGCCCGCTGGCCCGGATCGAGGACGGCGCGGGCTTCCCCGACGGGCTCTGCGTCGACGCCGACGGCTGTGTCTGGGTCGCCCTGTGGGACGGCGGCGCGGTACGCCGCTACACCCCGGCCGGCGAACTGGACCGGGTGATCACCCTGCCCGTCCCACGCGTCACGGCCTGCGCCTTCGGCGGCCCGGACCTGACCGACCTGTACATCACCACGGCCCGGGTGGGCCTGACCGCCCCCCACCCGCTGGCGGGCTCCCTGCTGGTGGTGCCGGGCGCGGGGCAGGGGGTGGCGCAGCCGGCGTTCGCCGGGTGAGGCGGAGTGGGACGAGGCGGGGTGAGGTGGAGCGGGGCGGGGTCCGGCCGGTCGGGGCGGGGTCCGGCCGGGTGGACGGGGCTCACCCGCCCGTGCGGTCCAGCCCGTGCAGCACCTCGCGTTCGCCCGGGGTCAGCGGCGGCCCGGTCAGCAGCGGGAGCGGGGGACCGGCGAGGGCGGCCAGGACCGCCGAGGGGTGGAACATGCGGGCCGGGGACGTACGCATGCTGGTGACGTCCCAGATCGCCGAGGCCGCCGCGTACGAGCCCGTCGACGCCCTCGTCATGCGCCGCGTGTACGCGGTCACCGCACGGTCGGCGAGGTTCGGCCGCCCGCCGCGCGTGCCGGGGTAGAGGACGTCCTGGCCGACCGCCATGGACCAGGCCGCGTCCACCGGGCGCGCCGCGCCCCGCAGCACCCGCCGGGCCAGACCCGGCGCACCGGTCCCGCCGGTCCGCTCCAGCTCCCGGCCGAGGACCCGGGCGCCGAACGCGGCCACCGACATGCCCTGTCCGTAGGCCGGGTTGAAGGTGCCGAGCGCGTCGCCGAGGACCACCAGGCCCTCCGGCCAGTCGGGGGCCTTCTCCAGGTAGTGCCGCACATTGCTGGTGGACCGGCTCAGGTGCACGTCGGTGAGCGGTTCGGCGCCGGAGACCAGCCGGCCCACGATCGGGTCCGGCAGGGCGAGCATGTACCGCAGGAAGCCCTCGGCATCGGCCGGCGGCTCACCGCCCCGCGTGCCGCCGCAGCTCACCAGCCAGCGGTCACCCTCGACCGGCATCACCATGGCGCTCCGGCCCGGCCGGGACACGTACGGATTGGACTGCACGATCGTCAGCGGGAACCGTTCGGCCCCGGCCGGAACCCGGTACAGGCGCGAGGCGTTGACCAGCCCCGAGTCCACCGTCCGGGTCCTGTTGCGCACACCGGAGAGCCCCAGCCCGTCCAGCCAGCCGACGATCCGCGTACCGCGTCCGCTCGCGTCGACGACCAGGTCGGCGTCGAGGACCTCCTCCCCGCCGGGCCCCGACACCCGCACGCCCCGCACCCGCCCCGCGGACCCCGTCAGACCGGTCACTGCGGCCCTGCGGATCTCGACCGGCGTGTGTTCGAGCACCGCGGCCCGTACCGTCCAGTCCACCAGCGCCCGGGTGCAGGTGAGCATGACCGGCCCCTCGCGCCGCCACCGGCGCAGCCAGCCCTCGGGGGTGAGGGCCAGCATGCCCGAGCTGAGGGATATCTCGTGGGCCCCGGCCGCGAGCAGCCGCTTGCGCAGGCCCACGCCCGGCACGATCTCCTCCATCGCGCTCAGCCCACCGGTCATCAGCAGATGCGCGTGCCGCCCCTGCGGCAGCCCCCGGCGCTGCCGCGGCCCGTCGGGCAGCTCGTCGCGGTCCAGTACGACGACCTCCTCCACGCCCGCGCCCGACAGCACGGCCGCGGCCAGCATGCCGGCCAGTCCGGCACCGACGACGACAGCTCTATGCGACATGGGGCTCCTCGGGTTCGGTTTCGGTGGGTTCCGTCACGGCCCCGGTTCCGGGCATGGCGTCGGGCGGCGCGGACTGCTGCGGGGCGGGCGGCTGTGGTGCGGACTGCTGTGGTGCGGACTGCTGTGGTGCGGACGGCTGGGCGCCGCCGGGCGCGGCGGGTCGGTCCGGCGGGCGGTGCAGGGCCTGCGCCAGCTCCACCAGACCACTGGGCCCCGACACCTCGGTGGCGTGCAGCCGGTAGGTGGCGGCGGCCTCCGGCGGCTCCTCGCGGGCGGCGGCCCGGCGCGCCGCGTCGGTGAGCATCGCCGCCTCCGCCGCCAGCCGGGCCTCGTGCTGCGAGCTGCCCGCGCTCAGGGCGCGGTCCCGCACCCGCGTGCGGAGCCGGTGGTCGAAGTACGGCGCCAGGGTGAGCAGGGCGTCGTGGATGGCGACCTCGCGCCACTGGAGCCGGGCGCGGGGAAGCTGCCACCAAGTGGCGGGCGGCTTGGGAGCGGTGGACACCGACCGCACCAGCGACCACAGCGGGGCCAGCCGCCGGTAGTCGTCCAGACCCCGCCGGTGGGCGAGCGCGGGCGGCAGCAGCCGGGGCAGCGCGAACCCCGCCGAACACAGCAGTGCCGCCAGCGAGGCCATCGGCGGGGCCACCGTGGTGGACAGGAAGTCGAGGTCGTGACCGGCCCAACGGGCCACCACGGCCGTGTACTTGGTGAGCGAGAACCCCACCACGTCCAGCAGCGAGCCCAGCAGAATCAGGTGCAGTCCGGTCTGCAGCAGCCCGCCCACCTCGCGGCCCCACTTGACGCAGACCACGCACATCACCAGCATCGCCGTGCTGTGCCCGAGCAGGTACAGCAGGATCATCTCCCGCATGAACGGCGTACCCGCGTAGTACGTGTCGAGGTCGGTCAGCCGCTCGGTGTCCGCGTCGGCGAGCAGGAACAGCACGACGATGGCGACCACGAGCAGACCGTAGGCGGCCATGCTGCGCAGCACCATGCGCCGCACCACCGGCCGCGGCCCGCCCCGCCAGTTGATGAGCAGCACCAGGACGGCACAGCTGTACGCGGAGAGCATCCCGTACGTGAGCGGCGCCCCGAAGTTGGTGACGCCGGTGAGGGCGTTGACGGTGCGGAGGGTGACCGGGGCGGCGCACACCAGGACCAGGGAGCCCAGGACGATCGCCACGCAGGTCGACAGGGTCAGGGGGTTGCGCATGGCGGTGCGCGGGCGGCGGAAGAGCAGAACGGAGGTCATGCCGAAGACCAGCGCCGCCAGATACACGACGAGACTCACGCCGGACCACTCCTCTCGTACGTGACTTCCGCGTACGTGACTTCCGCGTACGGGACTTCCGCGTACGGCCCTCCCGCGCACGGCCCTCCCACATGGCGGCGCCCGCACACCCCGCGCCCGCCCGGACACCCCGCGCCCGTCACACGGTCCCCGTTCCTGCCGTGCCGCCCGGGACGGCGGAGGCGGTCGGTACCGGTTCGGGTACGGGGGCGGTCAGTGCGTCGGCGATCCGCGCGAGGGCGGCGGTGTCCGGCGAGGGGCCGAGGGCGGCCGGGTCCGGCCACGGACCGGAGGGCTGTCCCGCGGCGCCGTCCGGCGGTTGGGCACGCCCCGGGCGCGCCGTGGGCCCCGTCGCCCGCCCTGCGGGCCCCCGCCCCGCGGGCCCCCGCAGCTCCGCCTCGTGCCGCAGCGCGTCGGTGATGACCGCGGCCCAGGCCCGGGCCCCGGCCAGTTCGGGGTCTTCCGTCGCCGCCAGGACGTCCGCGCGGGTCCGCTCGTACAGGTCCCGGTCGTAGTACGCGTCGAGGTGGCTGAGCGCGTTGTGGATGCTGGTCCTGCGCCACATCAGGAGGGTGGCGGGGGAGGCGAACCGCGGGCGCGGCAGCCGCAGTGCCCGGCGGACGAGCAGGTCGTCCAGTGACCGTTCCAGCGGCTCCAGGCGGGCGTACTCCCGTCCCGCCCGCCGCCGTTCGGCCACCCGCGGCGCCAGCAGCGGCACGAGTACCCCCACGACCGTCAGCAGGGCGCCGGCGCCCGCCAGCGCCGGGGACACGGCCGTGCCGAGCACCGGCCAGTCGTGCCCGGACCAGCAGGCGCCCACCGCGACGAGCTTGGCGACGCTGTAACCGGCGCCGCACAGCGCGCCGGTCCCGAGCAGCAGCAGGCCCGCCCGGAGCCCGCCGCGCACCTGCCGGGCCCAGTGCAGCGCGGACACCGTGGTGACGGTCACCGCGGTCAGGTGCGCCACCAGGTACAGCACGATCATCTCGGCGAGGTACGGGGTTCTCGCGTAGTAGGTGTCGAAGTCGGTGAGGCGCTCCGCCGGCGCCTCACCGAGGGCGAAGGTCACCGTGATGCCGAGGAGGACGACCGTGTAGGCGAGCTTCCACCGGCGGGCGGTGCGGTCCACCCGCCTCCCGCCGCGCAGGTGGACGACGAGGACCTGGGAGGCGGCGCAGTAACCGGTGATCGCCGCGTAGGTGAGCGGGGCGGCGAGGTTGGAGACACCGCTCAGCCCGTTGACGGCGCCCACCGTCGGCGGGGCGCCGAGCAGGAAGCAGAGCCCGGCCAGCGCCAGCACCGCGCAGATGGCCCGCAGGTACGGATCGTGCCGGTGGCGCAGCAGGTCGGGGGCCTTCGCCGCGAGACCGAGCCACAGCACGCCGCAGCTCAGGTAGTTGATCAGGCTGTTCACCGGGTCGTCCCGCGGTAGTTGAGCGCGGCCCCGATGCGGCCGGCCAGGTCCGGGGGATCCTCCCCGTCACCGCTCCCGGCCGCGAACACCGAGTCGGCGGAGGCGTCCAGCCAGGGGCGCAGCCGGCTGCCCATCAGCATCCCGAAGCGGTCCGCCTCCTGCTCCTCGGCCAGCGAGAAGTCGGTCCGCGCGGCCACCGGCCGGGCACCGGACCCCGCCTCAGCCCCCGCCCTCGCCGTACCGGCCCTCGTCCTCGCCGTACCGGCCCTCGTCCTCGCCGTACCGGCCCCCGTCCCGGTTCCGGACTCGGCCTCCGCCCTGCGCCGGTTCATGTGCCACACCTCGTGGCAGAGGATCACGATCTGGTGCCACACGGCCGCGCGTTCGTCGACCACCACGTCGTCGTGGTCCTCGCGCTCCAGCCACAGGCCGCTCGCGGTGTGCGGCGGGAACGCCGCCCGGTGCACGAGCACCTCACGCCCCCGCCACGCGCTCACGGAGGCGACGAGCGCCTCGAACAGCACCTCGGGATCGGCCGGTACGGGCACTCGGACGGGTTCGATCAGGGCGTCGGCGAGACGACGCATCTCCTTCCTGGTACCCACCGCTCTCTCCTCGTCCCCCCGGTCGGCGCCCGGTCACCAGAGCAATATGTCAAGACAGGCGCCGCCCCGGCCAGTTTGCGCGGCACCGCCTGGCGAAAAAGTCCCGCACCCGGGAGAAGTCCTGCACGGGTTCCTGCCCGAACCATTGACGGGCAAGCGCTTTCCACCTACGTTTCCCGTTCGAAGTTACGAGCGCCATTCGGTATCCCGAACGACATGTCGAACGTCAAACATCGCGAGTGTGTGTGAGTCCATGCCGCAGGTGGTGTGAGTCCACGCCGCGAGCGATGCGAACCGGTGTCGTCCGACACCGGCACCCACGGGCAGATCGAGCAGATGGGGCAGGGAATGGAACGACCCGGCCTGGATCGCAGGCACTTCCTGGCCGCCGCGGGCGGTCTGACGGTCGCGGGCAGCTTCGGCTTCGCGGCGCTCGGCACCGGCGCGGACGCGCTCGCCTCCGGCGCGGACACCCGGGTGCGCTACTGGAACCTCTTCAGCGGCGGCGACGGCTACAACATGATCGCGATGCTGGACTCCTTCCGCAGGGACAACCCGGGCATCGACGTGAAGGACTCCACCCTCCAGTGGGGCAGCCCCTTCTACACCAAGCTCGCCATGGCGGCCGCCGGCAACCGCGCGCCCGACCTCGGCGTCATGCACCTCGGCCGGGTCACCGGCTTCTCGCCCGGCCGCCTCCTCGACCCCTGGGATCCCGCCCTGCTCGCCGAGTACGGCGTGAAGGAGGCGGACTTCAACCCCGAGCTGTGGAAGCGCGCCGTCGTCGACGGCAAGCTGTACGCCCTCCCCCTCGACATCCACGTCCAGCTCTGCTTCTACCGCAAGGACGTGCTGAGGAAGGCGGGCCTGCTCGGCGAGGACGGCAGGATCGTGCCGGTCACCTCCACCGGCGAGTGGTTCGACGTGCTCAAGGAGGCCAGAAAGGCCACCGCCAGAGGGCTGCAGACCATCGGCCTGTGGCACAACGACCAGAACTTCCAGTGGTGGTTCTTCGTCGCCTTCTACACCCAGCTCGGCGGCGCCTGGTTCGACGACACCGGGAGCGAGGTCGTCTTCGACACCGACAAGGCCGTCCAGGTCCTGGAGTTCCTGCGGCAGCACATCACCGACGGCTACGCCGACCCCGGTTTCGGCGGCACCGCGGGCGCCGAACAGTTCGTCAACGGCGCCCCGTTCGCCTGGGAGGGCAACTGGTCCGTGCCGACCTTCGACGCCGCGGAGGTCGACTACGGCGCCACCCCGCTGCCGCCCGTCTTCGGCAGGCGGGCCACCCACGCCGAGTCCCACTCCTTCGTCCTGCCGCACCAGGCCGACCGCGGCGGCCCCGCCAACGAGGGCGCCCACCGGCTCGCCGCCTACGTCGTCCAGCACGCCCGGCAGTGGGCGGCCGGCGGCCACATCCCCGCCCACACGCCGACCCTGTCCACCGCCGCGTACCGGAGGCTGCAACCGCAGAACGAGTACGTGTCCGCCATGGACCACCAGGCCACCGAGCCCAAGGTGTGGTTCGCCGGGTCCACCGGCATCCTCGCGCAGCGGGTCGGCCCCATCGTCGTCTCCTCCACGACCGGCTCCGCGAAACCCGAGGCCGCCGCCCGCCGGATGAGGAGCACGCTCGCCGAACTCCTCGCCATGAAGAACCCCATGGACGGCCGCACCGCCGCACAGGGAGGTGCCGGCGCATGACCGCCACCGGTGCCGAGACGATCGTCCGCCCGGCGCGGGCGAGGACCGCCGCCGACCGTGCCCCCGCCCGGCGGGGGCAGGGCCTCCAGCACGGCGGCTGGTTCGTCGCCCCGTTCCTCGCGCTCTTCGCGCTCTTCGTGATCTGGCCGCTGCTGCGCGGCCTCTACCTCAGCTTCACCGACGCCAACATCTCCGGCGACGACGCGCGCTTCGTCGGCCTCGACAACTACCGCGAGGCCCTGAAGGACCCCCTGATGTGGGACGCGCTCGGCCACAGCGCGTACTTCACCCTGCTCGTCGTCCCCTGCATCACCGTCCTCGCCCTCCTCCTGGCGCTCCTCGCCCACCACATCGAGCGCGGCAAGTGGCTGTGGCGGCTCTGCTTCTTCCTGCCCTTCCTGCTGCCGTCCACCGTCGCCGCCAACCTGTGGCAGTGGCTGTTCAATCCCGGCACCGGCATGGTCAACCACGTCTTCGGCCTCGACACACCGTGGCTGACCGACAAGGCGTACGCCATGCTCGCCGTCGTCATCACCACCCTGTGGTGGACCGTCGGCTTCAGCTTCCTGCTCTACCTCGCCGCGCTCCAGGGCATTCCCGCCCACCTCTACGAGGCCGCCAAGCTGGACGGGGCCAACGCCTGGCACCGCACCGTCCGCATCACCCTGCCGATGCTGCGCAACATCACCGGCCTCGTCGTGGCCCTGCAGATCCTCGCCTCGCTCCAGGTCTTCGACCAGGCCGTGGTCATGCAGGACTTCGGCCCCGGACCGGAGGACTCGACCCGCACCTTCGTGCAGTACACGCTCGAACAGGGCTTCACCAGCTACCGCGTGGGCTACGCCTCCGCGATCTCCATCATCTTCTTCGTGCTCATCGCGGCCGTCGCCCTCGCCCGGATGTGGCTGCTGCGCAACCGTGAGGAGAGCGGCCGATGACCACCGCCACGGCACAGGCGCCCCGGACCGGGCCCCGCCGGACCAGGCCCCGCCGGACCAGGCCCCGCAGGCCCTGGACACCGGGCCAGATCGTGCTCACCCTGCTCGGCACCGCCGTCTCAGCCGTCTTCCTCTCGCCGCTCGCCTGGGCCCTGTTCACCTCGCTCAAGTCGGAGACCGAGGCGGTCGAGGTACCCACCCACTGGCTGCCGCACGACTGGACCGGCCAGGCCTGGACGGCCCTGTTCGAGACCGGCAACATCACCAACTGGTTCGTCAACTCCCTGGTGGTGTCGGTCTGCGTCACGACGGTCGTGCTGCTGGTCGCCGCGCTCGCCGGATACGGCTTCGCCCGCACCGAGTTCCGCGGCAAGGGCGTCCTGATGGGCGTGGTGATGACGGGCCTCATGGTCTCCCCGGCCGTCCTCGGCGTCCCGCTGTTCACGACCGTCCAGCAGATGGGGATGGTCGACACCTACTGGGGCATGATCCTGCCCCAGTGCGCGCCCGCCGCGATGGTCTACATCCTCTACAAGTTCTTCCAGGGCGTCCCGCGCGAACTGGAGGAGGCCGCGTTCATCGACGGGGCCGGCCGCTGGCGCGTCTTCTTCACCGTCATCGTGCCGCTCTCGCGCCCCTCCCTCGCGGCGGTCGGCATCTTCACCTTCATCAGTTCCTGGAACAACTTCCTGTGGCCCTACATGGTCACCAACAACCCCGACCTGATGACCATGCCGAACGGCATCGCGACCGTCATGAACTCCTACGGCATCCAGTGGGCGCAGCTCATGGCCGGCGGCCTGATGGCCGGCCTGCCGCTGATCGTCGTCTTCGTCTTCTTCCAGCGCCAGATCGTGGCGGGCGTGGCCCACACGGGCCTCGCCGGCCAGTAGGGCCCACCCGGCCCCCCGCCGTCGTACGGAAAGTCGTACAGAGAACCGTCGTTCCCCACCGTCGTACGGAAAGTCGTACAGCAAGCCGTACACCGAGCCGTACGGAAACCCGCCGTCGAAAGGAACAGATGCGCACCGCCCGCTTCACCCTCGACCCCGCCTTCACCGTCGGCGCCGTCAACCCGCGACTCTTCGGATCCTTCGTCGAACACCTCGGCCGGTGCGTCTACACCGGCATCTTCGAACCCGGCCACCCCACCGCGGACGCCGAGGGCCTGCGCCAGGACGTCCTGGGCCTGGTCGGGGAACTCGGCGTCACCGCCGTCCGCTACCCCGGCGGCAACTTCGTCTCCGGCTACAAGTGGGAGGACTCGGTCGGCCCGGCCGAGGACCGCCCCCGCCGCCTCGACCTCGCCTGGCGCTCCACCGAGACCAACCGCTTCGGCCTCTCCGAGTACATCGCCTTCCTCAGGAAGCTCGGCCCCCGGGCCGAGCCCATGATGGCCGTCAACCTCGGCACCCGAGGCGTCGCCGAGGCCCTGGAACTCCAGGAGTACGCCAACCACCCCGCCGGCACCGCCCTGTCCGACCTGCGGGCCGAGCACGGTGACAAGGACCCCTTCGGCATCCGGCTGTGGTGCCTCGGCAACGAGATGGACGGCCCCTGGCAGACCGGGCACAAGACCGCCCGCGAGTACGGCCGCCTGGCCGCCGAGACCGCCCGCGCGATGCGCCAGATCGACCCGGACGTCGAACTCGTCGCCTGCGGGTCGTCCAGCCAGGCGATGGAGACCTTCGCCGCGTGGGAGGCGACGGTCCTCGAGGAGACGTACGACCTCGTCGACCACATCTCCCTGCACGCCTACTACGAACCCCACGACGGCGACGTCGACTCCTTCCTCGCCTCCGCCGTCGACATGGAGTCCTTCATCGAGAACGTCGTCGCCACCTGCGACCACGTCGGCGCCCGCCTCAAGTCGAAGAAGCGGATCAACCTCTCCTTCGACGAGTGGAACGTCTGGTACATGGCCAAGACCCAGGCCGAGGTGAGCGCCCTCGACTGGCCCGAGGCGCCCCGCCTCCTGGAGGACAACTACAGCGTCCTGGACGCGGTCGTCTTCGGCTCGCTCCTCATCGCCCTGCTGCGGCACGCCGACCGCGTCACCGTCGCCTGCCTCGCCCAGCTCGTCAACGTCATCGCCCCGATCATGACCGAGCCGGGCGGCCCCGCCTGGCGCCAGACGACCTTCTTCCCCTTCGCCCAGGCGTCGAGGTACGGCCGCGGCGAAGTCCTCGACGTCCGGGTGGACTCGCCCACGTACGAGACGGAGAAGTACGGCGAGGCCGACCTGCTGCACGCCACCGCCGTCCGCGCCGAGGACGGCACCGTCACCGTCTTCGCCGTCAACCGCTCCCGCACCGGGGCCCTCCCGCTGGACGTCGCCCTCAGCGGCCTGCACCTCACCGAGGTCGTCGAGCACAGCGCCCTCGCGGACGCCGACCCCGACGCCCGCAACACCCTCGCCGAACCCGAGCGGGTCGTGCCGCACCCGGTGGACGGCACGGCCCTGGGCGAGGGCCGGCTGACCGCTGTCCTGGAGCCGCTGTCCTGGAACGTGATCCGGCTGCGCTGAGGCCCGCCGGGTCAGGTGCGGCGTGCGCCGGGGGAGGGCACGGGCTTCACCGGCACTCCTCCGGCCGCGCTGCCCAGCAGCTCCAGGCGGACCGTGCCGGGCCCCGGCACGGTGTCGCCGCCGGACAGCACCGCGAGGGCCAGGGTGTTGGCGGCGGCACGGGTGTGCAGGATGCCGTTCGGCAGCACGAAGGTGTGCGGCGACCCGGTGCCGCCGACGCACTCGCCCATGTTCCAGCCGTTCAGGAACACCTGGACCCGGCGGTCGCCGTCCGCGGAGCCGTCCAGGACCAGCCCCACCGAGGCGTCCACCTCCGGCGGCACGTCCAGCCGGAACGTGGTCCGGTACCAGGCCACGCCCTGACGCGGCTCCTCGTGCGCGGCCGACGCGGGGGACACGGCCTCCCAGCCGGCGTCGTCGTGGCCGGGCAGGTGCCAGCCGTGCCGCTCCCCGTACAGCCCGCCGCCGTTGAGCGGCCCGCGCACGGGGTCGGGAGCGCCCGCTCCCATGATCCGCCAGACGACGTCCGGCGACGCGCCCTCGAAACGGGCCGACACCAGCCCGCGGGCCGACCGGTAGGAGTCCTGGGCGTGCTGGGTGCGCCGGACGAGGACGGACAGGACGGCGGGCGGGGCGTCGTCGCCCGCGTGCCGGTCGCGCAGCGCCGCCCGCAGGGCCGCGGGCAGCCGGAAGTCCGCGGCCCCCGTCCAGGTGCCGTCCCCCGTCTCTGCTTCCTCCGCCTCCTTCGCCTTCTCTGCCTCCTCCGCGTTCTCCGCCTCCTTCGCCTTCTCTGCCCTCTCCGCCTTCTCCACCTCGTCGCCGTCCACCCGGTGGGTGCCCAGCGGCTCCCCGTCCAGCCAGGCCATCAACATCCCGTGGGCGCCCGTGCGGTAGCTCAGGGAGAGGGACTCCAGGCCCGCGGCGCCGGTGAGCCGGGCGCGGTACCAGACGTCGCCGTAGTGGAAGCCGTAGTCGTCGGCGAAGAGCACCGGCTGCCCCTCCGGCACCGGCGTCGTGCTGTGCGAGGTGCTCCGGTCGGCGACCGGCCACCCCTCGTCGCCGTACCCGGGCCGGGACTCGAAGTTCTCCGCCCGCCGCCGCCAGCCGTCCAGCGCGGGCAGCACCAGCTCCGGCACGCCCGGCAGCGGCCACACCGTCATCAGGCTCAGGGCACGCCCGAAGCCCGACTGCACCGGCTCGCCGTTCCAGGTGACGTCGGTGATGCCGCGCGGCGTCCACACCTCCAGCTCCCGCTCGTCGACCGTGTCACCGGTCAGCCGGATCGTGGCGCCGTCCAGCGCGACCTCCCGCAGCAGCTCGGGACCCCGTACCAGGACCCGGCCCGACGGGGTCTCGTACGGCCACAGCCGCAGGGACGCCGCGTCGTCGGCGAACAGCAGCAGCATGGTGCGGTCGGTGTCGGCGCTGCGCACCCGCAGTCGGGTCAGCCGGTCCTCGGCGAGCGGCACGGTCACGCGCAGCAGGCCGTCCTCGAAGACCCAGGCCGCCTCCTCGTCGAGCCGGGTCGGCCAGGGCTCGTCCGGGCAGTCGACGACCAGGTGAGCCTGCTCGCCGGCCCGCCCCACGAACGCCGTGATGTCCAGCCCCCCGACGCTCAGGGACAGCATGGGCTGCACGGTGGCGTACGCGAGCTTCCGGCCGGAGCCCAGGTTCAGCCCGGTGGCGAGCAGCTTGGCGTCCCGGGCGGGGACGGTGACCTCCACGTCGGCCCCGCCCATAGGCAGCGTCGAGGTGACGTCGGCGGCGGAGTCGTTGCGCAGGACGTAGGCGTGGGTGCCGGTGTCCGGGTTGCTCAGGTGCCGTACGTTCAGGCGCCGGTCCGCGGCCCGGACCACGTCCGCCTCCTCGAGGCGGGCGAAGTCCGGGACGTGGCGCAGGAGGTGCCCGAGCTGGTGGAGCGGCGCGAGGGCGGCGGTGGGCCGGCGCGCCTCGTCGATCGGCGCGGTGGGGTCGTACGCCGGGGCCGGCGCCGAGGGCGCGGGAAGCCAGCCCCAGGAGGTGCCGCCGAACGCCATGCGCACGTTGTGCAGCGTGATGCCCTGCGCGACGTTCCCGAAATGGGCCCGCCGCGCCTCGGCGGCGTCCCGGGCCCCGGCCACCTCCCCCCAGGCGAGCGGGGTGTCGGCGTGCAGCAGCGGTACGTCGACGCCGTCGGCCCGCATCCGCTCGTGCAGGCGGGTCAGCCCGGACCGCTCGGCGGGGTCGAGCCGGTACAGCAGGACCGTGCCGGTGCCGCGGGTGAACTGGTGCCGGGCGGCGATCCCGTTCACCCGGCGCAGCCACGCGTCGGCGTGGCGCAGATACTCCGGGTCGGTCGTCCCGGCCCGGCCGCCGGTGGCCGTGAGCCAGCCGGGCAGGCCTCCGGCGTCCACGTCGGCGCCGATACGGGGACCGGGGTGGAGCACGACGTACAGACCGCACTCGGCGGCCGTGCGCAGGAACAGGTCGAGGTCGCGGACGCCGGTGAAGTCGTACCGGCCGGGAGCGGGCGAGTGCTCGTTCCAGGCGAGACGGACGCTGACCGCGTTGTGGCCGTACGCCCGCAGCTTCTGCAGCACGTCCCGCCACAGCGACGGGCTCGGCAGCCGGAAGGGGTGCAGCTCACCGGCCCACAGCGCCAGCCGTCTGCCGTCCACCAGCAGCGAGTACCGGTCCAGGGCGACGTGGTGCCGTCTCCCGTCGGCCTCGGGCGGACCGGGCGGCGGCCCGGTGGGCACGGGACCGGAAACGCCGGGCAGCGCCGCACTGCTCACGCTGCCGCCGAGCGCGAGACCGAGGACGGTGGTGCCCGCGAGGGCGCTGAACGCTCGTCTGCCGAGCCTGTTGAGCTCCAAGGGAGCCTCTCCTGGTTGCCTGTACTCCGGGTCCTGCCGCGTACGCGGGACCGTCTGTGCCGGGTCATTGTTCCAGCGGACGCCACAATGGTGCGCATGAGGATCTCGGCGCGTGCGGACTACGCGGTACGGGCGGTACTGGAACTGGCCGTCAGGCAGCAGGACTGCCCGGTCAGGGCGGAGGACGTCGCCGCGGCCCAGGACATTCCGCACAAGTTTCTGGAGGGGATCCTCGCGGACCTCAGGCGGGCCGGCGTCGTCGGGAGCCGGCGCGGCGGGGGCGGCGGGTACCGGCTGGCGCGGGACGCCTCGGCCATCACGGTCGCGGACGTCATCCGCGCGGTGGACGGCCCGATCGTCTCCGTACGCGGCGAGCGCCCGACGAGCCTGGTCTACACGGGCACGGCGGGACCCCTGCTCCCGCTCTGGGTGGCGCTGCGCGCCAACGTGCGCCGGATCCTGGAGGGCGTGACCGTCGCCGACCTCGCGGCGGACGCCCTGCCGGCCCCGGTGCGCGACCTGGCGGCGGAACCGGCCGCGTGGGAGAACCCGTAGCGCACCGTCAGGGGCGGGGGAGGTGGAGAACGAGGCGGCCTGCCCGGTCTCGACGCGGTGCTCCTGCCCGGCCGCCGCGTCCACGGAAGGATCGTGGTCAGCCTCTGAACAAGAGCCTCACAGAACGCCGTTGAGGCCGACGTCCGGAATCGGGCCCCGTAATGCCGGGACCCGAGTCACGGAGCACATGAGCACATGAGCACATGAGGACGTGAGGACGTCATGAATCCGGCGGGCCGGCTCGTCGACGACGCCGGGCGCCGGCTCGACCAGCAGCTTCCCGTCACGGCCGGCTGAGTCGGTGAAGTTTCGGAGCGTGTTCGAAAGGTGTCGTGCCGGTGGGGGGCGGCGGCATCGTCCGACCGCCGCGGAACCGGATCATTCGAGGGCGCAACGGGCGTCCGCGGGCGGGGAGGCGAGATGCACGAGGTAGTCGGCGACGGCGTCGTCGACGCACGCGTTGCCGGCGATCAGGGCGGCGCCGTGCTGCTCGCCCTCGACGGTGAGCAGGCTGCCTTCCAGCGCCTCGGCCAGGTGGGTGCCTTCCTCGTACGGGGCCACGGGGTCGCCGGTGACCGCGACGGTCAACGTGTCGGGCAGGCCCTCGATGTCCGTTGCGTAGGGGTAGCCCAGGGTCGGCTCCACGGGCCACGCCTCACACATGTTGCGGGTGTCGCCCAGCGGCCGGCCGGTGTCGAGGAACGGGGCGACTTCGATCATCGTGCGCCTGAGCTTCGACTCCTGTTCCGGGGTGTGCCGTTCCTCGTCCAGGCAGTTGATGACCTCGGTGGCTTCGAGGGCATTGCTGTAGGTGCCGTCGGCGTACCGCTGGTAGTAGGCGTCGTGCAGTCCGATCAGGGCGTCGCCGCGTCCGTCCTGCACCTCGCGGATGCCCTTGATGACCCTGGGCCAGCTCACCTCCGAGTACAGCCCGGCGACGACCCCGTCGATCGCGTCGGAGAAGCTGAGGACTCGCCCGTTCCCGGCCGGGACCGGTTCGTCGATCAGGGGCTGGACGATCTCCTGGAACCGCTCGGTCACCGTCTCGGGGTCGGAACCGAGCGGGCAGTCCGGCATTTCCGTGCATGAAGCGCCCATCAGTTCGAACGAGCGCTGCACGCCGGCGTACTGCTGCTCACGCCGCTCCATGGTGCCCGCGTAGGGGTCCATCGGCCCGTCGAGTACGAGCGCGCGGACGTTCTCGGGGAACATCTCGGCGTATACCGCTCCCAGCCGCGTGCCGTAACTCGCGCCGAAGTAGCTCAGCTTGTCGTCGCCCAGCACCGCCCGCAGCACGTCCATGTCACGCGCGGCGTCCCGGGTGCCCACGTGGGAGAGGAACTCCTTACTCCCGGTGCGCTCGGCGCACTGCTGCATCCACTGCCGCGTCTCCTCCTCCGTCCAGCTCGCGACGTTGGTCGTCTTCTCCGACATCTCGTCGTTCTCGCGTTCGTCGTCGGTGTAGCAGTCCAGCGTGGGAGTGGACGCGCCGACGCCGCGCGGGTCGATGCCGATCAGGTCGAACTTCTCCAGGATCGGGCTGTCGGGCGCCGTCGCAGCGATCAGTGGGGCGAAGCTCATGCCCGCGTATCCCGGGCCGCCCGGATTGGTCATCAACGCCCCGACCGGCTTCCCGCCCTTCGCCGGCACCCGCAGCAGCGCGATCGACACCGTCTCGCCACCCGGGTCCTCATAGTCCATCGGCGCCTCCATGCGGGCGCACTCGAACTGCTCGTTCGCGAACAGCTCCGCGTCGGTCTCGTTGCTCGCATAGGGCTCGCACGGCTCGAAGGTCAGCTCCTGCTCGTAGAAACGCCGCAGCTCCTCCGGGGGCTTCTGCGACGACTCCTCCGTGCTCGATGGCGTGCAGGCACCGAGCATCCCCACCAACAGCAGCGTCACCAACGCTGCTGTTCGACGGACGCGGGCATGGGTACGCATGCTTCTCCTTGGACGGCGGGTGCGGGAGAACGGCCTCTCCCGCGCCCGGGGGGACGTAGAAATCCATAATCCGCAGGTGTCGGGTCCGGGACGAGTGACGTCCGTAACCAGTACGAGTGACGGATGTAATGGGGGAGCGATGACAGCGCGCACGACTCGGCGTCTGAATCGGCACGCCTGATACAGGGCTTGCACACTCGTAGTGGCCACCCGCCCCGTCCTCACCCGGCCCAGGGAGTTCGTCAGCGGCCCGTCGCGGTGGCCGGCGCCTCGAACGCGAACGTCACCGGGCACGCGCAGGCGAAGAACCCCGGGGCGCCGCGCCGACCGTAGGTCAGGATGCCGTGCACGGGCAGGAAGAAGAGCAGACCGGCCATCTCCGGCATCATCGGCAGGGCCGGGTCCGTCACGGGCAAGGGGCGCGAGCCCCGGCTGGCGCAGCCCGATCGCCGCGGACATCCCCGCGATCCCGAGCCCCGGCACCAGCGGCTGACAAGGGGTCGGCCGTCAGGACGTGCTCGGGCGGCACAGCAGGGGTTTGTCCAGTTCGGAGCAGGGGCGGTGGCCCTCGGCGCGGATGATGTCCTTGCCGACCTCGTCGGCGAGGTAGCGCAGGAAGCCCGCGGCGATCGAGTCGGCCGGCGGTTCACCGTAGGTGTAGGCGATCTCCGTCTGCCAGTACGGGTACGCCCCCTGGTCGGCGCCCTCCAGGGTGGCCGGGTAGCCGTCGATACGGATCTGCCGGACGTCGTCGTGGGCGGCGGCCGCGCCGACCTCGCTGTGCCCGAGGGCGCCCGGGGTCGAGGCCACGGTGTCGAGCAGGGTCCCGGTGCCGCTCACCTCGCAGCGGCCCGGTCGGTTCCGGTCCAGGCCCGCGCAGTCGGCCGTGGTGACCGCCGGGAGGGCGCGGCCGTCGAGGACCTGCTGTTCGAGCGTGGTCCGGGTGCCCGAGCCGGGGTTGCGGCTGACCAGGTGGATGGGGACGTCGTTGCCCTTGACCTGGTTCCAGTTGGTGATGGTCCCCGCGTAGATGTCCCGTACCTGCTTCAGGGACAAGTCCTCGACGCCCGCGTCCTTGTGGACCACCAGGGTGAACAGGGACAGCGCGACCGGTCTGGGCAGCAGCCTCGGGCGGCCGTCGGACTTCGCGCCGTCGCTGAACGTCAGTCGGCTGCCCAGGCCCCGGCCGTCCGGGAGCCGGGCGTCCGCTCCCGCGGCGGCGAGGGTGTCGAGGCCGTCGACGCTGCCCTTGAACGAGGTGGCGGTCAGCGGGATACGGGCGTCGGGGCAGGTTCGTTCGTAGCGTTCCGCGGCCTCCCGCAGGACCGGCGCGAAGGCCGTCGAGCCCGACAGGTGCAGGGTCCCGGTGGCGCAGTCCAGGGGCGGCGCGGTCTCGTCGTTCCCGGAGAGGGTGAACGCCGACTGGGTGGCGCTCACCAGGATGAGCGAGGCGAGCAGCCAGCGGACCTGCCGCGAGGCGAACGGGTAGTACGCGGTCTTCTTGATGTTCCCGCCGCGCACCCCGCCGACGACCCCCGCGGTGACCTCCGGCTCCGGGAACTCCGGTTCACCGAAGCCCTCTTCACGGTCCAGGACGGCCAGGACCTTGTAGTGCGCCCTGCGGTTGAGGATCACCTTGGGCAGCTTGATGACCCTGCCCGTGGTCTCGAAGCCCTCGGCCCCCGGCACGAAGAAGGTGGGCGGCACCTGGGGGCTGCGTTCGGTGACGGCCATGCCGACCACGCGGCGGCCCGGGAAGGCGATGCGGATGCCCACGGGGTCGTTGGCGGGGGCGACGTAGTCGGCGGCGACGAGCGGGCGCCAGCCGGCGTTCTCGATGCGCAGCAGCACGACCGAGGGGTCGTGCAGGTTCGTGCCGTCCCACTGCATGCGCTGGAGCACCGTGGTGTCGGGTCCCGAGGCGGCCGAGTCCCGGATCGTGGTGTCCAACTGGACGCGGTAGCCGAGCCGTTTTCGGCCCGCCAGCACGAACTCCCACAGGGCGGCCGCGACCGGCACGGCCAGACCCAGGACGGCGGCCAGTGACCCCCAGGACACACTCACGTCCGGCTCCCCCTCAGGACGGTGACACGGGAGGCCATGGTGGAGGGGGAGCCGGACGTGAGTGTGTCCTGGGG
>NZ_JACBYP010000138.1 GCF_018982965.1 Streptomyces mayonensis | reverse complement strand
AGCCGGACTCGGGCCGTTCGGGGGTGTTGAGGGGGTCGAGTCCGGCTCGTTCGCGTTGCTGCAGGCGGTCAGGGCGAGGGCCGTCAGTGCGGCGAGGGTCGTCGACGTCGCTCGGGAGCGCAGTGAGCGGTGGCGCATTCGCTTCGCTTTCACTTTCTCGTTGTTCGTCAGCCGCCTGAGCGCGGGAAGGAGACCTCCACCCTGCGGTTCTTCTTGCGGCCTGCCTCCGTCGAGTTGTCGGCGATGGGGTACTGCTCCCCGTAGCCGCGGACCTCGTAGGTGATGTCGGCGTCGTTCAGGGTCTGGGACAGGACGTCGTGCACGGCGTTGGCGCGCTTCTTGGAGAGGACGTCGCCGTGGGCCGAGGCTCCGAGGTCGTCGGTGAAGCCGAAGACCCTGACCCTGGTGGCGTTCTGGGTCTTGATCTCGTCGGCGATGCCGGTGATGCGGGACTTGGCCTCGGCTCCCAGTTTCGCGCTGTCCTTGCCGAACAGCACCTCTGCCTGGAGGGCGAGCGTCACGCTCGTGTTCGTGTCCTCGCGGCGTTCGTCGCCGCCCTGCTCCTCCACGATGGACTTGATGTCCAGGACCTTCGCCCGTGCCAGCGTCGCGCCGTCCGGGAGTTTGAGGTCCGGGTCGTTGGCGTCCACCTCGACGGGGGCGGACGCGGAGGGTTCGGTGCCCGGGGGGTCGCCCGGGTCGTCGTCGGCCTGAGCCGTGGTGGTGCCGTAGAGGGTGCTGGCCAGCAGGAAGGAGATGGCCGTTGCCAGGCGGAGGTTCGAGGTCATGAGGGCCTCACCCGGAGATGGAGATGGTCGCGCTGGCGAAGGTGGGCAGTTGGAACGTGACCTCCGCGGTGTCCGCGGGCGGTGCGGGGAACTGCATGAAGACAGCAAGACGGTCGCCTGCCTTCATCGTCGAGAAACCGGATGTCGTCAGCGGGCGTCCGTCCGTGTCGCGCAGTACGTAGTAGCGCTTCTTGCTCTTGGAATCGACAAGAGTCGCACCACCGAGCGACCTGCCGTTACGAACGATCTCCGTCTCGTTCCCGCTCAGGGCCGAGGGGATCGCGACACTTTTGTCGGCATCGTTCTTGAGTTCGCCGTTGACCGTCACGAACCCGCCCGAGTCCCTCTCGGCGGAGGTGATCCGCAGACTCAGACCGTCACCCCCCTTCAGCTCGGCCAGAGGTTCCTCCGCAGTGCCTTCCTGAGCACTCGGGGCCGACCCGCCCTCTTTCGACGCCGAGGCCGTCGCCTTCGGCTTGTCGTCACCGTCACCACCGCCACCGCAGCCGACCAGGCCGAAGGCCAGCATCACCGCAAGGGGCCATGCGGCCACTCCCCCGCGGGTTCTTGTCGTGAACCGAATGCTCATGACTCCGTTTTCCTCATCCTCGTCGTTCGCTTGTCAGCTGTCGGCCAGATGGACATCAAACAGGTCCTCGGGCTTCGGCAGGTCCACGAGATCGTCCGGCTTCAGGTCCCAGTCCTCGCCACCTTTGCAGGAGAGGGTGGGCAGCACCTCGTCGTCGGCGTCATCGGCAGGTGGCTCGAACGAGCAGCGGGCGTCGATGACGGCGGTCGCGGTCTCTGTCGCCTTCTGGTTCTCCGTGCCCGGCACGATGCTCTCCCCGACCGTGTCGTTGGTCTCGGCGACGACGGTGTAGCTCAGGAGCCCGTCAGGTGCGCAGTCCACAGTGGCGTCGTTGCTGGCCGCCAATTGCTGAGCACGCCAGCACGCGCTGGGAACCGGCGCCTTCCCCTCGAAAATGTCCTGCCATACGTCCGGGTCCAGAACGTTGTCGAGCCACTCGTCGGTGAGTCGGTCCCTGGTTTCCAGGGCTGCGGCGAGCGCCGCCGCGTCCGCCGCCGTCTGTGCATCACCACGGGTCGCTCCTGCCTGGCCGACCGCGAAGTACGCGAGTGCGAGGAAGAGCAGGCCCGCCACCACCGTGATGTAGATGGGGAAAGCCTGCCCTGCGTCGCCGCGTTCACGGAGCCGACTCACCCACCGGTGACTTCGGCGATCTTCGAAGTGATCGCGTCGTAGATCGTCTGCCCAAGGCCCGTCCCCGAGATGACCAGCACGATCGCCACCACCACCGCGATGATGCCCAGGTACTCCACGGCCGTCTGGCCCTTGTCGTTGCGGGCGGTGGCTCGGGTGTGCAGGTAAGTTGCCGTGGTGCGGAGCCAGTTGTTCATGATGTTCCCCTCCAGGGTGGAGGGCCCTCCCGTGCGAGGGCCCCGGGGACCCGTCGCGGGCCCGGTCAGGTGCTGTGGGGCGGCGGTCCTGGGGGGCGGTGAGCTGCTGATCGGTCGTGTTGGACGTTCCGTCGGACACCGTCTCCGCCTCCCTCGTGCTCGGTTCGGACCTGGACCTGTTGGGAACACCAGGACATGACTGTCCCACAGCTGATTGCAAGTGCGAAAGGTTTTGCGTGGAAGTCGTCCAACTAGGGGCTAGATCTTCCGTTGTTGATGTTTTCCAGACGTGTGCAGTCGCACTGTCGCTGTGTACGCCGCCTCCTTTCCGCGAACGCGTGACCGGCATGGTGGGCTCTCCTCCTTCCGCTGGTCGACCACTCGCCTGCTCGCCTACTCGCCCGTGATCGAGCCGAAGTCCGTCCCCGAGCCGAGCACCAGCCCGGCGCCCAGGAGGATCAACGTGGCCGGGACCATGAAGGTCGTGATCATCATCGTGGCCTTGGGGACCGCGCGGGCGGCCTTGCGGCGGGCGTTCTGGGCGTCCGTCCGGCGCATGTCCTTGGCCAGGGAGACCAGGGTGTCGACGATGGGGGCGCCCAGTTCCTCGCCCTGCTGGAGTGCCGTCACGAACATCGCCACCTGTTCGGAGTCGTTGCGCCGGCGCAGTTCCGCGAAGGCCTCGCGGCGGCTCATGCCGAGGTCCATCTGGCGCAGGGTGATGCGCAGTTCGTCGGCCCAGGGACCCTCGTAGCGCATCGCCACCCGGTCCAGGGCCTGCCGGAAGCCGAGGCCCGCGCTCACCACGACCGCCAGGACGTCCAGGAAGTCCGGCAGCGTGCGCTCGATGACGTCCTTGCGGATGCGGATCGCCGACCAGATGCCGACCTCCGTCCAGAACGCGCCGAAGGCCAGCATCACGACCGCGCCCAGGAGTTGGCCGCGGGCCAGGAAGGCCAGGAAGCCGATCAGGCCCAGGACGCCGTACACCGCCCTGCGGGCCGCGTAGCGGTCGATGGTGAGGCCGCCGGGGTTGCCGGCGAGGTCGATGCGGCGGCGGTACCTGGCCACCAGGGACGGACCCATCAGGCGGAGCACCGCCGGGGCGTAGCGCATGCCCATGCGGTCGATGAGGGAGTGGGCCGTGCCGGTGCGGGTGGAGCCGACCTCCAGGGCGAGGGCGAGGTCGTCGGGGAGTTTGGCGTCGGCCCGGTACATGCGGATTCCGGCGAAGGCGCCCCAGACGCTCAGGCCCATGAGGAGGGCGAGGAGGAGGCCGGTGAGGGGGATGCCCATGTCTGCTGCCCGCCTCCTTTCAGACGTCGATGCGGGACAGGCGGCGGATGAGGACGAAGCCGAGCGCGTACAGGGCGAAGGCGATGATCACCGCGGCCTGGCCCGCAGGGGAGCCCGTCATGCGTTCCAAGGCGCCGTCCTTCACCCCGTTCATCAGGAACAACGAGCCGACGCCCAGGACGGGAACGGCGTACGACGTCATCGTGACCTGGGAGAGCTGGGTGCGGACCTCGCGCCGGGTCTCCTTGCGTTCCTCCAGCGTCTCCGTGAGGTTGCGCAGGGCGCTGACCACCTGGCCGCCGGCGCGGTTGGAGAGGACGAGGGTGGTGACCAGGACGACCAGCTCCCGGGAGGGGAGGCGGTCGGCGAGTTCGCCCAGGGCGTCGTCCATGGAGGCGCCGATGGCCAACTGGTCGGCGACCTTGCCGAGTTCCTCACCGGCCGGGGCCTCCAGCTCCTCCGCCGCCATGCCGATCGCGGTGCGCAGGGCGAGGCCGGCCTGGGTGGCGTTGGCGAGGATGCGGGCGAGTTCGGGAAGCTGGTTGATGAACTTCTCGATGCGTTTCTGGCGCTGCCAGTTGAGGAACTGGATCGCCACGCCCACGCCCAGCAGGCCGGCGAGAGGGCCGAAGAAGGGGGCCAGGGTCGCCTGGCCGATCAGCCAGAGCGCCGCCACGGTCGCGAGCATGTACGCGAAGAACTCGCCCGGTGTGACGTCCAGGCCCGTGGCCGACAGGCGTCGTTCCAGTTGGCGGCCGAGCTTGGTGCGGCGCAGGCGGCGGTCCAGGGTGGGGAAGCGGCGGCGCCGTCCGGCGACCGGTACCTGGCCGGTGGCGGAGAGGCGGTCGACCAGGGCCGCGCGCTGGGCCCGGCCCGCGGCGTAGGAGTGCAGGCCGACGACCCCCAGGACGCACGTCAGCAACGTGATGCCGGTGGTGAGCGTGACGAGCGTTTCCAGTTCCATCGGCGGTTCCTACCTGGTCTCCGTGGTGTTCATCGCGGGCCTCCTGCGTTCGTCGCGGTTCTTCTGACGTGCGTCGCGGGGCCTGCCTACCTGGCTTCCCGGGTCGTGAGCTGGTCCGGGGTGTGGGCCACGCCGAAGGCCTGGGGGATGGGCTGGTTGGCCATGTAGAGGCGCTCGGCGGTGCGGTGCGGGAGCGGGTGGTACTCGTACGTGCCGACGATGCGGCCGTCGGCGGTCATCGGGCGGGCGTTGAAGCGGGCGACCGTGGCCAGGCGGTACGGCTCGCCCCCGTGGCTGGCCAGCAGGGCGATCTCGGTGATGCGGCGGGCTCCGTCGGCGAAGCGGGTGAGCTGGACGATGACGTCGACGGAGCTGTTGATCTGGTCGTGCAGGGCGACGAAGGGGATCTCCACGTCCGACATCGAGGCGAGGGTCTGCAGGCGCATCAGGGCGTCCTCCGCGCTGTTGGCGTGGACGGTGGCGAGGGAGCCGTCGTGGCCCGTCGACATGGCCTGGAGCATGTCCAGGGACTCGCCGCCGCGGACCTCGCCGACGACGATGCGGTCGGGGCGCATGCGCAGCGAGTTGCGGACCAGGTCGCGGATGGTGACCCGGCCCTGGCCCTCCACGTTCGGCGGGCGGGACTCCAGGCGGATGACGTGGGCCTGCTGGAGCTGGAGTTCCGCCGAGTCCTCGATGGTGATGATGCGGTCGGATTCCGGGATGAGACCGGAGAGGGCGTTGAGCAGGGTCGTCTTGCCGGTGCCGGTCGCGCCCGAGACGATGATGTTGAAGCGGGCCTGCACCAGGCCGGCCAGCAGGTACAGCATGTGCTCGTCGAGCGAGCCGAGGCCGATCAGTTCGTGGAGCGTGAAGGAGCGCGGGAAGCGGCGGATGGTGAGCGTCGCGCCGGTGAGGGAGAGCGGCGGGATGATGACGTTGACGCGTTCGCCGGAGGGAAGGCGGGCGTCGACCATCGGGTTGGACTCGTCCACGCGGCGGTTGACCGTGGACACGATGCGCTCGATCGTCTGCATCAGCTGGTCGTGGGAGGCGAAGCGGAGCGGCAGCTGCTCGACGCGGCCGCCGCGCTCGACGAAGATCGCGTCGGGCCCGTTGACCATGATCTCCGTGATGGAGGGGTCTTCGAGGAGCGGTTCCAGGATGCCGAGGCCCAGGGCCTCGTCCACCACGCGGCGGATCAGCTGGGAGCGTTCGGCCGTGGACAGGACCGGGCCCTCGCGGCTGATGATGTGGCCGAGCACCCGCTCCAGGCGGGCGCGGCGTTCGGCCATCGCGAGCGAGCTCATCTCGGCGAGGTCGATCTCCTCCAGGAGCTTGGCCCGGTAGGAGGCGACCAGGTGTCCGTCCTCGCCCCGGCCGCCGTTCTCCTCGGGCGAGTGGATGCGTGCGCGCAGGCTCATGCGTCCTCGGCTCCTCGGTCAGTGGTCCAGCGGCATGGTGGCGGTCCTGGTGGCGTCCCCGAAGTCCCAGCCGGGGACGATGGAGGGGATGCCGACGGTGGCGGTGACGGTGACCTCCTCGCCGCCGTACGACGGGGGGCAGTTCGTGCCGCCGGCCAGCCAGCTGCTGACAGCGGCCGCGCAGGCGCCCTGGGCGCTCTGCTGGAGCGAGGCGCTGCGGGCTCCGGCGCGGGCGGCGGTACCGGCCTGCTGGGCGGTGTACGCGATCAGGCCGAGCTGTACGACGGCCATACCGACGACGATCAGGATCGGCAGGAAGCCGAGGTACTCGATGGCGACCTGGCCCCGGTCCCGGTTCCTGCCCCGGCACCTGCCCCTGCCCCTGTCACGGGCGGGCGCGGAGCCACGTCCGGAGTGCGTCGCGGAGTACGGACCGGAATACGGACCGGAGTACGGCATCTCAGTCGTCCTCCTCTTCCACGGCCCCCGCGTGTCCGTGCACGGTGAACGGGAAGCTGACCGTGCCCGGGAAGAGGATGGGGACCTCGATGCGCACGTCGGCGGTGACGTACCCGCCCGCGGTGCCGCAGTCCACAGCGGCCCCTCCCTCCCACGCTCCCGGCAGCTTGTCCAGGCCCGCCTCCTGGCAGGCCCCCTGCCGCGCCCCCCGCTCGGCGGCCGTCGCCGCCCTTACCGCCTCGTCGGCAGCATTCCCCGCAAGTGTGTAGGTGTACCCCACCAGTACGAGCTGCCACAGCACCACCAGCGTCGCGACGATCACCGGCGTCATGCCGAGGAACTCGATGGTGACCTGGCCGCTCTCCCGGTCCCGGTCGCGGTCACGATCCGGACCCCGGTGCCCCGGCCACCTCACCCCCCACCGCCTCATCCCCCACCGTCCCTCCGGCGCCGGAAGCTCACCGAGCCCCGGTCGCCCCGGAGGCGGCCGTGGCCGTGACCCTTGCGGTCGCCCTCGGGGGCGCCGGCCAGGCCCAGTTCACCGGCGAGGGTCCACAGGGCCTGCTTCACCGCGCCCTTGGCGTCGAGTTCGTGGACGCGGCCGGCGTTCACGGCGGCCTGGAGTTCCTTGAAGCCCGCCGGGACCGCGGTGGCCGCGACGGCGGTGCCGGTGATCCGCTGGATCAGCGGGGGCTGGATCTCCGCGCTCCGGGTGTGCCGGTTGACGACCACGGTGGTCTCCTCCGCCTTGCGGATCTGCAGCCGGTCCCACAGCCGCACCGCCCGCTTGGCGCCCCGTACGGCGACCACGTCGGGGGTGGTGACCAGCAGGGCCGTGTCGGCCACCTCCACGGCGGCCGCGCCCGCGCCGCCGAGCTGGGCGCCGCAGTCGACGACGACGACCTCGTAGCGCGAGCGCAGGGCGCCGACGATCTGGCGGGCGGCGCGGTCGGTGACCTCCTCGCCCCGTTCGCCCTCGCCGGGGGCGAGGAGCAGGGCAAGACCGCTGTCGTGGCGGAAGACGGCGTCGGCCAGGACGCGCGGCGAGAGGTCGGTGATGGCGGCCAGGTCGGCGACGGAGCGGCGGAACTGCACGTCCAGGTAGGCGGCGACGTCGCCGGTCTGGAGGTCCATGTCGAGCAGGGCGGTGGAGCGGCCGGAGGCCTGGGCGGCCAGGGCCAGTTGGACGGCGGTGAGGGTGGCGCCCACGCCGCCCTTCGCGCCGCTGACCGTGACGACGGTGCCGCCGGCGCCGGTGAGTTCGTCGGCGCCGCTGCCGAGGTGCCGGCGCACGCCCGCCGACCACTGGGCCACCGCCTGGACGCGGCTGGCGAGTTCCTCGTAGCCGAGCGGGAGGGAGACCAGGCCCCGGGCGCCGTAGTCCATGGCGGCCTGGAAGAGGCCGGGGCCGGGGTCGGAGGTGACGAGGATGACGCCGACGGCCGGGTGGCGCAGGGCGACCTCCCGGATCAGCTCCAGGGCCGGTACCGGGCCGATCCGCTCGTGGACGACGACGACCTCGGGCAGTTCGTCGACGGACTCGGCGGCCAGCCGGGCAAGGGTGTCGGCGAGCTGGGTGGAGTCGACGACGGGCGCGAGGGGTTCGGCGTCGGGGAGCTGGCTGAGCAGGGTCGTGATGGACCGTACGGCGTCCGCGTCGCCGGCTGCCGGGAGGATCCTGGTGGCCATACGGCTCTCACTTGTCCTTCGCGAGTTCGTACGTCCGGTCGGCGTCCGGAACCGTGGAGTCACCGCCGGGCGCCACCAGGGCGAGCCGGACCCGCCGGGCGAACGACTCGGCGTAGGTGAGGCGCTGGGCGTCGAGGGTGGACAGGGCGAAGGTGATGGGGACGGCGTCGGTGGGTTCCCGGTCGCGGCTGTCCTCGTCGGGTTCGAGCGAGGTGAGTTCGCCGACGTCGATGACCTTGGCGTTGGTCACGATGATCTTGGACTGGTCGGGGTCGCTCTCGCGCTGTCCCTCGAAGGTGGCGTACACGTTGACGGCGGAACCCGGTGTGATCTTGCCGGCGACGCCGGTGGCCGCGTCGATCATGATGGCGACCTCCTGCTGTCCGGGCCGCAGGGCGGGCGTGTCGACGATCATGTCGGTCTGGAGCAGTGAGCCCGCCTTCAGCTTCGTCACGGCTATCTTCCCGCGGACCTGGCCGAGTTCGGTGACGGCGTTGTCGGACAGCCAGCGCTCGGGCATCTCGACCTTCTCGAACTGCGCCGCGCCGAGCTGCGTATAGGGCTCGATGTCGGATTTCACGCGGTACGCGGCGACCTCGGGGCCGACCTTGGACTGCACGTCGTTGATGACGGACAGCACGCCGGCGAAGGCGCCGAGGGCGCAGAGGACCGACAGGATCAGCAGGATGATGCCGCGGCGCTGGCGGGAGTTCATGGGCCGTGCAACCTCATTGGGGGAATCGGTCGGACCGGATCGGATGGCGGGGAAGGCTGAGCGGTACCGACCTACCCCGTGAGGGCACGTCTCTCACTGCGGCGGCCCAGTGCGGGGTCGCGGCGGTGGCCGAGGGCGCGGCCGCCGTCGTCGTCGTACACCGGGGGCGTGGCGGAGCAGAACACGCAGCGGTCGCCTATGACGTCGATCCCGCACCAGTGGCAGGTGCTCTGCCGTACCGACGTGACCAGTTGGTAGAGGACGGAGAGGTCGGGCAGGTAGGCGCAGAACTCGGTCAGCCGCCCGGTCCCCCACCAGTGCGGCGACTCGGCGGGCAGCGGCATCTCACGCAGCCCCTGCACCTGCCAGGACGGGGCGAGGGTGCCGGTGACCCAGTCGGCGGAGTGCTGCCCCTTGGCCACCAGCAGCCAGGTGGCGAACTCGGGCCCGGACAGCGCGGCTTCGGGCCCGATCCGCACCAGCTGCGGCACCGGGTGGGCCACCACGCCGAACTGGCTGCCCGGTACCCAGGACCTGGCGTGCGCCTTGAGGTCCACGGGCACCCGGTCGAGCCGGGTCACCGAGCCGAGCACGGCACCGGCGTGGACGTAGTGGGTGAGCAGCCGGCCGGCCGAGGCGAGGATGCCGGGGCTGAGGTCGCAGGAGGCGAGCTGGCGCAACTGGCGTACGAGGACGGCCAGTCCGAGCGGTGGCAGCGACGGCTGGAACAGTGCGACGCGGTCGGTCTCCAGGAGGGCGCGGACGGTGCGCAGCCGTCGTTCCACGCTCGCCGGGACGGCCTGCGAGCACACCACGACGACGTGCCCGTGCTGGTCGACCAGCGACTGCAGTTCGGCCAGCACCTGCTCCAGGGGACGTTGGTCGACGTCCTTCAGCACGACCGCGGGCAGCGTTCGTTCGTCCTGTGGCGGCAGTGCCAGGTCGGCACTGGTCACGGCAATGGCAGTTGGCACGTGCGGCTCCCCGTCTCCCCATGCCCGCAGGTCCGCCGGCATGGCTCCGGCACACCCGGATGACTTCGCTGCGTGACTACCTGAGCACTGTATCCACGCGTCTGTGACGGGAGAACAGCGATTCTCCAGCTCTGGAACAACTTGTGATGCGCAAGGTACGCCAAACCAGGACGGGTTGAGCATTTCACGATCCACGGCCGAACCGGCACGGCACCCAACGGCCGAACCGGCACGGCTACCAACTGCCGAACCGTCGCGGCGGCCAACTTGGTCCGTGCCCACCCCTTGACACCCCTGATTGGTCTGGACCACCTTGTACGTCAACGGTGGCCGCCGTCCCCATCCCCCCACTCCCCCCGGAGGCAGCAGTGGACTCCGCAAGCAGGCGGCGCACGCGTCGGCTCGGCACCTGGACGGCCGCCGTCACCGGCGCCCTGGCACTCGCGTTCACGGCCGTCGGCCCCATGTCTTCCGCGAACGCCGAGACCTCGTCCGGCGCGACGGCCACGTCCTCGGCGGCGACGGAGGCCGGTGCCGGTGCGACCGCCGACGTCCCGAAGCACGCGGTGACCGGTTACTGGCAGAACTTCAACAACGGGGCGACGGTCCAGAAGCTCTCCGACGTGCCGGACGACTACGACATCATCGCGGTGGCCTTCGCCGACGCGACCACGACGCCGGGCGCGGTGGAGTTCAACCTCGACTCGGCGGGGCTCGGCGGCTACACCGTCGACCAGTTCAAGGCGGACGTCGCCGCCAAGCAGGCCGCCGGCAAGAAGGTCATCATCTCGGTGGGCGGCGAGAAGGGTACCGTCGGGGTGAGCGACTCGGCCTCCGCGACGAACTTCGCGGACTCCGTCTGGTCCGTCATGCAGGAGTACGGCTTCGACGGCGTCGACATCGACCTGGAGAACGGCCTCAACCCGACCTACATGACGGAGGCCCTGCGCGCCCTGTCCGAACAAGCGGGCCCGGACATGGTCCTGACGATGGCGCCGCAGACCATCGACATGCAGTCGACGTCCGGTTCGTACTTCGAGACGGCGCTGAACGTGAAGGACATCCTCACGGTCGTCAACATGCAGTACTACAACAGCGGCACGATGCTGGGCTGCGACGGCCAGGTGTACGCGCAGGGCTCGGTGGACTTCCTCACCGCCCTGGCCTGCATCCAGCTGGAGAACGGCCTCGACGCGTCGCAGGTCGGCCTCGGCGTGCCGGCGTCGTCCAGCGCGGCGAGCAGCGGCTACGCCGAGCCGTCGGTGGTCAACGACGCCCTGGACTGCCTCACCCAGGGGACGAACTGCGGTTCCTTCAAGCCGTCCAAGACCTACCCCGACCTGCGCGGCGCGATGACCTGGTCCACCAACTGGGACGCGACGGCGGGCAACGGCTGGTCGGGCGCGGTGGGTCCGCACGTGCACGCGCTGCCGTAGCACTCCGGCCCGAGCCCCGTGCGGCCGCCCACCCCCTCCGGGAGAGCGGCCGTACGGGGCTCAGTCGCCCCTGCCCAGCACCTCGTTCGGCAGGAACTTCTGACGCGCCCACAGGCTCACCAGTACCGCCCCGCCGACCAGCAGCGGCACCGGGTCGTGGGCGGCCGGGGCCAGTACGTACCCCAGCGCCATGACCGTGCAGACGATCAGCGGCACGAACGCAGCCGCGCCCTCCATCCCCCAGCGCAGCGTCGGCCGGGCCATGCCCAGGACACTCGCCCCGCCGGGCAGCCACGGGCCCGCGGTGATCACCAGGAGGCCCGCGGTCCTGCAGCCGTCGACCAACTGACAGGCCAGGACACCGGGCCGGTGCGGGCCGACCGCCCACAGCTGCAGGGTGTCGCCGAGCAGCATGAGGGACAGGCCGACGATCCCCGCCCACAGCGTGGCCCTCCGGTCACTGCGCACCAGGCGGCACAGCGCCAGCAGGAAGCTCAGGAACACCAGCTCGGCGGCCCACAGGAAGCCCACCATCCCCTCCCCCAGCCGCCAGCCGCTGCCCGTTCCGCTCAGCAGGACCCATCCCGCCATGAACAGGGCTCCCGCCGCGACGAACCCGTCGAGCACCCGCCGCAGCAGCACGGGCCTGCCGGTGCCGGCATCGGCCGCGACCACCAGTCCGGCCGTCCCCAGGCCGACCGCGAGCGTCGCCCCGACGGCCACGACCGGCCCCAGCAGCCACCGCTCGTCCTGCCCCGGGTCCGCGGAGTGCGCCGACAGCACGTCGGCCAGCAGCCGGTACGCGCCTCCGGCCACCGCCGAACCCCCCAGCAGGAGCAGCCGCGTCCGCACCCGACCGCTCGTCCACCGCGCACGGAGCACCAGCGACACCGCCAGTACGCCGCAGCCGATGGACGGCCCCAGGGCCACCGTCCGCGCCACCGCGCTCCCCAACCCCGACATCAGGCGCGCCTTTCACCGGTCCTGCTCCCGGGACCCTCCTAGGCCCTGGGGTTGCCATCACAGAACGTAGAAGACCCACCACCTGCACCGAACTGAACCGCGGGCGCATTCACCCGTACCGCGTACGACGGAGGACTGTGGCTGCCGCGGCGCCGGACCACCCGTCAAGGCGCCCCGTACGCCGCGGCGCTCGCCCTCGGAAGGGTCGCCCACATACGGGTGCCGCCGCCCGGCTCCCTCGCCTCCCCGAAACCCCACGCGCCGTCGCAGGCCCGGCAGACACAGGCCAGCACGCGCAGAGCCGCGCGGCGGCGGGTGTCGCAGGCCGTGGCGAGGTGGGGGCTGATGTGCCGGGGATGACTGTCGTAGACGATCACCCGGAGGGTGGCGGAGCGGTAGCGGAGGGTCAGGTAGTAGTTCTGCGACTCCGTGAACTGACAGGCCACGGCCGACAGTTCACCGACCGCTTGCAGCGCCGGGTCCAGCATGTCCGTCAGCCCGTGCGCCCGCAGCACCTCCCTGGCCGCCGCCCGCGCGAGCGCTGCGCTGGCCAGGGCGGCGGGGAGCGTGAAGCTGTAGGCCAGCGTCTCGGGCACGGGCGGCGCCGGGTCGGCCGGACAGGAGGGTGCGGAGGGGCAGCGGGTCTCGGGCATGGTGACTCCTTCGGAGAGGGCTGCCGGTGGCTTCGTCGCGCAGGCAGGCCTGCACAATGCACTTCCGGACTCGCCGGGTGACGGGAACGTCACTGAATGTGGAGTCAGTTGTGGGTCAATTACCACTCACTCATAGAAATTGACCCGATCGTGGTCCGCGGGTGCCGAAGAGGCGACAGACTGCTGCGAGATCACAGAGGAAGGAAGGGCATGCCTCCGAGGACGACACCGACCGAGCGTCAGAGGCGACTGGGCGCCGAACTGCGGAAGATGCGGGTCGCGGCGGGCGTAACGGCCGACCAGGCGGCCGGACTGCTCGGGCTCGACCGGGCGAAGATCTCCAACGTCGAGACGGGCATCCGCACGATCAGCCCGGAACGGCTGCGCACCCTGGCCTGCAACTGCGACTGTTCCGACGAGGCCTACGTCGAGGCGCTCGTCGCCATGGCCCGTCCGGGCGCGCGCGGGTGGTGGGAGCGGTACCGGGGTTCGCTGTCCGCAGGGCTGCTCGACATCGCCGAGTTCGAGGCGCAGGCGACGCGCATGCGCACCATTCACGTCGCGCACATCCCGGGTCTGCTGCAAACCAGCGACCACGCGCTCGAACTTTTTCGGGCCGTTCTGCCACCGCTGCCCGAGCACGAAGTCGCACTGCGACTGGCGTACCGCGTCGAGCGTCAGCAGGTACTCGAAGGGGATGACCCGCCCGAGTACGTCACCGTCGTCCACGAGGCGGCCGTGCGCATGCAGTTCGGTGGGCCCAAGATCGCGCGAGCCCAGCTGGAGCACCTGCTGGCGGTCTCCGAGCGGCCCGCCGTACGGCTGTTGGTCGTGCCCTTCGCCGCCGGATCCTTCCCCGGCTCTGGGCAGATCTTCAACTACCTGGAAGGCCCGGTTCCCCAACTGGACACCGTCCAGGTCGACAGCACCCACGGGCCGGAGTTCCTGAGTGGTGATGCTCAACTCGCGAAGTACCGTACACATCTGGACTGGATGGAGCGCATCGCCCTGTCTCCGCAGGCGTCCCGCGACTTCATCCGGGAAGTCGCCAACGGCCTGTGAGGAGACGCACCATGGACGAGATCACGTGGGAAGAGCCCTTCTGCGGGGAGGGAGCAAGCTGCTTCCGCCTCGGCACCGACACCAGTGGCCACGCCTACATCGCCATAGCCGGCGAGGAGGACACCCCCCTCACCGACAGCCGGGACGCCCTGCGCCGCATGATCCTCGACATCAAGGCGGGCAAGGCGGACCATCTGCTGTGATGCCGGGCACGCGCGTCGCCATCCCGCGGGGCCCGGCGCGAGGGGCGGTTCCGGTGTCCGGGCCGTCCGTCGTCAGCGCGGCATGGCGGCGAGCCTGCTGGACAGGCGATTCATCCGCTGCCTGGTCTCCCGCAGATGGTTGAGGCAGTACGTCACGAGCTTCGTCCTCTCGCGCGACGACAGCTGCTGCCACCTGGCGAACCGCTCCACGCGCTCCTGGAGATTCGCCCGGATGTCTTCCAACTCGTCCTGCACCCCGTACGCAACCCGCAGGAAGTGCTCCTCGTGGTCGAGGGTCATCCGGTTCGGCCGGCTCATCTGGCGTTCCATCGCCCGGATCTGGGACCGCACGTCCTCGTAGGCCGCATCGGTGCTGTTGCGCACGCCGACCAGCTTGTCAGCGATCCGCTGCACCTTCGGCAGGCCCAGGGAGGCGTACTGGTCGTCGACGTCGTAGGGCACCCCGAAGTTCTGGGCGATGTCCATCACTTCGTGCAGCGTGTGATAGGCGAACTCGGTCGTGTGGTCGAAGTTGATCCGCCAGAACGAGAAGATGCCCCAGCCGACGGCGGCGATCTCCTCCTTCGACGCCCCCGCCTCGGCGGCCATCTTGTACATCCGGGCCGCCGTGTAGGACTGTCCCGCCCAGACGGGAATGTTCCTCGAACGCGCCAGCCGCGTGGTGTTCGAGTTCTCGTTCCGCGTCGAGGGGTGCTCTTTGACCGAGCCGTCGGGCTTCACCACCGGGTTCTGACCGCGGTCCTGCACGACGACCCGATTGCCGTGGTGGTCGTACCCCGCGGTGCTCCAGGTGTCGTCCTGGTCGATCTCCGGCACGTGTTCCTTGCCCATGCCGGGCGGCGTGTGACGAGAGTGGCCGAAGTACTCGCTGAGGTCGTGCAGGGCGATCATCTTGTCCCTGAACCCGAACTTCTCCGGGTTCTGCATCAGCGCCAGGAAGCCGCCGTGGTCCGCGACAAGGGTTTCGAGCGAGGTCCCTTCGAACTTCTTGTTGAACCGCCCGTCGAAGTACGCCAGGTAGGACCCGATGGGCCTGTTGGCCTTGCTCGGGTCATGCCGGCCGTGCTTGATCGGCTGCGACTCGATGTGGGACAGCCCGGTGGCGAGCTCGTGATCCATGATCTTGGCCTCCCGCCCGGTCATGCCGCCCTTCATGCCCTCCGCCATGCGGTGGATGCGGCGCAGGAGCACATTCAGGAAGATTTCGACTTCTCCCTCCCTCTGGACATGCTCTGCGGCGTTCTTCTCCTGGTGCCGTTTTTCCTTGGCGTAGACCCAGCCCATGAGGTTGCGGGCCAGCTCCGTGTAGTTGTTGACCCGGACGTCACGGTTCTTGGCGCCGAAGTCCTCGTTCACACCGACGAACTGCTTGAGGACGGGATGGTTTCCCCGCTGCCCGACGGGGGACACGATGACCTTGCGCAACTGCTGGGCGATCCGCCTCTCCTCGCGGTCGAACATCGCTTGTTCCTCACGGGAGAGCTCCCGCGCCGCCTGATCGCGGAAACCGCCCACGGCGTGATTCACCAACTCGTTGAGCACCGCCTCGTGCTGGTGCGGTGCCAGCCCGTCGGTCCTCTCCTTGTACTCCTTGCTGTAATCGAGGCTGCCGACCCGCAGGGCCCGCTGCACCGGGGCGGCGGACCCCGCCGCCCCGCGCCGCCCGGGCGCGGCCTTCCGACCCGCCCCGAGGCCCCGGCCCACGGCGGCGTTCCCGGCGAGCCGCTGCACGGCCAGGATGTCCGGCGCCGCGCCACCGGACGCGAGGGGGGCCGCCGCACCCCCGGCGTGTCCGTCCCCGCCCAGCAGTCGACCGACCGCCGCGTTTCCCGCCAGCTGCTGGAGGTTCAGCGCCGAGGCACCCTGGAGCCCCGGGCCCCGGGCCTTCTTCCCTTGCTGACGGCCCAGGCCGGGGTCGTACTCGTGCATCGCGACAGCCTCCTGGAGTTCGCCCCGTGTACGGGGTTCGGACACGTGTCCATTCTCCGGTCTACCGCTCCTGAGGCACACTCGGGAAGGAGCCAGGAGGCACTGTGGCCTGACTGTTCGGGCAATCACTTACAGCCGGGCAGGGCAGGGCCCGGGCAGCAGGGCTGTTCCGTCGGATCGGGGAACATGCACGCCCGCAGGGCGAACCGGCCTAGAAGAACTCCGACCACGGCTGGTCCCAGATCTGCTTCACGCACAGGACCAGGAACAGCAGGCCCGCGATCGCGAGCATGCCGTTGCTCAGGCCGCCGTTGCGCCATTCGCGGGGTGTGCGGGAGGAGTTGAGGAGCCACATCAGGGTGAGAGCGAGGAAGGGCATGAAGGCGGCACCCAGGACGCCGTAGATGATGATCAGGCGGAAGGGCTCGTCCTGGAAGAGCAGGATCATCGGCGGGAACGTCAGCCAGAGCAGGTAGGCGCGGAACGTCCAGGACTTCTCGCGGCGGCCCGAGGCCAGTTCGTCGGCGCGTGCCTCGCGTTCACCGCGCTGCCGGGCCAGGAAGTCGGCGAACATCAGGCTCACGCCGTGCCAGACGCCGATCAGGGACGTGAAGCTGGTGGCGAAGAAGCCGATCAGGAAGAGCTTGCCGGTGGCGGTGCCGTACTGCTGCTCCAGGATGTCGCCGAGCTGGATCAGCCCCTTGTCGCCGCTCGCGATCGCGATGTTCGCCGAGTGCAGCAGCTCCGCGCCGACGAAGAGCATGGCGATCACGAAGATGCCGGTCGTCGCGTAGGCGACCCGGTTGTCCAGGCGCATGACCTTCATCCAGCCGGTGTTGGTCCAGCCCTTGGCGTTGACCCAGTAGCCGTACGCGGCCAGCGTGATGGTGCCGCCGACGCCGCCGATCAGGCCGAGGGTGTTGAGGACCGAGTCCTTCTCGTCCGGGAGGACCGGCAGGAGGCCCGCGAAGGCGTCACCGAGGTTCGGGGTGACGCGGATCGCGAGGTAGACGGTCACGACGAACATGACGCCCACCAGGACCGTCATGACCTTCTCGAAGACGTTGTACTTGTTGAACCAGACGAAGACCAGACCCACCAGACCCGAGGCGATGCCCCACCATTCGAGGCCCATCACGTCCGGGAAGAGGGCCTGCAGGGGCAGGGCGCTGGACGACATCGCCGCCGCGCCGTAGACGAAGCCCCAGATCACGGCGTAGATCGCGAAGAACCAGGTCGTCCAGCGGCCGAGGCTGGCCCAGCCGTCGAACAGCGTGCGGCCGGTGGCCAGGTGCCAGCGGCCGCACGCCTCGGCGAGGGAGATCTTCACCAGGCAGCCGATGACGGCCGCCCACAGCAGGGTGTAGCCGAAGTTGCTGCCCGCGATGAGCGTCGCGACGAGGTCGCCGGCGCCCACCCCGGTCGCCGCGACGACGATGCCGGGGCCGATGTAGCGCCAACTGGACTTACGAGGAGCCGGACCGGTGCCGACCGGTACGCCCGCGCCTGTGGTGTTGCCCGTGGTGTCCGCCATGGTGGTCAAGAAAGCCCATGGCGGACAGCGGGACAAGAGGGCGTGCGGGGATCTTCACGCGATGCGCCTACTCGGCGCGGGCGGTGGCGTCCTTGTCGGTCTTCTCGTCGGACTTCTCGTCGGGCTTCGAGCCTGCGTCCGCGTCGGACTTCGCGTCCGTCTTCTTGTCGGCGTCCTTCGCCTCGTCCTTCTTGTCGGCGTCCTTCGCGTCGTCGCCCTTGACGGCGTCGCCCGACTCGGCGTCACCGTCCGGCTCGGCGTCACCGTCCGGCTTGCCGTCACCGTCCGGCTCCGCCTCCGCGTCGGGCTCCGCAGCCGGCTCCGGCTCGTCGTCCTCGAAGTACGCGTCCAGGACCTCGTCCAGGGCGGACTCCCACTCCGCGAAGCGGCTCCGGGACGTCGCCTCGATCTCGATCGGGTACCAGCGGCGGTCCGGCGTGTGCACCGTGACGGTGAACCGCTTGCCGAAGCGGCCGGTCTCCGTCTCCACGGCCCCGACCTCGTCCCAGCGGAACTCGCACGCCTGGTCGTCGAGGGACAGGCGTACGCCCTTGTGGTCGGCGACGATCTTCGCTCGGCGGTCGGAGGCCTCGAAGACGGGGCCGTCCACGGGGGCCTCGTCCTCCGCGTCCCCGGAGCCCGTCACCCCGGAGCCCGTCTCCTCGGCGTCCGCCGCATCCTCGGCGGGCGTTTCGCCGGCCGTCGCGGGCTCCTCGGCGTCCTTCTCCGCCTCGTCGCGTCTCACGTCCTCGGGCCCACCTGACACGGGTGCGGTGAGCCCGGGGATGAAGGCCGGGTCGAATCCGGCGCCTTCCAGGGGCTGGCTCGTCGATCCTCTGCGCTGCTCCACAGCGGGCAGTATGGTCGACGATCCTGTGTCGGACACAGCCAGCCCCCGTCATCGTTATCAGACGACTACCCGCGCCCCTGATCCGTGGCCCCTACACGAAGAGGCTGACCACGGCCGCCACCACGAACCCGGCCAGCGACAGCACGCTCTCCAGCACGGTCCACGTCTTCAGGGTGTCCCGCTCGCTGATGCCGAAGTACTTGGCGACCATCCAGAAGCCGCCGTCGTTGACGTGCGAGGCGAAGATGGAGCCCGCCGAGATGGCCATGATGACCAGCGCGACGAACGCCTGCGAGTGGTCGCCCTCCGCCAGCAGCGGCGCCACGATGCCCGCCGTCGTCACGATCGCCACGGTCGCCGAGCCCTGCGCCACCCGAAGCACCAGGGAGAGCAGGTAGGACAGGACGATCACCGGCAGGCCGACGTCGTTGAAGGTGTCGGAGAGGGCCTGAGCGACGCCGCTCGCGCTGAGGACGGCGCCGAAGACCCCGCCCGCGCCGACCACGAGCAGGATGTTGCCGACCGGCTTCAGCGAGGCCGTCGAGACGGTCTCCAGGGACTTGCGGGACCAGCCGCGCCGGATGCCGAGCAGGTAGTACGCGAGGAACAGCGCGATGGTCAGGGCGACGAACGGGTTGCCGAAGAACTCGATCACCGAGCGGAGGGTGGACGGGTCCAGGGCGATGGAGGAGAAGGTCGCGGCGAGGATCAGTACCAGCGGGGTGCCGATGATGCCGAGGACCGTGCCGAGCGGGACCGGGTTCTCGTGCGGCGTGACACCGGCCCTGCGCTGCTCCTCGACCACGGACTGCTTGGCCTCCTCGGCCGCCTCGACCATGTCCTGCGGCACGGCGACGAAGATGCGGCGCCCGACCCAGGCCGAGAAGGCCCAGGCGGCGAGCACGGCCGGGATGCCGCAGACGATGCCCATGAGGATGATCCAGCCCAGGTCCACGTGGAGCAGACCGGCGGCGGCCACCGGGCCGGGGTGCGGCGGCAGGAAGGCGTGGGTCATGGAGAGGCCCGCCAGCAGCGGCAGGCAGTAGAGCAGGACCGACTTGCCGGAGCGCTTGGCGGCGGCGTAGACGATGGGCGCGAGGACGAAGATGCCCACGTCGAAGAAGACCGGGATGCCGAAGATCAGACCGGTCAGGCCCATCGCGAGCGGGGCGCGCTTCTCGCCGAAGAGGCCGAGGAGGCGGGAGGCAAGTACTTCCGCGCCGCCGCTGACCTCGAGGATCGCGCCGAGCATGGTGCCCAGGCCGATGATGATGGCGACGTGGCCGAGGATGCCGCCCATGCCGGACTCGATGGTCGAGACGGCGTCGGACTTCTGCACGGTGCCGAAGAGTTCGGTGACCGAGAGGCCGGCGAGCAGGCCGACGGCTATGGAGACGGCGAGCAGCGCGACGAACGGCTGCAGCCGGACCTTGATGATCAGGAAGAGCAGCAGCACGATGCCGATCGCGGCGACGGTCAGCAGGCCCGCCGTGCCGTCGATCAGGGTGAGGAGACCGCCGGTGTGCGGTGGCGCCTCGTCGGCGGCGAGCGGGAGGGATATGTGGGACATACGGGGGTCCTCTTGCTAAGCGCATGGAACTTTCGGGCAGGGCGGGGCGCGGCACGGCGCCCCGGCCTGCCCGAAAGTTC
>NZ_JACBYP010000137.1 GCF_018982965.1 Streptomyces mayonensis | reverse complement strand
GCCACGCCCTACGCCCCCTATGCCCCCTACGCCACCCCCAGCGCCGCCACGCGCGCCGTCACGCCCGGCCGTCGTCCCCGGTCTCCGGCGGTTCCGCCGGACCCGCGCCCACCGTGAAGCCGATCACCGATCCGCCTCCGTCCCGCCGGTGGGCGAAGGGTGCCCCGCCGTGGGCCTGGGCCACCTCGCGCACGATGGACAGGCCGAGCCCCGAGCCCGGCTGGGAACGGGCCTCGGCGGCGCGGTAGAAGCGGTCGAAGACGCGGGTCAGGTCCGCTTCGCCGATGCCGGGGCCGCGGTCCAGGACCTCGACGCGGATCGGCCCCGGTACGGCGGGCCCGGCGACGGCGACCTCGATGGGACCGGTGCCGCCGGGGTCGAACTTCGCGGCGTTCTCGACCAGGTTGGAGAGGGCCCGGGTGAGCAGGGCGGGCCGTCCGTCGGTCGCGGTGACGCCGCAGGTCCGTACGCGGATCTCCCGGCCGGTGCGGCGCCGGGCCAGCGCCGCCACGTCCTGGGCGACGCGGGCCAGGTCGACCGGCTGCGGTGGCTCGCCCTCGGCCTGGCCGGCCGCCAGCTCGACCAGTTCGTTGACCAGGTCGGTCAGCTCGCGGGCCTCCTGCCCCAGGTCCGCGACGAGTTCCTCGCGGGCACCGGGCGGCAGCTCGTCGATCCGGCGCAGCAGGGAGATGTTGGTGCGCAGTGAGGTCAGCGGCGTCCGCAGCTCGTGGCCCGCGTCCTGGACCAGGCGCCGCTGGTCCTCCTCCGACTGGGCGAGGCGGCCCAGCATCAGGTCGAAGGCGCGGCCGAGGCGGCCCACCTCGTCGGGTCCGGTGACCGGGACCTGGACGCCGAGCCTGCGGGTGCGGGCCACCTTCTCGGCGGCGGCGGTGAGGACCACCAGGCGCCGGGTGATCCGCCGGGCCAGCCACCAGCCGAACAGGCCCGCGGCGAGCACCACCGCCGCCATCAGCAGCAGCGTCCGCCGCTGCAGGGCCCGCAGCAGGTCCTCGGTGTCGCTGAACTCCTGCGCCACCTGCACCGCGCCCCGGCCGCCGCCCAGCGAGACGGTTCCGACGCGGAACACGTCGTGGCCCACGTCGACGTCGTCGTGCTCCACCACCCGGCCCGCCGTCCGGGCGCCCGCCGTCCGCCGGTCGGCGTCGGTCACCGGCAGCCGGGGCCCCGCCGGGTCCAGAACCGCGCCGTCGGGACCGAGGATCTGCACGTCGGTGCGGGCGGGCCGCACGATGTCGTGGCCCGGCGCGGAGGAGGTGAAGTCGTCGGGCGTCAGCCGCTGCCGCCGTACCTCGGCCCGCAGGTCCTGGACGGCCCGCTCGAAGACGGACTCCTGGTCCACCCGGACCAGCCGCGCCGCCGCGTTGTACGACAGCCCGCCCACCAGCACCGTGACCACGGCGGTGATCGTCGCGAAGGACACCGCGAACGTCGTCCGCAGGGACAGCAGCCGGGGCCGGTGCCCGTGCCCGTACGGAGCGGCGCCCACTCAGTCCGCCCGCAGCACGTAACCGACGCCGCGCACCGTCTGGATCAGCTGCGGGGCGCCCGGCTGGTCGAGCTTGCGGCGCAGGTAGCCGACGTAGACGGCGAGGTTCTTGGAGCCCGGCCCGAAGTCGTAGCCCCAGATGCGGTCGTAGATCGTGGAGTGGTCGAGCACGATGCCCGCGTTGCGGACCAGCAGCTCCAGGAGCTCGAACTCGGTGCGGGTCAGCTCCAGCTCGCGCCCGTCCCGCCAGGCGCGGCGGGCCTGCGGGTCCATGCGCAGCCCCTCGGCCGCCAGCTCCGGGACGGCCCGTTCGGCGTCCGCCCCGTCGGAGCCCGGGGCGGCGGACGCGGCGTCGGGCTCCGTACGGTCGGCGCGGTCGGCGCGGTCGGTACGGCGCAGGAGGGCGCGCAGCCGCGCGAAGACCTCCTCGACGTCGAAGGGCTTGACGACGTAGTCGTCGGCACCCGCGTCCAGGCCCGCGATCCGGTCGGCGGTCTCCACCAGCGCCGTCAGCATCAGGATCGGCGTGGAGTCGCCCTCGGCGCGCAGCACCCGGCAGACCTGGAGGCCGTCGATGCCGGGCATCATCACGTCCAGGACGAGGACGTCCGGCCGCCCGCGGTGGGCCTGCGCCAGCGCCTCGACGCCGTCGGCGACCGCGGTGACCCGGTAGCCCTCCAGGGTGAGCGCGCGCTCCAGGGCGTGCCTGATGGCGCGGTCGTCTTCGGCGAGCAGCACGGTCCGGGGCACCCGCCCAGTCTGCCAAGGCCGGCGGCGCGGCGGCGGGAGGGTCCCGCTTCTTACCGTGCTCTCACCCCCCCGGGCCGCAGCGCCGCCAGGCGCTCCGCGAACGGCGTGACCTCCTCGAAGGAGTCCCGCTCCGGCCGCGGCGCACGTGCCGTGGAGAGCCCCGCCGCGAGCGCCGCCAGCTCGCCCCCGGCCCGTTCGATCCGGGCGTCGAGGCCTTCGGCGCCCCAGTCCTCGGAGGCGGCGTAGACGCCGGTGGGTACGACGACGGCCCTCAGGTGGGCGAAGAGCGGCCGCAGCGCGTGGTCGAGCGCCAGGGAGTGCCGGGCGGTGCCGCCGGTGGCGCCGATCAGCACCGGCTTCCCGGTCAGCGCGTCCTCGTCGGTGACGCCCAGCGCGTCGAAGAACGACTTGAACAGCCCGCTGTACGACGCCGAGAACACCGGCGTCACCACGATCAGCCCGTCCGCCCCGGCGACCGCCGCGAACGCGTCGGCGAGCGGCGGCGCGGGGAAGCCGTTGGTGAAGGTGTGCGCGATGTCGACGGCGAGGTCGCGCAGCTCGACCACCCGCACCTCGGCCGGGGACTCCCCGGCGGAGGCAGCGGCGGAGGCAGCGGCGGAGGCGGAGGCGGAGGCGGAGGCGGAGGCGGAGGCGGAGGCGGAGGCGGAGGCGGTGACGGTGGCCGCGGCCAGCCGGTCGGCGAGCAGCCGGGTGGAGGACGGGACGCTCAGCCCCGCGGAGACGACGACGAGCTTCATGCCCGCGCTCCTTCCTGCTCCTGCTTCTCCTGGCCGGCGGCCTTGGCGGCCAGCAGCGACGCGTGGGTCGGCGCGTCCGGCACGTTCGCCGGGCGGTTCTTGGCGAACTCCTCGCGCAGCACCGGCACGACCTCCTCGCCGAGCAGGTCGAGCTGCTCGAGGACGGTCTTCAGCGGCAGCCCCGCGTGGTCCATCAGGAACAGCTGGCGCTGGTAGTCACCGGCGTAGTCGCGGAAGGCGAGGGTCTTCTCGATCACCTGCTGCGGCGAGCCCACGGTCAGCGGCGTCTGCTCGGTGAAGTCCTCCAGCGACTGCCCGTGCCCGTAGACCGGCGCGACGTCGAAGTACGGGCGGAACTCGCGCACCGCGTCCTGGCTGTTCCGCCGCATGAACACCTGGCCGCCGAGGCCGACGACCGCCTGCTCGGGCGTGCCGTGGCCGTAGTGGGCGTAGCGGGCCCGGTACAGCTCGACCATGCGCTTGGTGTGGTCGGCGGGCCAGAAGATGTTGTTGTGGAAGAAGCCGTCGCCGTAGTACGCGGCCTGCTCGGCGATCTCCGGGGAGCGGATGGAGCCGTGCCACACGAAGGGCGCGACGCCGTCCAGCGGCCGGGGCGTGGAGGTGAAGCCCTGCAGCGGCGTACGGAACGTGCCCTCCCAGTTCACGACGTCCTCGCGCCACAGGCGGTGCAGCAGGTTGTAGTTCTCGACCGCGAGGTTGATGCCCTCGCGGATGTCCTTGCCGAACCAGGGGTAGACGGGCCCGGTGTTGCCGCGCCCCATCATCAGGTCCACCCGGCCGTCGGCCAGGTGCTGGAGCATCGCGAAGTCCTCGGCGATCTTCACCGGGTCGTTGGTGGTGATCAGCGTGGTGGAGGTGGACAGGACCAGCCGCTCGGTGCGGGCCGCAATGTAGCCGAGCATGGTCGTCGGCGAGGACGGCACGAAGGGCGGGTTGTGGTGCTCGCCGGTCGCGAAGACGTCGAGCCCGACCTCCTCGGCCTTGAGCGCGATGGCGACCATGGCCTTGATGCGCTCACGCTCGGTCGGCGTGCGCCCCGTGGTCGGGTCGGGCGTGACGTCGCCGACGCTGAAGATGCCGAACTGCATGATCGCTCAACCTCCAAGTTGTTTACGGTTCAACTATACCCGCAAACGGAAGGCACCCGGCCGATATTCCGGCCCCGGCGGACCGGCCCCGGCGGCCCGGCCTGCCTCGCGCGGCCCGGCCCGGCCCGCGGGGCCCGTACGGAACGGCCCGTGCGAAGCTGCCCCCATGCTCGTCCTCCGCTCCGCCGCCCTGTTCGTCGTCGCCGCCCTCTTCGAGATCGGCGGTGCCTGGCTGGTCTGGCAGGGCGTGCGCGAACAGCGCGGCTGGCTGTGGGCGGCCGGCGGCGTCCTCGCCCTCGGCGCCTACGGCTTCGTCGCCACCTTCCAGCCCGACGCCCACTTCGGCCGCATCCTCGCCGCGTACGGCGGGATCTTCGTGGCCGGCTCGATCCTGTGGGGCGTGGTCGCCGACGGCTACCGCCCCGACCGCTGGGACATCACCGGGGCGCTGGTCTGCCTGGCCGGAATGGCCGTGATCATGTGGGCGCCGCGCAACGGCGGCTGACTACCCTGGGCCACGACCACCGCACCGCCCTCGCGAACACCCGCGACAGCCTGCGAACACCCGCGAACACCTCAGGAGCAGCCCATGGCCCCCGCAGCCGTCCCGTCCGCCGCCTCCCGCATCGCCGTCGTCACCGGTGCGAGCAGCGGCATCGGCGCCGCCACGGCCCGGCAGCTCGCCGCCGCCGGCTACCGCGTCGTCCTCACCGCCCGCCGCAAGGACCGCATCGAGGCACTGGCCGCGGAGATCGAGGCAGCCGGTCACCAGGCGACGGCCTACGCCCTGGACGTCACGGACCGTGCGGCGGTCGACGAGTTCGCCACGGCGTTCCGGACCATCGGCGTCCTGGTCAACAACGCGGGCGGCGCGCTCGGCGCCGACCCGGTGGCCACCGGCGACCCCGAGGACTGGCGCCGCATGTACGAGACGAACGTCCTCGGCACCCTCAACCTCACCCAGGCCCTGCTCCCCCGCCTCGAGGCGAGCGGCGACGGCACGGTGGTGGTCGTCTCCTCCACCGCCGGTCACGCCACCTACGAGGGCGGCGCGGGCTACGTCGCCGCCAAGCACGCCGAACACGTCCTCGCCGAGACCCTGCGCCTGGAGATCGTCGGCCGCCCGGTGCGCGTCGTCGAGGTCGCGCCCGGCATGGTGAAGACCGACGAGTTCGCCCTGACCCGCTTCGCCGGCGACACGGAGAAGGCGGCCAAGGTCTACCAGGGCGTCGCCGAGCCCCTGACCGCCGACGACGTCGCCGACACCATCACGTGGGCCGTCACCCGCCCCGCCCACGTCAACATCGACCTCCTGGTCGTCCGCCCCCGCGCCCAGGCCTCGAACACGAAGGTGCACCGGGAGGCGTAGCACCGCCCCCTCCCCCGGGGGCGGCGGGCCCTCTCTCCCCTCCGGGGGCTGCGGCGGGCTCCCCTCGGGGCGGCGGGCGCGTCAGCCCTTCACGCAGACGACCTGCTTCAGCTGCGCCACGACCTCGACCAGGTCGCGCTGCTGGTCGATGACCTGGTCGATCGGCTTGTAGGCGCCCGGGATCTCGTCCACGACGCCCGAGTCCTTGCGGCACTCCACACCCCGCGTCTGCTCCTCCAGGTCCCTGGTGGAGAAGCGCCGCTTGGCGGCGTTCCGGCTCATGCGCCGACCGGCGCCGTGGGAGGCGGAGTTGAAGGACTCGGCGTTGCCGAGACCCTTCACTATGTACGAACCCGTACCCATGGAACCGGGGATGATCCCGTAGTCCCCGGCCCCCGCGCGGATCGCGCCCTTGCGGGTCACGAGCAGGTCCATGCCGTCGTAGCGCTCCTCGGCCACGTAGTTGTGGTGGCAGGAGATCTCCGGCTCGAAGACCGGCCTGGCCTTCTTGAACTCCTTGCGGACCACGTCCTTGAGGAGCGCCATCATCAGGGTGCGGTTGTACTTCGCGTACTCCTGCGCCCAGAACAGGTCGTTGCGGTACGCCGCCATCTGCGGGGTGTCCGCGACGAACACCGCGAGGTCGCGGTCGACGAGGCCCTGGTTGTGCGGGAGCCTCTGGGCGATGCCGATGTGGTGCTCGGCCAGTTCCTTGCCGATGTTGCGGGAACCGGAGTGGAGCATCAGCCACACAGAACCGGTCGAATCCGTGCAAACCTCAACAAAATGGTTGCCGCTTCCGAGCGTACCCATCTGCTTTCCGGCCCGCTCGTGACGGAACTTGACCGCATCGGCCACTCCGTCGAACCGCCCCCAGAAGTCGTCCCATCCGCTCGTCGCCAGCCCGTGGAAGCGCCCCGGCTCGACCGGGCTGTCGTGCATGCCCCGCCCCACCGGGATCACCTGCTCGATCTTCGAGCGCAGCCGCGAGAGGTCGCCCGGCAGGTCGTTCGCCGTCAGGGAGGTCCGCACGGCGGACATGCCGCAGCCGATGTCGACACCCACCGCCGCCGGGCACACCGCGCCGCGCATCGCGATCACGGAGCCGACGGTCGCCCCCTTGCCGTAGTGCACGTCCGGCATCACCGCCAGGCCCTTGATCCACGGCAGGGTCGCCACGTTGCGCAGCTGCTGCAGCGCGCCTTCCTCGACCGTCGCCGGGTCGGTCCACATCCGGATCGGCACCTTCGCGCCCGGCATCTCCACGTACGACATAACGCCTCATCCCCCGTAGAAAAGACAGAAGTGATACAGCGCAAAAACCGTCACCGAAGGTGCCCAAAGGGGTGACCGACCGGCGTTCACGGCAGCGCGTGCGATACACATTGTCTGCAGGGGGCGCCCCCGTGCGGCAAACGAATAACCAGCGGGGACACTGGAGTCCCCCACCACAGCCACCCCGGCGAGAGGAGCCGCACCGTGCAGCGGAAGGCCTACGTACCCGGCGTCGCCGCCCTGCTCGCGGCGTTGCTGGCCGGCTGCACCGGCGGCTCGGGCGACGGCGCCACGGCGGACGACTCCAACCCCGGGCAGCCCGGGGTCACCACCGAGGCGGCCGAGCCCGGCAAGTACCGGACCCTTCCGGAGCCCTGCGGCGCGGTCGGGGACAAGACGCTCGACTCGCTCCTGCCCGGCATCGAGGAGATCACGGACGAGGAGCAGCGCGAGAAGGCGTACGCGGGCGAACCGACGCTCGCCTACGACACGGACCGCAAGGTCGGCTGCCGCTGGAAGGTCGACTCGGCCGACGCCACCGACCACCTCTTCGTCGACTTCGAGCGGGTGGTGTCGTACGACAGCTCGGTGAGCGACGACGACCAGGCGGAGCAGCTGTTCGCGAAGCAGGTGGAGGCGGCCGACCTGCCGGAACCGGTCACCTCGGAGCCGGAGTCGGAGCCGGCCTCGGCATCCGGGTCGGAGTCGGGATCCGAGACCGGTTCCGCGTCCGAGTCGGGGTCCGAATCGGGCTCCGGGTCCGGGGCGCCGTCCGCCACCGCGTCGCCCGGCGCGTCCTCCGGGCCGCCGTCGGGGCCGGCGTCGGGATCCGCGTCCGGGGCGCCGTCCGGGTCCGCCACGGGTGACGCCTCCTCAGGCCCGTCCGCCGAGCTCCAGCCCCGGCTCCTCGACGACCTGGGCGACGAGGCGTTCCTGGACGACGAGCTGAGCGCGTCCGGTTCGACGGCGAAGCGGCGCACGGTGACTGTGGCGTTCCGCACGTCGAACGTCGTGGTGACCATCGAGTACGCGGAGCAGTCGGCGACGCTCGGAGTCGTGCCGGACAGCGAGGAAATGCAGGACATGGCCCGGAAACTGGCCTCCCAGCTGGCTGATTCGCTCGGCGGTTGAGCCCGCCCCCGGCTCCCCGGTGCCCGCGTGCGGTGCGCCGGAAGAGGGTTCGCACGATTTCTTCACCGCGTACCGTGGCCCCTCGGACCCGTTCCGAACGCAGGACCACGAGTCACATGAGTGCCACGAGTACGCGCAAGTGCACGAGTGCACAAGTGCTACGAGTACGACGAGTACCACGAGTGAAGGAACCATGCAGCTTCGAGCCCAGCGTGACCAGCGAGAGATGCGAGAGAAGCGAGACCAGCGAGTGGCGCGGCGCACCCGCGTCCTCGTCTGCGCGGCCGCCGTCCCCGCCGTGCTGGTGGTGGCCGGCTGCTCCTCGGACTCCGGCTCCGACGACGCCAAGGACAAGGCCGCGAAGGAGTCCGCCGCGTCGAAGTCCGCGAGCCCGTCCCCGACGGTGCAGGCGGCGGCCTACGGGAAGCTTCCGGAGCCGTGCTCGGTGCTGGCGAAGAAGTCGCTGAAGGACCTGGTGCCGAAGGCGGACTCCGGCAAGGAGGGCGGCTCCAACGACACCGCGACGCGCGCCAGTTGCTCCTGGGACAGCCTCGACGACAACGGTGTGGACGGCTCCCAGTTCCGCTGGCTGAGCGTGTCGATGCTGCGCTTCGAGTCGGACGTCACGCGCGGCGCGGGCGACAAGCTGGCGCACGCCAACTACCAGAAGCAGCTGCAGGACGCCCAGGCCACGAAGGACGCGAAGAGCCTGAAGACCGAGCAGGCGGCCGGCACGGGCGACGAGGCCTCCCTCGTGCGCTACGAGCTGAAGAAGAAGGAAGGCACCTTCAAGCAGCAGACGGTGGTGGCGCGGGTCGAGAACGTCGTCGTCACCCTCGACTACAACGGTGCCGGCCTGGCGGGCGAGAAGAGCCCGGACGCCGGTGACATGGTCAAGGACGCGCAGAAGGCGGCCAAGGAGGTGGTGGCCGCGGTGACGAAGGCCAACGCCGCGGGCGGGGACGGCGGCGGCGCGTCGAGCGGTTCGTCCGCGCCGTCCGACGCGGGGTCGAAGTCGGCCTCGGCGTCCGCTTCGTAGTCGGGCTGACGGATCGTATCGACCCACCGGCCACCCGTTCCCCGTACACATGTGCCACTCTGTTGCGCGCAACAACAGGCACTGGGAGGGGAGTACGGGTGGCCGCGCCACTACAGCTGACCCGGACGCATCGCGTTCTCATCGGCATGGTCGTCTTCGGTGCCGTCATCATCGCCGGCATCGGTTTCGCGGGTTCGTACGCGGCGGTGCGGGAACTGGCGCTGAAGAAGGGCTTCGGGAACTTCAGTTACGTCTTCCCGATCGGCATCGACGCGGGCATCTGCGTGCTGCTGGCCCTGGACCTGCTGCTGACCTGGATCCGCATCCCCTTCCCGCTGCTGCGGCAGACGGCCTGGCTGCTGACGGCTGCGACGATCGCCTTCAACGGCGCGGCGGCCTGGCCCGACCCGCTGGGCGTGGGCATGCACGGGGTGATCCCGATCCTGTTCGTGGTCTCCGTGGAGGCCGCCCGGCACGCCATCGGCCGGATCGCCGACATCACCGCCGACAAGCACATGGAGGGCGTCCGCCTCACCCGCTGGATGCTCTCGCCGGTGCCGACCTTCCTGCTGTGGCGCCGTATGAAGCTGTGGGAGCTGCGCTCCTACGAACAGGTCATCAAGCTGGAGCAGGAGCGGCTGGTGTACCAGGCGCGGCTGCGTTCCCGGTTCGGCCGGGCCTGGCGCCGCAAGGCCCCCGTCGAGTCCCTGATGCCGCTGCGCCTGGCCCGCTACGGCGTCCCGCTGGCCCAGACGGCCCCGGCGGGGCTGGCGGCGGCGGGCATCGAACCGGCCCTGCTGCCGCCGGCGCCCCCGCAGACGGCCGCCGACCAGCAGCCGGTGTCCGCGCGCGAGCAGCGCCCCGAACTCGTGAAGGGCGCCGGGACGGAGCCCGCCCCGGGGCGCGCCCGGGAGCAGCACCCACGTCAGCAGCCCGCCCGCGACCCCGACGCCGGAGACCCGTACGCCGGAGACCCGTACGCCGGGGAGCAGCCCGTCGGGGAGGGGCCCGTCGCTGAGGGGGCCGGTCCCGAGCAGAGCCCCTGGTTCAACTCCCGCCAGGTCGCGTACCAGGGCGGCTACGACCCCTCCTACGACCCGGCCGAGCAGTACGCCCAGTGGTACGAGGAGCAGCAGCAGGCCGACCAGTACCGGGACCAGTACGAGGAGGAGCCGCCGCTGCAGGAGCCCTCGCCGGAGGAGACGGGGAGCTTCCCCATACCCGTGGTCCCGGGCCGCACCCGCGAGCTGGGCGAGGGCGGAGGGCCTGCGGCCCCGGAGCCGCAACCGCAACCGCAACCGCAGCCGCAGCCGCAGCCGGATTCGGAGCCGCAGGGTCCGGACGAGGACGCCTACTACCAGGTGTTCAAGCAGTCGATCAACGGCAGCTACCCGACGCCGCGGGAGTTCGGCGACAACGTCGAGGCGACGTTCGGCACACCGCTGGCCGACCACGAGACGAAGCGTCTGGTCACCCAGTTCACCAACCGCCACAGCGCGGAGCTGGAGGAGGACCACATCGCGTGACGCGCCCGCGCACGGTGAAGGGGCGCACGGCACGGTGCCGTACGCCCCTTCACCGCGGTGACGGCGGGTCCTACTCCCCGAGCAGCGTCCGCACCCGCTCCTGCCCCACCGCGAGGAGCAGCGTGGGCAGGCGCGGGCCGGTGTCGCGGCCGACGAGCAGGTGGTAGAGCAGGGCGAAGAACGTCCGCTGGGCGGTCTTGATCTCCGGCGGCAGCTCCTTGGGCGTGGCGTCGGCGGAGTACCCGGCCTGGACCTTGGGGACGCCGTAGACGAGGTGGGTGAGCCCGTCCAGGGACCACTGGCCGGCGAGTCCGTCGAGCAGCAGCCGCAGGGACTGCCGGCTCGGCTCGTCCAGCGACTTCAGCAGCTCGGCGTCCGGCGCGTCGCGCACGACGGTGCGCTGGTCGGCCGGGACGTGGGTGTTGATCCACGCCTCGGCCTTGTCGTAGCGCGGCCGGGCCTGGTCGAGGGAGGCGATGGGGTCGGCCGGGTCCAGCTCGCCGAGGATGCGCAGCGCCTGGTCCTCGTGCCCGGCGGTGACGTCGGCCACGGAGGCGAGCGTGCGGTACGGCAGCGGCCGGGGCGTCCTCGGCAGCTCACCGGCGGCCGTGCCGACGGCCCGCGCGTGGGCGGCGGCGTCGGCGGGCAGCGCGCTGCCGTCGGCGACCTTGGCGTCGAGGCGGTCCCACTCGTCGTACAGCCGCTGGATCTCCTGGTCGAAGGCGATCTTGAAGGACTGGTTGGGGCGGCGCCGCGCGTACAGCCAGCGCAGCAGCTGCGGCTCCATGATCTTCAGCGCGTCGCCCGGGGTGGGCACCCCGCCCTTGGACGAGGACATCTTGGCCATGCCGCTGATGCCGACGAACGCGTACATCGGCCCGATGGGCTGCTCGCCGCCGAAGATGCCGACGATCTGCCCGCCGACCTGGAAGGACGAGCCGGGCGAGGAGTGGTCGACGCCGCTGGGCTCGAACACGACGCCCTCGTAGGCCCAGCGCATCGGCCAGTCGACCTTCCAGACCAGCTTGCCGCGGTTGAACTCGCTCAGCCGCACGGTCTCGGAGAAGCCGCACGCGGTGCACGCGTACGTCAGCTCGGTCGAGTCGTCGTCGTAGGCGGTGACGGTCGTCAGGTCCTTCTCGCAGTTGCCGCAGTACGGCTTGTACGGGTAGTACCCGGCGGAGCCGGAGCTGCCGTCGTCCTCGGCGGCGGCGCCGGAGCCCTCGGCGGCCTCCAGCTCGGCCTCGTCGACGGGCTTCTGCGACTTCTTGCCGGCGGCCTTCGGCCTGGTCCGGTACTGGGCGAGGATCGCGTCGATGTCCTGCCGGTGCTTCATCGCGTGCAGGACCTGCTCGCGGTAGGCACCGGAGGTGTACTGCTCGGTCTGGCTGATGCCGTCGAACTCGACGCCCATCTCGGCGAGCGCGTCGACCATGGCGGCCTTGAAGTGCTCGGCCCAGTTCGGGTGCGGGGAGCCCTTGGGGGCCGGGACGGAGGTCAGCGGCTTGCCGATGTGCTCGGCCCAGGTCTCGTCGACACCGGGGACGCCCGCGGGCACCTTGCGGTAGCGGTCGTAGTCGTCCCAGGAGATCAGGTGCCGCACCCGGTGGCCGCGGCGGCGGATCTCGTCGGCGACCAGGTGCGGGGTCATGACCTCGCGCAGGTTGCCCAGGTGGATGGGGCCGGAGGGGGAGAGTCCGGACGCGACGACGACACGTCCCGAAGCGGTGGCGAGTGACGATTTCGCGCCCGTCGCACGACGCTCCGACTCGGCGACGACCTCGTCCGCGAAACGGGAGACCCAGTCGGTGGTCTCTGTGCTCTGAGCCACGATCGGCACGTCCTCTTCCTGATGCTTCTCGGTGAACGTCTCTCGGAACTTCTCTGCAACCGCTCCGGAGGCAGCCGGTACGGTCGCACGGCTGACCGTTCCATTCTCCCAGCCCGGCCCGCATCCGCGAAAACCGCTTTTCACCGCATGGGATACTCGGCTTCTGTACCACTCCAGAACCCGAGCAGAACGGCAGCCACTCCATGGCCTCGGTCACGTCCCTCAGCGACTCCGTCCAGCAGCAGCTCGCGTCCGCCCTCACGGCCACCCGGCCGGAGGCCGCCGGCGCCGACCCGCTGCTGCGACGCAGCGACCGGGCGGACTACCAGGCCAACGGCATCCTCGCCCTGGCCAAGAAGGCCAAGGCCAATCCGCGGGAGCTGGCCACCGAGGTCGTCGCGCACGTCACCACCGGCGACGAGCTGATCAAGGACGTCGAGGTCTCGGGCCCCGGCTTCCTCAACATCACCGTCGCCGACCGCGCCATCACCGGGAACCTCGCCGCGCGGCTCGCGGACGGCGAGCGTCTCGGCGTGCCCCTGAAGGCGGCCCCGGGCGTCACGGTCGTCGACTACGCCCAGCCGAACGTGGCCAAGGAGATGCACGTCGGCCACCTGCGCTCCGCGGTCATCGGCGACGCCCTGCGCGGCATGCTCGACTTCACCGGCGAGCAGACGGTCGGCCGGCACCACATCGGCGACTGGGGCACCCAGTTCGGCATGCTCATCCAGTACCTGTTCGAGCACCCCGGCGAGCTGGCCCCGGCCGGGGACGTCGACGGCGAGCAGGCCATGTCGAACCTCAACCGGGTGTACAAGGCGTCGCGCGCGGTCTTCGACTCCGACGAGGAGTTCAAGGAGCGGGCCCGCAGGCGGGTCGTCGCCCTGCAGTCCGGCGACAAGGAGACGCTCGAACTGTGGCAGCACTTCGTGGACGAGTCGAAGGTCTACTTCTACTCGGTCTTCGAGAAGCTCGACATGGAGATCCGCGACGAGGAGATCGTCGGCGAGTCCGCGTACAACGAGGGCATGCCCGAGACCGCCCGCCTCCTGGAGGAGTCGGGCGTCGCGGTGCGCTCCGAGGGCGCGCTCGTGGTGTTCTTCGACGAGATCCGCGGCAAGGACGACCAGCCGGTCCCGCTGATCGTGCAGAAGGCCGACGGCGGCTTCGGCTACGCGGCCTCCGACCTGACCGCGATCCGCAACCGCGTCCAGGACCTGCACGCGACCACGCTGCTGTACGTCGTCGACGTACGCCAGTCCCTGCACTTCCGGATGGTCTTCGAGACCGCCCGCCGGGCCGGCTGGCTCGGCGACGGCGTCACCGCGCACAACATGGGCTACGGCACGGTGCTCGGCGCGGACGGCAAGCCCTTCAAGACGCGTGCGGGAGAGACCGTACGCCTGGAGGACCTGCTGGACGAGGCCGTGCAGCGGGCGGCGGAGGTCGTGCGGGAGAAGGCGCGGGACCTCACCGAGGACGAGATCCGGGAGCGGGCCGCGCAGGTCGGCATCGGGGCCGTGAAGTACGCGGACCTGTCGACGTCGCCGAGCCGCGACTACAAGTTCGACCTGGACCAGATGGTCTCGCTCAACGGCGACACCAGCGTGTACCTCCAGTACGCCTACGCCCGTATCCGGTCCATCCTCCGCAAGGCCGGCGAGGTCCGTCCGGCCGCCCACCCGGAGCTGGAGCTGCACGAGGCGGAGCGCGCGCTGGGCCTGCACCTGGACGCGTTCGGGGACACGGTCTTCGAGGCGGCCGTGGAGTACGCCCCGCACAAGCTGGCCGCGTACCTGTACCAACTGGCGTCGCTGTACACGGCGTTCTACGACAAGTGCCCGGTCCTGAAGGCCGGGACGCCGGAGCAGGTGGAGAACCGGCTGTTCCTGTGCGACATCACGGCCGGCACCCTGCACCGGGGCATGGCCCTGCTGGGCATCAGGACGCCCGAGCGGCTCTGAGCGCCGGGGGGTCGCAGACAGACACGTGCGGCCCGTCCTCTCCCCCGTGGGAGGACGGGCCGCACGCGCGAACGACCTTCGGTCCGCGGCCTACCAGAACGTGCGCAGGTACGGCCAGGACTGCGGACCGGGCAGGCCGTCGACGCTGAGGACCGTCCGCCCGTACACCTTGTTCACGTCCGTCTGGAACTGCCTCATGGCCTTCTTCGAGTTGGTTCCGAAGATGCCGTCGACCGTGCCGGTCGGGTAGCCCATCGCCTTGAGGATGCACTGGGCCTCGATGCCCGCGCTGGTGACCGACCCGGACGACGGGACGACGCTGTTGCCGCTGTAGTAGCCGGCCTGCTTCTTGCCGTTGACGTTCTTGATCGAGCAGGAATAGGCCTGCGCGGAGGCGACGCTGTCGCCGCCCTGCTGCGCGGCCGTGGCCGTGGCCGGCACGGCGAGGGCGGTGCCGAGGGCCGCCGCGGCAACCAGCATCGAGACGCGCTTGCGGGTGACGGTCATGGTCTCTCCCCTTCCGGTGGACGGAGCCGACCGCACCGGCCGGCTCGACAACGAGACTGCGGCCCCGTCGGCCCGGCCTGCCACTGCCGCCCCGGAACTGACGTCCGCACGGGACGTCCCACCCGCTGACCTGCGGGGACGTCGGCCGCGGAGTCGGTACGGCGGGACAGCGGGACGGCGGGACGGGGTGGCCGATTCCGGTTGGTGCGGGAACCGTGCCCCGGTGGGCCGCGTTGTCGCTGATGCAGAATGAGGCCGGGGGAACGGAAATCTGGACCAGCGAGCCCGGACGCGAGTGGGGGGAACATGTCGCGTTGGAAAGAGCTGCCTGCGGAGCTGGACCCGCGAGTGAGCCAGTTGGTGGTGCGATTACGGCGGCTGAAGGACCACGGCGGACTGAGCATGCGGCAGCTGGCCGCCAAGACGGGGTACAGCGCCAAGTCGTGGGAGCGCTATCTGGGCGGCCGGTCGCTGCCGCCCCGGGAGGCCGTCGAGGCGATGGCCCGGATCGCCGGTGAGGACCCGACCCGGCTGCTCGCGCTGCACGAGGTCGCCGCCGAGCACTGGTCGCGGACGCGCGGCGTCGCGCTCGGGGAGCCGGAGCCCGACGAGGCGACCGGGCCCGCGGGCCCGAGCGAGGTGACCGCCACCCGCAGGTCACGTCCCGCCGTGGTCGCGGGTGCGGTGGCCCTGGTGCTGGCCGTGGCCGCGGCCGTCCTGCTGACGGTGCGCTTCACCTCCGGCTCCGGCGACGGCGGCTCCGACGGACACCCCGCGGCGGCCTCGGCCGCGCCGGCCACCGCGTCGGCCTCCGGGTCCAAGGTCGTCTACCAGTGCCGGGTCCGGCAGGAGGACGGCCGCTGGTACGCGGGCAACAGCCGCACCCAGGACGCCGTCGTGGCCTTCGGCGAGGCCGGTCCCGAGGTGGCCGAGGTCCAGTGCCTGCTGGACCGGGCGGACCTCTCGCCGGGTGAGATCGACGGCATCTTCGGCCCGCTGACGCAGCGCGCGGTCAAGCGCGTCCAGCAGCGCGACGGGCTGGTCGTCGACGGCATCGTCGGCCCGCACACCTGGCAGGCGCTGAGGGGGACGGCACCGCGTTGACACCGGAAGCGTCCCCGGAACGCACCCGTCTGACCGCGGCGCTGCGGGAACTGCGCACGCGCACGGGCCTGAGCCTTGCGGCGCTGGCGGAGCGCACCCCGTACAGCAAGTCGTCCTGGGAGCGCTATCTCAACGGCCGGACGCTGCCCCCGCGCCGGGCGGTGCAGGACCTGTGCCGGCTGGCCCGGGAGCCGGAGGGACGGCTGCTGGCGCTGTGGGAGATCGCGGAGTCGCAGTGGAGCGGACGCGCGGCGCAACCGGCCCCCGCCCCGCCCTCGCAGCCTCCGCCGTCTGAACCGCCTCCCGAGCCCCCGTCGCCGTCGTCGTCGCCCGAGCCCCCGCAGAAGCCGGCGGCGGCCCGCCCGGACCGCAGGCGACTGGCGACGGTGCTGGCGTCCGTGTGCGCGGTCACCGTCGGCGGCGTCACCGCGGCGCTCGTCCTGCTGCCGCACCGCCAGAACACGACGGACCCGCCGTCCACCGCCCCGTCCGCACCCGGCCCCCGCTGCCGGGGCGCCACCTGCGAGGGCCAGGACCCGATCCACATGTTCTGCGGAGCGGGCCCCGACACCCTCACCACGGAGCGCACCAGCACCGGCGCCCAGGTGGAACTGCGCTACAGCCCCCGGTGCGACGCCAGTTGGGCCCGGATGTGGCGGACGAGCGTCGGCGACCGGCTGGAGATGACGGCGGACGGCCCGACCCGTCACGCGGAGGTCGCCGACGAGGTCGACACCAGGTCCTACGTCTACACGGTCATGACCGCCACCCGCCCCGGCACCGTCGTCCGGGCCTGCTTCCGGCCCGCCTCGGCCGACGGCGAACGGGAGTGCGTCGACGCCCGCGTGGCCGGTTGAGCACGTACGGACACACCGGCGGTATCGCTACCGCAGCGCCTCACCCAGCCGCCGCAGGCCCTCCGCGATCTCGTCCGGTGTCTGGGTGACGTAGCACAGCCGCAGCGTCGCGCGGTCCGGCTCGCCCGCGTGGAAGGGGGCGCCCGGGACGTACGCGACGTCGTGCCGGACGACGTCGGGGAGCAGCGCGGTGGTGTCGTACGAGGCGGGCAGCCGGGCCCACAGGAACATGCCGCCCTCGGGGCGGGTCCACGACGACCCCGCCGGGAGGGCGTCCGCGAGGCCCGCGAGCATGGCGTCCCGGCGGACCGCGTAGGCGGCGGCGACGCGCGTGACGTGCGCGTCCAGGTCGCGGTCGGCGAGGTAGCGGGCGGCGGCGAGCTGGTTGAGGGTCGGGGTGTGCAGGTCGGCGGCCTGCTTGGCGACCGCGCAGGCCCGGCGCAGTCCGGCGGGCGCCCGCAGCCAGCCCAGGCGCAGGCCGGGCGCCATGACCTTGGAGAAGGAGCCCAGCAGTACGGTCCGGTCCCGGGCCCCCTCGTAGGAGGCGATCCACGGCACCCGCTCGCCCTCGAAGCGCAGTTCCCCGTACGGGTCGTCCTCGACGATCCACAGCCCGCACCGTCCGGCGACCTCGGCCACGGCGGCACGGCGGGCGGCCGGCAGGGTGCGCCCGGTGGGGTTGGAGAAGGTGGGGACCGTGTAGAGCAGCTTGGGGCGCTCGCGCACCACCAGCTCCTCCAGTGCCGCGGGGTCGATGCCGTCCTCGTCGCCCGGCACGGCCACCACCCGGGCGCCCGCGAAGCCGAAGGCCTGGAGCGCGGCCAGGTAGCAGGGGCTCTCGACGAGGACGGTGTCGCCGGGTTCGAGCAGGGCGGTGGCCAGGAGCGACAGGGCCTGCTGGGAACCGGTGGTGACGAGGATGTCGTCGGCGCCGGTGCCGAGCCCGCGGGCCGAGGTGCGGTCGGCGAGCGCGGCCCGCAGGGTGGGCTCGCCCTCGGTGGTGGAGTACTGCAGGGCCCGCGCGGGCACCTCGGCGAGGACGGCCCGGTACGCCTCGGCGATGCCGTCGGCGTCGAACAGCTCGGGGGCGGGCAGTCCGCCCGCGAAGTTGATCACCTCGGGGCGGGCGGTGACGGCGAGGATGTCCCGTACGGGCGACCCACCGGTCGACCGGGCCCGCGCGGCGAGCTGCGGCGGCGGAGCGAGGGCAACGGTGGTGGCGGCGGCGGGCGGGATCTCGGTCGCGGTCATGTCCGCAGCGTAAGGAAACATGTGCCCCCTACAAGAGACTTTCCGCGATCCGGACACCGGTACCCGCCGGCCGACGGCCGTCGCCTGCGGACCGGCGGGGCGGGGGAGGTGTCAGGCCTTGACGCCCAGCCCCCCGTACACGTTGATGTCGGCGTCCGTGACGTCGTTGATGTCCTGGTAGCGGACCCGCTCGATGGCGTCGAGCGAGTCCAGGTACGCCTCCTCCGGCTGCTCCGGCACGGGCGCCGCGTGGTCCGGCCGCCAGCGGTGCACGGGCACGACACCCGGCGCGGCGAGCGCGGCGCCGCTGTCGGCGAAGAAGCGCTCCACGTCCTTCCGGGACCGCAGGACGAAGGTGAAGCCGCGCTCGGTGTAGGTCCGCTGGACCGCGCGCACGTTCTCCGGGTTGAGGTCCTCGGTGAGGTGGCTGAGGACGAGCCGGCTCCCGGCGGGCAGCGCGCCGGCCAGCTCGCGGACGATCGGGTACGCCTCGTCGTCCTCGACGAAGTGCAGTACGGCGACGAGGCACAGCGCCACGGGCCGGTCGAAGTCGAGGGTCTCGGCGGCCTGTTCGAGGATGCGGGCCGGGTTCCTCAGATCGGCGTCGATGTAGTCCGTACGCCCCTCGGGACCGCTGGTGAGCAGCGCGCGGGCGTGGGCGAGGACGACCGGGTCGTTGTCGACGTAGACGACCCGCGACGCGGGCGCGACGCGCTGGGCGATCTGGTGCACGTTCTCGGCGGTCGGCAGCCCGGTGCCGATGTCGAGGAACTGCCGGATGCCGTCCTCGCGGACGAGCGTGGCCACCGCCCGCCGCAGGAAGTCGCGGTTGTGCCGTACGTCGAGGTAGCCGCGCGGGTTGGCGGCGAGCCCGGCGGCCGCCGCGTCGAGGTCGGCCGCGTAGTGGTCCTTGCCGCCGAGGAAGACGTCGTAGACCCGTGCCGGGTGCGCCTTGCTGCTGTCGATCCGCCTCCGCAGCTCCGCGGGGTCCTGGCTGAGGGCGTCACCGGGCACGGGCGTACCACCTTTCGGACGTCGCCGTGCCGGCGCGCACGGCTCTGGTGCCCAACAACCTAGCGTCCGGGCCGACTTGGCGGTGCCGGCTTGGCTCTTGCAGGCCGCAGGAACCCGTCCGCCCCGTCTCAGCCGTCCTTCATCAGCTCCCAGCCGTCGCCGCCGAGGGGCCACGCGTAGGAGGAGTCGTCCCGGGAGGCGCTGGTGCGGAACGGCTTGCCGTGGTCGTCGACGCGCATGGTGCCGTGCCGGTCGCCGCTGGACCACTCCAGTTCTAGGTACCAGCTGACGTCGTGGCCGCTGGTGTGCGCGTTGACGTAGAAGACCTCCGGATCGGACTCGGTGACGCTGTACGGGAAGTCGCGCTGTCCCCCGATCGGCGTCGCGAGCGGGGTGCCCAGGTCGAGCGAGACGTCGAAGGCCTTGGTGTCCACCTGGCCGCCGCAGCCGTTGCCCATCACGTACTGGTTCCAGTCCAGCGGCGGTCCGCTGCTCACCACGCGGACGTGCAGATCGTTCAGGACGACCGTCCGCGCGCCGGTGCCCTGCACGGTGAGGCGAACCACCTGCCGGTTCGCCGAGACCGCCTTGAGCGGGACGGCCCAGCCGACGGCGCCCTGCAGCGTAGGCGGCTCCGGCACGTTCTTCGGGCTGCGGTCGACCAGGAAGGCGTGGTCGCAGGGCACGTCCCAGTGGTACGGGGTGATCGACACGTTGAACAGGGGCTCGTTGTCGGGTGCTTCGCCACTCGGCCCGGCGGCGCCCGGACGCGACGGTGGGGCGGAGGCGGTCCCGGTCGGGGGCGCGGTGGCGGAGGCGGACGGCGACGAGGAGTCGCTGCCGCTCGGGGACGGCGACCCGGCGGGGCTCCCGGAAACCGGCGGCGCGGAACTCTGCGCGACGGCCCCGGCAGGGCCGCGGTCCTCGGTCTCGCCCGGTTTCGACAGGAGGTTCAGCGCGAGCGCGACGGCGGCACTGACGGCGACGACACCGGTCGCGGCGTAGAGCGCGAGGCGCGGGACGCGCCGGCGGGGCGGGGCGGGGTCGGTGGGGGCGGTGGGGGGGGGGGGGTGGGGGGGGGGGGGGGGGGGGGTAGTGTTTGGGGGGGGGGGGGGCGGGGGGGGGGGGGCGGGGGGGTTGG
>NZ_JACBYP010000136.1 GCF_018982965.1 Streptomyces mayonensis | reverse complement strand
CCCCGCCGGCCGCTCCTCCGCCCGCGCCCGCAGCGCCGTTCGCGCCCGCGGCCCAGCCCGCACCTCCCGCGGCCGCGCCCCCGCCTCCCGCGGCCCCTCCCGCCGGACAACCGGCTGCCGCGCCGGTCCGGTTGTCCAAGGTCACGCTCACCAAGGCGGCGCCCTCCGTCTCACTGACCAAGCAGGGCGGCACCTCCGGCGCCATGCGCGTCAACCTCAACTGGCAGACGCGCAAGCAGTTCTCCGGCTGGGCCCGCAAGCTGGGCCGCTCGGTCGCCATGCACGACGACCTCGACCTCGACCTGTGCTGCCTGTACGAACTGAGCGACGGCAGCAAGGGAGTCGTCCAGGCACTCGGCAACGCCTTCGGCGCCCTGCACCAACCGCCGTTCATCCACCTCGACGGCGACGACCGCACCGGTGCCGTGGCCGCCGGCGAGAACCTCACCATCAGCCTCGACCACCAGCGGTACTTCCGGCGCATCCTCGTCTTCGTCACCATCTACGAGGGCGCCCGCTCCTTCGCCGACCTGCACGCCACCGTCACCCTCCAGCCGCAGCACGGCGCCCCGGTCGACTTCTCGCTCGACGAGTGCACCGTGCCCTCGACGGTGTGCGCCCTCGCCCTGATCACCAACACCGGGAACGACCTCGTCGTCCAGCGCGAGGCCCGCTACCTGGTGCCCGAACGCGGAGTGAGCCCGCAGCGCACGGTCGACCACGCCTACGGCTGGGGCATGAACTGGACCCCCGGCCGGAAGTGACCGGCGGCGGACCGCGGGTGCTCAGCCCTCCTCGGGCACGGCGCCCGGGCGCGCGTAGGTGCGGCCCTTCCAGGCCGCACCGCGCCCCCGGTAGTGCTGCACCGCCGAGTCGACCGTCATCAGCAGGTACAGGAACGCGGTGAACGGCAGCAGCGGAGCGAGCCACCACGGCTGCCGGTAGTAGCGGAGCACCGGCCCGTACGTGCCCGCCATCACCAGCCAGGCAGCGGCCCCGGACATCCAGACCGGCGCGGTCGCCGTCACCGCGCCCACCACCACGGAGACCGGCGGCACCAGGTACACCAGCGCCAGTCCGGCCACCGTCCCGGCCAGCACCACCGGGTTGTGCCGCAGTTGGGCGTACGCGCTGCGCGAGACCATCCGCCACAGGTCGTGCAGCCGGGGGTAGGGACGCACGCTGTCCACCCCGTCGGCCAGCCCCAGCCAGACCCGGCCGCCGGCGCCCTTGACCGCACGGGCGAGAGCCACGTCGTCGATGACCGCGTGCCGGATGGCGTCGGGGATCCGCGCCCGCTCGGCGGCCTCCGCGCGCAGCAGCACGCAGCCGCCCGCGGCGGCCGCCGTCCGCGTCGCCCGCCGCGCGCGGCCCCCGCCGATCCAGCGGAACGGGTACAGCTGCGCGAAGAAGTACACGAAGGCCGGCACCACCAGCCGCTCCCAGACGCTCTCCACCCGCAGCCGGGCCATCTGGGAGACGACGTCGAACCCGCCGGGGCCGGCCGCCGACACCAGCGCGCGCAGACTGTCCGGGGCGTGCGCGATGTCCGCGTCCGTCAGCAGCAGGAACTCGGGGCCACGTACGCGGGCCAGGCCGATCCCGTGCCGCACCGCCCACAGCTTGCCCGTCCAGCCGGCGGGCGGCTCCCCGGGCGAGGCCACGGTCAGCGGCAGCCCTCCGTGCCGCCGGGCCAGCTCGCGCGCCAGCTCGCCCGTGCCGTCCGTACTGCCGTCGTCGACCAGGAACACCTCGGCCCGCCCCGGATAGTCCTGGGCCAGCAGCGAGGGCAGGCTCGCGGGCAGGACCGCCGCCTCGTCGCGCGCCGGTACGACGACGCACACCGGGGGCCAGACGGCGGGTTCCTCCCGTACGGGCAGCCTGACGTCCGTACGCCAGAAGAAGCCCCGGGCGAGCAGCAGCCACAGCCAGGCGGCGAGGGAGAGGGCGGATACGACGGTCACGACGGAAGTCCACACATCGGCGCTCACGTGCGCAGTCTGCCCCACGGCCCCGGTCCGCGGCGGCTCATCGACTATGGTTGCCGGGTGAAGATCGCGCTCATGGACTCCGGAATCGGTCTGCTGGCGGCCACCGCCGCGGTACGGCGCCTGCGACCGGACGCCGATCTCATCCTCTCCCTGGACCCCGACGGCATGCCCTGGGGTCCGCGCACCCCCGAGGACCTGACCGGGCGGGCCCTCGCCGTGGCCGAGGCCGCCGCCGCGCACCGCCCCGACACACTGATCGTCGGCTGCAACACCGCCACCGTGCACGCGCTGCCCGCGCTGCGCGCCCGGCTCGAACCGGCCGTGCCCGTCATCGGCACCGTACCGGCGATCAAGCCCGCCGCGGCCGGGGGCGGGCCCGTGGCCATCTGGGCGACGCCCGCCACCACGGGCAGTGCCTACCAGCGCGGCCTCATCGAGGAGTTCGGCGGCGGCGCGAGGGTCACGGAGGTGCCGTGCCCGGGGCTCGCCGACGCCGTCGAGCACGCGGACGAGGCGGCGATCGACGCCGCGGTCGACGCCGCGGCCGGACTCACCCCCGACGGGGTGACGACCGTCGTTATGGGCTGCACCCACTACGAGCTGGTCGCCGAACGCATCCGCGCGGCCGTGCAGCGGCCCGGCGCCCCGCGCCTCGTCCTGCACGGCTCCGCCGGAGCGGTCGCCGCCCAGGCGCTGCGCCGCATCGGGGCCCGGCCCGACCCCGGCGCCCCGGCCGAGGGCACCCTCACCGTCCTGCTCAGCGGACGCGAGGGAACGCTGCCGGCGTCCGCGTCGGCCTACGCGGAGGGCCGGCTCCTGCAGGCGGTCACGCAGGCCCGCTGACCGGCGGGTCCGCCCGGTCGGCCCACTCACGCTGCGCGACGAGGTACCGGCGCAGCGAAACATGAGTAACCTCATATCCATGAGGCATCGCCACGGCGAGACCATCCCCGAGTCGAACGTCTGGACCGGACGTGCCACCAGCCGGGTCCAGTGGTTCCTCGCGCTCATCGGCGCCGCCTGCCTGGCGTTCGGCATCGCCCTGGCCGTCGAGTCGGCCTGGGAGTCCGGTGTCGCCCCGCTGGCCATGGCGGTCGTCGGGTGCATCGCGGCGGGGCTGCTGGTGCTCTTCGGCACCCTCGCGTTCGTGCACGTCGCGCTGAGAGTCGACGAGGACTGCCTCGAGGTGCGCTGCGGCCACATCGGCGTGCCGAGGCGCCGCATCCCCCTCTCCCACGTCGCGGGTGCCGAGTTCGCCCCGCACGTCACCCCGCGCCACTGGGGCGGCTGGGGCTACCGCTGGCGGCCGGAGAAGGGCACGGCCGTCGTCGTGCGGCGCGGGGAGGGGCTGATCCTGCGGCTGTGGGACGGCCACACCTTCACGGTCACCGTGGACGACGCGGAGGCGGCCGTCCAGGTCATCAAGGACCGCCTGCGCCCGAAGGCACCCGGCCCCGCCCACTGACCCTGCGGCCCGGGGTACGGCGGGCACGGACACACCCCGGCCGGCAACGCGTCCCGGTGCTCCGGCCCCGGGGCGCCGCTGACCGTCCTGTCCGCGGCGCGGGCGCCCGCCGTACACTCCGGGGGGTGACAGCCACCGCAACCACCGTCGGCGAGCCGGACCGGACACAGCCGCGGACCAGCCCCGCCTCCCGCGCCGCCGCGCGGCTCACGCGCCTCGCCCCGGCCGCGGTCGCCGTGCTCTCCGGGGTGCTGCTCTACGTCAGCTTCCCGCCGCGCACCCTGTGGTGGCTGGCCGTGCCCGCCTTCGCAGGCTTCGGGTGGGTGCTGCGCGGCCGCGGCTGGAAGGCGGGGCTCGGCCTCGGCTACCTCTTCGGCCTCGGCTTCCTGCTGCCCCTGCTGGTGTGGACCGGTGTGGAGGTCGGCCCCGGGCCCTGGCTCGCCCTGGCCGCGATCGAGGCGCTCTTCGTCGCCGCGGTCGGCGCCGGCGCCGCCGCGGTGTCGAAGCTGCCGGGGCAGCCGCTGTGGGCCGCGGCGCTGTGGATCGCGGGGGAGGCCGCACGCGCGCGCGTGCCCTTCGAGGGCTTCCCCTGGGGCAAGGTCGCCTTCGGCCAGGCGGACGGCGTGTTCCTGCCGCTGGCCGCGGTCGGCGGTACACCCGTGCTCGGCTTCGCGGTCGTCCTGTGCGGCTTCGGACTCCACGAGGCGGTGCGCCTGGCCGTCCGGGCCCGCCGCGGCGGGGAGGTGAGGCGGGGCGCCGCCGCGGTCGCCCTGCTCGGCGTGGCCGTGCCCGTCGTCGGCGCCGTGGCCGCCCGGCCGCTGGTCAGTGACACGGCGGAGGAGGGCACCGCGACCGTCGCGGTGATCCAGGGCAACGTGCCGCGGGCGGGCCTCGGCTTCAACGCGCAGCGCCGGGCCGTACTCGACTACCACGCGCGGGAGACGGAACGCCTGGCCGCCGAGGTGAGAGAGGGAAAGACGCAGCGCCCCGACTTCGTGCTGTGGCCCGAGAACTCCTCGGACATCGACCCCTTCGCCAACGCCGACGCACGCGCCGTCATCGACCGCGCGGCCAGGGCGATCGGTGTCCCCATCTCCGTCGGCGGTGTCGTGGACCGCGACGGCAGGCTGCTCAACGAGCAGATCCTGTGGGATCCGGACAAGGGCCCCGTCGACACCTACGACAAACGGCAGATCCAGCCCTTCGGCGAGTACCTGCCGCTGCGCTCGCTGATCGGCGCGATCAACGACACCTGGACCACGATGGTCGCGCGGGACTTCAGCCGGGGCACCGAGCCCGGCGTGTTTACCATGGCCGGCACCCGGGTCGGCCTGGTGACCTGCTACGAGGCGGCCTTCGACTGGGCCGTGCGCTCCGAGGTCACCGACGGCGCGCAGATGATCTCCGTGCCCAGCAACAACGCGACGTTCGACCGCAGCGAGATGACCTACCAGCAGCTCGCCATGTCCCGGGTCCGCGCGGTGGAGCACAGCCGGACGGTCACCGTGCCGGTGACCAGCGGCGTCAGTGCGATCATCATGCCGGACGGCAGGATCACCCAGAAGACCGGCATGTTCGTGGCGGACTCCCTGGTGCAGGAGGTGCCGCTGCGGTCCTCCGAGACGCCCGCCACCCGGCTGGGGGTGCTGCCCGAGATCGCCCTGGTGCTGGTCGCGGCCGGCGGGGTCGGGTGGGCGATCGGCGCGGGTGTGCGCGGGCGACGCGCCCGTGACGTGTAGCCGTACGCCCGTCGCACGCCCCGTGACACCGGCGGATGTGTCCGCCGGCGCCCGTTAGGGTCGTCCGCATGGCTACTCCCGACTTCATCCGTGATCTGCGCGTCACCGCCGGACACCAGCTGCTCTGGCTCCCCGGAGTCACCGCCGTCGTCTTCGACGACGAGGGCAGGGTGCTGCTGGGCCGACGGTCCGACAACGGACGCTGGTCGCTGGTCGGAGGCATCCCGGAGCCGGGCGAACAGCCCGCCGCCTGCGCGGTGCGCGAGGTGGAGGAGGAGACCGCGGTCCGGTGCGTCGTCGAGCGGCTGGTCCTCGCCCAGGCGCTCACCCCGGTCACGTACGAGAACGGGGACGTCTGCCAGTTCATGGACATCACCTTCCGCTGCCGCGCCGTCGGGGGCGAGGCCAGGGTCAACGACGACGAGTCGCTGGAGGTGGGCTGGTTCGCCGTGGACGCGCTGCCGGAGCTCGGGGAGTTCGGGCAGACCCGGATCAAGCTGGCCCTGTCCGACGCCCCCGCGTGGTTCGAACCCGCCGGGTCCTGAGGCCGGCACGCCGGCCGCACGTCACAGCACGAACACCAGCGTTGCGGCCTGGCTGAGTGCCAGGCCGCCGTAGAACAGGCTCAAACTGGGGGAGACGGCCGCCTTGAGCAGGCCCGTGCGCTCCCGGCCCGGTGTCACGTCCAGCGCGAACGGCTCGACCTCCGCGTCGGATCTGCGCACCCGCTCGTACAGTCGCCGGAACAGCCGCTGCTGGTAGTGGAAGTACGCGTCAAGGAGCCAGAAGGCCAGGACGGGGACGAAGCTCACCAGCACCACGGAGTCGTGCTCGCCGCCCACGGCGTAGGCGAGCATGGCGCCGAACACCGTGAGCGACCAGCCTTTGATCAGGAAGGAGTTGTTGTCCATCCGGGTCACGAGCGTCTGGATCAGCTCCAGATGTCTGATCCGTACGTCGTCGAGCTCCGGGTGGTTTCCCGTCGGCATGCGTTCCCCCCCTGCGCAGTCACCCGTCCGGCGGAAGCCTACTCATCCGCCCGAAACCTCGGATCATCCCGTGGGAGACGCCGCCGTGCTCTGCCGTACGACCAGCCGGGTCGCCAGTTCGATGCGGTGGGCGGCCCGGCCCGGGATGCGCGGCGCGAACAGCATGCGGGTCGCCTCCTCGGCCATGTGCCGCAGCGGCTGGTGGACGGTGGTCAGCGGCGGGCTCGACCACTGGGCGAGCGGTACGTCGTCGTAGCCGACCACCGAGAGGTCCTGCGGCACCCTCAGTCCCCTGACCCGCGCCGCCTCCAGCACGCCGAGTGCCTGGAGGTCGCTGCCCGCGAAGACCGCCGTCGGCCGGTCGGGACCGGCGAGCAGGTCCATGCCGTGCTCGAAGCCGCTCTGCACGCTGTACTCGCCGTGCCGGACCAGCCGCGGGTCGACCGGGAGGCCCGCCATGTTCATGGCCGAACGGTAGCCGTCGAGCCGGGCCAGTGAGCAGAGCATGTCCTCGAACCCGGTGATGATCGCGACGCGTCGGTGCCCGTGGTCGGTGAGGTGGCGGGTGGCCGCCAGGCCCCCGGCCCAGTTGGCGGAGCCCACGGAAGGGACGTCGGGGTCGGGGGCGCCGGTCGGGTCGACGATGACGAACGGGATGTTCCAGGCCCTCAGCCGGTGCTTGACCTCCTCCGGCAGGGAGGAGAAGACCAGCACGACACCGCGCGGTCTGCGCCGGAGCACGCCCTCGATCCAGTCGGGCGCGGGCGCGTGCCGTGTGCCGCTGCGGGTGAGCACCACGTCGGCCCGGTTGGCCCGGGCCACCGTCTCCACGCCCCGGACCAGCTCCATCGCCCAGACGCTGTCCAGCTCGTGGAAGACGAGTTCAACGAGCTGGGAGCGAGGCGGGCTGGGGGTGCGGCGGCGGTAACCGTGCACGTCGAGCAGTCGCTCGACCCTGGCCCGGGTGCTGCTGGAGACATCCGAACGACCGTTGAGGACTTTCGAAACTGTCGAGGGAGAGACTCCTGCCTCTTTCGCCACCTCGGCCAGGGTGATCCTCGCTCCCACCTCAACTTCATCGTGCATGCGGGCAGGATAGGCCATGCCGTCGATAACGTTTTGAGTCGGCGCCTGCACGCCCATTGACCAGAAATCCTGTCTGACTCTACTGTCCGACCAGCATGGACTTTCGGTGATGGTGCCGAAACTTTCGAAAGGCGAACGATGACAACACGTGCGCTCATGCCCAGACTGGTCGCGACCGGCGCGACGCTCGCCCTGGCACTGAGCCTGTCGGCCTGCGGTGACGGGAACGGCGGGGGGTCGTCCGACGACGACAGGATCCATGTCCTGGTCTACGGGGACGCCACCAACAAGGTGGAACAGCAGATCGTCGACACCTTCAACAAGACGTCCGACGTCAAGGCCGTCCTCGACACCATCCCCGGGGCCGACTACCAGAAGAAGCTCCAGACGATCATCAGCACCCCCCAGGCCCCGGACATCTTCTACAACTGGGGCGGCGGCAGCATCAAGCCGTTCGTCAAGGCGGACCTGCTGATGCCGCTCGACGACTTCATCAAGAAGGACCCGGACCTGGAGAAGAAGTTCCTGCAGCCCGTCTGGGAGAACGCCGTCGTCGACGGCAAGCCGTACGGCGTCCCGATGCGCGGCACCCAGCCGGTCCTGCTCTTCCACAACAAGAACGTCCTCGACAAGGCCGGCGTCCAGCCGCCGAAGACCTGGGACGAACTCCTCGACGCCGTCGGCAAGCTGAAGGACGCGGGCGTCACGCCGATCGCGCTCGGCGGCGGCGACGTCTGGCCGACGCAGATGTGGTTCCAGTACCTCTACGACCGCATAGCCGGTCCGGAGCTGTTCGCGAAGGCCGTCGGGGGCGACAAGAGCGCCTGGGAGAGCGCGGACAGCAAGAAGGCCCTGGACATGATCAAGCAGCTCGTCGACTCCGGCGCCTTCGGCAAGAACTACGACTCCGTCAAGTACACCAACGGCGGCTCGGTCCAGCTGGTGGCCTCCGGCAAGGCCGGCTTCGAGCTGATGGGCTCCTGGTACTTCTCCCAGCAGCTGACCGATCACAAGGACTTCGCGGAGAAGGGCCTCGGCTACAGCACCTTCCCGACCGTGCAGGGTGGCAAGGGCGACCCGGCCAACGTCGCCGGCAACCCCAACAACTACTACTCGGTGATGAAGAAGACCAAGCACCCCGAGGCCGTCGCCGAGTTCCTGAAGCTCATGTACTCCGACGAGTTCGTCAAGGCCCAGCTGGAGATCGGCAACCTGCCGACCACCACCAACACCAACCAGTTCATCGACACCTCGGGAACGCCCGAGTACTCGCACTTCCAGTACGACCTCGTCTCCGACGCGCCCCATTTCCAGCTCTCCTGGGACCAGGCGTACCCGCAGAAGGCGAGCTCGGACATGTACAAGGCCATCCAGCAGTTCTTCAGCGGAACGCTCGACACGGACGGCTTCATCAAGGCCATGCAGGCCCTCCCCACCGAGTGACGAACGGCTCATGACCACAGACCTCACGAGCGCCCCGCCCGCCGCCGGACCCCGCAAGGAGTCCCGGCGGCGGCCGCCCGCCTCGTCCGCGACGAAGGTGGGCCGCCCCGGCTTCGGCTGGGCGGTGCCCGCCGCGCTCTTCTTCGCCCTCTTCGCCATCGTCCCGTTGATCATGGTGGCGGTGCTGTCCTTCATGGCCTGGGACGGGATCAGCTCGCCCGAGTTCGTCGGCATGGACAACTGGTCGCGCCTGATGGACGACCCGGTGATGCTGGAGAGCATCTGGCTGACCCTGCTGCTGACCACGCTCGGCGTGGTCCTGCAGACCCCGCTGAGCATCCTGCTCGGCGTCTGGGCCGCCGGCCACCAGCGCAACCGCGCCGTCCTGTCGGTGATCTACTTCATCCCGCTGCTGCTGTCCGCGACGGCCGTCTCCGTGCTGTGGCGGGCGCTGCTCGACCCGAACTTCGGCATCCCGGCCGACGCCGCCTGGCTGTTCGGCGACGGCAACCTGTTCGGTGAACAGGCCAGCGCCATCGGGGTGCTGGCGTTCGTCAGCACCTGGCAGTTCACCCCGTTCCACACACTGATCTACCAGGGCGCCGCCCGCGCGGTCCCGCAGGTGCTGTACCAGGCCGCGGAGATCGACGGGGCGGGCCGCTACCGGCAGTTCTTCCACATCACGCTGCCGCAGCTGCGCACCTCCATGATCACCTCGATGATCCTGATGATCGTCGGCGGACTGACCACGTTCGAGACGGTCCTGATCCTGACCCAGGGCGGCCCCGGCACCGACACCACGATCAGCGCCTACTACATGTACGACAAGGCCTTCAAGAGCTTCGACTACGGCACCGGTTCCGCGATCGCCCTGGCCCTGGTCGTCGCGGCCACGATCATCTCGCTGATCGTCGTCCGGGTCTCCGGCTACGACAAGATGCGCAGCTCCATGGAGGGTGTGTCATGAGGCGCCGACCGAACTACCTGGCCGGCGCCGGCTCGCTCGTCTGGCTCTTGCTGGTCGGACTGCCGCTGTACGTGCTGCTCGCCGCGACCCTGCGCACCCGCCAGGACTACGCCGAGAACGGCCCGGTCTCGCTCCCGGACAGCTTCACGCTGGACAACTTCACCGGTGCCTTCGACTCGGGCTTCGGCCGGTACTTCTTCAACACGCTTGTCGTCACCGCCTGCGTGATCGGCATCGTGCTGCTGCTGGTCCCGCCGCTCGCCTACGCGATCGTCCGCAGCCGCGGCCGGACCACGTCGGCGATCTTCCGGCTGTTCCTGCTCGGCCTCGCCATCCCGGCGCAGGCCGTCATCGTGCCGATGTTCTACCTGATCAGCGAGGCCGGGCTGTACGACAACCTGCTCGGCGTCATCCTGCCCACCGCCGCGTTCTGCCTGCCGATGTCCGCACTGATCCTCAGCGGCGCGATGCGCGACATCTCGCCGGAGCTGTACGAGGCCATGGCCATGGACGGCGCCAACCCGCGGCGCATGTTCTTCCAGCTCGTGCTGCCGCTGTCCCGCGGAGGACTGTCCACGATCGTGGTGTTCTCCGCGCTCCAGGCGTGGAACGGCTTCCTGTTCCCGCTCGTGCTGACCCAGTCCGAGTCCACCAAGGTGGTCACGCTGGGCCTGTACAACTTCCAGACCTCCCACGGGATCGACATCCCCGGTCTGCTGGGAGCCGTGGTCCTGTCCATGGTGCCCATCCTGCTCGTCTACCTGTTCGCCCGTCGCGCCCTGGTCCGGGGCCTGATGGGTGTCGGAGGAAAGTGACCGCCAACGTGGCCGTAGAGACCACCCCCGAAGTCCCCCTCTGGAACGACCCCGCCCAGTCCCTCACCACCCGGGTGTCCGCGCTGATCGAAGCGATGACCCCCGAGGAGAAGATCGCCCAGTTGTACGGCGTGTGGGTCGGCGCGTCCAACGAGGGCGGAGACGTCGCCCCCCACCAGCACGACATGGAGGAGGCCGTCGACCTCGACGCGCTCCTGCCCGCCGGCCTCGGCCAGCTGACCCGGCCCTTCGGCACGGTTCCGGTCGACCCCGCCGTCGGTGCGCTCTCCCTGCTCCGCACCCAGGTCCGGATCGCCGCCGAGAACCGGTTCGGCATTCCCGCCCTCGCGCACGACGAGTGTCTGGCCGGGTTCGCCGCCTGGGGCGCGACGGCCTATCCCGTGCCGCTGTCCTGGGGCGCCACCTTCGACCCCGGCCTGGTCCGGCGGATGGCCGCCGCCATCGGCCGCGACATGCGGGCCGTCGGCGTCCACCAGGGACTCGCGCCCGTCCTGGACGTGGTGCGCGACGCCCGCTGGGGCCGGGTCGAGGAGACGATCGGCGAGGACCCGTACCTCGTCGGCACCATCGGCACCGCCTACGTGCAGGGCCTGGAGTCGGCCGGGATCGTCGCCACCCTCAAGCACTTCGTCGGCTACTCGGCCTCCCGCGCCGGACGCAACCTCGCCCCCTCCTCCGTCGGCCCGCGCGAACGCGCCGACGTCCTGCTGCCCCCCTTCGAGATGGCGGTCCGCGAGGGCGGCGCCCGCTCGGTGATGCACGCCTACACCGACATCGACGGCGTGCCCGCGGCCGCCGACGAGGACCTGCTGACCGGGCTGCTCCGGGACACGTGGGGCTTCGACGGCACCGTGGTCGCCGACTACTTCGGCATCGCCTTCCTCAAGACGCTGCACGGCATCGCCGGTGACTGGGCGGGCGCCGCGGGGGCCGCGCTGCGGGCGGGTGTCGACGTCGAACTGCCCACCGTCAAGACGTTCGGCGCGCCCCTGCTGGAGGCCGTCGCCGACGGCCGCGTACCCGAGGCGCTGATCGACCGGGCCGTGCGCCGGGTCCTCACCCAGAAGGCGGCGCTCGGGCTGCTCGACCCGGACTGGAACCCGGTGCCGTCCGCACTCGACGGCGCCGACCTCGACGACGCCGACGCCCTGCGCGGCAGGATCGACCTCGACGGCCCCGGCAACCGCGAACTGGCCCGCGCGGTCGCCGAGGAGGCGGTCGTGCTGCTCAGCAACGACGGCACCCTGCCGCTGGAGAGGCCGCGCCGCATCGTCCTGGTCGGACCCAACGCCGACGAGCCCACCGCCGTACTGGGCTGCTACTCCTTCCCGCAGCACATCGGCGTCCGTCACCCGGGCACCCCGCTCGGCATCGAACTGCCCACCCTGCGCGACACCCTGGCGGCCGAGTTCCCCGACACGGAGTTCACGGTCGTACGGGGCACCGGCGTCGACGACGGCGACGTGTCCGGCATCGCCGAGGCCGTGCGCGCGGCCCAGGACGCGGACGTCGTCGTCACCGTGCTGGGCGACCGCGCGGGGCTGTTCGGCCGCGGCACCAGCGGGGAGGGCTGCGACGTCGAGTCACTGGTCCTGCCCGGCGCCCAGCAGCAGCTCCTCGACGCGCTCCTGGACACCGGCAGGCCGGTCGTGACGGTGCTGCTCGCGGGCCGGCCCTACGCGCTGGGCCGGGCCGTGGCGGAGTCCGCCGCCGTCGTGCAGTCCTTCTTCCCCGGCGAGGAGGGCACCGCCGCCGTCGCCGGGGTGCTCGCCGGACGCACCAGCCCTACCGGCAGGCTGCCCGTCAGCGTGCCGCGCGGCGCCGGGGCCCAGCCGGCCACCTACCTCGGGGCGCCGCTCGCCCACGCCAGCGAGGTGTCCAACATCGACCCCACGCCCGCCTTCGGCTTCGGGCACGGCCTGACGTACACCACGTTCGACTGGAGCGACCTCGTGGTGCACGCCGGCGAGGCGCCCACCGACGGCGAGTTCTCGCTCGGGATCACCGTCCGCAACACCGGCGAACGGCACGGCACCGAGGTCGTCCAGCTGTACCTGCACGACCCGGTCGCCTCCGTCGTCCAGCCGGTGCAGCGCCTCATCGGCTACACGCGGGTGCCGCTGGCCCCCGGCGAGGCCCGCACGGTGCGCGTCGAGGTCCCGGCCGACCTGGCCTCCTTCACCGGCCGCGACGGAGCGCGCGTGGTCGAACCGGGAGAGCTGGAGCTGCGGTTCGCCGCCTCCAGCACGGCGCCGCCGCTGACGGCCCGGGTCACGCTCACCGGGCCGGAACGACGGGTCGACCACACGCGGCGGCTGCACGCGGAGTTCACACAGGACGCCGTCCCGGGCGACTGAGCCGCCGGCGGAACTCGGCCGCCGGGGGGGGCGGGAGGCGGTGCCGGGCAGGTTCCCGGCACCGCCTCCCGTCCTACGGTTCCCGTCGGTGACGGCCCGGTGCACGACGGCCCGGTGCACGGTGCGCCGGTGGACGGGAGCCGGTGGACGGCGATGCGTCAGTGGACGACGTCGAAGACGTTCTTCTGCAGACCGTTGGCATAGACCTCGTGCTCGACGAGCCGCAGCCGCTGGGCGTCCTTGTCCGTGTCGCTGAACAGTCGCTTGCCCGCGCCGAGCAGGAGCGGGAACACCAGCAGGTGGTAGCGGTCGATCAGACCGGCGTCCGACAGGCCCCGGTTCAGGGTGGCGCTGCCGTGCACGATGATCGGGCCGCCCACGGTCTCCTTCAGCGCGGCGACCTCGTCGAGGGAGCGCAGGATCGTCGTCCCTCCCCAGTTCGTGACGAGGTCGTCCTCGCCGAGGGTGGTGGAGACGACGTACTTCGGCATCGTCCGGTACTCGGGAAACTCCGGCATGTCCGGCCACACCGGGCTGAACGCCTCGTAGCTGACCCGGCCGAGCAGCAGCGCCGCGGCCTCGCGCTGCTCCCGGGCCTTGATCTCGTACGCCTCGGGGAGGAACTCGACGTGCTGGAAGGTCCACCCGGAGTTCCGGTAGCCGGGCTCGCCGCCGGGTGCCTCCACGACACCGTCGAGCGAGACGAAGGCGGTGCTGATCAGAGTACGCATGTCGTTTCCCAACGCTTCCCGTCCGGTTCCTGTACCTCTCAGACCGGGAGCGGGGCGGAGACTCATCGGTCGTGGGGGAAGCCGCTTCCGGAGGGCGGGTGGGTCCGCAGCGCGTCGAGGGTCTGGAGTGCCACGTGCAGCTCGGTGCGCTGCTCGCCCGACTCCAGGTCGCGGTCGAGCAACCGCTCGATGGCGCGCAGCCGTTGGTAGACGGTCTCCCGGGACAGACCGGTCGAGCGGGCGGCGACGGTCTTGCTGCCGGCGGCGTCCAGATAGCCGCGCAGCGTGGCCACGAGACGGGTGCCGTGCCGGGCGTCGTGTTCGAGGAGCGGGCCCAACTGCCGTTCCGCGTAGTCCTGGACCCGGGGATCGTCGCGCAGCGCGAACAGCAGGCGGCGCAGGCCGACGTCGGACCGCTCGTGGAAGGAACGGCCGGGCGGCAGGGGACGGCCGGGCTCGGTCGCCTCGGCCACCCGGGCCGCGTCGCGGAACGAGCGGGCCACGTCGGAGACGTCGTCGGCCGGTGCCCCGACGCACACCGTCGCCCCCGGGGCCGCGTCCAGGGCGGCACGGCCCAGCCGCTCGGCCGCCTCGCGCCACGGCCGGGACGGGCGCAGCGCCAGCAGCACGCCGAGACGGCCGGGGGAGAGCAGCCCGACGAGGGCCTGCGCTCCCGTCGCGCCCAGCTCCTCGGAGAGCCTCGTCTCGGCGTCCGACGCGTCCCGGCCGGGCGGCAGGTCCACGAGGACGGCGACGAACCGGGCGTCCTGCGCGGCCAGTCCGAGGGCCACGACGCGGGCCCGCGCGTCCGCGGGGGAGCGGTGCCGCTGTTCCACCAGGTCGCGCAGGGCGTTGCGGTGGGCGGTGCGTTCCCAGGGGGCCGGGCGGGTGAGGCGGGCGATGGTGAGGGCCATCGCGGTCCGCTCCAGCACCGTCACGTCCTCGGGGCCGAAGGCAGGGCCCGCGGCCGCCTTCCCGGTGCCGGTCTTTCCGGTCCTGCCGGGGGACGTGCCGGTTTCCCCGGGGGGTGGGCCGGTCTCCACAGGGGGCGGGCCGGTCTTGACGGGGGACGGGCCGGGGAGCATGACCACCCGTCCCCACCGCTCCCCCTGGTACTCCACCGGGGCCACCAGCCACCCCTCGGGACCGGAGAGTCCGACGCGGTCGGTGGCCGACGCGGTGCGCGAACGCCGTTCCCAGCCGGAGAGCGCCGCATGAGCGGTGGCGGGCTCGCAGACCAGCGCCCGGTGCACCAGGTTCTCCAGCACGACCGCGCGGCCGGTCATCTCCGCCGCGGCGCGCAGCACCTCCTCGGGACCCGCGCCGCGCAGCGTGAGGGCGGTGAACGCCTCGTGGACGCCCTGGGTGCGGCGCATCGCCTCCGCCTGGTGGCCGAGGATCAGCGTGTGGACGACCTGCGTGACCTCCAGGAAGTTGACGTCCCGGGCGAGTGCGACGAGGGGGAGGCCGCGCGCACGGCACGCCCGTACCAGGGCGTCGGGCGGCCGGTGGTAGCGGCGTACCAGCTCGATGACCAGGGCGGCGGCACCGACGTCGGCCAGTTCGTCGACGTAGCGGCGGACCCCGGCGGGGTCGTCGGGCAGCGGCATGCCGGTGGTCAGGACGAGCTCGCCGCCCTTGAGGAAGGAGGCCGGGTCGGTCAGTTCGGTGATGTGGACCCAGCGGACCGGCCGGTCGGTGGACTCCCCGCCCGTGACCACCCGCGGCTCGCCCCCGGCCAGCACGGGCAGGGCCAGTACGTCGGCCACGGTGGGCGACCGGCCCGCCGGGACCGCCTGCGGGTCCTCGCTCACGGCGCCTCCCTGCGCACCTGGGCCACCTTGTGCACCCTGGTCACTCTGACAAGCCCGGTTGACCTGCGCAAGGGCGCTCGGAGCGCGGCAGGGGCGCGGACGGGGCGGCCCCGGGTACGCCGAACGGTTGACACAACGTCCGGTTGCGGCGCCCGGACCGGACAGATCAGGCGTTGCCGGGCCCGTTGGGGCGGGAAGGCTCGGGGCGACGCAGGACACCGACGAGCAGGCCGGGAGACGAGCATGACCGCACTGTCGCCGCACCTTCGCCAGGCCACCCCCGTGGTGGCGGTCCGGGGCGAGGGCGTCCACCTCCACGGTGAGGACGGCCGCCGCTATCTGGACTTCACCGCCGGCATCGGCGTCACCAGCACCGGCCACTGCCACCCCAGGGTCGTGGCCGCCGCCCAGGAGCAGGTCGCCACCCTGGTCCACGGCCAGTACACGACCGTCATGCACCCGCCGCTGCGGCGCCTGGTCGACCGGCTCGGCGAGGTGCTGCCCGCCGGACTGGACAGCCTGTTCTTCACCAACTCCGGCAGCGAGGCGGTCGAGGCCGCGCTGCGGCTGGCCCGGCAGGCCACCGGGCGGCCCAACGTACTGGTCTGCCACGGCGGCTTCCACGGCCGGACCGTCGCCGCCGCCTCCATGACCACCTCCGGGACCCGCTTCCGTTCCGGGTTCTCGCCGCTGATGAGCGGCGTGGTCGTCACCCCCTTTCCCACGGCCTTCCGCTACGGCTGGGACGAGGAGACCGCCACCCGCTTCGCCCTCAAGGAGCTGGACTACACCCTGCAGACGATCTCCTCGCCCGCCGACACCGCCGCCGTGATCGTCGAACCGGTCCTCGGCGAGGGCGGATACGTCCCCGCGAACCGCGCCTTCGTCGAGGGGCTGCGCGAACGGGCCGACCGGCACGGCTTCCTGCTGATCCTCGACGAGGTGCAGACCGGCGTGGGCCGCACCGGACGGTTCTGGGGCCACGAGCACTTCGGCGTCGACCCCGACATCCTCGTCACCGCCAAGGGACTGGCCAGCGGCTTCCCGCTGTCCGGCATCGCCGCCCCGGAGGAGCTGATGCGGAAGGCCTGGGCGGGCTCCCAGGGCGGTACGTACGGCGCCAACGCGGTCGCGTGCGCGGCGGCCTGCGCCACGCTCGACGTCGTACGCGACGAGAAGCTGGTCGAGAACGCCGGGACGATGGGCGCCCGGCTGCGCCAGGGCCTGGAGTCGGTCGCGGCCGGCACGCCGGCCATCGGCGACGTACGGGGCATGGGGCTGATGCTGGCGAGCGAGTTCGTCACCGAGGACGGCGAGCCGGACCCCGGCACCGCCGCCCGGGTGCAGCGGGCCGCCGTCGACGAAGGCCTGCTGCTCCTGCTCTGCGGGGCCTGGAACCAGGTGGTGCGGATGATCCCGGCCCTCGTGATCGACGAGGCGGGCGTCGACGAGGGACTGCGGGCCTGGGCGGCGGCCGTCGAGGCCGGTACGTCGGGGGCGGACGGGTGACGGCGGTGCTCCCCGGCGGTGCGCTGTCCGGCGGCCGCGCCCCGGTGCCGCCCGGCCGCGCGCCGCTGCCCGCTTCGGTGACGGCCGCCGCGCCCCGCCGCACGATCCGCAGTGCGCCGATCGCGTACGGCCGCACGGCCTGCAGTGCGCCGATCGCGTACGGCCGCACGACCCGCAGTGCGCCGACCGCGCCCCGCCGCACCACCCGCCCCGCACCGACCGCACACCGGCGACCAGGAGGGACCCCATGACCGACACCCCCACCCAGCTCTTCGTCGGCGGCACCTGGACGGACGCCGCGGACGGCGCCGTCATGCCCGTGGACGACCCCGCGACCGGCGAGATCCTCGCCCACGTCGCCGACGCCGGACCCAAGGACGCCCGGCTCGCCGAGGAGGCGGCGGTCCAGGCGCAGGAGGAGTGGGCACGTACGGCCCCCAGGGCACGCAGCGAGATCCTGCGCCGCGCCTACGAGATCATCCTGGAGCGCACGGACGAGCTAGCGCGCCTGATGACCGCCGAGATGGGCAAGCCGCTGGCCGAGGCCCGGGGCGAGGTCGCCTACGCCGCGGAGTTCTTCCGCTGGTTCTCCGAGGAGGCCGTCCGGATCGACGGCGGCCACGGCGTCCTGCCCGACGGCCGCAACCGCATGCTGCTCTCCCGCCGCCCGGTCGGCCCCTGCCTGCTGATCACCCCCTGGAACTTCCCGCTCGCCATGGGCACCCGCAAGATCGGCCCGGCGGTCGCGGCCGGCTGCACCATGGTGCTCAAGCCCGCCCCGCAGACCCCGCTCTCCAGCCTCGCCCTCGCCGCGATCCTCCAGGAGGCCGGGCTGCCGGACGGCGTACTGAACGTCGTCACCACGTCGCGGGCGGGCGAGGTCTGCGAACCGCTGCTGCGCGGCGGGCGCATCCGCAAGCTGTCCTTCACCGGTTCGACGGCCGTCGGCCGGCTGCTCCTCGCGCAGTGCGCGGACACGGTGGTGCGGACCTCGATGGAACTGGGCGGCAACGCGCCGTTCGTCGTCTTCGACGACGCCGACCTGGACACGGCCGTGGACGGCGCGATGGTCGCCAAGATGCGCAACATGGGCGAGGCCTGCACCGCCGCCAACCGCTTCTTCGTGCACCGCTCGGTTGCGGAGGAGTTCGCCGAGCGGCTCGCCCGGCGGATGGCGGCGCTCGTCGTGGGCCCCGGCACCCGTGACGGCGTCGACGTCGGCCCGCTCATCGACGCCGCCGGGCGCGCCAAGGTCGAGGAACTGGTCGCCGACGCGGTCGGACGCGGTGCCCGGGTGCTGGTCGGTGGCAGCACGCCCGAGGGGCCCGGCTGCTTCTACCCGCCCACCGTGCTCACCGACGTCTCCCCGGACAGCCGCCTCATGGGGACGGAGATCTTCGGTCCCGTCGCGGCGGTCCTCACCTTCGAGGACGAGGACGAGGTCGTCCGCCGCGCCAACGACACCCCCTGGGGACTCGTCGGCTACGTCTTCACCGGGGGCCTGGACCGTGCCCTTCGGGTCAGCGAACGCCTGGAGGTCGGCATGGTCGGGCTCAACACCGGGCTGGTCTCCAACCCGGCCGCGCCCTTCGGCGGTGTCAAGCAGTCGGGCCTCGGCCGCGAGGGCGGCAGGGTCGGCATCGAGGAGTTCCTGGAGTACCAGTACGTGGCGATGCCGAGCCGGTGAGGGAGGCGGTTCCGGCGGTTCCGGTTCCGCCGGTCCCGGAACGGGGCGGGCGGGCGGGTCCGGACCCGTGACAAGGGGGCTTTGCATGGTCATGCGTAATCATGCATACTCTTCCTATGTCCAAGGTCCTCACCTCCCTCCCCACCGGCGAGCGCGTCGGTATCGCCTTCTCGGGCGGCCTCGACACCTCGGTCGCGGTCGCGTGGATGCGTGACAAGGGTGCCGTCCCCTGCACGTACACCGCCGACATCGGTCAGTACGACGAGCCCGACATCGCCTCGGTGCCCGACCGTGCCAAGACCTACGGCGCCGAGATCGCGCGCCTGGTCGACTGCCGCGCGGCGCTGGTCGAGGAGGGGCTGGCCGCACTCACCTGCGGGGCGTTCCACATCCGCTCCGGCGGGCGGGCCTACTTCAACACCACGCCGCTCGGCCGGGCCGTCACGGGCACGCTGCTCGTGCGGGCGATGCTGGAGGACGACGTCCAGATCTGGGGCGACGGCTCCACGTTCAAGGGCAACGACATCGAGCGGTTCTACCGGTACGGCCTGCTCGCCAACCCGCAGCTCAGGATCTACAAGCCGTGGCTGGACGCGGACTTCGTGACCGAGCTGGGCGGACGCAAGGAGATGTCCGAGTGGCTGGTCGCCCACGACCTGCCCTACCGGGACTCCACGGAGAAGGCGTACTCCACCGACGCGAACATCTGGGGCGCCACCCACGAGGCCAAGACCCTGGAGCACCTCGACACCGGCGTGGAGACCGTGGAGCCCATCATGGGCGTGCGGTTCTGGGACCCGTCGGTCGAGATCGCCCCGGAGGACGTGACGATCGGCTTCGACCAGGGCCGCCCGGTCACGGTCAACGGCAAGGAGTTCGCCTCCCCGGTCGACCTCGTGATGGAGGCCAACGCCATCGGCGGCCGGCACGGCATGGGCATGTCCGACCAGATCGAGAACCGGATCATCGAGGCCAAGAGCCGCGGGATCTACGAGGCGCCCGGCATGGCCCTGCTGCACGCGGCCTACGAGCGCCTGGTCAACGCCATCCACAACGAGGACACCCTCGCCCAGTACCACACCGAGGGACGGCGCCTGGGCCGCCTGATGTACGAGGGCCGCTGGCTCGACCCGCAGTCGCTGATGATCCGGGAGTCCCTGCAGCGCTGGGTCGGCTCGGCCGTCACCGGCGAGGTCACCCTGCGGCTGCGGCGCGGTGAGGACTACTCGATCCTCGACACCACCGGCCCGGCGTTCAGCTACCACCCGGACAAGCTCTCCATGGAGCGCACCGAGGACTCGGCCTTCGGCCCGGTCGACCGGATCGGCCAGCTGACCATGCGCAACCTCGACATCGCCGACTCCCGCGCCAAGCTGGAGCAGTACGCGGGGCTCGGCCTGATCGGCACCGCCAACCCCGCCATCGGTGCCGCCCAGGCCGCCGCGACCGGGCTGATCGGCGCCATGCCCGAGGGCGGCGCCCAGGCGATCGCCTCCCGCGGCGAGGTGTCCGGCGAGGACGAGTGGCTGGACCGCGCCGCGATGGAGTCCGGCACGGACTGACCCGTCCCCGGGCCTCGGAGGAGGACCCCGCACCGGCAAGGGCCGGGGGGGGGGCCCCCCCGCGGGGGGGGGGGGGGGGGGGGGGGGGGGGGGGGGGGGGGGGGGGGGGGGGGGGGGGGGGGGGGGGGGGGGGGGGG
>NZ_JACBYP010000135.1 GCF_018982965.1 Streptomyces mayonensis | reverse complement strand
GGCAGGGGCAGGGGCAGGGGCAGGGGCAGGGGCAGTCTGCCAGCGGAGCGTGATCTGGAGCTGGGCCTCGGCGCCGCTCTTGACGAGGGTCGCCACCCCGGCGTCGATCTTGATGGCGAGCTGCATCTCGATCTCGTCCGGCCGCAGCCCTTCCTGCAGTTCGCCGAACCGCCGTACGGCCTGTGCGGCGCACCGGCGGGCGAGGTCCAGGCCGTCGGTGTAGACGTCCCGCGCGACCCGGACGACGCGCTGCCCGGCTCCGTCCCGGGTCTCCTCGCCGCCGTAGACGAGGTCCAGTCCGTCGACGGCGGCCGGGTCGACCTCCGCGTCGACCTCGACCGGTATGGGCCCGTCCGCGCCCGCCGGGACAGGCCCCATCAGAATCGCCACACGCTCCCCCTGGTCCAACTCATGCGTGTTACAGGTGTGTTGAGTGGAACGGTGTTCTTCCCCGGGGCGCGGGGGGTTATGCGCCCCGGGGTGGCACCGCCGCTCGGTCGCTCTCAGACGACCTGGGGCTCGAAGTCCCAGTACGGGCGATTGCGGGAACGGGCCGAGACGGTGTGGGTGTGTTTGCTGCCCAAGGTCGCGTCGAGGTCGGACAGCGCCTCCTGCTCGACCTTCTCCGCCTGCCGGCGGTCGCGCAGTCCGCGCAGGTCCGCTGCGTGGGCGATGCGGGTGGAGAGCGTGAGCGGATGGGTGCGCCCGAGCGTCTCGATGGCCCGCGTCACCGTGTCCCGGCTCAGGTTGGCGGCACCCTCGATGTCGCCGACCAGGTTCCGCAGGGCGGAGGCGTTCAGGGCGCAGCCGAGCGTCCAGGGGTGGCTCTCGCCGACGGCCTCGGTCATCTCTGCCAGCGCCTGCTCGACGAGGACGTGGGCGTGCTCGCGTTCGCCGACGTTGCGCAGGATCAGTGCCTGGTTGGCGCGGGACCCGGCGATGAACGGGTGCCCCTCGGCGAGCATCACCTCGTAGCGGGCGACGACGGCCTCGCTGAGCTCCCGCGCCTGGTCGATGTCACCGTGCTCACGGGCGTAACAGCTCTGGCCGGTGGCGAAGGTCAGCGTGAGCGGGTGGGTCTCGCCCAGCACTCGCTCCCCACGCTCCAGCACGCTGCTGAGCATCGGGCCCGGCTCCTCACCGCGAGGGGCTCGCTCGCCGAGGCGGTACCGGCAGAGCGCCAGGTTGTACTCGGCCTTGAGGGTCTGGTGGTTGTCCGGGCCCATCACGATGCGGTTCTCACGGACGTTCTTCGCCTGAATGGATTCGGCGTCCGCGTAGCGGCCCAGCAGGCGCAGGTCGACGGCGTAGGCGACCTCTGAGCTGAGCGTCCACGGGTGGCGGGCGCGCAGTAGCTGACGGCGCGCCTCCATGGTGCGCCGGTCGGTTTCGAGCGTCTCCTCGTAGCGGCCGAGCAGACGCAGGGAGACGGCGAGGTTGTTCTGGGCGTTCAGGGTCCGGGAGTCCTGGTCGCCGAGAAGCTCGCGGTAGGCCACCAGAACCCACTGGGAGAGCTCCAGCGCCTCCTCGTAGCGGGCGAGGCCGCGCAGGTCGCCGCCCAGGCCCGCGGCCGCCCTCAGGTGGTCCAGGTCCTGCGGCCCGCGTTCCTCCCGGAGGTGGTCGACCGCCTCCCGGCTGAGGGCCTCGGTCCGGGCGTAGTCGCCCATGCCACGCAGCAGGTTGGTGTAGTGGTAGGTCAGCTCCCAGATCCGCGGGTGGGCCGGCCCGAGGATCCTGCGCCAGGTGGCGAGGGCGCGCCCGCCGAGCTTGATGCCGGCCCGGTACTCGCCGGAGAAGTACATGTAGCGCAGGCAGTTGAAGACCAGGCGCTGGACCTGCCCGTCCTTGCTGTTGAGGACGTCCGCGTACTTCAGGTGCGGCACGATCTCGGCGTAGCCCGGCCACAGCTGGGTGTCGGTCGGGCGGCGCGGGTCGGCCGCCGCGAGGGCCCGCCGTACGACATCGATGAACTCGCCGCGGTCAGGGTCCGGCATGTCCTTGTGGACGATCTGGTGGACCATGCGGTGCAGATACAGCGACTCCCCGGCGGAGACCGTCTCGTCGACGGACGCCTCGTGGGACTCCAGGCGGACCACCGAGTAGGTGCGCAGCTGGTTGACCGCCTTGTTCCACAGCAGCGGGTCGTTGAGCAGTCCGGCGAGTTGCTCGGGGAGTTCGTCTCCGGGCATCTCCTTGAGCAGGCGCACGGGGATGAACCCCGGTGCGAAGAACGTGCACAGCCGCAGGAGGTCGACGGACTCCGGGACGGTCTCGCGGAGCTTGTTCAGCAGTATCGACCAGGCGGTCTGGAAGGCCAGCGGGAAGTCCGCCGACACCTTCACCACGTCGCTGTCGATGCCGCCCTCCAGCAGGGCGATGTACTGCTCGACCGACAGGTCCGAGTCGTTCAGCCAGCCCGCCGTCTGGTCGAGCAGCAGCGGCAGGTCCCCCAGCGCCTCGGCCAGCTGGTCGGCCTCCGCCTCTGTCAGCCGGGGTGCGCGGCGGCGGATGAACGCCACCGACTCGTCGCGGGGGTAGAGGTGGACTTCGAGGAGCTTGCTGTTGTGCTCGCTCCACTCCGGATTGCGCGACGTGACGATGACATGCCCGGGACCCGTCGGGAGCAGGTCCCAGATCTGGTCCGGCTCGTCCGCCCCGTCGAGGATCAGCAGCCACCTCGAGTACGGATCCCCGCGGCGCAGCGCGTCCCGCACCGCGCGCAGCCGCTCGCCGTACTCCTGGCCGGTGCGCAGCCCCAGTTTGGGTGCCAGCTCGGCCAGTTGACGGCGGTAGGTGACGCGGTTCTCCGCATTCACCCACCAGACCACGTCGTACTCGGAGCCGAACCGGTGCGCGTACTCGGCGGCGAACTGGGTCTTGCCGACACCGGACATGCCGTGCAGCGTCACCACACCGGCCCCGGGCTCCGCGTTCTGGAGCAGGTGGTAGGCCTCGTTGAACAACGGCTCGCGTCCGGTGAAGCGGGTGTTGCGGCGCGGCACCACGCCCCACACGTCCGGCATCGCCGCCGGGAACCGGGGCCCGCGGCGCGACTCCACCGTGGACTCGGGCAGCGGCTCGGACGACAGGTCGAGCCGGTCCAGCAGGCGCCGCTCCGCCTCCTCGGCGCCCATGTTGGTCAGGGCGACCGGCGCCAGCACGGCCGCCGCCGACGGAACCGGGGCGGTGGTGACGGACACGGCCGCGAACCGGGACGGGTCGGGGGCCACGACCTCGCGCAGGGCCGCGTTCCACTCCTCGTGGGTGCGCGGACCGAGCTGGAAGTACCACTCACTGACCACGATGAGGACCCGGCCCTCGGCCAGCGTCAGGTCGCGCAGCAGGTCCACCAGCGGTACGTCCGCCGGAGAGTCCCAGCGCAGCGGCACCACCCGCACGCCCCGCCGCTCCAGCCGGTCCCCGATCCAGGCCGCCCAGGCCCGGTTGAAACCCGCGAAATGGATCGTGACCGTCTGCCTGGCGGTCCCCCTCTCGGTCGCCTCGACCGGCTTACGAGCTCCAGACATGCAGTGGCCTCCAGCGCGTAGTACCACAAAATCCTAGGACTTTGGAGCGTCACGCGTAAGTCCGCCGACCGACGGCAACACACCCTGTCCCGACGATCTTTCCGTACCCGGCCGCCGTGTGTGGGCATCCTCACTCATTCGGCCGCGGGAGCGCGGAGGCGTGCCTGCGGGTCCACAGTGCGCGTGCGGACTCGACGTACGCCTGCGCACGTGCGACATGCCCCCTGGGCGCGGGGTGGTCGGCCATCCGTTCGTAGGAGGCGGCCATTTCGTCGACGAACCGGCGTCCGCGCACCGTGAGGTCGGTCGAGCCGACGAGGGCGGGCAGGGCAGCCTGGACCTGGGCGCGGTAGCGGGCGTGCTGGGCCCACGCCCAGTCCCGGTCGGGAAGCCCGGCGACGAGCGCCCGGTGCTGGAAGAAGGCGGCCATCGCGAGATGGGAGTACGTGCCCTGGAGCAGACCGTCGTAGGGCCTCGGGTCGGCGCGCCAGGGCGCGAAGTACCGTGCCTCGGGCCCGGCCCGGTGCAGCGTCACCAGGTCGCCCAGGGCGGCCAGTTTGGCGTGCTGCAGTTCGTGCACGAGAGTGGCGGCGAAGGTGACCGGGTCGGGCGGCGTGCTGCTGAGGAGCGCGCCGAAGGCCTCGCGGCGGGTGGCGCTGCAACTGCCGCGGCCCGCGCCGACGTCCGGCGGGGTCTCCAGGGGAACCAGGCAGCGCAGCAGCGCCACCGCTTCGGCGAGGCGCTGGGCGCCGCCCGAACGCAGCGCGGGGGCCGTGCCGGACCAGGCCTGGAGCCACCGTTTGCGTTCCGCGTCGTCGAGCGCGAGTGGGGTGCGCAGGTTGCCGTGGCGGGGGCCGTGGGGCAGTTCGCGGTACGGGTCGAGGTCGTCGAACGGCATCGGGGGCGCGGTCGGCGTGAGGCCGGGGAGCGCGTGTGCGGGGGTCCAGGCCGGCGCCCCGGACCACGCGCCGGCGCCGCTCTCCAGGTGGACGGTCACGTCCGGGGCGTCGGGCTGGCGCAGGACCAGTCGGCCTTCGGTACAGGAGACGTCGACGGGTACGTCTCCCGAGCGCGCCGTGTGCAGGGCGCCGAGGGACGGGAGGGCGAGGATTCCGGCGCGGGCCGTGAGCCGGGTGGTGAAGGGGATGCCGGCACCGGCGGCGGCGACGGCGGCCGTCGCGCTGAAGTGGGCCAGGTCGCGCCGCAGTCGGCGGGCCCGCTCCTCGCTCACCGGCACCGTCACCGGCCCCGGCACCGGCACCGGCACCGGCACCGGCCTGGAGTCGAGGCCGCGCAGGCAGGAGCGGGCCCAGGGCCCGGTTAGCGGGTGGAAGAGGCGGGCGCGGGCCGGGGTCGCGGGCGGCGGGGTGGTGTCGGGCGGTGTTTCGCCGCCCGTTGCTCCGCCGGGTGGTACGGGGGCGCCGGTTGTCGCCGCCCTGTCGGTGGTTGCGGGCTCGGGACCCGGGTGTCGCGCGGCCGGCGCCACCGCCCGGTCCGCCTCGGTCAGCAGCGCCCAGTCCGCCCGCAGTCGCGCCTTCTGCGCGGCCGTGCAGACGGACCGGTCGGCCGCCTCGGCCGCGTCGAGGACCGCACGCAGGAGGAGCAGCCGCCGCGTGTCCTGGTCCCGCACGAGGAGCGCCAGGGTGTCGGGGCCACCCTCGGTACGGGCGAGTTCGAGCAGGGCCCGGTCCGGGACCACCGGGAACATCAGGAGACACCTCCTTCGGCCGGGGACGGGCCGGGGGCGGCCGCTCCGGCGAGCCGTGCGGCCACGTGGCGGATGAAGCGCTGGAGGTCGGCGCAGTACACGGACGGGTTGTGGAAACCGTGCCCGGCGCGGTAGCGGTGCGCGTAGTGCCCTCCGCCGCAGACCCGCAGCAGCGGACAGGCACGGCACTGCTCCGCGAGCGACTCCGCGCCCGCCTGCCGGGCGGCCACGCCCGGGTGCCGCAGCGCCTCGTCGAAGGTGTTCCGGAACACGTCGAGGCCGGTCCGGGCGGCGCCGGGGTAGGCCGATTTGAGGGAGTCGACCTGCTCGATCGACCCGTCGGTCTCCACGACGACCGCGTCGAAGGGCGCCAGTCCCAGCGCCTCGGTGGCCGCGGGCAGGCCCAGCAGGAGGGCCAGGCACTCCTCGAAGAGCCGTACCCGGACCTCGCGCCGTCCTGCGGCCCACCAGCGGTCGAAGACGGCGCACAGCCAGTCGCCGTAGCGGACGCCGGACTGGTGGGGCGGGCGCGCGGACCAGTTCCCGTGGGGAAGCAGCAGGTCCAGCACGGGCGGGCGCAGCGTGAGGAGGGACTCGTACGTCTCGACCGGATCCAGCGTCGGGTCCACGACGGTGAGGACGCCCGCGTACGACTCCGGGAAGCGCTCGGCGACCAGGCGGGCACCGCGGGCCGCCGCGGGCCAGGACGGGCGGCCCGCGTGGTCCACGCGCCGCCGGTTGTGGGCGGCGGTGCCACCGTCGAGGCTGATGCCGACCCGGACGCCGCCCTCGGCCAGCTCGGCGAGGCGTTTCCCAGTGAGGAGGGTGGCGTTGGTCTGCACAGTGGCGTGGACCTGACACCCGGCGGGGACGCGCTCACGGACCCGCGCGACGAACGCGGCGAGCGTGCCGGCGCCCGCGAGCAGGGGTTCGCCGCCGTGCAGCACGAGGGCGAGGTCGCGCAGGGCATGCCGGGAGGCGTGCTCGGCGATGCGGGAGGCGGTGCGGTCGAGGACGGGGGCCGGGGCAGCGGCGGGGCGGTCGCGCCAGCCGCTGTCGGGGCCCTCGTAGAGGTAGCAGTAGGTGCAGGCGAGATTGCAGCGCCCGTGCACCTTCACGATGAACTGGCGGAAGGGGACGCGGTGCTCCGGAGCGGTTCGCGGATCGGACACGGCTCGATCGGACACGGCTCGGACCGAACTCGTGACGACCTGTTCCGACACTCCAGCACCCCCCATGCCGTACGGCCCGGCCCGCGTCGCCGAGGGCCCGTGCGGCACGGCCCCGTGCCACGGCCCCGTGCCGCAAGGAGGCGCATGCCCGGTGCGACACAGGTCCGAAACTCGGCCCTACAACAGTTGTCCTATTCACGCATCTTGTCGCGCCAAGTTGACCGTAAGGGTCCTCACCCGGTCGAAGAATGGCGGGATTCCTCCGCCGGCACACGTCCTCCTCGGCGCGTCGACTCCTCGGGGGCGTCCCTCGGCCTCGGCATCGCCGGCGTCCCACACCGGAACATCGCACATGCGGCGTCAGAAGGAGTTGTCGAAGCCCCACAGCATCTCGGTCGGCTCCGCGGCCCGTGCGCGCAACTCCCCCAGCACCTCGCGCAGTACCGGATGCTCGATGGTTCCCAGCTCCGCGAGGTCCAGTTCCAGCAGGTCCGGCAGCGGCTGTTCGCTGTCCGGAGACGCCGGTTCCGGCCCGGCCCCGTCGCGTATGTCCATTCCCCGTTCCTCTCGTCCGCCCTGGCCCTATGGCCCTCTGGGCTTCTGCCTTCGTGCTACCGCTCCCGCTCCAGGTCGGCGAGTCGCTGTGCCGTCTGCTGTGCGGTGGGTTCGCCCGTGACCAGACGGTCGTCCGGCAGCCGTACCCACTGTGCCCGCGCCGCCCGGTAGGCGTCGTGGGCCGCGCGGGGACGGGCCGCCACCTCGAAGGTCATACCCCGCCAGTGGTGTGCCTGCGCGGCGAGTTCCACCGCCTCCTGGCGCCGGCGCTCCGTTTCGGCCTCCTCCTCCGCCTGGCGGGCCGACTCGGCGGCCGCCCGGAAGGCGTCGACCGCCACGTCCAGGCGGGCCGCACGGCCCAGGCTCTGGAACGCCTCGAACTGCGCCTGCCCCAGCTCCAGCCGGCAGTGCGCCGCCAGCAGCGGGTCCTCGGCGTCGGCTGCCGCGAGCGAGAACAGGTGCTCGGCCTCCCTGAGGTCCACACGGTCGCCGTGCGCCTGGTACCGGAGCATGAGCGCCCGTCCCAGGAGCAGCAAGCGATGGGAGACCTGCCGGCTGCCCGCCGGGGTTTCCATCCGGCAGTCCCGCAGCACTCGTATCGCCCGGGAGAGCCGCTCCTGGCGCCGCCGCCCGTTCTCCAGCGTGGCGAGCCGGAGCAGGGTCCTCCCCCACTCCGCGAGCACGTCGGCGTGCGCGGGCGCGTCCCGTGACATCCAGTGCGCCGCCTGGGCGAAGCGGTCCGCGGCCCGGTGGAGTTCGGACGGCTCCCCCGACTCGGCGTAGCGTGCGACGGCCACCCGCCCCGCTCTCACCAGCAACGCCGCCCGCTGCGCCTGCTCCCGTACGTGTCCGAGCGCCTCGTCGGTCCGTTCCTCCGCCTCGTCCAGCGGGCCGCCCGAGCGCAGCAGCGCGTCGACCAGGTCCGTCAGGATCCGGACCCTGGCGCGGACGGACCCCGCGGTGTCCGGGGTCCGTCCGTCCGGGGTCCCGCCGGAGTCCAGCGCACGGCGCAACGACTGCGCCGACTGCTCCGCGTACAGCCGGACCTGCTCCGGGTCCGTCGTGACCTCAGACAGGCGCAGCAGGGTACGGCCGTGGGCCAGCAGGAGTTCGGAAGGGCGGTCCGGCCGGTCGGGCCAGGTGTCGGCGAACGCCTCCAGCATGCCGACGGCGCCCTGCAGCAGGGCGCTGTCGCCGCCCAGGCGCCACTGGGTCTCCAGGGAACCGACCCGGTCCAGTGTGAGGCGCAGTGCCTCCTCCTCGCCCAGGCCGGGTGCCGCACAGGCCACCGCGTACTCGCGGTCGGCGCGGCGCAGCAGTTCCACCGCGCCCGGGCGGTCTCCGCGCCGCCGGGCGTCGGTGGCGGCGGCGTGCAGGACGCGCGCGAGTACGGCGCGTTCGCGGAGGCCGTGCGGGTGGGCGGCGGCCCGCTCGGCGGCCCGCTCGGCCTCGTCCAGCAGGGCGGTGCCGCCCTGCACCTCCCACAGCCGCAGGGTGCAGCGCGCGTACTCGCCCCACAGCTCGGGGTCGGCGCCGGTGGGACGTTCGTGCTCGGTCGCGCCCCGGAGCAACTGCACGGCGTCGATGAGGTCCTGGACCATGCCCTCGGTGTCGAACCGGGAGAGCAGCGCACGGGACCGGACCACCGCCTGGTGCGTGGGCCGGTCCGCGGCGGCCCTCGGGTCGGTCCGGCTGTCGTACGTCGCGAACTGGTCGGGCAGCGGCATGAACCGTTCCAGGATGCGGGCCGCGATCTCCGCGAACGGCTGCGGCACCGGATCGGACTCCCCGTTTCCGCCGTTGCCTCCGTCTCCGCCCTTGTCCCCGCTTCCTCCGCTTTCCCTGCTTCCTTCGTTTTCCCTGCTTCCTTCGCTTCCCCCGCTTCCTCCCGGTCGGCCGGTGTCCGAGCCGTGCGGGCGGGCGCGGCCGGTGCCGCCGTCACCGAGCTGGGCCAGGGCGAGGGCCGGGAAGTTGGGGCCGCCCTTGCCGAAGTGCTGCTCGATGTACTCCGAGCAGTGTTTGAGGACCAGCACGGCCTCGTCCCGTCCGAGCCGGGACAGCAGCGCGTCGCGCACGTCCGGTTCGATGTCGTACCACTGGGCGCCGTCGCCGCCGTGGTCCCCACGGGCCCGGGTGACCAGGCCGCCGACCAGCACCTCGGCGAGTTCGGCCGGACCGGAGCCGGGCAGCATGGTCCGCTGCACCAGCTGCATCACCGGCAGGCAGAGCGGCGTCGCCGCGAGGTAGACCGCGAGGCGCGCGGCGGCCGGGGAGGCACCGGCGCTGAACCGGCTGACCCGCTCCAACGGCGTGCGGCGGCGGTCCGCACGGGCCGTCGGGCCGGCCGGCTGGTCGGCCCGCACCCAGCCCACGGCGCCGGGAACCGGACCGGCGCCGGACAGCAGCCGCGCCCAGGAGCCGAGGGCCACGGGCTCGGGCGGCAGCACCGGAACGGCCAGCGCGCCCCGGCGGGCCTCGGCGGACGTGCCGGAGGCGGTGCGCACCCGCAGCACGGCGCCCCCGCCCAGGGTGTCGCCGCGCGACAGGCCACCGAAGGTGACGGGCAGCCGGGTGCGGTTCCACATGCGCTGCGGCAGTGGCTGCAGGACGGCGACGGGGCCCTGCCGGGACAGGTGGTGGAGCAGCCGGTGGGCGTGGCCGCTGTGCCACAGCGGGCCGGCGCAGTCGCTGACCAGTACGACGATACGGCGCCCGGTCGGGTCGCTGAGCCGGTCGGCGGAGTGCAGCGGGGCGGCGCGCGCGTCGGAGCTGCGGCTGACGGCCGGGCCGCCGTCCGGCCCCTGGTGCAGATGACTGACCTGGATGTCCGAGAAGGCACCCAGGCTGCCGAAGATCTGGGCCAGTTCGGCGAAGAGGCGGCCCCACACGTGCATCGAGGAGGAGGTGTCCAGCACCAGTTGCAGCCGGGCGTCGCGCCGGGTCACGTGCCGGTGGACGGGCAGGATCAGGCCGCCGGCCCGGGCGCTCACCTCGGCGGTCGCGACCTCGTCGAGCTCGGTCCGCAGCGGCGGTGCGGGGCTGCGGTAGCCCTGCAGCGGACGTAACGCGCGCTGCAGTTCGAGCGGCGCGGGCAGCACGGGAGCGGCGGGCACCCCCACCGGCAACGCGCGGGCCCGGCCACCCCCGCGCGCCCCTCTCCCGTCCGCTCCACCCCGTCCGTCGCGTCCACTCCGTCCGTCCCGTCCGCCGCGTCCGTCGTCGGGCGGTACCGGGTAGAGGGCCACGCGCCGGGCCGCCGGATCACCGGGCGACTCCGTCCCGGCCGCCGGCCGCCGGGACTCTTCCGGCGGCAGCACCAGGGGCCGGTCGGGTGTCCGGGCCGTCGGCTGTGCCGCGCGACCGGCCGCCGCGGGCGGGTCGTCGTCCGCGGCGTCGGCGGACCGGGTCCACCGGGCCAGCCACAAGGCGTCGCACAGCTGTTCGGCGTCGGGGTCCAGGCCCGCCCCGCGCAGCCGCAGGACGAGCTCGGCGAGCGGGTCGCCGCCGGGCAGGGGGGCGGCCCCGGCCCCGGCTCCGTCGTCGGGGGACGGAGGGCCGTGCCGCGCCGTCGCGTCGGGCATCAGTGCGTCACCTCGGGCGGTCGAGCCGCTGGATGAGCAGGTCGGCCAGACGGTCCCGGCCGGGCGCCGCGGCGGCGTCGGTGAGGTATATCGCGTTGAGCAGCTGATCCGCCGCCAGCAGTTCGCTGCGGGACCGCTCCAGGAACCGCGTGACAAGGTCGTCGCCCGCCCGCGCCGCCTCGTCGCCCAGGTGGGCCCGTACGAAGGTGGCGAGCCGGTTGTGATCGGGGCGGCCGAGCTCCAGGTGGATGCAACGGCGCATCAGCGGTGCCGGGAAGTCGCGCTCGCCGTTGCTGGTGAGGACCACGAAGGGGAAGGCCCGGCAGCGCACGCGGCCGTCGCGCACCGGCACCTTCACGCCGTCCGCCGTGAGCACCTCGGCCTCTCCGTCCGGCAGCCGGTCGGCGACCCGCTCCAGCTCGGGGATGGCGAACTCGCCCTCCTCCAGCACGTTCAGCAGGTCGTTGGGCAGGTCGATGTCGCTCTTGTCCAGCTCGTCGATGAGCAGCACGCGCGGCGTGTCGGAGGGCAGCAGCGCGGTGCCGAGCGGGCCGAGCCGGATGTAGCTGCCGATACCCTCGACCGCCCCCGGTGTCCCGGCCGCCGATCCGAACCCGCCCTGCGCGGCGATCTGCACGTCCTGCAGCCGGGCGATGGCGTCGTAGTGGTAGAGGCCGTCCTGGAGCGCGGAGCGGCTGACGATGGACCAGCGCAGTACGTTGCCCAGGCCGAGTTCGTACGCCACCGAGTGGGCCAGGGTGCTCTTGCCCGCGCCGGGGCTGCCGGTCACGAGCAGCGGCCGGCGGAGGTACAAGGCGGCATTGATCATCTCGAGTTCCTCGGCGCCCGGCCGGTGCAGTTCGGCCAGGTGCCGGTGGGCACCCAGCCTGCGGTCCTCGGAGCCGTCACCGGTGCGCGCCGAGTCCCGGCTGGTGAAGTCCCGCCAGGGGGGCGGGTCGGGCAACCGGTCGATGCCGTCGTGGGGTTCGCCCGCGCCCCGGTAGATGAGCCACTCGCTGGATTCGGTCATGATCCGGTCCTCGTCGTCACTCGTCTGCGGGGCCCTGCCGTCGCCACGCCACCCGGCCTCCGCCCCAGGAGGCGGCGCGCGGGGGCAGACGACGGCGACGCCCTCGGGCGGCTGTGCGAGCGTCCTTCACGGTATCGATCCTCAACGGGCCTGGTAAGAGGCTCATCGTCAACGTTCCCTGACGCGGGGACAATTGTCCTGCTTGCGGGTGACGGGCGGGTCCCTGCCGGTCCGGCACGGAGCGGGCGGGGACCCGGGCGGGCCGCGGTCAAGGCGCCTCCAGCAGGTCGCCCGCGCCGGGCAGGGGCTGATGCGGATTGTCGTACAGGAGTGCTATTCCGTCGGCCCAGAAGGTCTCCGGCCGTCCCGAGTGCAGCCGGGCGCGCAGATCGCGCACTGCCTCCGGCAGCCGGTGTGCGCTCGACGGTCCCCCTATCTCGTCGAGCGTGCCGCGGTGGAACTCGCCGCAGACCGCGTCCGGCTGCCCGCCCCTGCGGCGCCACAGGGCCACACCGAAACCGCCGCGTACGAGACTGGCGAGCGCCGCCGCGTCGCCGTCGTGACGGTGACCGTCGAGGCGGCACAGCACCGGCACCGTGCCGTGCGACAGACCGCGCAGTTCCTCGACGGGTGGCACCGGTTTGCGCAGTCCGTCGTCGCAGTCGAGGACCGTGGCCGTCACCGGATGCGCGTGCAGCCAGCGCCAACGGGCCTTGCGCTCGTCGTCGATGTCCATCCGGTAGTCACCGTTGGAAGCCGGCCCGAAGAACTCGCCGGCCGCATCGGTCGCGGCGCTTCCGGCGGACGAGCGGTCCGGGGTGTACCCACCGTGCGGGACGTGGCCACCGTGCGGGGCGTGCCCATGGGCCGGGTCGTCGGCGCGGGCCGGGTCGTCGGCGCGGGCCGGGTCGTCGGCGCGGGCCGGGTCGTCGGCGCGGGCCGGGTCGTGCCCGTGGGCCGCGCGGCTCCCGCAGTCCGCGACGCTCCCTCGATCCGCATGACTCCCGCGGCCCGCGACGCTCCCTCGATCCGCATGGCTCCCGTGGCCCGCGACGCTCCCTTGATCCGCATGACTCCCGTGGTCCGCGACGTTCCCGTCGGCCTCGGTCAACTGGTCCCGGTCGGAGCAGCGCAGGACGACCGGTCGCTGGGTGCCGAGCGGCTCGCCCTCCGGGCCGAGCCGCCAGTCGTCCACTTCGAGCGCCAGCAGCGAGTGTTCCGTCGCCACTTGCAGGACCGCCGGCCGTCCCGGTGTGTCGCACTGCCGGAACGCCTCCCTGAGCGGTACCGCCAGGTGCGTGGCGAGGTCGTCCAGCGGAGTGCGCTCGACCTCCTTGAGGCGTTTGGTCCCGCCGCCGTCCCGCACGACGAAGACCGACCAGTCGCAGCGGTCCGGCTCCCAGCCCCGCCGCACGATCTCGACCAGCACGGACGACTGCGCCGTCGCCGTCCGCTCCGGGTGGCCGGCAGCCGCCACGCGCCGGCCGGCTGCCGCGACCGGCGCCGGGCGGCGTGCCTCCATCCGGCTGATGCGTCGTTCGACGAGGGCTCTGCGGCGGCCGGGTCCGAGGCGCTGGGCGGCCTGCCACACCCTGGCCCACAGCGCCTCCTCGGCGGCCGGCGTGCTGGGCGCGAGGAACGGGCGGTCGGCGGTCATGGCGTGCACCGCGTAGTCGAGTACCAGATGGAGGGCACCGTCGTCCCGCGCGGACTCGTACAGGGCACCGAGTCCGTCGCGCCACCCGCGCGGGGCGGGCAACGGCAGCGGAGTCTCGAAGTCCGGCAGGGAGCCGAGGAGGTCGAGGAGGGACCGGGTGCTGGCCGGGGGCGGCAGGTCGGCGAGACGGCCGAGCAACTGGACCCGCTCGTCCGGGCTCAGGGTGCGGCCGGGCCGGGCGCCGAGCTGGCTCTGCACGTCGGCCCAGGTGTTCCGGCGCGCGTTCGGATGGCGCTGCCGGTCCCGGTGGTAGCGGTCGTGGGCGTGGACGACCGCCTGGTACGGGTCGTCGTGCTCGCTCGTCAGCTCACCGGCGGGCACGGGCAGCGTCCGCAGTTGTTCGAGTCCGGTGGAGGTGCCGCCGCGCGCGTGGTCGGACCGCGACTTCAGTACGCCGATGACCTCGCCCCGCTCCGGGTCGATCACGGGGCCGCCGGAGACGCCGTCCGGCAGGTCGTTGTCCCCCAGCCGCATCTGGACGTCCGTGTTCCAGCCTCCGATGGTGCCCTCCACGGTGAGGGTGCCGTCGAGCATCCGCAGTCGCCCGTCGACCACCGTCCAGCCGGCGTACAGGACCCTGCCCTCGCCGTAGTAGGCCGCCGGGCGCTCCGAGAGGTACACGCACTCGTGGTCGACCGGTTCGCTCAGCTGCACCAGCGCGAGGTCGGGGGCCGGCCAGGTGCCGGGCACGGAACCGGCGCCGTCGGGCAGCGCCGCCGCCACGTGGCCGGGTACCGCGGACATGCCGCTGCCCGGTGCGGACTCGTACATCACCACGACCTCGTTCCCCTCCCCGCCGCAGGCCACGTGTGCGCAGGTCAGAACCCAGCTCGGAGCGACGAAGTAGCCGCTGCCGAGGAACGTCCCAGGCTCGTCCAGGGCATACCCGGCGTCCGGGCGATGAATGCGCACGGTCGCCGCCATGACGAGTCCACGCAGCGCACGGCGAGCCGCGTCGTGGGCGCCCGATGCGCCGGGGGCGCTCCCGTCCGTCATGCCGCGCCTCCGGAACCGGCACCGCCCGTCCCGCCGTGCCCCGGAGCGCGGGCGGACGCACCCGCGCGGGGCTCGGGAGGCGTGTCCGACGTGTCAGGCCCGGGCGCATCGGGGCGGAGCCCGGTCGCACCAGGCCCGCCTGAACCAGGCTCGTTGGAGCCCGGCACGTTCGCCCCCGGCGTACTCGGACCGGGCGCGTTCGGATCCGGAGCGTTCGAGTCCGCAGCGTTCGGATCCGGTGGGCCGCCGTTCCAGGTGAGGGTGACCGTGATCCCGGCCTTGGTCTCGCCGTCGGCGAGGAGGCCGACGACCTTGCCCGCCTTCGCGGTCAGCTCGATGCCGAACTGGACGCTCACCTCGTCCGGCCGTACCGCGCGCAACGGCTCGGCCAGCGACCGCGCGACGCCGGTCACGAGCGAGTGCAGGCTCTCCACGCCCGCCTCGACCCGCTCGGCGAAACCGGTGTCGCTGTACGACAGCTGCCCGCGCGGCGCCGGCAGCTCCGCCGCACCGGAGATCCGGGCCCACACCGGTGTCCCGTCCGGCAACACGACGCGCGCGACGCGCGTCACTTCCTGTCCCATGGGATTCCCCCGTCCCCGCGCCCCCTCGACGACCCCAGGAGGCGCACTCGGCTGCGCGCCTATCCTTGTCCTGTCTTCTCCCCACCTGACGGAAAGACCTCAACTTTCCATCCCGCAGGCACAGGGTTCTTCCCGCACGGGAGGCTCCCAACCCTGCAACGACCCGACGGAGCACGATCCATGTACTTCACCGACCGCGGCATCGAGGAGCTGGAGAAGCGGCGCGGCGAGGAGGAGGTCACCTTCGAGTGGCTGGCCGAGCAGTTGCGCACGTTCGTCGATCTGAACCCGGACTTCGAGGTACCGGTGGAGCGCCTGGCGACGTGGCTGGCGCGCCTGGACGACGAGGACGACGACGAGTAGATCCGCCGGCCGCCCCGGGATTGCGCCGCCGTTCCTCTCTCCGCCGCCGTTCCCCTCTCCCGGCCCCGGCCCCCGGTCCGCCGGTCCCCCGGTGCGTCGGGTCCGTCAGGGGCGGCGCCGTGCCAGCCCGTACACCGTTCCCACCGCACCGTGCGCCACCAGCAGCGACCCCGCCGCGGTCCAGCCGCCGCTGCGCCGCCGCAGCCCCCACGCGGTGAGCGGCAGTCCCGCCACCATCTGCGCGAGCGCCAGGGCGCGGGCTCCCGGGCCGGCCACCCAGGGCATCCAGGCGGCGAGGCGGCTCTCGTCCGCCGTCGGGCGCCGGTCCGCGGCGGCGGTCCGCGAGGCACCCGGCACAGCGCCCGCCGCCTCGCGCAAACGGTCGGCCGGTGCGCCCGGGTCGAGTCCGTCCGGGAGGGCGACACCCGCGCGCGTGAGGACGGCGAGCAGTCCGCGCAGCCTGGCACGGGCATCCGCCTCCGGGTCCTGCCGCGTCAGCCGGTCCAGCGCCTGGACGTCCAGGACCGGGTCCAGACCCAGCCGGGCGGCGAAAGAGCGCATCGCCTCGTCCTCACCGGCCGGGGTGCCGCGCGCGAGCCACACGTACCCGACCGGGCGGCGGAAGCCCGACGCGAGGGCGTACCCGGCCCGGTCGGCGTCCCACCACAGGGCCAGCACGGGCCAGGGGGCACCGACGGCGAGCGCCGCGGCCCAGCCGGTGACCACCCGGTCCACCGGTTCGCCGCCGTGCCGCCAGGGTCCGCCCTCCGGAACCAGCACGCTCCATTCACCACCGGCCGCGGCCAGCGTCATGCGCTCGCCGAGCAGCGGTGCCACGGCGGCCACGGACTCCGGCCCGGCTCGGCACAGCAGCAGGGCGCCGCAAGCGGCAGCGGAGACGGACTCTCGCGTCGACATGTCCACAAAATAGATCAATTCACCCCTACCGGCCGGTCGCTGAACGTCAGAACGGGTGTCTTGACTTTCCGCGGGCGCGATATATCGTGAATAGCGGAGGACGCGATATGGCGCGTTCGGTCGAGGAGGTCTGCACCATGCCCGAGTGGTCCGTCGCGGAGCCCAGGAAACTCACCTTCGACGAGTCCGTGAGCGAGCTCCACGTACGCATCGTGAACGGAACGGTGAACGTCGTGGGCACGGACGAAGGCCCCGCCCGTCTCGAGGTCTCCGAGATCGAAGGCCCACCCCTGGTCGTGACCCACCGGGACGGAGCGCTCACGGTGGCCTACGAGGACCTTCCGTGGAAGGGCTTCCTCAAGTGGCTCGACCGCAAGGGCTGGCGCCGCAGCGCGGTGGTCACACTGGCCGTGCCGACCGGCACCCGTGTGGAGGTGGGCGTGGTCAGCGCGGCGGCCGTCGTCTCCGGACTCGAGGGCCGCACCGAAGTGAAGGGGGTCTCCGGGGACACCACACTGGTGGGCCTGGCGGGTCCGGTCCGCGCCGACACCGTCTCCGGGAGTCTGGAGGCCCAGGCCCTCACGGGAGACCTGCGTTTCAACTCCGTCTCCGGCGACCTGACGGTGGTGGAGGCGGGCTCCTCGGTGCGCGCCGACTCGGTGAGCGGGTCGATGATCGTCGACCTGGACCCGGCCGGCGGACCGACGGACATCAGCCTGACCAGCGTCTCGGGCGAGATCGCCATCCGGCTGCCCCAGCCGGCCGACGCCCGGGTGGAGGCGAACACCGCCAGCGGCTCGGTCTCCAGCGCCTTCGAGGACCTGCGGGTGGGCGGCCAGTGGGGCGCCAAGCGGATCACCGGCCGGCTCGGCGCGGGCAACGGCCGGCTGAAGGCCACCACGGTTTCCGGCTCCATCGCCCTGCTGCGCCGTCCGGCAACCGAGGACACGCCGTGGGAGCAGAAGCCACGAAACACCGGCCCGGGGGACGACGGGCACGACGGCTCGGGGGACAATTCCGCTTCCGTCCGGGACGACGGCGCCACCGACGCCGCTTCCGGCGGCACGACCGACAAGAAGGTGCTCTGACATGCCCCCCGTCTTCGCCCACGGCCGCCTCCGCCTCTACCTCCTCAAGCTCCTGGACGAGGCCCCGCGCCACGGATACGAGGTGATCCGCCTCCTCGAGAAACGCTTCCAGGGGCTGTACGCGCCCTCGGCGGGCACGGTCTATCCGCGCCTGGCCAAGCTGGAGGCCGAGGGCCTGGTCACCCACACCACCGAGGGGGGCCGCAAGGTGTACGCCATCACGGACGCCGGCCGCGCCGAGCTGGCCGACCGCAGTGGCGAGCTGGCCGACCTGGAGCTGGAGATCCGGGAGTCGGTCGCCGAGCTGGCCGCCGAGATCCGGGCCGACGTGCGGGGCGCGGCCGGGGACCTGCGGCGCGAGATGCGGGCCGCGGCCAGCGCCGCCCGCCTGGGCGGCACCGGTTCCGCTTCCGGTCCGGGGGCGCACGAGGAGGGCGACGGATTCCCCGGCGACGGGGAGCGCGACGAGAAGGAGGCCTGGCGGGCCGCGAAGGAGGAGATGCGCCGGGTCAAGCAGGAGTGGAAGGAGCAGGCCCGCCGGGCCAAGGACGAGAGCCGCCGCGCCCGGGACGAGGCCCAGCGCGCCCGTCGCCAGGCCAAGGAGGCGCAGGAGCGGGCGAGGGCCCAGGCCCAGGAGGAGGTGCAGCGCATCGCCCAGCGGGTCCAGGACCAGGTGCAGGACCACTTCTCGCGGGGCGACTGGCCGACGGGACTGCGCGAGGGGCTGAGCGAACTGGCGAGGGAGGTCGGCGACTTCGGCAAGGACTTCGGGAAGGAGTTCGGCAAGGACTGGGGCTTCGGCCGCACCGACACCGGTACGACCACCCCCCGCCCCGAGCACTCTCCGCGTCCCGGGCACTCTCCGCGCGCCGGGCACTCCCCCGCCCCGGAGTACTCCGACACTTCCGAGGACTTCCCCGCGCGGTACGCCCCGGCCTGGGCCCACGAGGACGCCGCGGAATCCAGCGGCGACCCGGGCCGTGACCTGGACCGGCTGCTCGACCGCTTCCGGGACGACATCCGCGACGCCGCCCGGGACCACGGCGTGACGGCCGACCAGTTGCGCGACGCCCGGCGCCGCCTGTCGGAGGCCGCGGCACACATCGGGGCGATCCTGCGGACCCCGAAGCCCTGAGTCGGGCACGGCACGGCGCCCAACCGCTCCACCGGGAGGGCGCGTCCGCTCCACCGGGAGGGCGCGCCGCGGGCCGTTCGGACGACGGTTGCGCCGAGGCAGCCGAGGCAGGAGGGGGCCGGTCAGGCGCAGGCCTCCCCGGCCCCGTTGCCCAGTACCCCGGTCAGCGACTCATGGGTCACCCCGTGGTCGGCGAGCACCTCGGCCGGCACTCCGGGGCGAAGGACCAGGGCGAGGAGGAGATGCTCGTCCCCGATGTGCCGGTCGTGCCGGGCGACTGCGACCCGCAGCGCCTTCTCCAGGACGTCCTTGGCGTCCCGGCCGAAGCTGCGATGGCCGGACCAGCGGCGCCCGCCCTTCCGGTCGTCGACCGTCATGGCACCCACACCGTGAGCCTCTTCCACCCGGGCGACGATCTCCCCCACGTCGACGCCGAGTCCGGCAAGGGCCTCGGTCTCGGCCTGCGACAGTCCGGCTCGGCGCCGCGCCTCCCGCAGCGCCCGGCGTATCGCCTCCCGGTGCTCACCGGCACCCACCGCCGCCAGCGCGAACGAGGCGTGGCTGCCCTCACGGTCCAGCAGGGCGAGCAGCAGGTGCTCGGGCTCGACGGTCCCCGCCCGCGCCTTCTCGGCGTGTTCCACGGCCCCCAGCACGACCGCCCGGGCGTCCTTCGTGAATCGCTCGAACATCAATGCCTCCCGTACTTCTTGTGCACGGCCTGCCTGCTGACCCCGAGCTCCGTGGCGATCTCCTGCCACGACCAGCCCTGCCGGCGCGCGCTGCGGACCTGTACGGCTTCCAGCTGCTCCACCAGCTTCCTGAGGGCAGCCACCGCCCGCAGCCCGACCCGGGGATCACGGTCACCCGCACGCGTGGCGAGATCCGTTGCTTCACTCATACAGTCAACCTAAGTTGACAACCCGTGCACGTCAACCCCGGTTGACAATTGAAGGGAGGGCGGCATACGCGAACGGCGGGCCCGGAGAACCGGACCCGCCGCACACAGAGGGAAAGGCGTCAGAAGTAGGCCGGGGCTCAGGAGTTGCTGAGCACGATCTTGCCGAACTGCCCGCCGGACGCCATCCTTTCGAAGCCCTCACGGGCCCGGTCCATGGGAAGCACCTCGTCGACGACGGGCCGCACACCGGTGGCCGCACAGAAGGACAGCAGGTCCTCCAGCTCGTCCTTGGTGCCCATGGTGGAGCCGACGACCTTGAGCTCCAGGAAGAAGATACGGGTCAGTTCGGCGTGCGAGGGACGGTCGCCGCTGGTGGCGCCGGAGATGACCAGGGTGCCGCCCGGCCGCAGCGACTTGATGGAGTGCGACCAGGTGGCGGCCCCGACGGTCTCGATGACGGCGTCGACCCGCTGGGGAAGCCGCGCCCCCGTCTCGACCGCCTCCACGGCGCCGAGCTCCAGGGCCCGCTTCCGCTTGGCCTCGTCCCTGCTGGTGGCGAAGACCCGCAGCCCGGCCGCCTTGCCGAGCACGATCGCGGCCGTGGCCACCCCGCCGCCCGCACCCTGCACCAGCACCGAGTCGCCGGGACGCACCCCGGCATTGGTGAAGAGCATCCGGTACGCCGTCAGCCAGGCCGTGGGCAGACAGGCGGCCTCCTCGAAGGAGAGCCCCTGAGGCTTGGGCAGGATGTTCCACGTCGGGACCGCGACCTGCTCGGCGAACGTCCCCGGGTAGCGCTCGGTGAGGATGGAGCGCGGCTCCCGGGGGCCGACACCGTGGCCGGTCTGCCCGATCACGGCGTGCAGGACGACCTCGTTGCCGTCCGCGTCGACGCCGGCCGCGTCGCAGCCGAGGATCATCGGCAGCCGGTCCTCCGGGAGGCCGACGCCACGCAGGGACCAGAGGTCGTGGTGGTTGAGGGAGGCGGCCCTGACATCCACCACACTCCAGCCGGACCGGGCCTCGGGAGCCGGACGCTCCCCCAACTCCAGGCCGGTCAGCGGCTGGTCGCGGTCGATACGGGCGGCGTACACAGCGAACATGCCCCGACCATAGATCCCCCACCCCTCATCCGAAACCACCCACCCCTGTGACACACACCCTCTTGCCGGCACCCCAACACTGCCGACGGTCACCCCACC
>NZ_JACBYP010000134.1 GCF_018982965.1 Streptomyces mayonensis | reverse complement strand
GGGCATGGTGCCGTGCCGGAGGTCGTGGTCAGTGCCTCGGGCGCGAGGACCAGCGGGGTGGCCGCGGCGGGCGCGGGGCCGGGCGAGCCCTTCACGGTGCCGTCGGGGTCCAGGAAGGCGGGGTCGCCGCCCGGCACCATGCCCAGCTCACGGGCGCGGCGCTGCAGCGCCTGGGGTGCGGAGTAGGCGTCGATGTCCCGCTGGAGCGCCTGCTCCTCGTCGGTGAGGCTCTTGGTCTCTTCCTTCAGGTCGTCCAGCTGGAAGGAGCCCTCGCTCAGGGCGGAGTTCAGCACCAGGAGTCCGATGAGACCACCGCCGAGCAGGACGACGACCAGGAGGACGAAGGGCGCCCGGGCCGCCCGGCCGCGTGCGGTGCCCGTCGGCAGCAGCCGGGCGAGCCGCGCCGCCCTGCCCTTCAGTTCGGGTTTCCTACCCACTCGCCCTCCCCCCGGCGCGGGTGCGCCGTCCGCACCCGCGCCTGGTCTGCCTCACTCGCTTCACCCGACGGACTCCCTGATGCGCTCGGCGCCGCGCAGCCGGGCCGGTGCCGCTCGCCGGTTCTCGGCGATCTCCTCCTCGGTGGGAAGTTCGGCACCGCGCGTGAGCAGCTTGAGCCGGGGCGCGTAGCGGTCGGGGACGACCGGCAGACCGGGCGGCGCGGTGTTGGCGGCGCCGGAGGCGAACACCTTCTTGACCAGCCGGTCCTCCAGCGACTGGTAGGACAGCACGGCGATCCGCCCGCCGACCGCGAGCGCCTCCACGGCGGCCGGGATCGCCCGTTCCAGCACGGACAGCTCGCCGTTGACCTCGATGCGCAGCGCCTGGAAGGTGCGCTTGGCCGGGTTGCCGCCGGTGCGCTTGGCGGCCTGCGGCAGCGCCGCGCGGATCAGCTCCACGAGCCGGGCGCTGTTGCCGAACGGCTCCTTCTCGCGCTCGCGCACGACGGCGGACACGATCCGCTTGGCCTGCTTCTCCTCGCCGTACGCCCGCAGGATGCGGACGAGTTCGCCGGGCGGGTAGGTGTTGAGGACCTCGGCGGCGCTCATGCCCGTCGTCTGGTCCATCCGCATGTCGAGCGGGGCGTCCTGGGCGTAGGCGAAGCCGCGGTCGGCCTCGTCGAGCTGCATGGAGGAGACGCCGAGGTCGAACAGCACGCCCTGGACGCGCGGCACGCCCAGCCGGTCGAGCACGTCGGGCAGCTCGTCGTAGACGGCGTGCACGAGGGTGGCGCGCTCGCCGTAGGGGGCGAGGCGTTCGCCGGACAGGCGCAGGGCCTCCTTGTCCCGGTCGAGTGCGACGAGCCGGGCCTCGGGGAAGCGTTCGAGCAGGGCCTCGCTGTGGCCGCCGAGTCCCAGCGTGCAGTCGACGACCACGGCCCCCGGCCCGGCGAGGGCGGGCGCCAGCAGGTCCAGGCACCGCTGGAGCATCACCGGGACGTGTCGACTCTGGCTCAAGTGGGGCGGCCTCTCAGGTCCTGCGCGGCGTCCCGCACCGCCGGGTCCCCTCCCGCTCGCTCGTGAAGGGGAGGGCCTGCCGGCGCCGGGAAGCGTCGGCCGGCCGGGAGCGGGAGGAGGCCGAGCCGTACGTACGCGCCGCGCACGTGGGGAGAACTGGCGGGGCGTCGCCCAGGTCTCCGGGATGATCAGTCCAGCAGGGAGAGCCTCGCCTCCCGCTTCGCGTCACTTTAGTCCACCCTGTCGCCCGGTCAATCAACCGGCCTGCGCGTCGCGGACGCCGCCGTCCGCAAACCGGTACGGCGGGCCTTTTCACCCGTATGGATGCGTTCGCACACCCCTGTGGATTGGGTCACAACACTTCGTGCTGATGTTCTTTGTCCGGCTTCACAGCGGGCCCGGAGCAGGGGCGGCCAGTAACGTCGTGGTTATGACGACTTCTCCATCGGTTCCCACCGGCTCCGGATCCGCCGTGGCAGGCGGCCACACCGTCACCGACCGGCTCGTCGAGGCGAACGGACGGTACGCCGCCGCGTTCACCGACCCCGGCATGGACGCCCGACCGGTCCAGCGCGTCGCCGTCGTGGCGTGCATGGACGCCCGTCTGGACCTGCACGCCGCGCTCGGCCTGAACCTGGGTGACTGTCACACCATCCGCAACGCCGGCGGCGTCGTCACCGACGACGTGATCCGCTCCCTGACCATCAGCCAGCGGGCGCTCGGTACCCGCAGCGTGGTCCTCATCCACCACACGGGCTGCGGCATGGAGACGATCACCGAGGAGTTCCGGCACGACCTGGAGCTGGAGGTGGGCCAGCGTCCCGTGTGGGCGGTGGAGTCCTTCCGGGACGCCGACCAGGACGTGCGGCAGTCGATCGAGCGGGTGCGCACCTCGCCGTTCCTGCTGCACAACGAGGACGTGCGCGGCTTCGTCTTCGACGTGAAGACGGGCCGGCTGCGCGAGGTCTCGCCCGCCTGACCCGCCTCGACGCGGGAGTCCCTCTGCACGAAATCGGCCGATCCGGCTGGTCGGGCCGGTCCGGTTGATCCGCTGACGGGGCCGATCCGGTTGATCGAGCCGGTCCGGTTGACCGGGGCCGGTCCGGCTGTGCGCTGCTGTGGTTTCCGCCCGGCAAGCGCCGCAAAGACCGCAAGGACCGACATGTCGCGGCCAGTTGTCCACAGGCGAGTGACACGAATCGGTAACGGCAGCAAGAATGCGGGAAGTGGTGTCGCGCGGAACTTTTTCCTCGCGGTGTCCGTGATTCGGGGTGGGCCGGTCCGCGACGATGCGGGACCGGCCGGGCAAGTCGGGGTACTCCCGCTTCCCAGGAAGTGCGGGGAAAGGCCGAGGAGGGCCGGGTGACGACCTATGACAATCGGGCGAGCCATGGGGGTGCCCCCTCGCGAGCGTATCCGGGCGTGGGGGACGACCTGACCGCGGTGGTCGAGCGGGTACGCGGTTCGGTGGAGGACGTGATCGAGGGCAAGCCCGAGGTCGTACGGCTCTCGCTGACCGTGCTGCTCGCCGAGGGACACCTGCTGATCGAGGACGTTCCGGGGGTCGGCAAGACCATGCTGGCCAAGGCGCTGGCGCGGTCCATCGACTGCTCCGTGCGCCGGATCCAGTTCACGCCGGACCTGCTGCCCTCGGACATCACCGGCGTGTCCATCTGGGACCAGCAGCGCCGGGACTTCGAGTTCAAGCCCGGCGCGATCTTCGCGCAGGTGGTGATCGGCGACGAGATCAACCGTGCCTCGCCGAAGACCCAGTCCGCGCTCCTCGAGTCGATGGAGGAGCGGCAGGTCACCATCGACGGGCAGACCTACGAGCTGCCCAGCCCGTTCATGGTGGTGGCGACGCAGAACCCGGTCGAGATGGAGGGCACCTACCCGCTGCCGGAGGCCCAGCGCGACCGCTTCATGGCCCGGGTCTCGATCGGGTACCCGAGCCCGGAGGCCGAGCTGCAGATGCTCGACGTGCACGGCGGGGTGAATCCGCTGGACGACCTCCAGCCGGTGGCGCACGCGGACGAGATCCTGAAGCTGATCGAGGCCGTGCGCGGCGTCCACGTCGCGGACCCGGTCCGGCGGTACGCGGTGGACCTGGTCGCGGCCACCCGTACGCACCCCGACCTCAGACTCGGCGCCTCGCCGCGCGCGACGCTGCACCTGCTGCGCGCGGCGAAGGCGTCCGCGGCCCTGGGCGGCCGGGAGTACGCGCTGCCGGACGACGTGCAGGCCCTCGCGGTCGCCGTCCTGGCCCACCGCCTGCTGCCCACCGCACAGGCCCAGCTGAACCGCCGCACCGCCGAGCAGGTGGTGCAGGAGATCCTGCAGCGCACCCCGGTGCCCGCGGCGCCCCAGCAGGCAGGTCTCGGGCCGGGCCGCGGCACACCGGAGTACGGCCGGCAGACGCCGCGGAGGCTGTGATGGACGCCGGGGGGACGCGGCCGGGCGAGGGCGAGGGCGAAGAGGGCGGCGGCATCCGCACCGCCCTGACCGGTCTGACCACGCGCGGGCGCTCCTTCCTGGCCGCCGGCATCGCCGCAGCGGTCTGCGCCTACGTCCTCGGGCAGAGCGACCTGCTCCGGGTCGGACTGCTGCTGGGCGTACTGCCCCTGGTCTGCGCGACCGTCCTGTACCGCACGCGCTACCGGGTGACGGGCAGTCGCCGTCTGACTCCCGGGCGCGTGCCTGCCGGCAGCGAGGCCCGGGTCCATCTGCGCGTCGACAACGTCTCGCGGCTGCCCACGGGGCTGCTGATGCTCCAGGACCGTGTCCCCTACGTGCTCGGTCCGCGCCCCCGGTTCGTCCTGGACCGGGTGGAGCCGGGCGGCCGCCGCGAGGTGTCCTACCGGGTCCGCTCCGACCTGCGCGGCCGCTACCCGCTGGGTCCGCTGCAGCTGCGGCTGACCGACCCGTTCGGGCTGTGCGAGCTGACCCGCTCCTTCTCGACGTACGACACCCTGACCGTGATCCCCCGGGTGGAGGCGCTCCCCCCGGTGCGGCTGAGCGGCGAGGCCAAGGGGTACGGGGAGGGGCGGCAGCGGTCGCTCGCGCTGGCGGGCGACGACGACGTGATCCCGCGCGGGTACCGGCACGGCGACGACCTGCGCCGCGTGCACTGGCGCTCCACCGCGCGCCACGGCGAACTGATGGTGCGCCGCGAGGAGCAGCCGCAGCGGGCCCGCTGCACGGTGCTGCTCGACACCCGGGTCGTGGCCTACGAGGGGGCCGGCCCCGACTCGGCCTTCGAGTGGGCGGTGTCGGGCACGGCCTCGGTGCTGGTGCACATGCTGGAGCGGGGCTTCTCGGTCCGCCTGCTCACGGGAACCGGTGACGCGGTGCCGGGCGAGGGCGCCGACGGTTTCGCGGGCACGGGCCAGGGCACGGCGGACGCGGCGGGGCTGATGCTGGACACCCTCGCGGTCGTCGACCAGTCCGACGACACGGGCCTGTCCCGGGCGTACGACGGGCTGCGCGGCGGGCACGACGGGCTGCTGGTGGCGTTCTTCGGCGACCTGGACGAGGAGCAGGTCACGGTTGCCGCCAAGATGCGGCAGCGCAGCGGCGGTGCGCTCGCCTTCGTCCTCGACAGTGAGGCCTGGATGCGGGAACCGGCGGACGTGCCCGGTCCGTTGGAAGGGAGCGAGGAGCGGCTGCGGATGCTGCGCGAGGCGGGCTGGACCGCCGTGCTCGTGCCGCGGGGCGCGACGCTGGAGGAGCTGTGGCGCCTGGCGGACCGCGAGCGCACGGCCCTCGCGGCGACCGGCGGGGAGGGGACCCGATGACCGTACGGACACGACCCGCGCTCCACCACGCGGAGCCGGGGCCCGCGCACCCGCCCGCGGGACCACGGGGCCCGGCCGCGGACGCGGGGTGTGCCCGGAACGCCTTTCCGTCCGGGGCACGGACTCGCCGGGTGGTCCGCACGCAACGCACTGCGCGCGGACGGCCGGAGCCGGGCGTCCGGTGCGGGAGCGCCGGTGACCGCGCCGGGGCCTCGGCGACCGGCGGCCGGGGAGGGACGCGATGAGCGGGCGGGCGCGGCTGGCACTGTGCGCGTGGGCCGCCACCCTGATGGCGGCGTGTGCGCTGCTGCCGCTGGTCGATCCGGCGACGTGGATCCTGCAGGCGGCGTTCCTGCTGGCGGTGCAGTCGGGGGTGGGCGCGGTGGCGCGGCGGGTGCCGCTGTCCCGCCCGTTGGTGGTCGCAGCGCAGGCCCTGGTCGCGCTGCTGCTCCTGACCCTGGTCTTCGCCCGGGAACAGGCCTTCGCCGGGCTGGTTCCGGGCCCGCAGGTCTTCCAGCACTTCGCCGACCTGCTCCAGCAGGGCGGCGACGACATCGCCCGGTACGCGATCCCGGCGCCGCTGGCGTCCGAGGGCATCCGGCTGATGCTGGTCGGCGGTGTCCTGGTGATCGGGCTGATGGTCGACACCCTCGCGGTGACCTTCCGCAGCGCCGCACCGGCCGGACTGCCGCTGCTCGCGCTGTACTCGGTGGCCGCGGGGCTGTCCGAGGGCGGCGCCGACTGGCTGTGGTTCCTGGTCGCGGCGGTCGGCTACCTGATGATGCTGCTGGCCGAGGGCCGGGACCGGCTGTCGCAGTGGGGCCGGGTCTTCAGCGGCGCACCCCGCATGCCGGGCGGGGAGCAGACCGGCGCGGTCGCCCCCGTCCGCACCGGCCGGCGTATCGGGGCCTTCGCGCTGGGCATCGCCCTGGTGGTGCCGCTCGCCCTGCCCTCGATGGACGGCGGGCTGCTGGACGGCGCCCGCAACGGCGTCGGCTCCGGCACGGGCGGCGGCGGCACGATCTCCGCGGTGAACCCGCTGGTCTCCCTGCGCGACAGTCTCAACGTCAACGAGAACAGGCAGGTCCTCTCCCTGCAGACCGACTCGAAGGACCTGTCGGACCTGTACTTGCGCATCGTGTCCCTGGACGACTTCGACGGCACCACCTGGAAGCCGTCCAAGCGGCACATCACGGCCGTGCCGGACGGCACCTTCCCCTCCCCGCCCGGTCTCGGCCAGGACGTCAAGCGCAGCGAGACCCGTACCTTCGTCTCGGCCGCCGACTGGTACGGCCAGGACTGGCTCCCGATGCCGTACCCGCCGAGCGACGTGCGCGTCGCCGGCAACTGGCGCTACGAACCGGTCGGCATGACCCTGGTCGGCGACCACGGCCAGGACACCCGCGGGCTGAAGTACGAGGTGCGGAGCCTGAACGTGCAGCCGACGGCGGAGCAGCTCGCCGCGGCACCACCGCCGTCCGCGGCGCTGATGCGCGACTACACCAAGCTGCCGGACTCACTGCCCGCGGTGGTCTCCCAGACCGCCCGCGAGGTCACCGACGGCGCGTCGAACCCGTACGAGCAGGCGGTCAAGCTCCAGGAGTACTTCGCGGTCACTGGCGGTTTCGAGTACGACACCCAGGTCAAGGTCGGCAGCGGCTCGGAGGGGATAGCCCGGTTCCTGAAGGACAAGGAGGGCTTCTGCGTCCACTTCTCCTTCGCCATGGCGGCGATGGCCCGGTCCCTGGACATTCCGGCCAGGGTCGCGGTGGGCTTCGCGCCGGGCTCGCCGCAGGCGGACGGCTCGGTGGCGGTGGGGCTGCGGGACGCGCACGCCTGGCCCGAGGTGTACTTCGAGGGTGTGGGCTGGACCCGCTTCGAGCCGACGCCGACGCGTGGCTCGACCCCGTCGTACACCATCACGGACACGCCGGGCAGTTCGGTGCCGGATCCGGCCCTGCCGTCCGAGGACACGGAGACCGAGCCGTCGGCGGCGCCGTCGACGAGCGAGAGCTGCTCGCCGCAGGACAAGAAGCTGGACGCGTGCGACACGGAGACGGCGGCCGCCCTGCCCGTCTCGGACGGTGGCGGTCCGAAGTGGCAGGCGGCGCTGGCCTGGTCCCTGGCCGGACTGGCGGTCCTGCTGATCCTGCTCGCGCCGATGCTGTGGCGGCTGCGCACCCGGGCCCTGCGGCTGGGGGCGCACGGCCGTACCGAGGCGGACGCCGGCCCGCACACCCTGGCGGTCTGGCAGGAGCTGACCGACACGGCGTGGGACTACGGCATTCCGCCCGAGGAGTCGCAGACCCCGCGCAGGGCGGCGGCCCGGATCGTCCGGCTCGGGCAGCTCGACCCGACGGCCGCGGCGGCGGTGCACCGGGTGGCCGACGCCGTGGAACAGGTCCTCTACGCGCCCCGCCCGCGGCTGACGGCCGGGCTCGCGGAGGATGCCCGCCTGGCGGTCGCCGGGCTGCGGGCACCCGTCGGCCGCGGCACGCGGCTGCGCGCACGGTTCGCTCCGCGTTCGACCGTACGGGTGGCCTGGGCGGTGTCGGACCGGTGGGCCGCCCTGAGGCGCCGGGTCCTGGCGATCCGCCCGACGTGGCGGAAAACCTCCGGTCAGCAAGGCTGAACGGGCGGCCGGGGCGCGCTTCCGCGCGGGTGAGCGCGCGCCCGGCCACCGGCCTCGGTCCCTCCCGGATGCCGCCGCCGAGCACACGCCGAGCGCATCGCCGGGGCTACCGGCCCCTTCGGCGCCCCGGCCGGACCAGGCCTTGCCGCCCAGCACCCACCCAGCCCGGGGCAACTCCGGGGAACAGACGCAGCGAGCCGGGGACAGACGGTCAGTGCGGCCGAGGACTGTGCGGGCGGGCGGGCAAGAGCGTCGCACCGGGACTCCGGGGCCGGCCGCACCTCCGTGAGAGTGCGCGTCGCTGTCCTGCGTGCCCCTGCGAAACGGCTTCCCGCCGCGCGGCCACGCGAGTGAGTCCGGGGGCGAGTGCGGGGGCGGCGGGTGCGGGTGCCCTGCGCGTCCCGGCTTCCGGGCGCTCGATCCCCGCGGGAGCGGCCCGTGCCTGCCCCGACGTGCGCGTGAGGGGGTGACCACCCGGACGGTGGTCACCCCCTCACGCGGATGTCCTGGTGAGAGCGGCTGGGGCGCGCTACTGGCCGCCCTGCTGTTCGTCCCTGCGACGCTGCCAGCGCTCGTCGATGCGATCCATCATGGAGCGTTTCTGTCGTTGCTGGCGGCGCGCCGCCTGTGGTCCGGCACCGGCCGCCGGCTGCTCGCCCGGCTTGGGGGCCTTGCGCCAGCCGGTCACGGCGAGAACCGCACAGCCCAGCATGACGAGGAAGCCCACCACGCTGAGCCACACCTGCTGCGCGACCATACCGGCCATGAGGAGCGCAATACCTACGAGGAAGCCCGCGACCGCCTGGTAGACCCGTCGCCGGGTGTACGTACGCAGCCCGCTTCCCTCGAGCGCTGTCGCGAACTTGGGATCTTCGGCGTACAGCGCTCGCTCCATCTGCTCGAGCATGCGCTGCTCGTGCTCCGAGAGCGGCACGGAGTCCTCCTCATCGTGCAGTCGCCGGGGCGACCCGGGGGGTCCCTTAAGGATAGGCAGGGAATCGCCCCCGTGAAACCCGCCCCTCTACGCCAATTGACCAACCGGACTCCGTCATGGCCGTACCGGCTCGCTGAAGTTCCCATTCCCCAGCGGCCGACCCGTCATGCCGGGCGGTCTCCCTCGATCATACGGCGACTGGCCCCCGTTCGGGGGGCCTGTGGCGTACTCCATCTGCAGTCGCGCCCCTGATCAGCGCCGTACCCCACGGGGCGGCTCAGGCCGCTTCGGTCCCCCGCGTCTCACCGAGCACATGAAGCTGGGTGGCCACGGAGTGGAACGCCGCGAGTTCGGCGGCCGCGGCCTCCAGTCCCAGCAGGGCGTCCACGGCACCCGGCTCGGTGTCCACGAGCCCGCCGGGGACGAGGTCGGCGAAGACCCGTACGCCGTGCACGGCACCGACGTGGAGTCCTGCGGCCTCGACCAGACCGGTGAGCTGTTCGGCGGTGAACCGGCGCGGCACGGGGTCGCCCGTGCCCCAGCGGCCGTCCGGGTCGGCGAGGGCCTGCCGGGCCTCCGTGAAGTGCCCGGCGAGGGCACGCGCGAGCACGGCCCCGCCGAGGCCCGCAGCGAGCAGGCTGAGGACGCCCTCGGCGCGCAGGGCGGCGACCACGTTGCGCACCCCCTGCGCGGGGTCGTCCACGTACTCCAGGACGCCGTGGCACAGCACCGCGTCGTACCCGCCGCGCTCGACCACGTCGAAGAGGCCGCCGGCGTCTCCCTGGACGCCCCGCACGCGGTCGGCGACCCCGGCCTCGGCGGCGCGGCGCTCCAGGGCGAACAGGGCGTTGGGGCTCGGGTCGACGACGGTGACGCGGTGACCGAGACCGGCCACGGGCACCGCGAAGTTCCCGCTGCCGCCGCCGGTGTCCAGGACGTCCAGCGTCTGCCGGCCCGTGGCCTTGACCCGGCGGTCCAGGGCGTCCTGGAGGACGTCCCAGACCACGGCGGTGCGCAGGGCCGCCCGGGAACGCGCGGGCTCGGAGCGCGGGGACTCCGTCCGGGGACTGGAGTGGGAGACGGGTGGGCGCATCGGGTCCGACACGGCAGTTGACTCCTCGGCGCGGCACCGCCTCGGACACGGGCGGAGCGAACGGGCTGCCACCCCCCGCCCGGTGCGGGAAAGGGGAGGCTTCAGGCGTCTCCCACCCTATTGCCTGCGGCGCGCCGGCCGGTCACCCGTCCCGGCGGGGCCGGAGCCGGTCGGTGAACGGTGCTCCGGTGCGCTCTCAGCCCGCGTCCGGCAGCTCCCGGTCCGCGCGCGTGCCGTCCGGCCCGCCGGAGGGGCGAGCCGTGCCGGGGCGGCCGCCGTCGGCACGACCGGGGGCATCGGCACGGCGAGGGGCGTCGGGCCGGCGGAGGACGTCGGGGCCGTCCGCGCCCGGGCGGTCCGGTCCGGGGCGGTCGGTGCCGGGACGGTCGGTGCCGGGACGGTCGGTGCCGGCACGGTCGGTGCGGTCCGGGTCGGGGCGTGGCTGGGGCAGGACCGGCTGGAGGACCAGCATCCGCTCCACCAGGCGCAGGAACATCGCCACGTCGCGTATCAGGTCGTCGGCGTCCCGGCGCCCGGCGGCGCCCCGGATGCCCGCCTCGGCACGCGCCCTGCGCCGGGCCCCGGAGGCGAACAGCGCACTCCAGTCGGACAGCTCGGGCGCGATCTCGGGCAGCACCTCCCAGGCACTGCGGATGCGGGCCCGGGCCCGCGGTGTGTGCTCCGGGCGGCCCCGGGCGGCGAGCACCGCGGCCGCGGTGCGCAGGGCGGCGAGGTGGGCCGTGGCGTAGCGCTCGTTCGGCGTTTCGAGGACGGCGGCCTCTTCGAGTCCGGACCGGGCCTGGGCGAGCAGGTCGAGGGCGGCGGGCGGGGCGGTCGCCCGGCGGAGCACGGGGTGCACGTCGCTCGCCGGGCCGGTCAGTGAGGGTGCAGGGCCGGCTGCGCGGCGCCGCCGGGCGGCGGCTGCGGACGAGTGGGCCATGACGATCCTCCTGTCGTCTCCGTGACGGCACGTCCGGGCAGGAGGTGCCGTATGTGCCCATCGTGAGGTATGGCACTGACAATCCGTTCTGACCTGCGCTTTCCCTTCGATCGACCGTTCGATCGCAGGGTGCTCGGCCCCTGCGGTGGGAGGCCCGCGGGCGGTGCTGTGAGAATCGGGACCATGGAAAGCAGCAGCACCGCCCCGCAGGGCGGCAGCCGGCGCGAGGCCACCCGGCAGAAGCTCTACGAGGCGGCCGTCACGCTCATCGCCGAGCAGGGCTTCTCCGCCACCACGGTGGACGAGATCGCCGAGCGGGCCGGGGTCGCGAAGGGCACGGTCTACTACAACTTCGCCAGCAAGTCCGTGCTCTTCGAGGAGCTGCTGCGGCACGGCGTCGGGCTCCTCACCGCCTCGCTGCGCCAGGCGGCCGAGCGGGCGGCCGGGGAGGGCCGCGGCCGGGTCGACGCCCTCGACGCGATGATCCGCGCGGGGCTCGTCTTCATCGACCGCTATCCGGCCTTCACCCAGCTGTACGTGGCCGAGCTGTGGCGCACCAACCGGGCCTGGCAGTCCACGCTGCTGGTGGTCCGGCAGGAGGCCCTGGCAGTGGTGGAGGAAGTGCTGCGGGAGGGGATGGCCGGCGGTGAGTTCAGCGAGGAGATCGACGTGCCGCTGACCGCTGCGGCGCTGGTCGGCATGGTTCTGGTGGCGGCGCTCGACTGGAAGTCGTTCCAGCCGGAGCGCTCCCTCGACGAGGTGCACGCCGCGCTGTCGCGCCTGCTCCAGGGGCGCGTGAGCGGCAGGGCCTGACCCGGCCCGGCACCGCACAGCACCGTACGGCACGGCACGGCACCGCTCAGCACGCGCGGAACGCCGGACACGAAGAACGCCGGTCCGTGGTGGCCGCGTCCCCCGCGGGCCGCCGTCGGACCGGCGTCTTCTCCCCCGTACGTCCCCCGTCGAACCCCCGTTGCCGGTCGTTCCCCCGGGTTCCCCCGTGCCTCGCTTCCGCCGACCGCGGTCGGCGGAAGGAGCGGATCGTGGGCCCGGATCCGTTCCGGCGCCCCGTGTCGCCGGTGCCGGAGCCGTGCCCCTCTCCGTGGTCTCCACTCTCTCGTCCTCGCAGGTCGGGGCCCATCCGCGTCCGTACTCATCTCGCGGGCTAGGTACCCGTACTCAGGTCTGCGCACCCCGCCCCACGGCACCGCTCCACCGGCCGGTGGCCTCCGCGTCCGTCCCGGTACGCGGCAGGCGGACGGCCTGCCGCGTACCGGGGGCCGGGGTTGTCGGTGGTGGCGGATAAAGTCCCTGGCATGGCACGGATTGCGGTGATCGGCGCCGGGATGGGCGCCATGGCGGCCGCCGCCCGGCTGGCCGTCGCGGGCCACCGGGTGGTGGTGTACGAGCGGACGGGGACGTACGGCGGTGCCCTGGGCCGCCGCGAGCGGGACGGCTTCTCCTTCGACACGGGCCCCGGCCTGCTCCCCCTGCCCGCGGTCTGGCGCGATCTGTTCGTGAAGACCGGGAAGGAGCCGCTGGAGTCCCGCGTCGAGCTGGTGCAGGTCGACCCCTCGTCACGGCACGTCTTCGCGGACGGCACCGAGGTCGCGCTGCCGAACGCCTCCCGTGCCGGTGTCGTCGCCTCCCTGGACGCGGCGCTGGGCCCGACGGCCGCCGGACGCTGGGGCGACTTCCTGGTGCGGGCCCGGGAGACCTGGGACCGCACCCGCCGCCCCCTCCTGGAGGAGCCGCTGTGGCCCGACTGGGAGGTGCTGGCCGAGCGCGAGCCCTACCCGGCCGTCCCGCACAAGCGGCTGCTGCGCACCCGCCGGGCCGGGACCCTCGCCGAGGTCGGCGCCCTGGAGTTGCGCGATCCGCGGCTCGCCGCCCTCCTGGAGAGCCACGCGCTCGCGTACGGCCTGGATCCCCGCACCGCCCCGGCGAACGCCGCCGTGCTGCCGTACATGGAGTACGCCTTCGGCATGTGGTACGTGCGCGGTGGCGGTCTGCGGGAGCTGGCGCGGGCGGTGTACGAGCGGTGTCTGGCCCGCCGGGTCGAGTTCCGCTTCGGCACCGAGGTCACCTCGGTCGTCGAGAAGGACGGCCGGGTGGCGGGCGTGGAGTCGGCCGAAGGGCCCCTGGAGGAAGCGGAGTTCGTGGTCGCCGGGGTGGCCCCGGACGTGCTGGACCGGCTCTGCGGCGGTGCCCGGGCCGGGAGCGGGGTGCCGCCGCAGCGGGGCGGAGCGAGTCGGCTGACGGTGCTGCTGGCCCTGCGCGGCGCCCGGCCGGAGGGCACGGCGCACCGGACGGTGGTGCACGCGCGGGACCGCGAGGCCGAGCTGGACGGCCTGTTCGGCGCCGCCCCCGGGATGGCGGCGCGACCGACCGTCACCGTCCTGCGGCCGGACGACCCGGCGCTCGTCCCGGACGCGGACCACGAGGCGGTCACGCTCTCCGCGACGGTGCCCGCCCTGGGAGCGGGGACCGACCGGTCCGCGACCGAGGTGTCCGCCCAGTGGGCCGAGCGGCTGATCGACGTGGCCGAGCGGGCGGTGCCCGGCCTGCGCGACCGGCTCCTGTGGCACGAGGTGTGCGGTCCGGCCGCCGTCGCGGCGGCCACCGGCGCGGCGGACGGGGCGATTCCGGCACCCGCGCTGGCGGGTGCCGCGGGGCGACTGCTGCATGCGGCGAACACCACCCATACGGAAGGGCTGTTCACGGTCGGCGGCTGGTCCCATCCGGGAGGAGGGCTGCCGCACGCCGGCATGTCGGGCGCGCTGGTGGCCGGACTCGTGGTGGAGGGGCCGGAGTTCCGCGGCTCCCAGTGACGGGCGGACGGGACCCGGTGCCGGGCGCGGTCCGGGCCACCGGGTGTCCGAGGAACCGTCAGAAGCGGTACTGCTCGTCGTACCCCTGCCCCTGGCCGCCCTGGCCCTGACCCTGGTTGTTGCCCTGGTAGGGGTAGGGCTGCTGGTCCGGCGGGAGTTCGCCGCCGTAGGGGTCGTCGGTGCTGCGCTGCTGCGGCACCCACACGCCGCCCGCCGGGGTCTCGCCGCCGTAGCCGCCGTGCGCGCCGGTGGCGTACTGGTCCTGCCCGTAGGCCTGCCCGCCGTAGCCCTGGCCGCCGGTCGTGTCGTAACCGCCGGTGTCGTACGCCCCGCCACCGTAGGTGTGGGTGCCGATGTACGGGTCGGAGTAGGCGGCGTACTGCTGCTGGGTGCCGGTGTCGTAGCCGTAACCCTGCTGCCCGTAGCCCGAGTAGTCGTAGGCGTAGGCCTGGTCGGCGCCCGGTGCGGCGGCGGCCGGCTGCTGCTGGCCCTGGGCGTAGCCCGAGTCGGCGTAGACGCCGTACGAGCCGGTGTCGTCCGGCATGGGCTGCGGCTCGTAGACGGCGGTGGTCTCCGCGGCCGAGGGGTCGGCGGTGCGGGCCGGGGTGAACACGTCGTCGCGGTCGGGGTCGTCCTGCCCGTAGGCCGGGATGCCCTGTGCGGGGGTGCCCTGTGCGGGGGTGCCCTGTGGGGGCGTGCCGTAGCCCTGCGCGTCGTCGTAGCCGTCCCGGTGTTCCCGGCCGCCCCCGGCCTCCAGGTCGGAGACCTCCAACGTCGGTTCCTGGCGCCCCCGTTCACCACGGCCGCGCTTGAGTCCCGCCGGGGCGTTGACCGCCCAGCCGGCCTCGAAGCCGCGGCGGAAGGACAGCGTGACGTAGGTCTGGCCGACCGCGAAGGCGGCGGCGCCGACACCGATGACGAGCACGTTGGACAGCAGCACACCGGCGACGACGCCGACGAAGCCGCCGAACGCGAGGAGCCGCCAGCGCAGCCGCGCCTTGTACTGCAGCAGCACCTCGCCGAGCAACCACAACGCGACCACGCCGAACGCGATGTAGAGGACCGTCCAGCCCATGTACGCCCCTCTCCCAGTGGCCGCTACGCAGTGTGTCGTAAATCTGTGCGGCCGGTCTAGGCCCGCGGTGGATGGTGCAGGCCCAGGTTCTCGTAGATTTCCAGCGTCGCCGTGGAGTTGTTGAGCGTGATGAAGTGCAGTCCGGGCACACCCTCGGCCAGCAGTGTCGCGCAGAACTCCGTGGCGAACTCGATTCCGATCGAGCGTACAGCCGCCGGATCGTCCTTGGCTGCGAGGATCCGCTCTTTCAGCTCCGCCGGGAACGAGGCGTTGCTGAGCTTCGGCAACCTCTCCAGCATCTTCACGCTGGTCACCGGCATGACCTCGGGGATGACCGGCGTCTCGCAGCCGGCCGCGGTGACCCGGTCGCGCAGCCTCAGATACGACTCGGGCTGGAAGAACATCTGGGTGATCGCGTAGTCGGCGCCGGCCCGGCACTTGTCGACGAAGTGCGTCACGTCCGTGTCCCAGTCGGCGGAGCGCGGGTGCATCTCGGGGAAGGCCGCGACACCGACGCAGAAGTCCCCCGACTCCTTGATGAGCCGGACCAGTTCGGCGGCGTAGGTGAGGCCCTCGGGGTGCGCGACCCAGTCGGCGTTCGGGTCGCCGGGCGGGTCGCCGCGCACGGCCAGCATGTTCCTGATCCCGGCGTCCGCGAACTGGCCGATGATGTTGCGCAGCTCGGCGACGGAGTGGTCGACGGCGGTGAGGTGGGCCACGGGGGTCAGCGTGGTGTCGGCGACGATCTGCTGGGTCTCGCGGACCGTGCCCGCGCGCGTGGAGCCGCCCGCACCGTAGGTGACGGAGACGAAGTCCGGGGCCACGGCCTCCACCCGGCGGAGCGCGCTCCACAGGTTCTTCTCGCCCTTGGGCGTCTTCGGCGCCGAGAACTCGAACGAGTACGTCGTCTTGCCGGTGGCGAGGATGTCACGCACCGTACGGGCGCGGTCAGTCCTCGTGCTTGCGGTTCCGAGGGCCATACCGGCAGGTTAGCCAGGGGCCGGGCACTCTCCCAACCGGATGCGAATTATTTGTCCGCATTGTCGGTTTGTTGTCCACTCTTTGGACACATGCCCCGGGCATCGTCTCCGCCCGGGTCCCCGGCCGCCTTCCCCCGGGGCGGCCTCACGCCTCTCGCAGGCGCTTCGCGAACTCCGCCGCCGCCGCGCCCGGGTCGTCCGCGGCGGTGAGGGCACGGACGACCACGACCCGCCGGGCCCCCGCCTCCAGCACCTCGTCGAGGTTGCCGAGGTCGATGCCGCCGATGGCGAACCAGGGCCGCGCGGTCGCCTGCGCCGCGGTGTGGCGGACCAGGTCGAGGCCGGGCGCGTGGCGGCCCGGCTTGGTGGGAGTGGGCCAGCACGGGCCGGTGCAGAAGTAGTCCACGCCCTCCTGGGCGGCCGCGGCGTCGGCCTCGGAGCCGGCGTGGGTGGAGCGTCCGACGAGGATGCCGTCGCCGAGGATGGCGCGGGCGGCGGGAACCGGGAGATCGCCCTGGCCGAGGTGCAGCACGTCGGCGCCGGCGGCGTGCGCGACGTCCGCGCGGTCGTTGACCGCCAGGAGCCGGCCGTGGCGCGCGCAGGCGTCGGCGAACACCTTCAGGTGCTCCAGTTCCTCCGCGGCCTCCATGCCCTTGTCGCGCAACTGCACGATGTCGACGCCGCCGGCCAGCACGGCGTCCAGGAACTCGGGCAGGTCGCCCTGGCTGCGGCGGGCGTCCGTACACAGGTAGAGCCGGGCGTCGGCGAGCCGGGCGCGGGCGGTGGTCGAGGCGGTGTCGGGCATGCGGGTGTCCCCCGGGGTCGGTGGTTCGGACGAGCGGGCGCCGGGCGTGCGGGCGCCTTGTGTGCGCGGGCGTCGTACGGGTCGGTCCGTGCTTGCGCCCGTGTGCGGGCCCGCGCTGCGTATGCGACGGGGCGTATACGGACGGCGTACGGTCCCACGTTTGCACAGGTGGACGGCGTACGGGCCCGCACTTGCGCAGGTGGACGGCGTACAGGTGCGGACGCCGTACCCGCAGGGCCCTGCGGGTACGGGCGGCGCGGTGCCCCGGCTCCGGCGCGCGGGGCGTCGCGGTCGCGGACCGCCACCGTGGCGTGTGCGCCGCGGACGGGTACGGCCACCAGGGCCGTGAACCGCGGGCCGCGGCGCGCACGCCGGGTGCCGCAGGCCGGGTGCCGCAGACCGGGTGCCGGACGGCGGGTGGCGTGGCGGACGGCGGGCGACGTGGCGGGTCAGACGGCGAGCGCCTGGGCGCGGCGCTTCACCTCCGTACCTCGGTTCTCACTCAGTGCCTGCGCGGGGGTGCCCGGCAGCGTCGGGTCGGGCGTGAAGAGCCACTCCAGCATCTCCTCGGCCGTGAACCCGTCGTCCCGCAGCAGCGTGAGGGTCCCGACCAGGCCCTTGACGACCCGGTCCTCGTCGATGAAGGCCGCGGGGATGTGCAGCGCGCGGTTCTCACCGCGGCGGACGGCGATGAGCTGGCCTTCCTTGATCAGCTGGCGTACGCGGGTCACCTCGACGCCGAGCTTCTCGGCGATGTCGGGAACGGTGAGCCAGGCAGGCACGAGAGCATCGGTCTTTGCGTCAATCTCGGTCACGTGTCAAGCCTGCCATCTGCCACTGACAGTCGGAAGCCGGACTACGCCGCCGCGGTCGCCGCCTTCAGCGGCCGTGCCGGATCGGCCAGCAGTGCCGGGTCCATCGCGGTGCCCGCCTGGATCAGGCGTCTGCCCTGCGCCAGGTCGCGTGGCCGGCCCACCGCCAGCAGCGCCACGAGACGGCCCCCGCGCAGCCAGCAGACCGTCCACGCCGGTCCCGAGGGTTCACCGCGCCACAGGGTGGTGTCGGCGGCGGTGTGGTGACCGGCGTACTGCACGAAGCGGCCGAACTGCTCGGACCAGAAGTACGGCACGGGGTCGTAGGGGGCCGGGTCCTCGCCGCCGGGAGTGCCGGCGATGTCGGCGGCGACCGTGCGCGGCCCCTGGAGCGCGTTGTCCCAGTGGTGCACCAGCAGCCGCTCGCCGTAGCGCGCGGAGGGGAAGGAGGCGCAGTCGCCGACCGCGTGGACGTCGGGTGCGGAGGTGCGCAGGTGGTCGTCGGCGAGGACCTCGCCGTGCGCGCCGAGCTCGATCCCGGAGCCGGCGAGCCAGGCGGTGGCCGGGCGGGCCCCGATGCCGACGACGACCGCGTCGGCGGGCAGCCGCGTGCCGTCGTCGAGGACGACCCGGCCCGGCTTGTCGCTCTCGCCGGCCTCGACGCGTTCCACGCGCGCGCGGGTGCGCAGTTCGGCGCCCGCCTCCGCGTACCAGGCGGCCATCGGCGCGGCCACCTCGGCGGGCAGCGCGTCGGCCAGGGGCCGGTCGGCGGCCTCCACCACCGTGACCGCGCAGCCCGCCCCGCGCGCGGCGGTGGCGAACTCGGCGCCGATCCAGCCCGCGCCGACGACCACGATGTCGTGCTGCCGGGCGAGCACGGGGCGCAGCCGTTCGGCGTCGTCCAGGGTGCGCAGCAGGTGCACGCCGGGCACACCGTCGGCCCCGGGGAGCCGGGCCGGTTCGGCACCGGTCGCCAGCACGAGGGCGTCGTACGGCACGGGCCCCTCGGAGGTGTCCAGGACGTGGGCGCCGGGGCGGACGCCCAGGGCCTCGCAGCCCAGCCGGAGCGTGATGCCGAGCGCGTCGAAGTCGACGTCGAAGGCGGAGCCCTCCGCGGTGCCGAGCAGCACGGCCTTGGAGAGCGGAGGGCGGTCGTACGGCTGGTGGGGTTCGGCGCCGATCAGGGTCACGGCGCCGGTGAAGCCCCGCTCCCGCAGGGCGACCACGGTCTGCACACCCGCCATGCCGGCGCCCACGACGACCACGCGGCGTCCGGTGTCCCCGGCGGCTTCCCGTCCCCGTTCCCGTGTCTGCTCGCTCACCCGATCACCTTAGCGATCTGCCACGTCGTCGGTCAGTGCGCATGCGCGGTGAGCTGCTCCACAGCACCCACCGGCGGCCCCCGGCTCCCCGGCGGCCTCCCGGACGCTCCCTTACGGGTGCGGCGGCCCGCGGGCTAGGCTGGCCGGTGCAAAGCACTCGCGGGAGCCCGGACGCACCGGGCTGAGAGGGAGGCTGGGCGGCCTCCGACCGTACGAACCTGATCCGGGTCATGCCGGCGAAGGGAGGGGTTGGACGCCCATGTCGTCCCCAGCACACACCTGGTCCCCAGCACACACCGTGTCGTCACCCACCGTGTCGTCACCCACCGAGCCGTCACGCGCCGAGCCGTCGCTCACCGAGCCGTCGCCCACCGCGCCACCGTCCGCCGAGTCCCGCGCGCCCGACGTCCTCGTCGTGGGCGGTGGCGTCATCGGCCTGGTCACCGCGTGGCGGTCCGCGCAGAGCGGGCTCACCACGGCCCTGGTGGATCCCGAGCCGGGCGGCGGCGCGGCCCAGGTGGCGGCCGGGATGCTGGCCGCCGTGACGGAGCTGCACCACGGCGAGCAGACGCTGCTCGCGCTGAACCTCGCCTCGGCCCGCCGCTACCCCGACTTCGCGGCCGAGCTGACCGACCTCACCGGTCACGACCTCGGTCACCGCCGCTGCGGCACCCTCGCCGTCGCACTGGACGCCGACGACCGCTCCGACCTGCGCGAACTGCACGCGCTTCAGCAGCGCTCCGGCCTGGAGTCGGAGTGGCTGTCGGGGCGTGAGTGCCGGCGCCTGGAGCCGATGCTCGCGCCGGGCGTGCGCGGGGGGCTGCGGGTGGACGGCGACCACCAGATCGACCCGCGTCGCCTCGCCCGCGCGCTCGTGGCCGCCTGCGAGCGGACGGGGGTGGTCTTCCACCGGTCGTGGGCCGAGCGGCTCACCGTCGGGCGCGGCGAGCGGGCCACGGGCGTCGTCACCGCCGACGGCACCGTGCTGGAGGCGGGCCGGGTGGTACTGGCCGGGGGCAGCCTGAGCGGGCGCCTCGCGGGCGTACCGGACGCCGTACTGCCGCCCGTGCGGCCCGTGAAGGGGCAGGTGCTGCGGCTGACGATGCCGCGGACGCACGCACCCCTGCTGAACCGGACCGTGCGCGCCGTGGTGCGCGGCAACCACGTCTACCTGGTGCCCCGGGAGAACGGCGAGCTGGTCGTCGGCGCCACCAGCGAGGAGCTGGGCTGGGACACGACGGTCACCGCGGGCGGCGTCTACGAGCTGCTGCGCGACGCCCACGAGCTGGTCCCCGGCATCACCGAACTGCCGCTCACGGAGACCCGCGCGGGGCTGCGCCCCGGCTCCCCGGACAACGCACCGCTGCTCGGTCCGACCGAGCTGGAGGGGCTGCTGCTGGCCACCGGGCACCACCGCAACGGCATCCTGCTCACCCCCGTCACCGGCGACGTCATGGCGCAGGCCCTGACCACGGGCGAGCTTCCGGACGAGGCCCTGCCCTTCACTCCCCGGCGCTTCGGCGCCGCCCCCGCACGCCCGGAACCCACGGAGCAGCCCGCATGAACATCTCCGTCAACGGCGAGCCGCGCGAAGTGGCTCCCGGCACCGCCCTGGACGCCCTGGTCGGCACGCTCACCGCGGCACCGTCCGGGGTGGCCGCCGCCCTGAACGAAACCGTGGTCCCGCGCGCGCGGTGGTCCGACACCGCCCTGACCGACGGCGACCGCGTCGAGGTCCTCACCGCTGTGCAAGGAGGCTGACCGATGGCCGACGATCCCTTCGTCCTCGGCGGTACGTCGTACACGTCCCGCCTGATCATGGGTACGGGCGGCGCACCCAGCCTGGACGTGCTGGAGCGCGCGCTGGTGGCCTCCGGGACCGAGCTGACGACCGTCGCGATGCGGCGCGTGAACCCCTCGGTGCACGGTTCGGTGCTGTCCGTACTGGACCGGCTCGGCATCCGGGTGCTGCCGAACACGGCCGGCTGCTTCACGGCCGGGGAGGCGGTGCTCACCGCGCGGCTGGCGCGCGAGGCGCTCGGCACGGACCTGGTCAAGCTGGAGGTGATCGCCGACGAGCGCACCCTGCTGCCGGATCCGGTCGAGTTGCTGGACGCGGCGGAGACGCTGGTCGACGACGGGTTCACGGTGCTGCCGTACACGAACGACGACCCGGTGCTCGCCCGGAAGCTGGAGGACGTCGGGTGCGCGGCGGTCATGCCGCTGGGCTCGCCGATCGGGTCGGGGCTCGGCATCCGCAACCCGCACAACTTCCAGCTGATCGTGGAGCACGCGCGCGTGCCGGTGATTCTGGACGCGGGGGCCGGTACGGCGTCGGACGTGGCGCTGGCGATGGAGCTGGGGTGTGCGGGGGTGATGCTGGCCTCGGCGGTGACCCGGGCGCAGGAGCCGGTGCTGATGGCGGAGGGGATGCGGTTCGCCGTGGAGGCGGGGCGGTTGGCCCGGCGGGCGGGGCGGATGCCTCGGCGGCACCTGGCGGTGGCGTCCTCGCCGGTGGAGGGGGTTGCCGCGTTGGATCCGGAGCGGCCTGCGTTTTAGG